>JBQTJX010000009.1:0-119169 GCA_052386675.1 Betaproteobacteria bacterium
TTCTGGCTCCGCGGGCCCTGGTTTGCTTCCACTTCGTTGTGGACACCCCCGCTGGCTTCATGTTTGGCGCCCGCGGCCGCTCCCCCAAGCGACCGGACCTGCGGGAGGAGTGTCATTTCAGGCCCTCCTCAAGCAGCTGCAGCTGGATCGTCCTGAGATTGCCCTGGCTATCCTTCAGCTTGAGCAGGGAGGCCGTGAGGTGCTTGCGCAAGTCTGCGTTGTCGTTGTCCTGCTTCACCTCGGCGATCGTGCCCAGGGTCTGGTCGATGGCGTCGAAGAACTTTGACGGATCGGCGCCCATTACGATCACCAGCCGCTGGTCGGTGGGCGTGTTGCGGAAGCGTTCGGGTCCGAACTGCACAAGGCCGCGGCCGACCGGTGGCACGCAGGCCGAGAGATTCTGTGGATTCTGGCAATACGCGGTGGTCGAGAAGTTCTTGTCGCCGACTTCGTTGCCGGCCTTCGCGGTCAGCGCGTCGACCGCCCAGGCCGGAACCCACTTGGAGCCGAACGTGACGTTGGAGATCGCGCTTGCCTGGCCTCGCACCCGCACGCGGTAGATCGCTTCGGGCAGCTGCTCGATCGGGTCGATGACGCCAAGGTAGTAGATCTGCTCGATTTCCGCAGCGGGCGTGAACACGCTGACTACGGCGCCGAGCGTGGCGTTGTTGGTTCGCCCGGGCGAGCTGCAGCCCTCGAGCACGGGAAGCGAGACGAAACAGGCCAGCGCCCAAGCGCCGGCACGAGCAGTCTTCATTTCTCGATCCCCCAATTTACTTCGATACTGGCCTACATCTGTGCGGCATGACCGGTGCGAAACGTCAATTTCGGCGAATACGTCAGTACGCGGCGCGGAAGGAAGTGGGCTGCCGCGACCTCAGCGACCACATTGCGTTCGAACAGACCATTGGGCATCTGGGGTCAAGGCTACGTTACTCATCACGCCAAGCGAGGTCAATACTTGGCTTGAGATAGAGCGGATTTCCTTGATGAATCGTGAATCGAGATAATTGCACCCGTTTCGTCTACCTGCCAACGATCCGGGATTTCGGGCATCGCTGACAGGCCAAGGGATCTTCGGTCCATCCGGGCACGAAGGATTCCTGCCGGCTTACCTCCCCACTCCCTGAATCGAATGAGCGAATCAGATTGCCGATCGGTAACACTTTCCTTCGCAAACGAAACCAGGATCTTCCCCGACCGACCGCCGCGCGCCGCGTGCGCCACCGCTTCCTTGATCCTGCGAACCGGATAAACCGCCTCGACTTCCACCGCAAGCGTCCCGTCGGCCACCCAGGCCGCAAGCTCCCGATACAGCGCCGCGATCTGCGCGGGCGGCGTGTCCACGTACCACTTGCGCAGCCAGAACCCCTGAATCCGCACGTCTCGGAACACGGTGTCGCGCCCATCCACCATGCATGGCTCGCCGCTCAGCACGCCGTAGTTGACCACGGTGCCGCCGTCGCTCAGGCAGCGCGCGAGCCGCTGCGTGCCCGAGCCACCCACCGCGTCGTTGGCGAGCGGCAGGGCGGCCTCGCCGATCGCGGCGCGCACCCTCGCCTCCAGGTTAGGGCCGTCGGTGAGCACGACGTCGCCGCCGCGCCGGGTTCGCCCGGATCGGCCTGCTCCACGACCTCGATCACGGTTTCGGGCCGGCCAAAGGCGCTGACTTGTGCGACGAGCATGAAGGTCATCCTCCGCGATGGACCAACCATACGCCGGCGGAGGCGATCGCGAAACCCAGGATCGCCAGCGGCGACAAGGCCTCGCCCAGGATCAACCAGCCCAGCACGGCGGTGGTGCCGGGCGTGAGGTAGAAGTTGGAAGCGACGCGGCCCGCGGTGCCGGTCTTCAGCATGTACAGCAGCAGCGCCATGCCGCCCAGCGACACGCCGCATACCAGGAAGCCCAGCGTCGCGAGCGCGGTCGGCGTCCAATCGGCGCGAACGTCCTCGAACGCGAGCGCGAACGCCGCGGTGACGGCCGCGGCGGCGGCGAGCTGCACGGTGTTCGCCTGCATCAGGCCAAGGCCCCGGCAATAGCGGCTGTAGTAGAGCGTCCCGGCGGTCAGGCAGGCCACCGCGCCCAAGCCCCAGGCCACGCCAGTGCGCTGCGCGAAGTCGCCGACGTCGATGCCGACGACCAGCGCCACTCCCACGATGCCGCAGGCCACGCCCAGCCACTGCCGCGGCCGGAAGCGCTCGCCCAGCACCGGCCCTGAGAGCAGCGCGGTGAGCAGGGGATGCAGCGCGCCGATCAGCGCCAGCGTGGCGCCGGCGATCTCGGTCATGGCGAGGTAGCTGGCGGACAGGTAGAGCGCGTTGATGAGCACGCCCGCGACCACGAAGTGGCGCCAGGTGTTGGCGAGGCCCGCCCAGCGCAGGCGCCACAACGCGGCGATCGCCACCAGGATCGCGGTGGCGAGCGCGAAGCGCACCGCGAGGAAGAAGAGCGGGGAGACGTCGGGCAGGCCCGCGCGCACGGCGACGAAGGCCATGCTCCAGAGGAAGATGAACGCCAGGGGCGCGACGCGGGCGAGGAGGGTCGGGGCGGCGGTCATGGGCGCGAGCGCGGGAGCAGCCTACCTCAAGCGGGCGGCCGACTCCCCGCCGCAATCGCCCGAGTTGCGCTAACCTATCCCGCAGGAGCCCCATGACCCCCGGCAGCAGGATCGACCTGATCGAAGCAATCGCCGCCGCGTTCAGCCCGAGCGCCCCGATCGACAGCCGGGTGTATGCCGGCCGCGAGTCCCAGATCACCGACGTGGTCAACGCCTGCGTGCAGCGCGGCCAGCACGTCGTGATCTTCGGCGAGCGCGGCGCGGGCAAGACCTCGCTGGTCAATGCCGTCGGCCAGATGCTCAGGAACCGGTTCACGATGCCGGCCTGCGGCACGATCAACTGCGACCAGACCACGACCTTCGCGTCGTTGTGGCGATCGATCTTCTCCGAGATCGGGCTGTCCAGGAATGCGCCGATCGGCAGGAACCAGGGGGGGGCGGACCGCGCGCAGGGCACGCTGGCGCAACTGCTGCCAGACGAGGTGACCCCCCATGCGGTCAGGTCGATCCTGCAGGACCGCGGCCGGTTCCTGATCATCATCGACGAGTTCGACCGCATCAAGGACCGCTCCACCGCCACGCTCCTCGCCGACACCATCAAGAGCCTCTCGGATCACGCGATCGACACCACGCTGGTGCTGGTGGGCGTCGCCGAGTCCGTCGACACGCTGATTGCCGAGCACGAATCGGTGCAGCGGGCGCTGATCCAGGTGCACATGCCGAGGATGTCGCAGGCGGAGATCGACCGCATCATCGACAACGGCCTGGCGGCGGTCGGCATGAGCATCGAGCCGGGCGCGAGGAGGCGGATCTTCAGGCTGTCGCAGGGCCTGCCGCACTATGCGCACCTGCTGGGCATGCATGCGGCCCTGGCCGCCGCCGCGCAGGATCGCTCGCTCATCGGCATCGAGGACACGCAGCTCGCGCTGCGCAAGGCGCTCAGGCAGGCGCAACAGACCATCTCCAACGACTATGAGCGCGCCGTCACGGACGCCGGCGAGACCCTGTATCGCTGGGTCCTGCTCGCCTGCGCCCTGGCCGGCACCGACGAGCATGGCTATTTCACCGCCGCCGACGTGGTGGCGCCGATGAGCCTGCTCATGAAGCGGGATTGCCAGCCCATCCTGTTCGCGCGCCACCTGAATGCCTTCTGCGAAGACCGGCACGGCCCCGCGCTGCTCCGGAGCGCGGTCGCCCATGGATTCAAGTACAAGTTCAGGAACGCCGCCATGCAGCCCTACGTCATCATGAAAGGGCTGGAGGCCGGGGTCGTCCCGCCGGAGCTGATCTGATCCGGGCAAACAAAAACCCGCCGAAGCGGGTTTGTGAGGGTGCCGCTGAGAGCGGCGACGATGTGCCGACTAAGCGGCAGCCGCCGCGTTAAGCTTCCTGCGCCGGGCGGCGAATCCGAGCATTCCAAGGCCGGCCAGCAGGATCGCATAGGTTTCGGGTTCAGGGACCGGGGAGGCGAAGTTGACGCCGACGACGAAATCGTCGAAATCGGCGTCGCCGGTATAGCTGTCGTTGAAGCCGAGGACGAAGTCGAACCTGCCAAAGTGCGCCGTGGACACGTCGCCGATGTAGGCGATCCTGGTGCTGCCATTGCTGAACGAGCCGGCGGGGGCCAGCGTGCTGAAGCTGAAGTCCAGTGCGCCGGCGCCGACCAGGCCGGAGATCGCCGTGCCGACCGCGCTCGATTCGAACAGGTGCTGGCTGCCCAGCGAGAAGTTGAACGCGTTGGTGTAGCCAGACTCGTTGCCAAGATAGGTGAACGTGGCCGTGCCCGGCGCCAGCGCGGAGAGCGTCCCGCGAACGCCCGAGGAGAGGACGCCGGTTTCCAGGGCAGGCTGGCCGTTGTATCCGGACCAGGACAGGAAGCTGCTGCCGGTGATCGTGAGCTGGGCATGCGCGAGGCCTCCGGCAAGGATCATCCCCAATCCCACGAGAAATCTGGCGAATTTCATGGACACCCCCGGGTTCGTCAGGCCGTCGTTCCAGCCTGCCTGACATCCTAAGCCAGCGCGCGAAATTGACAATGGCCCGTTCAGACAATCGGGGCGCCAATGTGTCAACGATTGTCAATGCGTATTCGGTGCCGGGCGGCAGCCCACTGCACAGGCCCGGATGTAACCGATCGGTTACATGGTGCGGACTTACGCGGCAACGCAGCATCCACGGCCGCCGATTCTCTGGCCCTCCCCCCCTGATTTGGGTACAGTCCCAACGAGGAGGAGTTACCACATGATGAAATCCAGAATGGCACCGCTGCTGGTCGCCGCATTCGCCGTCTTCGCCGTTCAGTCGGCACAGGCCCAGGAATTCCCGACCAAGCCCATTACCCTGATCGTTCCCTGGCCCGCCGGAGGCTCGACGGATGTCTCCATGCGCGCCATGGCCGAATCCGCCTCCAAGGTGCTTGGCCAGCCGGTGGTGATCGACAACAAGGCCGGCGGCAGCGGCACGGTGGGCCCGGCCACGATGGCGGCCTCGGCCAAGCCCGACGGCTACACCATCGCGCAGATCCCGATCACGGTGTTCCGCCTGCCGCTGATGCAGCAGACGCCCTGGGATGCGCTGAAGGACTTTACCTACATCGTGCACCTGACGGGCTACACCTTCGGCATCACGACCAAGGCCGATTCGCCGTTCAAGTCCCTGCAGGACGTGATCGAGTTCGCGAAGAAGAACCCGGGCAAAGTGACCTACGCCACGCCTGGGGCGGGCACCTCGCTGCACATCGGCATGGAGCAGATCGCGGCCAAAGCCGGGGTCAAGTTCACCCAGGTGCCGTTCAAGGGCGGGGCCGAGACCAACGCCGCGGTTCTGGGCGGCCACACCATGCTGCAGGCGGATTCCACCGGCTGGAAAGGGCTGGTGGAGGCCGGGCAGCTGCGCCTCCTGACGATCTGGACCGCGGAGCGCTCGAAGAACTGGCCCACGGTGCCGACGCTGAAGGAACTGGGCTATCCGTTCGTGTTCGATTCGCCCTTCGGCATCGCCGGCCCGCGCGGCATGGACCCGAAGGTGGTGGCGAAGCTGCACGACGCCTTCAAGAAGGCGGTCGAGGACCCGGCAGTGCAGGCCACGCTCGCCAAGTACGACATGGTGGCGAACTACAAGGGCACCGAGGACTACCGCAAGTTCGTGCTGGAGAACATCGAGACCGAGCGCAAGGTGGTCGAGATGCTCGGCCTGAAGAAGAAATAGCGCCGGCAACCAGGCTGGCAGGTTGAAGAACGCTGAGCTCTGGGGCGCGCTGGGCTGGCTCGCCCTGAGCGTGTTCGTGGTATTCGCCGGGCGCAGCAACGGCATCGGCGCGGTGAGCGACCCGGGCTCGGGGTTCCTGCTCTTCTGGCTGGGGTTGCTGATGTGCGGGTTCTCGGCCGCGCTGGTGGCGGCCGCGGTCCGCGCCGGCGGCCCGTCGCTCGCGTCACTGTGGCAGGGCACGCGCTGGGGCAGGGTGATCGCCATCATGGCGAGCCTGTGCGCGTTCGCGCTGCTGCTCAACACGCTGGGCTTCCTGCTGGCCTCGATCCCGCTCATGCTGGTGCTGCTGCGCGGCATCGACCCGGTGCGCTGGGTGGTCGCGCTCCCGGTGGGCATCGGCGCGCCGCTGGCGGTGTGGTGGCTGCTGAAGAAACTGCTGCTGATCCAGCTGCCCGCGGGCGTGCTGGGCATCGGCTGAGGCGCGGCGTTGGACATCCTCGCCAGCGTGATGCAGGGGCTGGGGGTCGCGCTCCTGCCCGTCAACCTGCTCTACTGCTTCATCGGCGTGTTCATCGGCACGCTGGTCGGCGTGCTGCCGGGCATCGGGCCGGTGACCGCGATGTCGCTGCTCCTGCCGGTGACGCTCTCGGGCAAGCCCGAGGCCGGCATCATCATGATGGCGGGCATCTACTACGGCTCGATGTACGGCGGCTCGACCACCTCGATCCTCGTCAACATCCCCGGCGAGGCGACCTCGGTGGTCACCTGCCTGGACGGCCACCAGATGGCGCTGCGGGGGCGCGCCGGCCCGGCGCTGGGCATGGCGGCGATGGCCTCGTTCATCGCCGGGACGATCGCGGTGGTCGGGCTGATGCTGGTGGCGCCGAGCCTCGCGCGCTTCGCGGTGGCCTTCGGGCCGGCGGAGTACTTCAGCCTGATGGTCCTCGGTCTCGTGATCCTGACCTTCCTCACCCAGGGCTCGATGCTCAAGTCGCTGCTCATGGCCTGCGTGGGCACCGTGATTGGGCTGATCGGGTTGGACAGCATCAACGCGCAGGCGCGGCTCACCTTCGGCCGCATGGAACTGTACGACGGCATCGGCCTCATCCCGGTGGTGATGGGCCTCTTTGGCGTGGCCGAGGTGCTCTCGAACATCGAACGCCCGGTGATGCGCAGCATCGTCAGCCAGAAAATCCGCAACCTGCTGCCCACGCGCGCCGACTGGAAGGCGAGCGCGGGCCCGATCGGGCGCGGCACCGTGCTCGGCTTTTTCCTGGGCATCATCCCCGGCGGCGGCGCGGTGATCGCCTCGTTCGCTTCCTACGCGCTGGAGAAGCGCGTCTCGAAGACCCCGGAGCGCTTCGGCCAGGGCGCCATCGAGGGCGTCGCCGGCCCCGAGGCGGCCAACAACTCAGCGGCCGGGGGCGCGTTCATCCCGCTGCTGACCCTGGGCATCCCGCCCAACGTGGTGATGGCGCTGCTGCTGGGCGCGTTCATCATCCACGGCCTGCAGCCCGGGCCCTTGCTGATGACGCAGAACCCGGGCCTCTTCTGGGGCGTGATCGCCAGCATGTACATCGGCAACGCCATGCTGCTGGTGCTCAACCTGCCGCTCATCGGCATCTGGGTGCAGCTCTTGCGCCTGCCCTACAACGTGCTGTTCCCGCTGATATTGCTGTTCAGCATCGTCGGGGTCTACGCCAGCGGCAACAACGTGTTCGACGTCGGCGTGATGATGGCCTTCGGCGTGCTGGGCTACCTGATGCGCAAGGTGGGCTACGAGGCCGCGCCGCTGGTGCTCGCCTTCGTGCTGGGGCCCATGCTGGAGAACAACCTGCGCAAGGCGCTGATCCTGTCGCAGGGCCAGCTCACCACCTTCGTCGAGCGGCCGATCTCGGCCGCGTGCCTTGCGCTCGCCGCGGCGCTGCTCATCGCGCCGCTGGTGCCCGCGCTGCGGCGCAGGCGCGAGCGGGTCGCGGCGGAGCAGCAGCTATAGGGTCCCTTGCCGCGACCGGGATTGGTGCGACGCAGCGACCGGGAATCCAAGGTCTGGCTCCCTCGGCAGGCGCATGGCCCGTCCCTCTTGCGGCCCGAACTTCCGAGGCGCAGACTCCCCCTGCATCCGCGAGTCCATCCAAGGGGAGGGTTGCATGAGCATCGATCTGCGCCGCCGTAACGTCGTCCTGGGTTCAGCCACCGCGGCAGCGCTAGCGCAGCTCGGCCTGGCCCGAAGCGCATTTGCGCAGTCGGAAAAGCTCACGAGCGTGCCCACCGTCGACAGCTTGACCGTCCGCGTGATCACCGACTCCAGCTACGACACGCCGCGGGTGGGCAGCTCAAAGTGGGTGAAGACCCGCCGAGCGGGCCTGGTCTCGCCGAAGGACGTGAGGAAGACGCTTCACAGCGAATGGGGCCTCGCGCTGGCGCTCGAATCGCGCATTGGCAACGACACGCGCCAGATCCTGCTCGACTTCGGCTACACCCCCAACGCCTACCTGAACAACATGGAAATCATGGGCGTGGATGCTGCGAAGACCCATGCCATGATCGCCAGCCACGGCCACTACGACCATTTTGGCGGCATGATCGGCTTCCTGGAGCGGTACCGCGACCAGCTGCCCGGCGACCTGCCGCTCTACATCGGCGGCGAGGACCTGTTCTGCGTGCGCAAGAACGCGAGTGGCGCGCCGGGCCACTTCGCCGACTGGGGCGTGCTCGACCGGCGCGACCTGCAGAAGCACCGCATCCGCGTGGTGAACTGCGAGAAGCCCACGGTGGTCATGGGCCACGCCTTCACCACCGGCACGATCCAGCGCTCCAGCTTCGAGCGCGTGCTGCCGAACACGATGGTGGAGTACGCGCGCCGCGCCGACGGCATCGGCTGCGACATTCCCTCGGAGAACGCCAGGGCCGGGGGCAAGCCGGTGCAGGACCAGCACGTGCACGAGCACGGCACCTGTTTCAACGTCAAGGACCGCGGCCTGGTGGTGATGTCCTCCTGCGGCCACGCCGGCATCATCAACACTGCGCGCCAGGCGATGGCGGTCTCCGGGGTGAAGAAGCTGCACGCGGCGCTGGGCGGCTTCCACCTGTTCCCGGCGGACGAGGGCTACGTACGCAGGACGATCGCGGAATTCAAGGCACTGGACCCCGAGGTGATCATCCCGATGCACTGCTCGGGGCCGACCATTGTCGCGCTGCTGCGCTCCGAGCTTGCCGACCGCCTCATCACCTCCGCGACCGGCACCGAGTACGTCTTCGGAGCCTAGCTTGAAGCGCCTGGCCGCGGCGCTCGCCGCGGCGGCGGCGATCCTGCTGGACGGCTGCGGCCCCGAGCCGCCCGAGCGGCGCGCCGACGCCGCCCGGCTCATGGGCGAACTGATGTCAGGCAAGCACCCGGTGGGCGGGCCGTTCATGCTGGCGGACCCCGTGGGGCGGCGGGTGGCGTTGGCGGACTTTCGCGGCAAGCTGGTGCTGCTCTACTTCGGCTATGCCACCTGCCCGGACGTCTGCCCGACCGACCTCGCGGCAATCGCGCAGGCGCTGCGCGAGCTCGGCGAATCGGCGGCTGATGTGCAGCCCGTCTTCATCACCCTGGACCCGCTGCGCGACACAGCGGCCGTGCTGCGCGAGTACGCGAGCGCGTTCCACCCACGCATGGTTTCGCTGACCGGCACGGAAACTGACATCCGGCGTATTGCGACCGACTACAAGGTGTTCTTTGAGAAGGTGGCGCTGCCGGGCGGCGGGTACGTCATCGACCACACGCCATACACGTTCCTGCTTGACCGGGAAGGACGGTTCTCGATCCTGTTTCCCCCTGGCACGCCGGCCGGGCGCATGGTGGCCATGCTGCGCGAGCAACTGGCTGCGGCTGGTACAATCCGCCCCCGCTCCTAGGCCCGACCCCGGGCTGGCTCACGCCGGCTGACTCGTTTCCGGAATCCCCAGTGATCATCGCCTCCAGCATCGCCATGCAGTACGGCGCCAAGCCGCTGTTTTCCGACGTCTCCGTGAAGTTCGGCGGCGGCAACCGCTATGGCCTGATCGGCGCCAACGGCTGCGGCAAGTCCACCTTCATGAAAATCCTGGGCGGCGAGCTCGAGCCCAGCGCGGGCTCGATCGCCATCGACGCGCATGAGCGCGTGGGCCGCCTGCGCCAGGACCAGTTCGCCTTCGAGAACGACCGGGTCCTCGACGTGGTGCTGATGGGCCACGCCGAGATGTGGAACGCGGCGAAGGAGCGGGACGCGATCTACGCCAAGCCCGAGGCCACCGAAGAGGAATACCTCAAGGCGGCTGACCTGGAGGCGAAGTACGCGGAGTACGGCGGCTACACCGCGGAGGCGAGGGCGGGCGAGCTGCTGCTGGGCCTGGGCGTGCCCACCGAGCAGCACCAGGGCCCGATGAGCGCGGTGGCGCCGGGTTGGAAGTTGCGTGTCCTGCTCGCCCAGGCCCTCTTCGGCGACCCGGACATCCTGCTGCTGGACGAGCCCACCAACAACCTGGACATCAACAGCATCCGCTGGCTGGAGGACGTGCTGGACCGCCGCCAGAGCACGATGGTGATCATTTCCCACGACCGCCACTTCCTCTCCAGCGTGTGCACCCACATGGCCGACGTGGACTACGGCGGCATCAAGGTCTACGCCGGCAACTACGACGACTACATGGAAGCGGCCACGCTTGCCAAGCAACAGCAGCAGAAGGACAACGCCAAGGCCAAGGACCGGATCTCGGACCTGGAGGAGTTCGTGCGCCGCTTCCGCGCCCACAAGGCGAAGGCGCGCCAGGCCACCTCGCGCATGAAGATGATCGAGAAACTGAAGCCCGAGGAGGTGAAGCCCTCGAGCCGGCAGTACCCGTTCATTCGCCTCACGGTGGACCCGAAGGAGAAGCTGCACCGCCTCGCCATCGAGGCGAAGGGCCTCGGCAAGGGATTTGGCAAGGAAAACGCGAAAGGAACGCGACTTTTCGACAAGCTGGACCTCGCCATCGAAGCGGGCGAGAAGGTCGCCATCATCGGCCCCAACGGCATCGGCAAGACCACACTGCTGCGCTGCCTCGCCTCCGGCGCGGTGGAGGGCGGGCTGCAGCCGGATGCCGGCAGCGTGAAGTGGGCCGAGAAGGCTCGCGCCGGCTACTGGCCGCAGGACCCGGCCGACGAGCTGAAGACCGAGGAGACCCTGGCTGACTGGCTGGGCCGCTGGCGCCGCAAGGACCGCCCGGAGCAGGACGACCAGATCGTGCGCGCCACGCTGGGCCAGCTCCTCTTCTCGGGCGACGACCAGAAGAAAATGCTCAAGGTGATCTCCGGCGGCGAGGGCCAGAGGATGATGATCGGCAAGCTCATCCTGCAGATGCCCAACGTGATGCTGCTGGACGAACCCACCAACCACCTGGACATGGAATCCATCGAGTCGCTGAACACCGCGCTGGACAAGTACACCGGCACGCTGGTGTTCGTGTCCCACGACCGCGAATTCGTGAGCTCGCTCGCCACGCGCATCATCGAGCTGAAGCCGGCGGGCCAAGGAAAACCCGCGCAGGTCGTCGACTTCCACGGCAGCTACGAGGACTACCTCGCCGGCGAAGGCGCCCGCGCCGCCGCATAAAACAGCGAAATCAGGGACAGTCCCCATTTTTCCCGCTTCGACGGCGCCCCGGGCGGCCAAAAATGTAACCGATCGGTAACATTGGCCATGCTCCCCCTGCGCGTCCTCTTCCTCCGCATCACCCTCCCGCTCTCCGCCTTCAACCTGGTGAACCAGGGCTCGCGCGCGGTGATGGCCGTGGTCGGCCCGGTGCTGGCGGTCGAGTTCGGCCTCACGGCGAGCGAGCTCGGGTTCCTCGCCGCCTGCATGTTCGTCTCCTACGCCATCGTGCAGTTGCCGGTGGGCATCGCCCTGGACATGGTGGGTCCGAGGAAGGTTCAGAGCGGTCTAGCCTTGCTCGCGGCCGCGGGCTTCGCGGTGTTCGCGCTCGCCGAGGGCTTCGTCGGCATGGCGGTGGCGCGCGTGATGCTGGGCGTGGGCGTGTCCGCCGGACTGATGGCGCTCATCAAGGCGAATGCGCAGTGGTTCCCGACCACGCGCGTGGCGGCGATGACCGGCTGGGGCCTCGCCATCGGCACCCTGGGCGCGGTGCTCGCCACCGCGCCCGCCGAGGCGGCGCTGCCGTACATCGGCTGGCGCGGCATTTTCTGGCTCATGGGCGGGTTCTCCGTGGCGGCGGCGCTGTGGATGTTCTTCGCCATGCCGGAGAAGGCGGCGGCGCCGGCGGCGCAGGGCAAGGGCAAGCTCGCCGACGAGACCCGGGTGATGGGCACCATCCTCGCTTCGCCCGTGTTCTGGCGCTTCGGCCCGGCGATGGCGATGCTGTCGGTGCTCAACTTCACCTACCTCGGCCTGTGGGTGGGGCCGTGGTTGCGTGACGTCGCCGGATATGACGGCCCGGCGCGCGCGGCGACGCTGTTCCTGTACACGCTCACCATGATGGGTGGCGGGCTCACCATGGGTTTGCTCTCCAGCCGCGCGCAGGAGCGCGGTTTCTCGGGGACGCTGGTCCCGCTCGCATGCCTGGGCGGGCTGATCCTCGTGCAACTCGCACTCGCGTTGCAGCCCTCGGGCGCGCTCGCGGTGAACGGGTTGTGGATCCTGTTCGCCTTCTTCGGCTCCGCCGGCGCGCTGGGCTACGTCGCCGTCGGGCAGATGTTCCCGGCCGAGCAGATGGGGCGCGTCGCCACCGCGGCGAACATGCTCACCCTGATCGGGGCGTTCGTCCTGCAGGCGGTGATCGGCTGGATCCTCGACCTGTGGCCGCGCACCGCCGCGGGCGGCTGGGACCCGGACGGCTATTCGGCGGCGATGCTGCTCTCGGCGGTGATCCAGGTCGCGGTGGGGTTGCGGATGGCGGTGGCGGCGAAGCCGTGGCGGAGGCGGGCCTAGGTCGCCGCGCCCGCCAGCCTTCCCAGCTGGCAGCCGTTCGTCTTCCAGCTCCCATCGGCCTGCTTCTGCATCGGATAGAGCGCGATCCACGCCCGTCCGTCCGCGTCCGTCATGCGCACCGGCTGCACCACTTCGCCGTCCACCAGCACCGGCGCCTCGAACTGCACGCTGCGCGGCCGGTAGACCACGGCGTAGGACGTGCGCACCATGTCCATGAAGTTCGCCGCGGTGCCGAAGCTGGCGCGGATGCCGGGCGTGGCAAGGGCGAATGCGCCTTCGGCGTCATCCTTGCGGAAGGCATCAAGTTGCTGTTCGATTACTTCGCGCACTGCGCGCGCGTCAGAAGGCGAGACCGTTGCCTGCGGCTGGGCGGGAAACGGCGCCAGGACAAGCAGCAGGGCGCACAGGAGGCGGGTCATTCCGGCGATGATAGTAGCCCGGCTATCATCCCCGCATGAAAACCCGCCATAAAGTCCTCTCGGCCTTCCTCGTCATCGCCCTTCTCGCCATTGGCGGCACGTGGTGGCTGCTGTTTTCCCTGGACGGCCTGGTGAAGCAGGCGATCGAGCGCTGGGGCCCGGAGATCACCGGCGTCAGCGTGAAGGTGCAGAGCGTGCGCATCGAAGTCGCCGAAGGCCGTGGTGCGATCCGTGGCCTGGTGCTGGGCAACCCAAAGGGCTTCCAGTCGCCGCAGGCGCTGAAGCTGGCCGAGATGCGCCTCACGCTCGACCCGGCCTCGATCGCGCAGCATGTCGTCGTCATCAAGGAACTGCTCATCGTCGCCCCGGAGGTGACCTACGAGCGCGGCCAGGGCAGCGACAACATGACGGTGATCCAGAGGAACGTGGATGCCTGGGTGGCGGCGAATGCCGGCAAGGCGAAAAGCGACGGCCCGGGACGGAAATTCGTGATCGAGAACCTGCGCGTGCAGAGCGGCAAGGCGCATCTGGGCACCACGCTGTCGCTGCCCATGCCCGACCTGCACCTGCGCGACGTCGGCAAGAAGACCAATGGCGCCAGCGCGGGCGAGGTGGTGAAACAGGTGTGGGGCTCGATGCTGCGCGGCGTGACCGGGCTCGCCTCGAAGGCCGGCACGGCAATCAAGGACGGCTGGAACAGGCTCTTCAAGTAGCCGCGGCCTGCGCGTGCCGGCATTCGGCGCGGACCGCTTCGCCGATCATTTCCGCCAGCTTCCTCACCCCCGGCCCCGCCGCTTCGCGATCAGCGTAGACCAGGTAAAGCGTCGCGAAGCGCTCCCGCCCCTCGCGCAGCGGCAGCGGTTTCAGGCGCCCGGCATCCAGTTCCTCGCGGATCATTTCCTCCGCATACCAGGCGAAGCCCAGCCCCATGACCGCGGCGCGGATCGAGGTCGCCTTGTAGGAAACGGTCCAGCGGGTCTCGTTCAACCAGCCGCCGCTGCGCGCGCGCTGGAGGCCGGAGTCGCGGATGACGAGGTGGCGGTGGCGACGCAGGTCCTCCAGCGTCAATTCGCGCCCCAACTGGTGCAGCGGGTGGGAGGGCGCGGCGGCGCAGACGAAGCGCACCGGCATGAGCGCGTCGCCGACGAATCCGGCGGGAACGATGCCGCCGATGGCGAGGTCCACCGAGCGCTGCGCGAGCGCGTCTTCGTGGCCGCCAAGCACTGTTTCGTAAAGTTCGATGCGCGTCTCCGGGCGCTCCGTGCCGAAGCGCTCCAGGCACTTGAGCAGCAGCCAGGTGGGGAACACCGCGTCCACCGCGAGCCGGATCTCCGGCTCCCAGCCGCGCGCGAGGTCGCCGGCGGATTGCTCCAGACGCGCGGCCTCCTCGACCAGGGTCTTGCCGCGACGGTAGAGCAGCTCGCCTGCGGGGGTCAGGACCGAGCGCCGGCCCTCGCGCCGGAACACCTTGATGTCCAGCAGGCGCTCCAGTTGCTGGATGGCGTAGGTGAGCGTGGACTGACTTTTGTGGATCTTCCCCGCGGCCTTCGCATAACTACCTGATTCAACGACTGAAACAAGGGAAGTCCATTGGTCGAGGGAGATCTTCGGCTTCGCCATTTACATCTAATAAATAGATTTGTATTCGCTAATTTATCCGATATTCAATCGGTATAGTCAATAGTTTAATGGCTCCACACCAACCAAGGAGCCAGCCATGAACAACATCCTCCAGATCAACAGCAGCATCTACAACGGCAAGGGTGAGTCCTCGAAACTCGCCACCGAGTTCGTCGCCCAGCTGCGCGTCGGCAAGCCCGAGGCGAAGGTGGTGGTGCGCGAGCTGGCGAAAGACCCGATCCCGCACCTGGACGAGGCGCGCTTCGCCGCGTTCCTCGCCAAGCCCGGGGCGCGCACGCCGGAGCAGGCGCGCGTGGTGGGCGAGTCCGATGCGCTCATCGACGAGCTGAAGGCCGCCGACGCGATCGTGATCGCGCTGCCGATGTACAACTTCGGCGTCCCGTCCCAGTTCAAGGCCTGGGTGGACCATGTCGCCCGCGCCGGCGTGACCTTCAAGTACACCGACAAAGGCCCGGTCGGCCTGCTGACGGGGAAGAAAGCCTGGGTGTTCGCGACACGCGGTGGCCTGTACGCGGGTACGGCCGCAGACAGCCAGACGGCCTACGTCAGGCAGTTCCTCGCCTTCGTCGGCATCACTGAGGTCGAGTTCGTGTACGCCGAGGGCCTTGCGATGGGCGAGGCGCCGCGCAACCTGGGCATCGCCCGCGCGCGGCAGGACCTGCTGCGCCTCGCGGCCTAGTTAAAATGCAGAAAGGAGAATCGTCATGACCGTACGCACGCTCAAGACCGTCATCAATTCGATCCCGACCTCGGACGGGGCCGGCGTGAAGCTGCGCCGCAGCCTGGGCGCGAGCCAGATTCAGCGCCACGACCCGTTCCTGATGCTGGACGAGTTCTACTCGGACAATCCGGACGATTACCTCGCCGGCTTTCCCTCGCACCCGCATCGCGGCTTCGAGACGGTCACCTACATGCTCGATGGCCGCATGCAGCACAAGGACTCCGGGGGCAACACCGGCGACCTCGGGCCGGGCGACGTGCAATGGATGACCGCGGCGCGCGGCATCATCCATTCGGAGATGCCGCAGCAGGCGGAAGGCCGGATGCGCGGCTTCCAGTTGTGGCTCAACCTGCCGGCGAGGGAAAAGATGAAGCCGGCGGCGTATGCCGACATTCCGGCCGGGGACATTCCTGTGGCGGCGTTGCCGGGTGGCGTGAAGGTCAAGGTCATCGCGGGCGAGGACTTCGGGATCAAGGGCCCGATCGGCGGCCTGTCCACGGAACCGCTGTTCTACGACTTCGACCTGCCGGCGGGGGCTTCAGCGGAGGTGAAGCTGCCGGCGGCGCACAACGCGTTCCTGTACGCGTATGACGGCGAGGCGACGGTGGGCGAGGACCGGAAGGCGTTGCCGCACCGTGCCGCGGGACTCCTGACGGCGGGCGACAGCGTGAAGCTGGAGGCGGGGACGAACGGGGCGCGCGTGCTGCTGCTCGCGGGCAAGCCCATCGGCGAGCCGGTGGTGCAGTACGGCCCGTTCGTGATGAACACGCGCCAGGAGATCGAGCAGGCAATCCACGACTACCAGTCGGGCGCGTTCGCGCGCGAGCCGGTGAAGCGGTTGAAGGAAACCCGGAGGGCCGGGGCCGCGTAGGGCGGCGGCCCGGTTACTTCGTCGCCGCCGAAGTTCCCACCGCGCCGAAGTCGAACTCGATCTTGCTGACGTCCACGCTCGCCTTGGCCTTCGCCTCGCGGGCGTCGCGGGCCGCGGTGTTGAAGTCGAAGTTGCCGGCGATGAAGGCTTCCGCGAGGCGGAAGCTCAACTCGACCACGCTCTTGTGCTCGGGCTTCTGCCCGCCGGGCTGGGAATGGATCTGCGCGGCGAGCTCGACGAAGATTTTCCTTGCCAGGTCCTCGACCGGATCGACCGGCGGACCCCCGGGCCCTGCCGCCGGCTTGGGTGCCGGCGCTGCTTCTCCACCACCACTCATGGCGTGACCCTTCGTTTGGCTGAAGCGGCCATGCTACGCCATTTTCGCGGGCTGTCGTGCGCGCACGAATCGTCGCCGGGCGGCGACCGGAATGTTCAAACAAGTCCGGGAAACTGGCGCATGATCTGGTCGTCAGGCAGTCAGACGCTCGCGCGCCGATCGGGGGACGGCGCATTGCCACGCGGAGCCCGGCCATGCGCACGAGATCCTTGTTCCCCGTTCCGGTCATCGCCGCGCTCGCGGCCGCCGTGCTGGTCCTGATTCCGGGACCCGAGCCCGCCACCACGCGCTTCGCGCCCGCCGCGCGGCCGCCCTGCGGCAGCTGCGGCGTGGTGGAGATCGTGCGCGAGATCGCGCCGCGCCGCCGCGAGCCGGGCGGCGCGCCCGAAGGCGGCGTCCCACGGGACGTGCTGGGCTACCGGATGGGCGGGGGCGGCGGCGAGGGCTTCGTGATCCTGCTGGGCGCGATGGCGGGCGCGACGCGCCCGGGCGGCGCAGGCCGCGTCTACGAAGTGGACGTGCGCATGGAGGACGGCGCGGTGCGCACTTTCCGCCACATGGCCGAGCCGCACTGGCGGCTCGGTGACCGCGTGCGCGTGATCCAGGGCCGCATCATCGGCCTGTCCTGAGCGGCGGCGCGGGCTTGGTCGCGAACAGGAAGAACAGCGACCCCAGTCCCGAGAGCAGGGCGAGCGTGGTGAAGCCGGAGCGATAGTTGCCCGACAGGTCGGCCATGATCCCGGCGATCATCGGCCCGCCGACCTGGCCGATGACGAGGATCATGAGTGACAGCCCCAGGATCATGCCGATGGCGCGGCGCCCGAAGTAATCGGCGCGGATCGCCTGCATGAAGGGACCGCGCAGTCCCCAGGCGACGCCGTGCAGCACGGCGAAGGCGACGATCATCCACATCGCGGTGGCGTAGGTGAGGAACAGCAGCCCCGCCATGTGCATCACCATGCACAGCGCGCACAGCAGGCGCTTGTTGGAGCGGTCGCCGATCCAGGCGCCGATGCCGACGCCGACGATCTGGAACACCGTCTGCAGCATGATGAAGAGGGCCGCCGCCTCGAGCGTGTAGCCCAGCCCTTCCTTGATGTGGGTGATGGCGTGCACGTTGACCGCCATCACCACGAACAGGGCAAAGCCATGCCCCAGCGACAGCAGCCAGAACGCGGGGGTGCGCAGCGCTTCGCGCGCGGTGAAGTCCGCATCGCTGGCGGGCGGCGCGGGTGCGCCGGGCGCCTGCGGCGCCGGCGCATCGCCGTCCACCTTGAGGCCGAAGTCGACCGGCTTGCCATGGATGACCCCGGAGAGCGGCCAGCCGACCATCAGGATGAGCACGCCGGAGGCAAACGCGGTCACGCGCCAGCCGTAGGTCGTGAGCATCCACGCCACCAGCGGCACCGCCAGCCCGCCCAGCGCGTGGCCGAACTGCATGGTCGCCATGGCGCGCGCGCGCCAGCGCTCGAACCAGTGGATGAGGGCGAAGTTGAGCGGGAAGAAGCCGCACATGCTGGCGCCGGTGGCGGCGACCAGGAACGCCGCGTAGAACTGCAGCAGGGAATCGATGAACGCGAGCAGCATGAAGCCGCCGCCGAACAGCGTGACGCCGATGCGCACCACGCCGCGCGTGCCGAAACGGTCCAGGCACCAGCCCAGCACCGGCCCCAGGATCGCCGATTCCATCTGGTGCAGCGCAGCCGCGCCGGAGAGCTCGGTCTTGGACCAGCCGCGGTCGTCGCGCAGGATGGCGAAATAGGCGCCGAAGGACTGGTGCAGCAGGCTGGTCTGCAGGAATTGCAGGCCGGTGCCGGCGGCGACCAGGCCCCAGCCGCGGAACACGCCTTGGAATAGTGCTTTCATGTCCTCTGGTCGCCTGCCGTGGAGCCTACACCGGCACACCGCTGACGGAGTGCACTGGTTCGCACGCCGGCTCGCGCCGCCGGCTCGCGCCGCCGACTCGCGGCATGGCCATGCCCGCGTCAACCAACTACGTCGCCCGGGCGTTGCTCGGGAAATGGGGCGACTCGCCTGCACCAGCCAGCCCGGCGTCGCGCTGCACCTCGTGCAACGCAGTGCCCGCCCGCAGGCGCCTGAAGCGTACCTGGAGCGCCTCGGGGTCCTGGCGGCGCGCCATGGCTGCGCGCTGCACGCCTACGCGCTGATGGGCAACCACGCGCACCTTCTGGCGACCCCGGCGCGCGCAGAGGCGGCGGCCGCGTTCATGGAGGGGCTGGGCGGGGACTTCGACGCCACGCCGGTGCACGCGCGCCGCTACCTGCTCGCGTGCATGCGCTACATCGAACTCAATCCGGTCCGCGCCGGGCTGACGCGCGACCCTGCCGAGTACCGCTGGTCCAGCCATCGCGCCAACGCGCTGGGCGAGACGGACCGGCTGTTGAGTCCACATCCGCTGTACTTCGCGCTTGGTCGCGGCGCCACCGAGCGCTGCGCGGCCTACCGGGAGAGTTTTGCCGGGCGGATCGCTCCGGTGCCTACTTCAGTTTCGCGGTCACCGCTTTCAGCCGCTCGGAGAGCGCGCTGAGCAGGGACGCGGCGAAGTCCGGGCTGGTCTTCACCATTGCCAGGAACGCGTTGCGGCCGATGGGCAGCAGCTCGCAGTCGGTCTCCGCGACCACGCTGGCCAGGCGCGTGGGCTGGTCCACCAGCGCGAGCTCGCCGAACACGCCCCCGGGGCCGATCTTCTCCACCACCTCGCCGTCCAGGTACACCATGACGCGGCCCTTCAACACCACGTACATGCGCGTGCCGGTCTGGCCTTCCTCGACGATGACCTTGTTGCGGTCAAAGTAGATCGGCGGGTCGTCGGAGAGGCCGTTGGCCAGGTCCTCGAGCTGCTTCTTGTCGAACAGCACCGGCTCCTTCCAGGCCGTCTGCAGCTTGCGGCTGCGCTCGGCGAGCATGGCGATGCCCTCCCGGATCCGGCCGATGATCATGCTCATAAGCATGAGCGCGAACGAGGGCTGCTTCGCCAGCGCCCTGCGGAACGCCTTGTCGTCCAGGCCGATGACGCTGCAGTCGGTGGCGGCGGTCGCGGTGGCGGTGCGCTTGTCGCCGGCGATCGCCGCCAGCTCGCCGAAGATCTCGCCGGCGCGCAACGTGCCGATCGCCTTGCGCCCGGCCTGCAGCGCGACCTCGCCCTCCAGCAGCAGGTACATCTTGTCGCGCTTGAACAGCAGCGGCTGCGCCTTGTCGTTCTCGGCGAAGATGGTGCTGCCCTTGGCGATCTTCTCGGGCTTGCCGCTGCTCCTGAAGAACTCCAGCGCCACCTTCGGGTCGTAGACCCTGGAGCGGTTGAAGCCGCCCTGTTCGCTGCCGGCCATGCGGTGAACCTCCCTGCGCCGGATTATGCCGCATCGGAGTTGCAGCGTTAGAATCCCCGCTCCCCGGAGGTGGAACGCATGACGGTCACGGACCAGCGCGAGCAGGCGATCGGCGAACTCATCGGGCGCGTGCGCGCCATCGAGGCGAGGCAGGGCGTCACCCGCGCCGCGCTCGAGGCCATCAAGACCGAGTTGATCGGCCTCGCGACCCGCAGCGAGCTGTTCCCGCACCAGCATTTCCAGAACACGCCGGGCCGGCCCGGCACCATCTACCACCTCGCCGAGGACGCCGACGGCCGCTTCGCGCTGTACGGCTCGGCCGGCGTGCCGGGTAAGGCGCAGCCGCCGCACGACCACACCACCTGGGCCACCATCGCCGGCGTCTACGGCGACGAGCACAACGTGTTCTACGAGCGCAGCGACAACGGCGAGGTCGCCGGCGAAGGCGTTCTGCGCAAGACCGCCGAGCTCACCGTGAAGAAAGGCACCGCCTGCGCCCTGATGCCCACGGACTTCCACACCATCGAGGTGACCAGCGCCACCGAATCACTGCACCTGCACCTGTATGGCAAGACGCTGGAGGACCTGCCTGATCGCATCACCTTTCCCTCCAGCGCGGGCGGCAGGTTTGCGCGCTTCATGGCCAAGCCGGTCATCCTCAGTCCGCGCATCACGCCGCAGGAACTGAAGGCGATGTGCGCCGACGGCGGCGAGATCGCCGTGCTGGACGTGCGCGAGGAGGGCGTGCATTCGCGGGGGCACCTGTTCCTCGCTGCCTCGGCGCCGCTGTCGCACCTGGAGTCGCTGGTCGGCCGCATGGTGCCGCGCAAGGACACGCGCCTGGTGCTGGTGGACGACGACGAGGTCCTGGCGCAGCGCGCCGCGCGCGTGCTGCGCGCCATGGGCTACCGTGGCATGAGCGTACTCGCCGGGGGCATGCCGGGCTGGAAGGCGGCGGGGCTGGAGGTCTACTCCAATGTCCACGTCCCCTCGAAGGCCTTCGGTGAATACGTGGAGCATGTCGAGGAAACCCCGCGCATCACCGCGGCGGAACTGAAGGCGAAGCTGGACGCGGGCGAGGACCTCGTCGTGCTCGATTCCCGTCCCATGAACGAGTATCGCGTGATGAACATCCCGGGATCCTACGACTGCCCCGGCGCCGAGTTGGTGCGCCGCGTGTTCGAGGCCGCGCCTCGGCCCGAGACGACCGTGGTGGTCAACTGCGCCGGGCGCACCCGCTCCATCATCGGCGCCCAGTCCCTCATCAACGCCGGCATTCCGAACAAGGTCGTCGCGCTCAAGAACGGCACCATGGGCTGGCACCTCGCGGGTTTCGGCCTCGAGCGCGGCCAGGCGCGCATGGCGCCGGCGCCCAAAGGCGAGGCGCTCGCCAGGGCGAAGGCGGCGGCGGATCGAGTGGCGCAGCGCTTCGGCGTGAAGAAGGCGTCGCTCGCGGAACTGGAGGCGATGCGCGCCGATGCCACGAAGACGACCTATGTATTCGACGTTCGAACGCCGGAGGAGTACGCGGCGGGGCACTTAAGAGGATCTATCAGCGCGCCCGGCGGCCAGCTGGTGCAGGCGACCGATACCTTCGCGGCCGTGCGCAACGCGCGCATCGTCCTCATCGACGACGACGGCATCCGCGCCACCATGACTGCCTCCTGGCTCATCCAGATGGGTTGGCCCTCGGTTTCCACGATCGACTGCGCCCCCGCCTTTGGGGGCGCAGTCGAAACTTTGGGCGCAGGTGCTCCACAAGCGCCCAGCTGCTCGCGCATAAAGCCGCGCGACCTCGTTGAAATGCAAAAGGCGGGTCCGGTGGAAGTGCTCGATTTCGGCACGAGCATCGAGTACCGGAAAGGCCACATCCCCGGTTCGGCGTGGGCTATCCGCTCGCGCATCCAGAACTACGCCGCCCGCCTCGCTACTGCCGGGGCCATCGTCTGCACCTCCTCCGATGGCGAGCACGCGCGCTGGGCGGCGGCGGACCTCGCGAAGCTCCTCGGCCGCGAGGTGTCCGCGCTGGAAGGCGGCACCATTGCCTGGAAAGCCGAAGGCCTGCCGCTGGAGCAGGGCGAGACCCGGATGCTGGAGCCGCCCGAAGACGTCTACTACAAGCCCTACGACGGCACCTCGCAGATCGAGTCCGCGATGCAGGACTACCTGCAGTGGGAGCTGGACCTGCTCGCACAGATCGAGCGCGATGCCGATTGCCGGTTCAGGAGGTTCGCGACATGAGCATATCCATGTACCAGGCGAGCGCGCCGCGCTTCGCCAACACGCTGCACAACCTGTCCGCGATCCTGGACAAGGCGCAGGCGCATTGCGAGGCGAAGAAGATCGACGCCGTGCTGCTGGCCGCCTGGCGGCTGACGCCGGACATGTTCCCGCTGTCGCGCCAGGTGCAGATTGCCTGCGACACCGCCAAGGGCGCGGTGGCCCGTCTCTCCGGCGTCGAGATCCCGAAGCACGAAGATGCGGAGAAGGACTTCGCCGAGCTGAAGGCCCGGATCGCGAAGACGAGCGATTTCGTCAGGGGCTTCAAGCCGGCCCAGATCGATGGCTCGGAGGACAAGGACATCGTGCTCAGGCTCTCGGGCCGCGACGTCACCTTCAAGGGAATGCAGTACCTGCTGGGCTTCGCGCTGCCGAACTTCTATTTCCACGTCACCACCGCCTACGCCATCCTGCGGCAGAACGGGGTCGAGATCGGCAAGCGGGATTTCATCGGCGCGCCATGAGCGCCGCGGCGTTCGAGGCGCTGCTCGGGCGCATGACCCGCGCCATCTGCGCGGGCGACGGCGCCGGGGCCGCAGCCTGCTTCACGCAGCAGGGCGTGTATCACGACGGGTTCTACGGAGAATTCAAGGGGAGGGAGGAGGTCGCGCGCATGGTGTCCGTGTTTCATCGCGATGCGCGCGACTTCCAGTGGACGCTCGCCGATGCACTGAGCGACGGCCGCGTGGGCTATGCACGCTACGAATTCAGTTATGTCTCGAGACTCCCTGGTGCAGAAGGCCGCCCGGCGGGATTCTCCGGCACCAGCTTCTGCACGCTGGAAGAAGGCCTGATCCGGCGCTACGAGGAGCAGTTCGAGCGCGCGCCGGTGCTGGCCCAACTGGGGTTCCCGGACGAGCGCATCTTGAAGTCGGTGCGCCGCTGGGCGAAGCGCTAGGCCGCAGGCTTCTCTAGCCGGACTACGTTCTCCAGCTCGCCCACGTTGTCCAGGACCTTGCGCGCGTGCTGGTAGAGCAGCACGCCTTTCTCGGTCGGGGTCACGTTGCGGTGGATGCGGTCGAACAGTGGCGCGCCAATGAAGTGTTCGAGCCTGCGCACGCGGGTGGAGACGCTCGACTGGACCGTGTTCAAGGCCTTGGCTGCGCGGGCGAAACCACGGAGTTCGTAGACGGCGACGAAGCAGCGAAGGTCCCGGAGGTCGAGCATGGCGATTTATCTCATTCTGAGATTGTCGAATGTTCCATCAGCCTGCGTGGATTCTACGGGACAACGACGCTTTTTGGCGACAGTTCCTTCGCGTCGCCGCGCGACGACTGGATGCCGTTCATTCCGCGCCAGGCGCCGGCGGTCGCGGGCGCTGTGACGTGGTTCGCATTCCATCTCCGAAATTCCCGCAGCGTCCGGAACCGAAGCTTAGTGTCTGGCTCGAAGAGATTGTCACGACTGTGGAGGTAGAACATGAAAAAGACCACGCTACTCATTCTGGCAACTGCGGCCCTGGCCGCGATGGCAGGCTGCGCGACGACACAGGACACCGCGCAAAAGCCCGAGACCACTGCGCAGGCACCGGCACTGGACAAGCCAGTGACCCGCCCGTTCAGCGGCGTCGGCTCCTACGGCGGCTACATGTATCGCCGCTACGACTAGATCACCCCCGGGCAAGCCGGGCGCGCGTCCCACCCCCCCCTACCGGGGCGCGCGCCCTCCTCAAAGGGCCGCCACCATGGCGGCCCTTTTCTTTTCTATAAACTGCGCGCATGCGATTCGTCATAGCCCAGATGAAGCATGAGACCAACACCTTCTCCCCGGTGCCAACGCCGCTCGCCCGCTTCGCGCGCGGCGGCGGCACGCCATTGGAGGGCGACGCGGTGCGCGAGGCCTTCAAGGGCACCGGCACCGCGATCGGCGCCTTCATCGAGGCCGCGGACGAGGCGGGCGCCGAGGTTGTCTACCCGGTGGCCGGAAATGCCGCCCCGAGCGGCCCGGTGCAGTCCACCGCCTATGAGCACATGGCCGGCCGCATCGTCGCGTCCGTGGCCAATGGCTGCGACGCGGTGCTGCTCGACCTGCATGGCGCCATGGTCACGGAGGAGCACGACGATGGCGAGGGCGAGCTGCTGCGGAGGATCCGCGCCGTGGCGCCCGCGGTTCCAATCGCGGTTGCGCTCGACATGCATACCAACTTGTCGCCGGAGATGGCGCGCCTGGCCACGACCATCGCCGGCTACCAGACCTACCCGCACGTGGACATGCATGAAACGGGCTGGCGCGCGGCGCGGCCGGTGCTGGCGATGCTGGAGGGCCGGGCGCGCCCCGTGCTTGCGGCCGGCGCCCGGCCGATGCTGCCGCACGTCATGCGCCAGTCGAGCCTGGACTCGCCCAACAGGGAGATCCAGGCGCGGGCGCGCGACATGGAGCGCCGCGGTGACGCGCTGGCGGCGACCTTCTATGTCGGTTTCCCGCACGCAGACATCCCGATCGCGGGCAGCTCGGCGGTCGTGGTGACCGACGGCGATGCGGCGCGCGCGAGGGCGCTGAGCGAGGAATTGCTCGACATGGCCTGGGCCGCTCGAGAGCAGTTCGTCTACCGGCCCGAGCCGCTGCGCGAGTCCATCGCCCGAGCCATGCGCCTGCGCGCCGGCCCGGTGGTGCTGCTGGATCACTACGACAACTGCGCCTCGGGCGGCACCATGGACACCATGACGGTGCTGGAGGCGCTCATCGAGGTCGGCATCGACGATGCCTGCGCCTTTGCCATCTGCGACCCGGCCGCGGTGGATCAGATGAAGCGCGCCGGCGAGGGCGCGCGCGTCACCCTGTCGCTGGGCGGCAAGTCCGACCTGCCGTCGCTGGGCCTCAAGGGCCGGCCGCTCGCGGTCACCGGCAACGTGCGCAAGCTCGTCAACGGGCTGTACCGCAACGAGGGCCCGATGGCGCGCGGCGAGCTGATGGACATGGGCGCGGCCGGGGTGCTGGACACCGGGCGCATCGAGATCGCCGTGATTTCGCGCCACGTCGAGCCGCACGACATCGCCGCGTTCAGGGTGCTGGGCCTGGACCCGGAGAAGCGCCGCTACGTGATGCTCAAGAGCCGCGTGCACTGGCGCGCGGGGCTGGGCCCGCTCGCGCGCGAGGTCGTCGAGTGCGCCGGCACAGGCGTGTGCACCTCGGACTATTCGCAGCTGAACTTCCGCCGCGTGCGCCGGCCGGTCTATCCGCTGGACGCGGAATGCCTGCCGTCGCCGGTCGCTTTTTAGTGTAAATTCAAGCGCATGGCGGGCGATTTCACACTGGACCTGAGCCTTCAGGTCGGCAAGTACGACATCCAGAAGCTGCTCGGCAAGGGCGCGACCGGTACGGTCTATCTCGCGCGCGACACCTTCACCGGCAAGGAAGTCGCGCTGAAGACCATCGAGCCCGAGGTGTTCTCCGACCCCGAATTCGGCACCGTCTACCGCTCGCAGTTCCTCAACGAAGCCTCGCTGGCGGGCAAGCTCCGCCATCCCTACATCGTGCAGATCCTGGACGCGGTGGTGGAGGAGAATTCGGGCCACATCGCCATGGAGCTGGTGATGGGCGGCGACCTGTCGCAGTACGTCACCGAGGGCAAGCTGCTGCCGGTCGCCGACGTGCTGCAGATCGGCTTCAAGCTGTGCGGCGCGCTGGACTACGCCTTCAAGGAAGGCATCGTCCACCGCGACCTGAAACCGGCCAACATCATGGTGGCCAAGGGCAACGACATCAAGATCGCCGACTTCGGCGCCGCCTTCCTGAGGAAGAGCCAGGTGGTGCAGACCGCCTCGATGGGCTCGCCGTTCTACATGTCGCCCGAGCAGATCGAGGGCAAGGACCTCACCTTCCACAGCGATATGTATTCCATCGGCGTTGCGCTCTATGAGCTGCTCACCGGCAAGCGCCCGTTTGGCGGCGCGACAATCGAGGCGCTGGTGGACGCGATCCTGCACCAGTCGGCGCCGCCGCCCTCCAGCGTGCGCGCCGACCTGCCCAAGGACATCGACGCGGTGATCCTGAAGGCGCTGGGCAAGAAGCCCGACCACCGTTACGCCAGCTGGAACGAGTTCGCCATCGAGCTCTCCAAGGTCGGGCAGCTGGTGCTGCCGCCGGGGGCGATCCCGGACAGCGAGAAATTCGTGGCGCTGAAGGGCGTCGAGATGCTCTCGGGGCTCACCGACGCCGAGCTGCTCGAGCTGGCCGGGGCCGGCACCTGGTCACGGGTGGAGGCCCGCAAGACCCTGATCAGGGAGGGCGAGGCGGGCTCCAGCTTCTATTTCCTCGCCAAGGGCGAGGTGAAAATCACGCAGAAGGGGCGCCTGCTCAATCTGGTGAACGTCCGCGAGTTCTTCGGCGAGATGTCCTGGATCTACGGCGGCCTGCTGGAGCGCCAGGCCACGGTCGACTCGATGACCGAGCTGCTGGTGGCCGAGTTCGAGCCCACCGAGCTGGCGAAGATCAGCCTGGGGGCGCAGCTGTACCTGACGCGCGCGCTGGTGCGAAACCTCGTCGACCGGCTGACGCTCGCCAACACGCGCCTGGCGCGCTGAAAGGATCGAATCGTGTCCCGCCTGCTTGCGTTGCTGCTTGCGATTGCCTCCGCCTCCGCGTGGGCGCAGACCTTCCCCAGCCGGCCGGTGAAGCTGGTGGTCGGATTCGCCCCCGGCGGCGCCGCGGATTTTGTCGCGCGCGTGTTCCAGGAGCCGCTATCGAAGGAACTCGGCCAGCCGATCGTGGTGGAGAACCGCCCCGGAGCGGGTTCCAGCATCGCGGCGGAGGCCGCGGCCCGCAGCCCGGCCGACGGCTACACCGTGCTCATCGCCAGTCCCTCCAGCATCCTGGTCAACCCGATCATCAGCCCGCGCAAGGAGTTCGATCCGTTGCGCGACCTGGTCCCGGTGACGAAGGTTACGACCTCGCCGCTCATCGTCGCGGTCCATCCGGCGGTGCCCGCGGCGAACCTGCGCGAGCTGATTGCCTACGCCAAGCGCAACCCCGGCAAGCTCAACTACGCCACCTCCGGTTCCGGCGCCGCGCCGCACCTGGCCGCTGTGTTGTTCATGCGCCTCGCGGGCGTGGACATGGTGCATGTGCCGTTCAAGGGCGGGGCACCGGCGGTCCAGTCGGTGCTCGCGGGCGACACGCAGCTGTCCTTCGCCACGCCGCCCTCTGTGCTGCCGCTGGTGCAGGCAGGGCGCCTGCGCGCGCTTGGCGTGACGAGCCGGCAGGCCACTGCGCTCGTTCCGGGCGTGCCCGGGATGGCGGAGGCCGGCCTCCCCGACTACGAGATCGGCTTCTGGTACGGCTTCTTCGTGCCCAGGGGCACGCCGGATGCGGTCGTGAAGCGCCTCTACGACGCCTCTGCAGTGGTGCTTGCCAACCCGGCCTCCGGCAAGGCGCTGGCCAAGGAGGGCACCGAAACCTCCGGGTCGAAATCGCCGCAGGATTTCGCCGCTTTCATCGCCGAGGAGGCGAAATTGTGGGCCAAGCTGGTCAAGGACTCCGGGGCGAAGGCAGAATAGGCGGCAGGAGGAGGACCAGGATGAAACGAATGATCGCAGGGGCGCTTGGCGCGCTGCTGGCCGGTGGCGCGCTGGCCCAGGGCGCGTTCCCAAGCCGCTCCATCACCATGATCGTGGGTTTCGCCCCGGGCGGCGGCACCGATACCGCGGCGCGCATCATTGCCAAGAAGCTGTCCGAGACCATGGGGCAGTCCGTGGTGGTGGAGAACCGTCCCGGCGCCGGCGGCAATATCGCCCAGGAACTGGGCGCCAAGGCGACGCCCGACGGGCACACCATCCTGCTCGCCTCGCCGGGACCGCTGACAGTGGCGCCGCACATGATCGCGAAGCTGCCCTATGACGCGAAGCGCGATTTCGCGCCGATCACCATGGCGGTGTCGTTCCCCAACGTGCTGGTGGTCGGCGCCTCGGTGCCGGCGAACAACCTGGCCGAGTTCATCACCCTGGCCAACTCGAAACCCGGCACGATCAACTACGGCAGCTCCGGGATCGGCGGCATCGGCCACCTCGCCGGCGAGCTGCTGAAGTCGATGGCCAAGGTCAACATCGTGCACGTGCCCTACAAGGGCGGCGCGCCGGCCATGACCGACCTGCTGGGCGGGCAGATCGCGGGCATTTTCGCCACGCCGATCACGGCCGGGCCGCACATCCGCAACGGCAAGATCCGCGCGCTGGCCACCACCGGCGCGACGCGCGGCGGCGGCATGCCCGATGTGCCGACGGTCGCCGAGTCGGGCTATCCGGGCTACGAGGCGGTGAACTGGTATTGCTACGTGGTGCCGGCGAAGACGCCGAAGGACGTACAGAATCGCTGGCACAAGGAACTGTCGGCGGTGCTGAACAACGCCGACATCCGCACCCAGCTGGGCTCGCACGGCATGGATTCGGTGCCGAACACGCCCGACGCCCTGCAGCGCTACATCGACCGCGAATACGAGACCTGGGGCAAGGTCGTGCGCGAGGCGAAGATCAGCGCCAACTGAACGAACGGAGAAACCAGGGACGGACCACGATTTCCGCCGGGAAATCGTGGTCCGTCCCTGGTTTCCTCCGATTTCCTAGGGCATGCGGACGACGATCTTGCCGGCGTGGGCGTTGGATTCCATGTAGGCCTTCGCCGCCGGCATGTCCGCGAAATCGAACACCCGGTCCACGAGCGGCTTGATGCGGCCGTCGGCCACCGCGGGCAGGAAGGTCTGGATGAAGCCCATCACGCTCTCGCAGCGCTGTTCGGCGTTGCGCAGCTTGTTGGACACGCCGTAGATCCGCAGCCGCTTGGCGTGCACCGCGTCAAGGTCGATCTCGGCCTTGAGCGACCCGTCGACGTAGCCCACGATCGCCATGCGCCCCTGGAAGCCCAGGGCGCGGATCGCCTCCGGAAACACCGTGCCGCCCACCGAGTTGACGCACAGGTCGGCGCCCCGTTTGCCGGTCGCCTCCATCACCGCGGCGCTGAAATCGCCCTGGCGCGTGCACAGCGCGACGTCCAGGCCGAGCGGCTTCAGCTTGTCCAGCTTCACCTGCGAGCCGGAGGTGCCGATGACTTTCGCGCCCAGCGCCTTGCCCGCCTGCAGCGCGGCCACGCCCACGCCGGAGGTGACGCCCAGCACCAGCAGCCATTCGCCGGCCTTCAGGCCGCCCTGCGCCACCAGCATGTCGTGCACCACCATGAAGGCGATCGGCGTCGCCGCGGCTTCCTCCCAGGACAGGCGCGCCGGCACCGGGATGGCGTCGCAGGCGTCCATCAGCGCGTACTCGGCGAAGGAACCGATGATGCGGCCCATGAGGCGGTCGCCGGCGCTGAAACCGGATACGCCGGGACCGGATTTCACCACCTCGCCGGCCCCTTCGATGCCCAGGGGCTTCGCCTTGCCGGCGGCGGTCAGGCCATGGCCGCCGATCAGCTCGCCGCGGTTGAATCCGGCCGCGCGCATGCGCAGCAGCATCTGCCCGGGGCCGGGCTCGGGATTGGGGATGTCCCGCGCATCCAGCGCGGTTTCGCTGCCGTTGGCTTGAATCCAGTATGAGCGCATAGGGGCGGCAGTTTAATATGGGTTACGAGCCCAAAGGGCGGCGAGGAGGCAAAAACATGAAGGTCCACCAGAATTTCATCAACGGCGAGTGGATGGCGGCGCCGCAGGCGGCGCCCAACCTGAATCCGTCCAACGTGTCCGATGTCGTGGGCGAGTACGCCCGCGCCGACGAGGCCCAGGTGCGCGCCGCGGTCGCCGCAGCCCGCGCCGCGTTCCCCGCCTGGTCGCGCGGCGGCATCCAGCAGCGCTCGGACATCCTTGACAAGATCGGCAACGAGATCCTGGCGCGCAAGGATGAACTTGGCACGCTGCTCTCGCGCGAGGAAGGCAAGACCAAACCCGAGGGAATCGGCGAGGCCATGCGCGCCGGCTACATCTTCAAGTTCTTCGCTGGCGAGGTCCTCCGGCTCTCGGGCGAGCTGCTGCCCTCGGTGCGCCCCGGCCTCAAGGTGGAAATCACCCGCGAACCCGTGGGCGTGGTGGGGATCATCACGCCGTGGAATTTCCCGATCGCCATTCCGGCCTGGAAAATCGCGCCGGCGCTTGCCTATGGCAACTGCGTGGTGTTCAAGCCCGCGGACCTGGTGCCCGGCTGCGCCTGGGCGCTGGCGGAAATCATCGCCCGCGCCGGCCTGCCCAATGGCGTGTTCAACCTGGTCATGGGCCGCGGCTCCGTGGTCGGGGAGATCCTGTCGACCTCGCCCGAGATCGACGCGGTGAGCTTCACCGGGTCGGTGCCCACCGGCAAGCGCGTGGCGCAGAACTGCGCCGCGCGCCTCGCCAAGGTGCAGCTGGAAATGGGCGGCAAGAACCCGCAGGTGGTGCTGGACGACGCGGACCTGGACACCGCGGTCAACGTCTGCCTGCAGAGCGCCTTCTTCTCCACCGGACAGCGCTGCACCGCGGCCAGCCGGCTGGTGGTGACCCAGGGGATCCACGACCGCTTCGTCGCCGCGCTCACCGCGAAGATGAAAGGCTTGAAGGTGGACGACGCCCTCAAGGAAGGCACCGACATCGGCCCGGTGGTGGACCCCTCGCAGCTCGAGCAGGACCTGAAATACATCGAAATCGGGAAGACGGAAGGCGCCACCCTCGCCGCGGGCGGGCAGGTGCTAAAGCGCGCCACCGAGGGCTACTACCTGGAGCCGGCGCTCTTCACCGGGTCCACGGCGCAGATGCAGATCAACCGCGAGGAGATCTTTGGCCCGGTGGCCTCGGTCATCCGCGTGAAGGACTACGACGAGGCGCTGGCCGTGGCCAACGACACGCCGTTCGGCCTCTCATCGGGCATCGCCACCACCTCGTTGAAGCATGCCGAGCACTTCAAGCGCAATTCGGCCGCGGGGATGGTGATGGTGAACCTGCCCACCGCGGGCGTGGACTACCACGTTCCCTTCGGCGGCCGCAAAGGCTCCAGCTACGGGCCGCGCGAGCAGGGGCGCTACGCGGCGGAGTTCTACACCATCGTCAAGACGGCGTATGTCAGTCCTTGAAGCAGGAACAGCCTGACCGGCTCGCGTCAGTGAAAGTGCACCGCCACGGTCCCGAGCGGCCCGTAGTCCACGCTGACCGTGTCGCCCTGGCGGACGGCGACGGGCCGGGTGAAGGAGCCAGCGAGCAGGAAGTGACCGGCGTCCAGGCCGACGCCGTAGGTCGCCAGCTTGTTCGCCAGCCAGACAATGCCCATCGCGGGATGGCCCAGCACCGCCGCTGCGACGCCTGATTCCTCGACCACCGCGTTCTTCGACAGGATGGCCGCGACCCAGCGCAGATCCACGTCAAAGGGCCGCACCACCCGCCCGCCCGTGATGACGCCGCCGCAGGCCGCGTTGTCCGCGATGTTGTCCTGGATCCTGCGCGGATAGTTCGAGCGCCCGTCGATCAGTTCGAGCGCGGGCACGACGTATTCGGTTGCGCGCATGACGTCGAACATCGTCACCCCCGGACCTTTCAGGGGCGCACCGAGGACGAAGGCAAGCTCGACCTCGATGCGCGGCACGATGTAGCGCGCCGCCTCCAGCGTCGTGCCGTCGTCGTGGAACATGTCGTCGAGCAGCACGCCATAGTCGGGTTCGTGGACTTTCGAGGCCGACTGCATGGCTTTCGAGGTGAGCCCGATCTTGTGGCCGAGCACTTTCCGGCCGGCCGCGATCTTCGCCGCGACGGCTTCGCCCTGGATGGCGTAGGCGTCCTCGATGCTGATATCAGGGTAGGTGGTGGTCAGCTGCACGCAGGGTGTCGCCGTCCGCTCCGCCTCGAGCATGGCGCGCGCGGCCGCCGAGCGCTCGGCCGCGTTCATGCCTGTTCGTCCGCCACGGTGTTGGAGAGCGTGCCGATGCCCGGGACTTCGACCTCGACCACGTCGCCCGCCTTGAGAAACTTCGGCGGCGTGAAGCGCACGCCGGCCCCGGTGGGCGTCCCGGTGCTGATGACGTCGCCCGGCACGAGCCGTGTCCAGAGGGAGATGTAGTGGATCAGGAAGCGGAAGCTGAACATCAGGCGCTCGGTACTGTCGTCCTGCCGCAGTTCTCCGTTCACCCGCGTCATCACGCGCAGCCGGTCGTAGCCTGGAAATTCATCGGCGGTGACCATCCAGGGTCCGATCGCGCCGCTCGCTTCCCAGTTCTTGCCCTGGGTGACGTTGAATTTGCCGTGCCGTACCCAGTCGCGGATGGTGCCTTCGTTCAGGCAGGTCAGGCCGGCGATGTGGCCTTCGGCCTCGCTTTCGGGGATGCGCCGACCGGCCTTGCCGATGACGATCGCGATCTCGCCTTCGTAGTCCAGTTGCGAGGATTCCGGTGGCCGCATCAGCATGCCGCGGTGGCCGACGAAGGAACCCGGAAAGCGCGGAAACACGCTGGGGTACTTGGGCGCCGCGGAGCCGTCCTTGTATTCCTCGTTGCGCTCGGCATAGTTGACGCCGACGCAGATGATCTTCTCGGGATGGGGAATCGGCGGCAGGAATCGTATCGCGTCGAGCGCGAAGTCGGCCCTGGCGCCCGGCGGCACCTCAATCGGGCCGGCGGCGAGTGCTTCGCGCAGGCCCGGATGGCGCGCGGACAGGTCGACCACGCCGTCGCCCGCGACGGCTCCCCAACGTGCCTTGCCGGCGGCTTCGAAGGAAATCAGTTTCATGAGTTGAATCCGAAAAGTTTCGCCGGGTTGTCCACCAGGATCTTCTTCAGCAGCGCCGGCTCGGGAGCTATGCGGTAGAGCAGTTCCAGCAGGTCCGCTTCGTTCGGCGGCTGCTTGACCGAGACCGGATGCGGCCAGTCGCTTGCCCAGACCACGCGATCCGGCGCAGCCTCGATCAAGGCGCGCGCCATGGGGAGAACGTCGTCCCACGGGAAACCCGTTTTCGAGAGCTTCTCCGACAGCGAAAGCATGGTCCAGAAGTTGCCGCGCCTGAGGAGTTCCACCATCTTCAGCAGCGTCGGGTCCTTCGCGCCTCGCGAGGGGTCGGGCCGCCCCATGTGATCGATGAGGACGGTGCATTCGAGCTTCTCGAACATCGCGGACTGGCCGGCGATGCCCTCCGGTTCCGGCTGGACCTTGACGTACCAGCCCAGTTCCTGCACCCGCGCCACGGCGCGCGCGAAATCCTCCGGCGTGAAGGCGAGGCCGAGCCCCTGGCGGGTGAAGCGCGCCCCGCGCACGCCGGCTTCGTGCAGGCGGGCGAGGTAGGCGTCGTCGCGCTCGTTCAGCACCACGGCGTTCGCGCAGCCCCGGTAGTCCGGGCCCAGCGCGGCAAGGCCATCGAGCGTGGCCGCGTGATCGGCGCCGTAGGTGGTCGGCTGGACGACGACGCCGCGCTCGATGCCGAGCGTGGCGTGCATGTGCCGGGCCGCCGACCAGGTCGCCGAGGGCATCCGGTAGGCCGCGCCCGGGCGCGGCGGATAGCGATCTTCGGGGCCGAGCACGTGGAACTGGCTGTCGCAGCTCCCTGGCGGAGGGGGGCTATTCGGTTTGCGCGGCGCCGGGTCGAACGGCACGTAGTCCGGCATGTGCCTAGCCCAGAATGGCGACGAAATCGCACTCGACGAGCTTGCCGCCGTCGAGGTCCGCGCTCATGGTGTGGCGCGCCGGGCGCGATTGCGCGTCCGGAAAGATCCGCAGCCAGGGCACATTCAGCGCGGCGCGCTGGTTGCGATCCTTCATCCAGACCGTCATCTTGACGATGTCGGCCGTTCCGCCGCCGGCGGCCTCGATGATGCGCGCGACCTGCGCGAACATCAGCTCGCATTGCGCCTCCAGCGTCTCTCCGTACTTCCCGGTCGCGGGATCGGTGCCCTGGATGCTGCCCGAGTAGACCGTGCTGCCGATGCGGCAGGCGGCCGGAATCGGATTCTTGTGGCTGAAGCCCTCGACGTAGATGCTGGCGCGCCGGCTCATTTCACGTCATTTCGCCGAGATGCCGGCCTTGCGAATGACCGGGGTCCACTTCTCGTACTCGTTCTTCAGGTAGGCGTGGAACTGGTCCGGCGTGTTGGGACGGGCCTCCGCACCGATGGCGGCGAACTTGTCGACGACCCCTTTGTCCGCGAGCGCCCTGGCGATCGCCGCGTTGAGGCGGGCAATCGCGTCCGCCGGGGTGCCCATCGGGGCGACCACGCCGGTGAAGGTTGCGCCCTCGATTCCCGGCACCCCCGCTTCGACGAAGGTCGGCACCTCGGGCAGCGACCCGACGCGCGCCGAAGTGGCGACCGCGAGGGCGCGCAGGCGTCCCTGCTTGATGTAGGGCAGGGCGACCGAGACCTGGTCGAAATTCAGCTGCACTTCGCCGGCGAGCAATGCGGTCGTCGCCGGCGCGTTGCCCTTGTAGTGCACCGTGAGGAAGGATACGTTCGCGCGGCCTTGCAGCAGTTCCGAGAGCAGGTGATTCGTGGTGCCGGCGCTCGGTGTCGCCATGGTGAGCTTGCCGGGGTCCTTCCTTGCCAGGTCCAGGAGTTCCTTGACGGTCTTCGCGGGCACCGAGGGGTGTACCTGCAGCACGATCGGCGTGTACGAGACCATGCTCACCGGCAGGAAATCCTTGTCCCACTGGTAGGCCGGACGGTTGAAGATGATGGGCGCGTGCAGCAGCGGCGAATTGGCCGTGAAGAACAGCGTGTAGCCATCGGCCGCGCTCTTGGCGACGAACTCGCCGGCGATCATGCCGCCCGCGCCGGCCTTGTTCTCGATGATCACGGGCTGGCCGAGGAACTCCTGCATCCCCGGGGAGACCAGGCGCGCCGCGGTATCGACGTTGCCGCCGGGCGGGTAGGGCACCACCAGCTTGACGGGCTTGTCGGGCCACTTCTGCGCCTGTGCGAGGGGCGCCGCCAAGAGCGCGATCAGGGCCATGCAGAGACCAAGGGTTCTCATCGGATCCTCCTGTGTTTGCACCACTGTATGAGCGCCGCGCCGCAGCAAACAACCGCCGCCGCGCCCTTTGTTCCACATTATGGACATCGACGTCCACGCCGTCTTGACCGCGCCATGCCGGGGCTCGTACGCTGCATTGCCCATGGACATTGACGCGTCGAGCATCGGCCCGGAGGCCACTTACAAGCTTCTGACCGGGATCATCGTGCCACGGCCGATCGCCTGGATCACGACGCTGTCGGAAGCCGGCGTCGTCAACCTCGCGCCGTTCAGCGCCTTCACCTTCGTTTCCAACAAGCCGCCGATGGTCGGTGTCAATGTCGGGCGCAAGGCGGGCGTCATGAAGGACACGGGCAACAACATCCGCGCCACCGGCGAGTTCGTCGTCAACATCGCGGACGAGGTGCTGGTCGATCCGGTCCACAGGTCGGCGATCGAGTATCCCGCCGATGTCAGCGAGGTGGCGGTGCTGGGTCTGGAGGTGCAGCCCAGCCTGAAAGTCCGTCCGCCGCGGATCGCCGCGGCGCCCGTCAGCATGGAGTGCCGGTTGCACCGGGCCATCGCTTTCGGCGACACCGGTTCGGAGTTCATGGTTGGAGAGGTGCTGGTGTTCCGGCTGCGCGACGGCCTGATGGAGAACGGCAAGATCGACAGCGCGAAGATGCGGCCGCTGTGCCGGATCGCCGGACCCAACTACGCGGGGCTGGGCGACGTGATGCGGCTGCAACCGATCGCGCAAACCGCGAAGACGGTCCTGTCGAAGTGAGGAAGGCGACCGCCGGCGCGCAAAGCATCCGCCGGGCGGTGGCGATCCTGCGCATCCTCGCGGCGGGCCAGGAGCGCGGGGTGCGACTCGCCGATGTCGTCGCCGGGTCGGGCCTCAACCGGCCGACGGCGCACCGCATCCTGAAGGTGCTCGCCGAGGAAGGCGCCGCCGAGCAGGATGCGGAATCGCGCCGCTACCTCGTCGGCCGGGAGGTTTCGCTGCTCGGGCTGGCGCGCGGCACACGTTCGCCGGTGCGGACGGCGGCCGAGCCCTACCTCAGCCACCTCGCCGAGCAGATCGGCGACACGGTTTTCCTGACCGTGCGCAGTGGCGCGGACTCGATCGGCGTCGATCGCAAGATGGGCGCCTATCCGGTACAGGTGCGCGCCCTGGATATCGGCGCGCGCCGGCCGCTTGGCGTGGGGGTGGCCGGCGTCATGCTGCTCGCCTGCCTGCCGGAGGCCGAGGCTGTGGAGCTTGTGCGCGCCAACGCACAGCGATTCGTTCCGTTCCAGCTCACGCCGGGCCGCCTGCTGGAGCGCGTGAAGGCGGCCCGCGCCAAGGGCTACGCCTACGCCGAGGTCGGCATTGTCAGGGGAACCAGCGCCATTGCGGTGCCGGTATTCGGCGCGGAGCGCGAGGCGGTCGCCGCGATCAGCGTTGCTGCCATCGCCGACCGCCTGCCGGCTTCACGCGCGGCGGTGATTGCGGCGCAGGTACGCGTCCAGGCCGAACTCGTATCTCGCAGGCTGGCGCAGACGACGCGGCCGCGGCGCGTTGCACGCGGCGCGTCCTAGCCTGGAGGCCTTCGCTGTTTGCGCTGGGCTTGCCGGGCGAGTTGTCAGTCCCTGAGCGCCGGATCGTCGTCGTCCCGTAGAGGAATGGGGGACGCGGGACGATTCCCCGGTCTGGGGCCGATTCGCGCCTCTGTTCCGGGCTTCGAGGTGCGCGCAGCCCCCTAGCATGGCTTCTTCGCCATGCCCAAGGCCCGCCTCGACCCGTCATCGCCGCGCCTGGAATCCGGCACGCCCATCCGGATACTGCTGCTGGAGGACACGCCCACGACCACCATGATCGTGAAGGCGTACCTTGATGCGGTGTCGCCGGGCGCTGAAGTGGTCGCCGCCGACACGCTGGCCGGCGCATTGCAGCGGCTCGCGCAAGGCGGCTTCGACCTCGTGCTGGCCGACCTCAACCTGCCGGATTCCGCGGGTCTCGCCACGCTCGCCCGGCTGGTGGACGCAACCGACCGCCTGGTCATCGTGATCACCTCGGACGACGACGAGAACCTGCGCGAGGCCTGCTGTTCGCTGGGCGCCTACGACTTCCTGCACAAGACCCGGCTGAGCCGGGGGGCGCTGGGCCGGATCCTGCGCCTGGCGACCATGCAGGCCAACACGTTCCGCTCCCTGCGCGAGCTGAACCGGACGCTGGAGCAGCGCGTTGCCGAGCGCACGGCGGACCTGCAGGCCGCGAACCGTGAACTGGAGAGCTTCAGCTATTCGGTGTCGCACGACCTCGTGGCGCCGCTGCGGGCGGTCGCGGGACTGGCGGGGATCCTGCGCGCCGACCACGGGCCGCGCCTCCCGGAGGACGCCCGGGACCTGCTGTGCAGGCTGGAGTCGGCCGCGATGCGCATGGGCGGAATGATCGCCGGACTGCTCGAGTTTTCCCGCAGCGGCCGGACGCCCGTAGCGCGGGCTGCGGTGGACATGCGCGCGCTTGTCGATGACGTGCTGGCGGATTTCCGGGCAGCCGGCGCCGATCGCGCCGCGGTCGCGATCGGACCGCTGCCGCCCGCGCTCGGCGACGCGGTGCTGCTGCGCCAGGTGTGGCAGAACCTCATCGGCAACGCCCTAAAGTTCTCGGCCGCGGCGGAGGTGCCGCGGGTCCAGATCGGCGCGCGCGCCAATGGCGGGAGCATCGAGTACTGGGTGCGCGACAACGGCGCCGGCTTCGACATGGGTTCGCGCGACCGGCTGTTCGCAGTGTTCCAGCGCGCGCACTCGCAATCCGAGTTCGAGGGCTCCGGCGTAGGGCTCGCCATCGTGCGCCGGATCATCGACCGGCACGGTGGCGCCGTCGATGCCGAGGGTTCGCCCGGCAGGGGCGCGGAGTTTCGCTTCGCGATCGAGGCGGCGCCGCGGGCCGCAGCGCTCAGGGCCGCGCCCTTGACAGCGCCCGCCAGACCCGCTCTGGCGTAGCCGGCATGTCTATGTCCGCGGCGCCCAGCGCATCCACGATGGCGTTCATCGCCGCGGCCAGGGCGCCCACGGTGCCCGCCTCGCCGGCGCCTTTGGCCCCCAGCGGATTGAGCTTCGTCGGCACCGGGTTGTGCCCGACCACGATGCCGCAGAGGTCCGCGGCCCGTGTCATGGCGTAATCCATGAAGGAACCGGTCAGCAGTTGTCCTTCGTCGTCGTAGACGATTTGCTCCATCAGGATCTGCCCCAGCCCCTGCACGATGCCGCCCACCACCTGCCCGTGCAGCGTGAGCGGGTTGAGTTCGGTCCCGACGTCGTCCACCACCGCGTAGTTCAGGAGCTGGATGGCCCCGGTCTCCGGGTCCACTTCGACCTCGCAGACATGGGTGCCGTTGGGAAAGGTCTCCGCCGCCGGGGAGAACTCGGCCTGCTCCGAGAGGCCCGCGACCGCCTCCCCGAGCGCCAGCGACCGGTCCGTTCCCGCCACCGTGAAGCGGCCACCGGCGAACGCAATGTCGGCCGCCGCGGCTTCGAGCTTGCGCGCGGCGATGCGCCTGCCGCTCTCGATTACCTTGTCCGCCGCCAGCCACAGCGCAGTGCCGCCGACCGCGGCCGAGCGCGAGCCGAAGGTGCCGTTGCCTCTGGGCACCCGGTCGGTGTCGCCTTCGACGAGCGCGAGGTCCTCCGGCGCCAGGCCAAGTCGCGAGGCGGCAATCTGGCGGTAAAGGGTTTCATGGCCCTGGCCCTGGCTCTTGGTGCCCACCGCGAGCGTGGCGCGGCCGTCGGCGTCGAAATCCAGCGTCGCGTATTCCAGGCCTGGCGCCGCGGCGCGCTCGATGGCATTGGCGAGGCCGATGCCGCGCAGCCGTCCTCGCGCTTCCGACTCCCGCCGGCGCGCAGCGAACCCGTTCCAGTCCGCGAGCGCGAGCGCCTGGTCCATGCCACGCCCAAACTCGCCGCAGTCGTAGGTGAAGCCGAGCGGATTGCGCCAGGGCATCGCCGAAGGCGGCACGAGGTTGCGCCGGCGCAGCTCGACGCGGTCCGCGCCCAGCTCGCGCGCGGCGTCGTCCATCAGGCGTTCCAGCAGGTAGATGGCCTCGGGCCGGCCGTTGCCCCGGTACGGCGCGAGCGACTGGGTATGGCTGAAGATGCCGGTGACGCACACATGCGCCGCGCGGATGGCGTACATGCCCGCCAGCGATCCCAGGTTGGCGAAGCTGGGCAGGATGTTCCGGTCCGAGGAAACGTAGGCCCCCAGCGCGCTCACGTTGCGCGCGCGCAGCGCGAGGATGCGGTGGCTCGCGTCGAAGGCAAGCTCGACCTCGGCTTCCATGTCGCGCCCATGCTCGTCGGCGAGCAACGCCTCGCTGCGGTCGCAGGTCCACTTTACCGGGCGGCCCAGCCTGCGCGCCAGCCACAGCGCGTGGCGATGCTCCAGCTGCGCCCAGCCCTTGGCGCCGAACGCGCCACCGACGTCGTTGCTCACGACGCGGATGCGGTCCCCGGCGACCCCGAGCAGCTGCCCCAGCACCTCGCGCACGCGGTGCGGGTATTGCACGTCGCAGTGCAGGGTGTAGCGGCCGGCGGCCGCGTCCCATTCGCCGATCGCGCCGCGCGGCTCCATGAACTGGGCGTGCACGCGCGATACGCTGTAGCGGCGCTTCACCACCCGCGCCGCGCCCGCGAACGCAGCCTCGGTGGCGGCGCGGTCGCCGGTCTCGAACACGTGGCTCACGTTGTCCGGGCATTCGTCCCAGACCGGTTCGGCGGCGGGCAGCGCCTCGTACTCGACCATCACCCGCTCGGCGGCGTCCTTCGCCTGCGCCAGCGTCTGCGCCGCGACGATCGCCACCGGATCGCCGACGTGGCGGACCATTCCCTTTGCGAGGCCCGGGTGCGCGCGCCAGAACATCGGCCGGCCGTCGGCGCGACTGCGCTTGATCGCGGGGGCCGTGGTGCCGATGCCGTCGTGTTCCAGGTCCTCCACGGTAAACACGCCGGCGACGCCAGGCGCGGCGAGCGCCTCCGAGGCGTCGACTGACGCAATGCGCGCGCGGGCATGCGGTGAGCGGACATAGGCAAGGTGCGCCATGCCGGCCACGGCGATGTCGTTGACGAAGAGGCCCTCGCCGCGCAGCAGGCGCGCGTCCTCGAAGCGCGGGACGGGCTGGCCGATGCCGTACTTTTCGTTCATATTCCGGTCATTCTAGTTTGGGAATCCACATGGCCTACAGCGCGTTCGACCTCACGGGCAAGTCCGTCCTCGTCACCGGCGGCAACAGCGGCATCGGCCTGGGGATGGCCGATGCGCTGGCGCAGGCGGGCGCCGCGGTGTGCATCTGGGGTACCAACGTGGACAAGAACGCCGCTGCGCTGGCGAAGCTGAAGGCGCACGGCGGCAAGGCGACGGCGCTTGCCTGCGACGTCGGCAACGAGCAGGAGGTGGAGCAGCGCTTCGCCGAGACCGTCGCAGCCCTGGGGCCGCTGCATGGCTGCTTTGCCAACGCTGGGGTCAGCGGCCGGGCGAACGTGAAGTCTTTCGCCGAGATGGACGCGGAGGAGTGGAAGCGCGTGACCCGCGTGAACCTGGACGGCGCCTTCTACACCCTGCGGGCAGCGGCGAAGCACATGGTCGGGCACGGGCAGGGTGGTGCGCTGGTGGGAACCGCGAGCCTGGCGGCGATCTCCGGCCAGCCGCGCGGCGAGCACTACGCCGCCACCAAGGGCGGGCTCATCTCCATGATCCGGGCGCTGGCGGTGGAGTTCGCGCGCAACGGCATCCGCGCCAACGCCATCCTGCCAGGCTGGATCGACACCGCGATGACCGAGAAGGCGCTCAACTGGGACAAGTTCCGCGACCGGGTGCTGCCGCGGATCCCGGTGCGGCGCTGGGGCAGGCCTGAGGACTTCGGCGCCATCGCGGTGTACCTGGTAAGCGGCGCCAGCAGTTACCACACCGGGGACACCTTCCTCATCGACGGCGGCTACTCGCTGTTCTGAGGGCGCCCCTGGCATGACGGTTCCATGACAGCTGCAAACTGTCAGGAAACGTCAGATAGTTCCTCGCCAGGACCCTATTGCACTGCGGTAGGGTGTGTCGCATGGACACGACTCTCGATGGCTCCACGTTGTTTGCACGGGTAATTGGCGGCTCCGACGCGTTCACCCCCGCGGCTCGCGCCGCTGCAGAAGAGGCCCTTGCGCGGTGCCTCGGCAAACTGCAGCTCGCCGCGGAGGCCAAGGGGGGGCGCGTGGTGAAGATACTGCGCGACAAGCTGATGCTGCTGGCGGAAACCCCGGACGGCGCGGCGGATGTGGCCGCGGCCCTGCACGGGGTGATGGACGATCTGCCGCCGGTGGCCGGGACCCCGCTGGCGCTCGCAGTCGGGTTTCACCACGGGCCGCTGGTGCGGGTGGAGCAGGACCTTTTCGGCACCACGGTCAACCTTGCCGCGCGGCTCGCTGACCAGGCCATCGGCGGCACCATCCTGACCTCGGACCAGACGGCGCGCAGGCTGGGCGCACCCTATCGCGGCGCGATGCGCCGCGTGACCGGTGTCCGCGTCCGCGGGATCTCGGAGGATCTGGACCTGTGCGAGTTGCTCTGGCGCGCCGATGGCGAGTCGACCATGGCGCCCTTGCCGCGCCCGTCCCGGGTTCAGCGCGAGGTTCTGAGGGTGCGCTATGAAGGCACCGTACGCGAGTTGGGAGATCCGGCGCAGGCCATGGTCATCGGGCGCGACACCGCCTGCGACCTGGTGGTGCTCGGCGAGCTGGCGTCCCGCCAGCATTGCACCATTGAACGGCGCCGGGACCGGTTCGTGCTGTCGGATCACAGCACGAACGGCACCTACGTGACGATCGATGGGCGGGAAACCCGGTTGCATCGCGAGGAATTTGTCCTCGCGCGCAGCGGCTGGGTTGCGTTCGGCCAGCCGCGGGCCGACGGCGTCGAGGGGCTGGCCTTCGGCAGCGACGCAGAGTAGCGCCCGGCGGCGCGGCGCGGCGCCCGGCGCCCGCGTCCGGAGGCCGTGTCCGGGCGGTTTCGTTCGTACAATTGGCGCCATGACGTCACCATCGATCGGGGAATCCGGCGGGCGGGCGGAGAATGGCGATCCGTTCGAGCGTCGCATCGCGTACGTGATGTCCGGATTGATGGTCATCGGCGGCTCGATTGTCCTGGTATCCGCCCTGATCGCGGGGCAATGGCTGCGGGCCGTCAATCTCGCGATGATCGTCGTCTTTGGCCTGTGCGGGTACCTGCTGGTCCTGCGACGAGCCGGCAAGGTCGGTTACCTGATGCTGCTGCTGGGCGCCTGGATCGGTTCGATCGGCGGCCTGATCACCGGAGGCGGCACCATGGCGCCGGTGGCGCTCGTTTTTCCGGTATTGCTGGGCTTCGCCGCGTGGATCGGCGCCAGGGTAGTGATTGCTCTAGGCGCCGCGACTGTCGCGGCATTCGCCTGCCTCGCCTATCTGGCGGCGAACTCCCTGCTGCCGGCGAGCTATGTCGTTTCGCCTTATCAGGCATTGACGGTCCAGCTGGTGGTGCTGTGCGGCAGCGTGGGAATCGGCTACTACGCGGCGATGAGCTGGCGTGCCCGAATGCAGCGCTTGAATCAGGCGGGCCGCGCTCTCAGGGCGAGCGAGGAGCGTCACCGACACCTTGTGGCGCTGTCATCCGACTGGTACTGGGAGCAGGATCGGGACCTGAAGTTCGTCTCGACTGACGGGGTCGAGCAGGATCGCGCGGGAATATCGCCGGCCGAGCACCTTGGCAGGCGCCGCTGGGAATTGCCGGGAACGGAAATCATCGGCCAATCCTGGGATGACCATCGCAAGCTGCTGGCCGAACGCAAGCCATTTCGCGGCCTCCTGCTCAGGCGCACCGGGGGGGCGGGCGAGATTCATTTCATAAGCGTTTCCGGGGAGCCCGTTGCGGACGATCGCGGGGAATTCGCGGGCTATCGCGGCGTGGCCAGCAACGTCACCGCGCGAGTACTGGCCATCCAGAAGGCGCGGGAAGCCGACGAGTGGCTGCGCCAGGCGATCGAGCACCTGAACGAAGCGGTCATCGTCACCGACACGGAAGACCGCATTGTCGTCGCCAACCGCGCGTTCCGCGACCTGAATCGCAGTTCCGGACTGGTCGCCCCCGGTCGCCACTTTCTGGAGCATCTGCGCGAGGGAATCGGGTGGGGCGATTTCCCTGAAGCTGACGGGCGCGAGGAGCAGTGGCTGGAGCAGGTCCTGGCCCGTCGCCGCGAGAGCGGCACGGCGGAGCTGAAACTGCGGGACGGAAGGTGGTTCCGGATCACGGATCAGCGCCTGCCGAACGGCGGCAATATCACCTTCGGGCTCGATATCACGGAACGTCGGCGCGTGCAGGGCGACTTGCTGGCGAACCGGCAGCTGCTGGAGCGGGTGATCGACGCCATCCCGATGTCCATTTTTGCCAAGGACCTGGATTCCCACTACGTCATGGTCAACAAGTACATGGCGGAATTCTTCGGCACTACGAAGGAGGCGCTGCTGCTGCACCACACCTCCGAATTGCCAAGCCACGACGCAACGCGGCAGCAGTCGCTGCGGGATGACGAATGGGTTTTCACGAACCGCAGGGAACTCGTGCACGAGACCCTCATCCAGAGGCCGGACGGGACGCCGGTTCCGTATCACAGCAGCAAGATTCCGCTCTTTGACGCCGAAGGCACCCTGACCGGACTGCTTGGAATCAACCGCGACATCACGGAACAGCGGCAGGCGCAGCAGCGCCTTCTGGAAAGCGAGCAGCTGTTTGCGGCCATGTTCAACGACTCTCCCGCGCCCCTGGCCGTCGTGGACCCGGACAGCCGCCGCTTTCTGGACGTGAACCGTTCGTACATTCGCCTGTTCGGCTATTCGCGCGCGCAGGTGATCGGCCATACCGCCGTCGAATTCGGCGCCGCACGCGCGACGGGTGATCGCGACGGCCTCTACGAGACATTGGTGCGGGACGGATTCGTGCACCGGCGGCAGCTGAGTTCCATCACCGCGGACGGCAACGAGAACCTCTCGCTGGTTTCGGGGCGCATCATCATGACGGGCGAGAAGCGCATCATCCTGTTCAGTTTCGCGGACATCACCGAACTGAACCGGGCGCAGCGACAAATCGAAGTCATCAACACGTCGCTGGAGGATCGCGTGCGTGACCGCACGCTTCAGCTCGAGATCGCGAACCGGGAACTGGAGGCGTTTTCGTATTCAGTGTCGCACGACCTGAAGGCGCCGCTGCGAGCCATCGACGGAGCCGTCGGCATCGTCAGGATGGATTTCGGCGAGGCGCTTCCGGCGGGTGCCGCGCCCTACCTTGCGCGCATATCACGCAGCGCGCGCCAGATGGGCGTCCTGATCGAGGGGCTGCTGGAGTTCGCGCGCCTGTCGCGTCAGGCAGTCAATCGCCAGTTGCTGCAGCCCGCGGAGATGGTGCGGGCGATACTGCAGGCCAGCGGCGAGGAGATCCGGAAGCGGGGCGCCCAGGTGAGCATTGGCGCACTGCCAGCCTGCGAAGCGGATCCGTTGCTGTTGCGCCAGGTCTATGAAAATCTGATTTCGAACGCGTTCAAGTACGCTGCCCTGGCGCAGCCGCCGAGGATAGAGATCGGCGCCAGGGAGGCTGGCGGGGAGGTCGAATACTACGTGCGCGACAACGGGGTCGGATTCGACATGGCCTTCGCCGGCAAGCTGTTCGGTGTCTTCCAGCGCTTGCACACGGCGGAGCAGTTCGAGGGCAGCGGCATCGGCCTGGCGCTGGTGCGCAGGATCGTCGAGCGCCACGGCGGTCGCGTCCGGGCCGAATCGAACCCCGGCAGCGGCGCGGCCTTCTACTTCACGATCGGTTCGCCGCGCGCTCGGCTTGGCGTCCCGGCCGCCTCGGCCTGATGCCCGGGTTGCGGCGCCGGCGGCGCGAGGGGCCGCGAATTCGCAGCCTGCAAGCTTCCGGCGCGAAGTCCGCGATCCCGACGAAGAACAAGGGCATCCGCCTCCGGCCGCCGCGCCCTGGCGACATGGGCCGCGTGGTGCAGTTGCACGGTGAACTGTACGCCGGCGAGTTTGGCTACGACGCGACCTTCGAGGCGCTGGTGGCGGAGATCGTCGCCGGCTATGTGCGAGACTTCAGGCCCGGACGGGAACGCTGCTGGATCGCGGAACTGAAGGGCGAGGTGGTCGGCTCGGTGTTCGTGGTGCGCAAGTCCCCGACCGTGGCCAAGCTGCGCCTGCTCATCATCTCGCCGCGGGCCCGCGGACAGGGCCTGGGCAGGCGCCTCACGCGGGCCTGCATCCGCTTCGCGCGCCGGGCCGGTTACCGGAAAATGGTGCTCTGGACCCAGAGCCACCTCGCCGCGGCGCGGGGCATCTACGAGCGCGAGGGCTTTCGCCTCACCGCCCGCGAGCCGCATCGCAGCTTCGGCAGGCGGCTGGTGGCCGAGACCTGGGAACGCACTCTCTAGGGGTGCGGCAAATGTGCACGATCGTGCACATACTAAATCAGGGACAGTCCACGATTTCCGCGTGCCTGCCTCGGGGAAATCGTGGACTGTCCCTGGTTTCCTGATTTCCTGATTTCAACCCTGCACGGAGTAGCCCCCGTCCACCGGAATCGCCGTTCCGGTCAGGAAGTCCGAAGCGGCGCTCGCAAGGAACACCGCGATGCCGGCGAAGTCCGCCGGATCGCCCCAGCGGCCGGCGGGCGTGCGCGCGAGTACGCGCTCGTGGAGGCCTTCCACCTGCTTGCGCGCGCCGCGCGTGAGGTCGGTGTCGATCCAGCCGGGCAGCACGCAGTTCACCTGGATGTTGTCCTTCGCCCAGGCGCAGGCCATGGCGCGGCTCATCTGCACGATGCCGCCCTTGGAGGTGGCGTAGGGCGTGGTGAACGAGGCGCCGAAGATGGACATCATGGAGCCGATGTTGATGATCTTGCCGCCGCCGGCCTTCTTCATCTCCGCATAGGCCAGCTGTGAGCAGTGGAAGGCACTGGTGAGGTTGGTGTTCATGACCTCGTGGTATTCGGCGAGGCTGTACTCCTGCGGCTGCTTGCGGATGTTGATGCCGGCGTTGTTGACCAGGATGTCGAGGCGCTGGTGGCGCTTCACGGTCTCGCTGACGAGCGCCCGAAGCGAAGCTTCGCTTTTCACGTCCACTTCGATCGCGTCGCCGCCAATGTCCTTCGCCGCCGCCGCGCTCTTGGCCGCGTTGCGACCGGCGACCACGACCTTCGCGCCCGCCTGCGCCAGCCCGCGCGCCATGCCCAGGCCGATGCCGCCGTTGCCGCCGGTGACGATGGCCACTTTGCCTTTCAGGTCAAACGCTTGCATGCATGCCTCCCATTTGTGGAGCGGGAATTGTAAGGAATGGGCGCGAACGCGGGTCTGTTTCAGGCAGCCACAACAAGAAAGGCGGATCCCGAACATGGACCATGCGGATGTCGAGGTCATCGGAGGCGAGGAGATCTGCCGGCACCGGGACCGGATGCTGCGCTTCGCCAGGGCACGATTGCGCAACCCGGCGCACGCCGAAGACGCGGTGCAGGACGCGCTGGTGGCGGCGATCGAGGCCGGTGGCAGCTTCGGCGGCCGGGCGGCGCTGGGTACCTGGCTGACCGGGATCCTCAAGCACAAGATCGTGGACTGCGTGCGGCGCGGCGCGCGCGACGCGTACGAGCCGCTTTTCGAGGACACTGGCGGCCATGCTGCGGGCAATCCGGAACAGTCGCTGTGCGCTCGCCAGTCCCTTGCCGAGGTGGATCGCCGCCTGGCCGAGCTGCCGCCCAGGACCGCGGAAGTGCTCCTGATGCGCGACGTTCTGGGCATGAGCACGGAGGAGGCCTGCAGGGCGTTGTCGATCACATCCAATCACTGCGCGGTACTGCTGCACCGGGCGCGGCGCAGGCTGCGCGCGAGCCTCGCGGATGACGGACTCGAGGCGATTGCGTGAGCTTCGATGAGGCCGTCCGCACCCATGCGCGCGACCTGTATCGCTTCGCCTACTGGCTGGCGCGCGACCGCCATATCGCCGAGGATGTCGTGCAGGAGGCGCTGCTGCGGGGCTTGCGCGCCTATCCTGCGCTCAGGGAGGGCGCCGCGGTGAAGTCCTGGCTGTTCACGATCGTGCGCAACGAGTACTACCGCGCGCGCGGCGGGGCGCCGAAACTGGAAAGCCTGGACGACGCGCATGCGGAGCTCGCCGATCCGCGCGCGAACCTGTTCGGCCTGGAGATGCGCGATGCGCTGAGTGCGCTGCCCGCCGGCCTGGGCGAACCGCTGGCGCTGCAGGTACTGGGCGGATTCAGTTGCGCCGAGATTGCCGCGATGCTGCAGACAACGGAGGGCGCGGTCATGACGCGGCTGACGCGGGCGCGCCAGGCGCTGCGGCGACTGGTGGAGCCCTCTCGTGCGCGCAAGGGAGGTCAAGCATGAACTGCCTCGACTATCGCAGGCTCCTGCTCGCGGGCGACGGCGAGTCCGGGCCGATGCGGCTGCATCGGGTGGAATGCGTCTCGTGCACCGAGACCCATCGTGAGCATGCCGCGTTCGAAGCCGAGCTGCGCTCGGCGCTGGAAGTACCGATCCCGGAGGGCTTGGAAGAGCGGCTCGGCCGGCGCGGCGCGGCGCCCGCCTATCCGGGGCGTAGGCGCTGGCTCGCCGCCGCCTCGGTCGCCGCAGTCGCCGCTGGCGCCGGCCTGCTGGCCTGGCGAGGCCGCGACGACCCGATGGCGATGGCCTGCATCGATTTCGTGATGAAGGATGAGGCGAAGTCCATCATGATGGGCGCCATGCCGCGCGACGAGGCTTCGCGCATGCTGGCGGACACGCTGCCGCTGGAGCGCATCGAGCGCATCGGCAACATTCGGCACATCGCGCCCTGCCCGCTGGGCGCGGGCACGGCCTACCACGTGATCCTGATGGTCCCGCAGGACAAGGTGACGCTGCTGGTGATGCCGGACACGCCGATGCCGGCGCGTGGCCGCGCGACGCAGCACGGCATGTACGCCAGCGTGATTCCCATGCGCAAGGGCAGCGTCGGCGTGGTGGGCGCCAATGCCGCCGTGGTTGAAAGCGTCGTCGGGGCGATCCGGGCCTGAAGTCGCCATGGGCTCGCTCCGGCAACTGCGCGACGCCCTGGCCTGCCGCCTGTGCTGGCGCATCACGCTGGCGGTGTTTGCGCTGATCCTGGTGGTCGAGAGCGCCATCCTGGTGCCCTCGGCGCAGCGCTTCGTGCACACCGAGCTGGACCGGCTCGCGGACCACGCGGTGATCGCGCTGGAACCCGCGCTGCTGATGGGTGGCGCGGGCCAGATCCGGGAAATCGGCGCCATGGTCGGTCAATACAATCTCGCCGGTCTCGCGCTGTACGGTCGGGACGGCGCATCCCTGGTGCGTGCCGGAGAGACCGAAGGCCTTGGCTATGACAAAGCGTTGTCCCGCCAGGCGGGCATGATGGCCGAACGCATCCGCCGTTCGCCGGACGGACGTCGCACCGATATTGTCTGGCGCAGCAGCCGCGCCGGGGAGCCGCTGGTGCTGGCGCGCCTGGATTCCGCCCATATCAGGGCGGAATTGACCGACTACCTGCTGCGGATCGGTGGCCTGGTGATGGTGATCGTGCTGGTGGTGACGGCGGGCACCATGGGCGTGCTGCACTTCAGCGTGCTGCGCCCGTTGATGGCGCTGCGTCGAAGCGCGCGGGCAGCCGGCGAGAATCCAGGCCATGCCGGTCGCCACGCGATCGGCTCGGACCGGCGGGACGAGATGGGCGACGTGCTCCGGGCCCACGACGCCCTGCTGGTCCAGGTCGAGGCATCCATCCAGCGGGACGCGGCGATGGCCGAGGAGAGGGCGCGCTACGTGTCGCACCACGATCCGCTGACCGGACTGCCGAATCGCGTCGCGCTGCTGGAGCATCTCGAGCGCGCCGCGCGCGCGGCCGGGGATGATCGCGCGGCATCACTGTTCCTGGTCAACCTGCGCCAGTTTCGCGAATTGAACGCGAGCCTGGGCCCGCGCCGGGCAGACGCGCTGCTGATCCGGCTCGCGGCCGGCCTGCGCGAGGCGGTGCCCGCAGGGGAATTCGTTGCGCACCTGGGCTCGGACCGCTTCGCGATCTCGATCGTGCGGGAGGCCGGAGGCGATGACGCGGCGTGCGCGGAGCGCATCCTGAGGGCCGCGAAGGAGGCTTGCGCGCGCGGGCAGGAGGGCGCCCGGGTGCAGATCGGCGTCGCCGCCGCCCGGCTCCCGGCGCTGGATGCGCCGACGCTGATCGGCCAGGCGGAGTTCGCATTGCTGCGAACCGGCGCGGAGGACACGGACGGATACCAGTTCTACTCCTCCGGCCTCGCGCAGGAAGCCGACGAGCGCCAGGGCTTGACCCGGGATCTCGCGAAGGCAATCGATGCCGGCGAGCTGTTCCCGGTTTTCCAGCCCAAGCTCTCGCTGGCCGGCGCCGGCGGCCGACGGATTGCGAGTGCCGAGGTGCTGCTGCGCTGGACCAGCCCTTCGCGCGGCGCGGTGAGTCCGGGGCGATTCATCCCGCTGGCCGAGACCACCGGCCTGATCGTGCCGATCGGCGATTTCGTTCTGAATGCGGCCTGCGCGCAGATGCGCGAGTGGCTCGACCGGCACGGCTGGTCGCCGCGCCTCGCGGTCAACCTGTCGGCGCAGCAGTTCTCCCTGCCCGACCTTGTGGAGCGCTTGCAGCGCGCGCTGGGCGAGCACCGGCTGGCGCCGGACCTGCTGGAGATCGAGGTCACCGAGACCGCGGCGATGCGCGATGTCGCGACCACTGCGGCGGTGCTCAGGCGCTTGCGTGCGCTCGGCGTGCACGTTTCCATCGACGATTTCGGCAGCGGCTATTCGTCGCTGCTCTACCTGCACCGCTTCGCAGTGGACGCGATCAAGATCGACCGCTCTTTCGTCGAGAGCATCGGTGCCGACCATCAGGGCGAGGCCATCTGCGACGCGGTATTGCGGTTGGGGCAGGCGCTGGGCACTCGGGTGGTCGCCGAGGGCGTGGAGACCGAGGCGCAGCTGGAGTTTCTGCGCCGGCGGCGCTGCGACGAGGCCCAGGGCTATCTCATCGGGAGGCCCGTGCCGGCGGCGGCGTTCGAGTCGGCGTGGCTCGCGGCCCGGGCGGCCGCGTGATCCTGGTGCGCTGGATCGCCGCGGCGATCGCGATCGGCGTCGCCGGGGCGCAAGCAGCGGAACTGCCGCTGAAGGAAGTACGCCGCGTGCTGGGCGCGCTGACCCCCGACGGCAACATGGCCGAGCGCGAGGATGCGATCCGGACCGTCGCTCGCGCCGGCGACCGGCGTTTCATCGCGCCGCTGGTGGACCTGATGCGCTTCCCGCGCAGCACGAACGAAACGCCCCTGGTGATCGAAACCCTGCGCGCGCTCGCCGGACCCGGCGCGCCGCAGGCGACCTGGCCCGACTGGGTGGACTACGTCGGACGCCGGCCGGAGCTGAAGCCACCCCCGGGCTACGCCGGCTGGAAGGGCGCGTTGCACTCTACGATCGACGCGCGCTACCTGCAGTTCCTGCGCGATGACGCGCCCGCGCGCGTGCGCATCGAGGAGGTGCAATGGGGCGGCGTGCCGGTGGACGGCATTCCCGCGCTGGTGAACCCGAAGCGGATGCCGGCGAAGGAGGCGCGCTGGCTGAACGACCGCGACGCGGTGTTCGGAGTATTCCTGGGCGGCGAGGCGCGTGCCTACCCATTGCGCATCCTGGACTGGCACGAAATGGCCAATGATGTCGTGGGCGGCGTGCCCGTGGCGCTGGCCTATTGCACGCTCTGCGGATCGGGCGTGCTGTTTCGCGCGGATGCCGCCGGACGCCGCTTCGAGTTCGGTTCCTCGGGGTTCCTGTTCCGCTCCAACAAGCTGATGTACGACCGGCAGACGAACACGCTGTGGAACCACCTCACCGGCGAGCCGGTGATCGGCGAGCTTGCGGAGTCAGGCATCCGCCTGGAGCGCCTGCCGGTGGTGGTCACCTCCTGGGGCGAGTGGCGGCGACTGCATCCGGCAACGACGGTGCTGGATCCGGAGACCGGACATCTGCGTGCTTACACGCCCGGCGCGGCGTACGGCCGTTATTTCGCCAGCACGCGCACCATGTTCCCGGTGTGGCAACGCAGCAAGCTGCTGCACGACAAGGCGCGGGTATTCACGCTGGTCCTGGATGGGCAGCCCAAGGCCTACGCGCTGGAAGCGCTGAATCGTCTGGGTGGAGTGCTTAACGATCGCTTCGCGGGGCGCGACCTGGTCATCCACTACCGGGACGCGGTGGGCCGGGTGGCGTTGCCGGCAAGTTGGGGCGGCGGCGCGGCGAACGACCTCAAGCTGGAGGCGGCGCGCACCGCCATCCGGCGTAATCCGGCTGTCGTTCGCGATCTCGGCGCCGAGGCCCTGCTCGCGATGCCGACCGCGACGCGGCTCGCGCTGCTGGAGGACTACACCGACGACCAGTTCATCGCTCCGCTTGCGGCGGAACACCTGCTCGACTCCAGATTGCGCGACGAAGTCGCGAGCCGGGGCCTGATTGGCGAGACGCGGGCCTATGAGCGCGGCGGCCGCCGATTCCGCGCCGGGCCATCGCGCGAGGTCCTGCTGGACGAGCGTGGCAAAGCCTGGCGCGCCACCGAGACGGCGCTACTGGGTCCGGAGGGCGAGCGCCTGCCGCGCGTGGTGGGTGAGCTCGCCTACTGGTTCGGCTGGTTCGCGTTCTTTCCCAAGACCGAGTTGTACGGCGGCTCAGCGGCCCGGTAGCGGGACGCGGCGGGTTTCGCCGTCGTAGCCCCGGGGCTTGTGTCGCGCCCGGACCACGACCTCGCGGACGCCGGCAGGGATTCTCACGCCGTGCAGGTCACGCGTGAACGGCTGCTCGGTCTCGTGGGGATGCAGCAGGACCCGGCGGCCAAGGACCTTGCCATCCGGCGCCAGCACTTCGAAGGCATCAGCGTAATACTCCCAGCCCTTGTCGTGGCTGCGTACCGTGATATCGAAGTCGTAGATGCCGGGCGCGCTTTGTCGAATCTTCACGTTGATGACATCGGCTTCGCCGCCAAGAACAGCCGGGGCGAACGCTACCAGCGCGGCAAGGGCCATTGCCGGCTTCACGCGCCAAGCTTCCCGACCAGCTCCTCGAACCCGTCCACGACGTAGGTGCAGGCCGGATTCGGATTCGGGTCCGGCGGCCCGCCAGGGCCCCATTCCTCCGGCCGGCGCACGAACGCGGTCTGGAAGCCGCAGGCGCGCGCCGCGTCGAGGTCGAAGTTGTGGCAGGCCACCATCAGGATCTCCGCGGGCGGCAGCTGCAGCCATTTCGCGGCGGTGGCGTAGGCCTCGGGCCGCGTCTTGTAGATGCCGATCATCTCGCAGGAAATGATCGCGTCCCAGTCGATGCCGTTCTTCTTCGACACGTCGATGACGAGAGAGGTGGTGAGGAGCGTGAAGGAGGCCACCACGTAACGCCGGCGCAGCCGCGCCGCCGCGGCGGGAAAGTCCGGCCAGGTATCGAGCGCATGCCAGGTGCGCCAGATCGCGTCCCGGTCGACCTCGGTCAGCGCGCCCAGCCTGAACTCGTTGATCACCTCGTCCAGCACGCGCCGGTGCACGTCGTCGAAGTTGTAGTCCGGGCGCACCGAGTTGACGATGCCCTTGAGCGAGCGGCGCCGGTACTCGTTGGTGACGGCGCTCCAGTCCGCGGAGAGCCCGCGCGCCGCACCGGCAGCGGCAAAGGCGCCGGAAATGCCCCGGTGCCAGTCGAGGATGGTGCCGCCGGTGTCGAAGGTGAGTGCCTTGATGGTCATGGTGATCTCCCTAGGCCCAGACCGGATAGCCGCGCGTCTGCCGCGGCATGCCGTCGAAGAGGTCGAGCATGCGCTCGCGCCAGGCGTACATCGGGTCGTCGGGCTCCAGCAGCCGGACGGGCGATACTGCGCGCGCCCACTGGAAGGGGCCGAACAGGATGTAGTCGGCGAAACCCGGCGACGAGCCGCTGACAAAGCGCTGCGCGGCCAGCAGGGGGCGCACCGGATCGAGCGCGCCCCTGAGCGCGGGCAGGGCGTTGCGCGACTCGGCGCCCAGTTCCTCGATCGTCCTGCCGAAGCGCTTCTCCCGCGTTTCGCGGAAGTAGGCCTGATCCTTTCCGTGCAGGCTGGCGAACAGGTCCGTGATGATCACGCGGATCATGCTTGCGTGCACGTTGCGCTCGCACCAGTGCTTGAAGAAGAACGCCAGCGACTTCGCCTGCGGCCCGTCGAACAGGCGCGCGCGGTCCGGATAGGCTTCGTCCAGGTACAAGGCGATGTCCCACGAGTCGTGAACCTCCCGCCCGTCATCGTCGATCACGGGTACCAGGCCCTGCTTCGAGAATGCGATGGCATCCTTCTCGGTGAAGCGCCACGGGACGGTCTCGGCGATGAGGCCCTTGTGGGCGAGGGCCATGCGCACGCGCCAGCAGTTGGGCGAGAACAGGCGGTCGTCCTCCGCGCCGGCCAGCTCCCAGTGCCGGATGCTCATGCTTCCCCGCGCGCGGGGTAGTTCTTGCTCACGGCAAAATCAATGGCGCCGAGTATGTCGGTGAAGTGCGGGCGCGCGAAGGGCATGGTCGAGATCGACGCCCAGTACAGGGTGGCGTCAGGCTTGACGAGGAAGATGCCGGGCTCCGCGAACAGCGGCGGCTCCTCGATGCCGGCCGAGGTCTTGCCTCTGCTGGTCGAGACGTACAGGCCCCACTCGCGCGCCTCGTCGATGGACACGCCGTAGCCGACGGCAAGGTTCGGCAGGCCCCACTTCTGCTTCGCCTCCGCGGCGCGCTCCTGGGTATCGGTGCTGGTGATGACGGTGGCGACGCCGCGCTTGTCGTAGTCCGCGATCATGCCGTTCAACTCGCTCGTATAGCGGTGGCAGATCGGGCAGTGCAGGCCGCGGTAGAACACCACCATGGTGAAATTCTGCGGCGTCTGCTCGGCGAGCGACCAGCGGCCGCCGCCGACCAGGTCGAACGCAAGGGATGGGACGGGCTTGCGGGGCAACAGGGCCATGCGATTCTCCTCCGGGTCAGTTTAGACAGTGCAGCATCGTGCGGGCAATGTCGTTCAGCGCCGCGCGATCGGGATTGGCCTTGCCCACCAGGCGCAGGCCCTGGATACCGGCCGTCAGGAAGCGCGCCAGCACGACGGGGTCCGCATTGGGGCCGAGCTCGCCGCGCGTTCGGGCGGTGCGCAGGCCATCGGCAAAGCACTCCTCGATGCGCTTCAGGCTGCGCCGCACACCTGCCGCGGCGCCCCTGTCGAGGCGCGCCATCTCGGCGGCGCAGTTGCCGATGAAACAGCCGCGGCGACCCGGCCCGGACACGATGGCATCGATGAGGTCCTCCAGGAAAGCCTTTATGCCCGCCTGGACCGGCCTGCCCTGGAGCGCGCGCGCGATGCGCGCGGCGGAACCGTCCTCGTAGCGCGCCAGCGCGGCCAGGTACAGCTCGCGTTTGGCGCCGAATGCCGCGTAGAGGCTGGAGCGGTTGAGCCCGGTCGCGGCGCACAGGTCGTCCAGGGAGCTGTGCTCGTAACCCTTGGACCAGAACACCCGCGTCGCTCTTTCGAGCGCGGCGTCCGGATCAAACTCGCGGGGCCTGGCCATGTTCTGGACTGTACAGTCCAGAACTAGCCTTGGCAAGCGGACAGCCGCGGCGTCCGCTTCTCAGGCGCCGGCGGCCAGGGCCCGCTCGATGCCGTAGTTCGGCCCGGCGGTGATTCGTCCCCAATAGGATGCGTGCGCGTCGCTTCCCTCGGGCCATTGCGCCAGGAACACCGCCTGCCAGGCCTGCGCATCGAACGGGATTGCCACGGCGTCGACGTACAAGCCCCGGGCACGCGCGCCATAGAGCGCGTTGGCGTAGGGCACGACGGAGATGCGCGTAGCCAGGCCGTAGCCGGTGCCCTGGAAGTTGGGCATACCCGCGGCGCCATTGTTGATGACGATGCCGCCGCCGAGGGAGCGCAGCACGGGAAGGCAGGTGTGGCTGGAGGCGAAAACCCCGACTCCGGCAAGCCCGAACCAGCGCGCCGCGGCGGCCGACCCGCCAGGGGTTGCCAGCGCCTCCTGCGAAAAGCCCCATCCCGCAAGTGATTCACCGTCTCCGTGCACGATGCCGACCCGTGCACCGCCGATCTCGGCGACCAGGTGCATGGGCAGGGCAGCCAGCCGTCGCGCGGTACCCGGCGCGCGGCTGGCGGTTTCGCGCAGTCGCTCGAGGATCCGGTTCGACCTGGCCACGTCGCGGTCGTCCACCCACTCCGGGTAGGCGCAGCCGCAGCCGGCACCGGGGTGCGGCGCGGCGATTTCGGTTTCGACGTTGCCGCGCGTGGCGACGTGGCGCAACACGCCCGCCTCGATGCGGGCAAATGCGTCGCTGGCGACGTCGAACCAGTGAAAGTCGCCGTTGAACACCAGCATCGCGCCTGCGTGATCCTCCGCTACCAGGGACTCGAGGCTGGCCAGCGCCTGGGCGTTGCCGTACAAGCCACCGGCAATCCAGAGCGTTTCGGCCTGCAGCGCGGCCGGTGTCGCGAGCGCAAGGGCACCGTAGCGGTACGCCACCGGGCATGCCCGACCCGGCCCTTCGTTGATTGCTGTTTCAGCGCGCGTCATGAGTGTCGGCCAGCCGGCTTGGTCGTGGAATCGCGCGAAAGCTTACGTGATGGCGACCGGCACCGCTGGGCGTAATGGGACGGTGCCGCGGGGCGACAGAGGGCCGCAGGATCAATCCCGATCCGGCGCGGCCTCGGGTGACCGTGGTTGACGGAGTTTCGGACTTTGTAGAAGGAGGACCGAATGAAGATGAAGAAAATGACCGGCCTGGCGCTCGCAACGGCAGCGGCAGGCATGTTCGCGGTGATGGCAGCGGGACCGGCGGCAGCGCAGGCCGCCAAGGTGAAGTGCGTGGGCGTCAATGGTTGCAAGGGACAGGGCGGCTGCAAGGGCGCGAGCAATTCCTGCAAGGGCCTGAACGGCTGCAAGGGGCAGGGATTCGTGGAAATGAGCGAGGCCGACTGCGCCAAGGCCAAGGCGGCGATGAAGAAGTAGCCGGACCCGCCCGCGCTTCGTGCGCGGGCGGACTATCCTTGCGGTCATGAGCGGACTCGGCTTCGGCCTCGGGCTGCGCCCGAAGCACTATCGTGCGATCCTTGCCACGCGCCCCCGCGTGGACTGGTTCGAGGCGCTCACCGAGAACTACATGGTTCCGGGCGGCGCGCCCCTGCATTGGCTGGATCAGGTCCGCGAGCGCTACCCGGTGGTGTTGCATGGCGTTTCGCTGTCCATTGGCGGCACGGATCCGCTGGATCGCGACTACCTGCGGCAGTTGAAGGCGCTTGCCGCCCGCGTGCAGCCGGAGTGGATTTCCGACCATCTGTGCTGGACGGGCGTCGCGGGACGAAATCTGCATGACCTGATGCCGCTGCCCTATACCGGGGAAGCGCTGCGCCATGTCGCGCGGCGCGTGCGGGCGGCGCAGGACGCGCTCGGGCGCCGCATCCTGCTGGAGAACGTCTCCAGCTACGTCGCCTACCGCGGCTCCGAGATGACCGAATGGCAGTTCCTCGCCGCGCTCGCGCGCGAGGCGGATTGCGACCTTCTGCTCGATGTCAACAACGTGTATGTAAGCGCCTTCAACCACGGCTTCGATCCGCTGTCATTCCTGGACGGCGTTCCGGCGGCCCGTGTGCGCCAGATCCACCTCGCCGGACACGAGCATTGCGGTGACCTGATCATCGATACCCACGACGCCAGGGTCGTCGATCCGGTCTGGTCACTGTACGCCGAGGCGGTGCGCCGGTTCGGGCCGGTGCCGACCATGATCGAGCGCGACGCGCGCATCCCGCCGCTTGCGGTGCTGGTTCGGGAGCTCGACCGGGCGCGGGCAGTCTGCGCAGGGGCGCTGCCGAGGAAGGCGGCATGAGCACGCTCGCGTCGCTGCAGCGCCGCTTCCAGCGCCATGTGCTCCGGCCCGGGCGCGCAATGTCGGGCGAAGTCACGCAGACGCCGAGGGCCGGCGCGGCACGGCGGCTGTCCGTCTACGCGGACGGCTACCGTGCGCGGTTGACGGAGGCACTGAGTAGCGATTACCCCGCCGTGCGCGCGGTGCTCGGGCCGGTGCGGTTCGAGGCGGCCATGCGGGGGTTCGTCGAGTCCTGTCCTTCGCGCCACCGCAACCTGCGCTGGTATGGCGGCGATCTCGCGCGCTTCCTCGAGCACGCTCCGCGCTGGCGCCGCCGCCCGCTGCTGGCGGAACTCGCGCGCTTTGAATGGGCGCTGGGCCTGGCGTTCGACGCGGCCGACGCGCCGCTCGCGTCAGCCGCGGACGCGGCACGCGTGCCGCCGGCGGACTGGCCGGGACTCCGCCTGAGGCTGCAGCCTTCGGTGCAGTTGCTGGTACTGCGCAGCAACGCGCCGATGGTCTGGCGCGCGGCCGTGGAGAATCGCACGGTGCCCGCCGCGGCTCGCCGCCGCCACGCGACATGGCTGGTCTGGCGCCAGGGTCATGAGTCGTTCTACCGCGAGCTCTCGCCAGCGGAGGCCAGGGCGCTCGGCGCGGCCAAGCGCGGCTGCGACTTCGCCGCGATCGCGGAAAGCTTGCAGCGACTCGCCGGCGCCCGGCGTGCGGCGCAGGCCGCGGCGCAGTATTTGCACAATTGGCTGGCCGAAGGGCTGGTCGCCGGAATCGAATGAAACCCCTACTGGAGATCGCATGAAACCATTGCTCGTTGCCTGCATGCTGCTGTCGCTGTCCGCTTGCGCCACATCCTCGTCGCGGGAAGGCGGGGCGCACGGCCTCACCGCCCAGCGCAGCCCGCACGGCGTCAAGGCCACGATCGACCGCCTCGAAGCCGCGGCAAAGGCGCGCGGCCTGACGGTGTTTGCACGCGTCGATCACGCCGCCGGCGCGCAGAGAATCGGCAAGGCGCTGCGGCCGACCGAACTGCTGATCTTCGGCAACCCGCAGGGCGGCACGCCGTTGATGGAGTGCGCGCAGACCGTCGGCATCGACCTGCCGCTCAAGGCGCTCGCCTGGCAGGATGCCGGCGGCGCGGTCTGGCTCGGATACAACGATCCTCGACACCTGCTGCACCGTCACCGCGGCGGCGAGTGCCAGCCCGCGGTGGACAACGTCGCCAGGGCGCTGGGCGCGCTCGCGGCCGAGGCGCTCAAGCCCTAGGCACCGGGTCGCCGGCGGGAATCGCCGGCGACAATGTTATTCTGCGCGGCGCCGCGTTTCGCGGTTTCGTCGAGGCCCTTATCCGGTGCAGTCCCCAGATCAGCCCGTCCTGAGGGACATCGTCCTCGTCGGCGGCGGCCACAGCCATGTCACGGTGCTCCGGCGCTTCGGCATGCGCCCGCTCCCCGGGGTTCGCCTGACCCTGATCTGCCGTGACACCCACACGCCTTACTCGGGGATGCTGCCTGGCTACATCGCCGGCCACTACGGCTACGACGAGGTGCACATCGACCTGTCGCGGCTGGCGCAGTTCGCGGGCGCGCGCTTCTATCGCGATGAAGCCCTCGGCCTTGAACTGGGCGCGGGGCGCGTGCGCTGCCGCGACCGGCCCCCGGTGCCCTACGACCTGTTGTCCATCAACATCGGCTCCACGCCGCAGATGCGCGACGTACCGGGCGCGGCGGAGCACGCGGTGCCAGTCAAGCCGATCAACGGATTCGACGCGCGCTGGCGGCTGCTGCTGGAGCGCGTGCGCGGGCATTCCGGGCGCATGTGCATCGCCGTGGTCGGTGCCGGCGCGGGCGGCGTGGAGCTGACCCTTGCCATGCAATACCGCCTGCGCGCGGAGTTGCGCGCCCTGGGCCGCGACCCGGACGCGCTTGAGTTCCACCTGTTTACGCGCGATGACCGGATCCTGCCGACCCACAACGCGTGGGTGCAAGGCGCGTTCATGCGCGTGCTGGGGCAGCGCGGGGTCGTGGTGCACCGCGGTGCGCAAGTCACGCAGGTGTGCGCATCGGGGCTGCGCACGGCGGGCGGGGAGACGGTGCGGGCCGACGAAACCGTCTGGGTGACGCAGGCGGGTGGTGCGCCCTGGCTGGGCGGCAGCGGGCTCGCGCTGGACGAGGGCGGTTTCATCCTCGTCCAGGACACCCTGCAGTCGGTCACGGCTGCCAATGTCTTCGCCGCGGGCGACATCGCGTCGATGATCCACCATCCGCTGGAGAAAGCCGGCGTGTTCGCGGTGCGGCAGGGGCCGCCGCTGGCGGAAAACCTGCGCCGCGCAGTCGAGGGCCGGGCGCTGAAGCCCTACCGGCCGCAGAGGCGCTGGCTGGCGCTGATCAGCACCGGTGATCGCCACGCGGTGGCGTCGCGCGGCGCGCTCGGCCTGCAGGGCGCCTGGACCTGGCGCTGGAAGGACTGGATCGACCGGCGCTTCATGGCGAAGTTCGACCGCCTGCCGGCGATGGCGCCGGCGGTGTCCACCGCGCCGCCCGCGATCGCGCTGGAGCCGGAGGAATCCGCGCAGGCGATCTCGGCGATCGCCATGCGCTGCGGCGGCTGCGGCGCGAAAGTGGGCGCCTCCGTGCTGTCGCGCGCCCTCGGCGCCCTGCGCCCGGTGGAGCGGGACGATGTCCTGATCGGACTGCACGCGCCGGACGATGCTGCGGTGGTGCGCGTGCCGCCGGGCAAGGCAATGGTCCATACCGTGGACTTCTTCCGCGCCTTCATCGACGACCCCTACCTGTTCGGCAAGGTCGCAGCCAACCACGCGCTGGGGGACATCTTCGCCATGGGCGCGGAGGCGCAGTCGGCCACCGCGATAGCCACCGTGCCGCCGGGCCTGGAGGCCAAGGTGGAGGACGTCCTGCTGCAGATGATGACCGGCGCCGTGGAGGTCCTCAATGAGGCCGGCTGCGCGCTGGTGGGCGGCCATACCGGCGAGGGCCGGGAACTCGCGCTCGGCTTCGCGGTGAACGGCCTGCTCGACGAGGCCGGCGCCCCAGCGTTGCGCAAGGGCGGCCTGCGTCCCGGCGACGTGCTGATCCTCACCAAGCCGGTGGGCACCGGCACGCTGTTCGCGGCGCACGCGCGGCTGGAGGCGCGCGGCCGCTGGATCGACGCGGCGCTCGCCTCGATGTGCCAGTCGAACCGGCTCGCGGCGCGCTGCCTGCGCGAGCACGGCGCGAGCGCCTGCACTGACCTCACCGGCTTCGGCCTGCTCGGGCACCTGGTGGAGATGACGCGCCCGTCGGAAGTGGACGCGGAACTGGATCTGTCCGCTGTTCCGGTGCTGGAGGGTGCCGAGGAAACGGCCGCGGCGGGAATCCTCAGCTCGCTGCAGCCGGCCAACGTGCGCTTGCGCCGCGCGCTGCGCAACCAGCAGGAGGCTGTGAGCCACCCGCGCTACGCGCTCATCTTCGACCCGCAGACTGCCGGCGGCCTGCTCGCCGGCGTTCCTGCCGGGCGCGCCGACGCTTGCCTCGCCGCGCTGCGCGCGCTGGGTTACGTGCACGCCGCGGCCATCGGCCGCGTGCTCGCCCAAGGCCAGGCGCCGGAACCCGTCATCCTCAAGCTGCGCTAGGAGGCGCTGCCAAAATGTGCACGATCGTGCACATTTGCTAGGCCCTGCCGCGCGGCGGCGTGGGATCGTAGTGCACCGGCGCCGCGCCGCCGGCGGCCTTGCGCGTCGCGGCCTGCGCTGGTGTTTCCAGCAGCGCGCCCGCGGCCATCGCCGCCTTGCGGTCCACCGGAACCGGGCCTTGCTCATCGGGGGGCGGCATCGCGCTCGCCGGGTAGTAGGCCATTTTCTGCGACGCGGCATCAACTTTTCGCCCGACGTCCAGGTCCCGCTGGTTGGTGGCGCGCGGCGCGACCGCGACGCCGTCCACCAGCTCATGGTCGAACCACCACTTCTTCGCCGGATTGCGCCGACCGTTGCCGATCCAGTCGTCGAACCAGGCGGCAAAGGGAACGGTGAGGGGTTTGGCCCACAGCGCGTTGACCCCGACCCAGCTCGCGGCGCGCGTCAGCCAGGCGCCGTCGGCGTCCACCACCTTGTTGATCGGGCAGGTTTTCATGCAGCGGCCGCAGGCCGAACCCTTGGGATTGGTGACCCGGTAGCGGGTGCAGCGTTCCACGTCCGGCTTCCAGATCTCGTAGCCGTTGAACATCACCTTGTCGCCGAAGGGAATGGCGTCGCAGGGGCACTCGCGCGCGCACTTCATGCAGCCGCCACAGAATTTCTGCAGCCCGAAGTCGATTGGCTGGTCGGCCTCCAGCGGCAGGTCGGTTGTGATCACCACGGACTTGAAGCGCGGCCCGACGAAGGGATTGAGCACCAGCTCGCCGATGCGCGAAAGCTCTCCAAGGCCGGCCCACAGGATGAGGGGGATATGCAACACGTCGCTGTCGGCGTTGGTCTGCGCGCGCGCCGGGAAGCCCTGGCCGCGCAGGAACTCCGCCATCACGCCCGCGATCTCGGCGCCGCGCAGGTAGCCGCGCATGGATTGCGCGCCCGAAATCCAGTCATCGCCGCTCGCGGCTTCCATGGTGTCGTAGCCCTGGTCGATGAGCATCACCACGGCGTAGCGGTGATGGGGCGGGATCGCGGCGCCGTTCTCCTTGTGCGAGAACCAGGCGTAACGCGGGATCTCGCAGATGCCGGTCAGGTCCGCGCCGAGGAAGTAGGACAGTGACTTGATGGCGCGCGCGTTCGCTTTCGGGTCGCCGAAGGCGGGATCGCGGGACGGTGTGACCGGACCATCCTGAAACGGCACCAGCGTCCGGATCACCTGGAGAAGGCTGTACGAAAGCGGCGTCTTGAAGGCGAAACGCATGCGTTCCTTCTTCGCCTTGTCGCCCAGGTCACCGTGCTGCGCGCGCTGGAAAAAGGCGGCGCGCTTGGGTACGCGCGGCACCTCGTCGTCCAGGATCAGCGTCGTCGGCCGTGCGACGCGCTTCACCGTTTCCATCGGGTAGCGGCTCAGGTGCGAGGGCCGCTTCGCGCGCCGGTTGCGCTCGCGACCGGATTGCGCGCCGTTGATGCCCCACCAGTGGCGCAGCCCGCCCGCCTTGAGGGCGTCCGCGTGCAGCGGCAGGTCGACGGCGAGCGCATAGTCGGTGGTCACCGCCGCGAGGGAGAAGCCGGCGCCGACGAAGGGTGACTCGAGCGTGTCGCCGTTTCGTGCGGCAACACCGGCCAGGACCGCGAGCTTGTCCACGTCCACCTGCGAATGGCCGGCAAAGTGCGCGCGCGCCTCGAATCCCATGTGGCGGACATGTCCGGCCAGCGACACTGCGATCTCGGCGACGCGCATGTCCGTCGTGGCGCCGAGCGCGGGTCGCGCCCAATCGTGCGCGGGATTTCCCGCTTCCGGGACACGGGCATGCTCGACCAGCACCACAAGGGCGAAGCGGTGGGCGGACGCATCGACGCCCGGCAGCCACGCGGTGTCCGGAAGCGCGCAGATCCCGGCCATGCTGGCGTCCAGGAAGTAGGCGGCGCCTTTCAGGTCCATGACGCGACGCCGAAGGTCGTCGCCGACCGGCGCCCTGGCCGGCGCGACCGGACCATCGGCGAAGGTCGCGAAAATTCCGCGGTAGCGGTCTGCCGCGCGGGCGAGCAGGTTGCAGGAGGCCGCCACTTCGGGGCTCGTGCGGGCAGGTCGGCGCGCCTCGGTCTCGATCACGCCCGGGTCGCGCGGCAGGATTTCCAGCGGAAAAGGACCGAAGTGAAACGGACGGTCCTTGTTGCGGGGATGGATGAACATGGGGGGTGAGCAGGCGATCCTGTGCCAGCGAGGATACACAGAAATCGCTTAAACTCGACGCGACTATCCTGAGGAGGAGTCCCCATGAAGCGCATCGCATTGCTGTTTGTCGCCGCCCTCGTCGCCGCAACGCAGGCATTCGCGCAGGACTGGCCGACCAAGCCGGTGAAGTTCATCGTTCCGTTCCCGCCGGGCGGCTCCGTGGATCCGCTGGCGCGCCTTGCCGGCGCCAAGCTGGGCGACGCGCTCAAGCAGCAGTTCGTGGTGGAGAATCGGCCCGGCGCGGGCGGCTCCATGGGCACCGCGATGGCCGCGAAGTCGGCGCCCGACGGCTACACCTTCGTGTTCGTGTTCGACTCGCACGGCGTCAACCAGGCCTTGATACGGAACCTGCCGTTCGACACCGCGAAGGACCTCGCGCCCGTGATGCTTGTGGGCCGCGCGCCGTACGCGATCGCGACCGCCGTGGCCAAGCCCTGGAAGAGCTTCGCCGAGGTGGTTGCCGCTTCGAAGGCGAAGCCCGACTCGGTCAGCATCGGCTCCATCGGCAACGGCACGCTGGGCCACCTGACGCTGGTAACGGCGCAGCAGATGGGCGGCTTCAAGCTGATCCACGCGCCCTTCACGGGCGGCGGGCCGATGAACCAGAACATCCTCGGTGGCCAGATCGACATGGGCATCGGCTCCATCGCGCTGCTGACGCCGCAGATTCGCGGCGGCAAGATGCGCGGCGTCGCGGTCGCGGGCGAGCAGCGCCTGGCCGCGTTTCCCGACGTGCCGACGCTCATCGAGCAGGGCTTCCCGGGCCTCACTGCGTACGCCTGGTGGGGCATCTTCACGCCGGCGGGCACGCCCAAGGCGATCATCGACAGGATGCACGCCGAGCTGGTGAAGGTGTTCAACCTGGCGGACGTCCGCAAGACCCTGACCGAAGGAATGGGCATGGAACTCATTGTCAGCACGCCCGAGGCGCTGCAGCAGTGGACACTGGGCGAGATGGCCAAGTGGGGCAAGGTCATCAAGGACAACAACATCAAGGTGGATTAGGCGGGGCGTGACCGAGCAGCCCATCCCCCGCTGGGTCGGGATCGCGCTGCTGCTGGCGATAGCGGTGGTGTTCGGCTCCAACCACGTTGCCGCCCGCATCGCCTTCGACCACGGCACCAACGTCACCACGGCGGTCGCGTTTCGCTCGGCGGGCACGGCACTGTTCGTGCTGGGCCTGCTGCTTGTGAACGGGGTGTCGCTGGCGCTGCCCGCGGCGACGCGCGGTCGCGCGGTGCTCATCGGTCTGATGCTCGCGGTGCAGAGCTACTGCCTGTACTCCGCCGTGGCGGTCATTCCGGTGGCGCTGGCGCTGCTCGCATTCCAGACTTTTCCCATGGTGCTGGCGCTGGTGTCCTGGGTGGCGGGCGGCGAGCGGCCGTCGCGCCGGGTGCTGCTCGCGATGCCGGTGGCACTGCTTGGCCTGGCGCTGGCGCTGGATGTGTATGGGAAAAGCGGGGACATCGCCGGGCGCTGGAGCGAGATCGGCGCCGGCGTGCTGTGGGCCACCGGCGCCTCGGTGTCCTTCGCCAGCGTGCTGTTCTTCACCACCAAGTGGCTGCCGGCGGTGGACGGCCGGCTGCGCAGCTTCATGATCATGAGCGTGGTGGCGGTGGTGACGATCACCGGAGGCGCGGTGGCGGGCGATTTCCGGCTGCCGGCGGACAATACTGGTTGGGTGGCGCTGGTGCTGCTCGCCGCGCTGTACGGGACCGCGATCACTTCGCTGTTCGTGGTCCTGCCGCGGCTGGGCGCGGTGAACAATTCGGTGGTGCTCAATTTCGAGCCGATCGCGGTGCTCGCCATCGCCTGGATGGTGCTGGACCAGAAGGTGGCGCCGCTGCAGATCCTGGGCGCCTTCATCGTCGTCGGCGCCATCATGGCCACCGGGAGAAAGCATTGACGCGGTTTTGCATCGTTCGGCATGGTGAAACGGCGTGGAATGCCGAGCACCGGGTGCAGGGGCAGCTGGATGTGCCCCTGAATGACACCGGCAGGCGGCAGGCGCAGGCCGTGGCATCGGTGCTGGGGAAGGAGCGCTTCTCGATCATCTATTCCAGCGACCTCGGGCGCGCGCGGCAGACCGCCGAGCCGACCGCGGCGGCGCTGGGGATGGAGGTGAAGCTGGATCCCGGCCTGCGCGAGCGCCACTATGGCATCTTCGAGACGCACACCTACGCGGAGGTGAAAGCAAAGTACCCGGAGGAGTACGCCCGCTTCGACGCCCGCGACCCGGACTTCGATTTCCGCACCGGGGAGAGCCTGAAGGATTTCTACGCGCGGGCGGTGCGGAGCATGACCGCGATCGCGGAACGGCACCCGGGCGAGGACGTTCTGGTCTTCACGCACGGCGGAATCCTCGACAAGCTGTATCGCTACATCACCGGGCTGTCGATGTCCGCGCCGCGCGAATTCGGCATCCCGAACTGCGGCATCAACCGCGTCGGCGCCGCGCCCGGTGGCTGGCAGATCCTCGCCTGGGCCGAGAAAGGCCACCTCAAGGCCGCCCTCGACGACCTGCCCCAGTAAATCAGGGACGGACCACGATTTCCATGGCGGAAATCGTGGTCCGTCCCTGTTTTTCAGGCTACTTCACGACCTTGAACAGGTTGTTGAAGCTGTCGGTCCAGGGCTGGAGGCCGGGGATGGCCTCGATCTTTTCCGCATCCTCGAAGCGCTTGTCGGCAGCGAGCTGCTCGTTGGCCGTCACCAGCACGTATTCGGTCCCGGAATAGCGGTCCTCGGACGGATCGTCGCTGATGCGGATCGCCTTCATGCCTTCGGCCTCGGCCACCAGCTTCAGCACCGGCGCCAGGCGCACGAAGCGGTTGGTGACGTTGTAGACGATGACCCCGCCCGGGGCGAGGTGGCGCTTGTAGGCCTGCAGCGCTTCGCGCGTGAGCAGGTGGATCGGGATCGAGCCGCTGGAGAACGCGTCCACCGACAGCAGGTCGAACTTCTGCGGCGGGTCGCGCTCCAGGTTGAGGCGCCCGTCGCCGGTGACCACCTCGATCTTCGCCTTGGAGCCCGACAGGTACCAGAACTGCTCGCGCGCGATCTTCACCACCTCCGGGTCGAGCTCGTAGATGCGGAAGGTGTCGCCGGATTCGCCCCACGCGGTGAACACCCCCACGCCCAGGCCGACGATGCCGACGCGGCGCGGCCGGCCGCTGTAGAAGTCAAGCGCCCGCGCAATTCCGGATCCTGGGCCGAAGTAGCTGATCGGCTGCATGCGCAGTTCGGGGTCGGTGTACTGCCAGCCGTGGTTGATGACGCCGTGCACCAGGCTGCGCGTCGGGCTCTCCTCGGTGCCGCGCGGGTGCTCCTTGACGCGCAGGGTGCCGTAGAAGCTGCGCGTCACCAGCAGCGCGTTCTGGCGGATGTAGGACAGGTACTCCAGCGACAGCCAGCCCACCACGCCGGTGATCGCGATCGCGACCGCGGGCACGCCAATGCGGACCGCAGTCCAGGGAATCTCCGCGCGCGACTTCCAGGTCAGCCAGGCCGCGAGCAGCCCGCACGCGACCAGCGACAGCGGCAGCTCGAGGTAGGTGTCGAAGACGCGCGGCGCGATCAGGCCGACGAACAGGCCCCCGGCGGCGCCGCCAACCGAGATCATGAGGTAGAAGCGCGTCAGGTACTTTGGCGCCGGCCGCATCGCCGCCAGTTCGCCGTGGCAGAACATGCAGGCGACGAACAGGCCCGCGCTGTAGAGCGCGATCGCGCCGCGGATGTCCATTACGCCCAGGTTGTCGAACAGGAAGTACGCCATGCCGGCGAGCAGCGCGAACAGGGCCGGCAGCGCCCAGGCGCGCGCGTACCAGCCGCTGCGACCGCGGCCGGTGCCGACGTCGAACACAAGGATGAAAGACAGCAGGTACAGCACCAGCGGCACGATCCACAGGAACGGCACCGAGGCGACGTTCTGCGTGATGTGGCTGGTGATCGCGAGCAGCATGAGCGAACCCAGGGCGGACAGGCCGAACCACATCAGGTAGGCGCCCGCGCCGGGCGCCGCGCCCGCATCGGCCGGCACGGAGGCCGTCGCGACGGATTGCTCGGTGGTGGTGCCGGTCGCCTTCCAGGCCGAGGCCGCGCACAGCACCGCAAACAGGACGTACAGCGCGCTCCAGCCCCAGGCCTGCGCGGCGAGCGTGGTCGCCGGCTCGATCACCGGAGGGTAGGCGATGAGCGCAAGCAGCGAGGCCAGGTTCGACAGCGCGAACAGGCGGTACACCGTGCCGCTGGGGAAACTGCGCGCGAACCAGGCCTGCACCAGCGGCCCGGTGGTGGAGAGCAGGAAATAGGGCAGGCCGATGGTGGCGGCCAGCAGCAGCAGGATGCGGCCGCCCGGCTCGGTGTCCGGGTCCGGCTTCCAGGACTCGTTCGCGAGGATCGGCAGGAAGGCGAGGCTGGCGACGAGCAGCGCGGTGTGCAGGATCGCCTGCGCGCGCGGCGCGAGCTTGCGGCTCACCGCATCCGAGTAGGCATAGCCGGCGAGCAGCACCAGCTGGAAGAACACCATGCAGGTGGTCCAGACCGCGGCAGTGCCGCCGAACCAGGGCAGGATCTGCTTGGCGATGATGGGTTGCACCAGGAACAGCAGGAACGCGCTGGTGAAGACCGTGGCGGCGAAGAGAATCATGGAGGCCCGCGAAAAAAGCCGTGATTATCCCTGATATTCCAGGGGATCTTCCTCCATGGCGGCGGTCTGCTCGCGCAGCTCCAGGATCCGGTCCTGCCAGTAGCGCTGGGTGTTGAACCAGGGGAAGGCGGCGGGGAAGGCCGGATCGTCCCAGCGCCGGGCGATCCAGGCCGAGTAGTGCAGCAGGCGCAGGGTGCGCAGCGGCTCGACCAGGCGCAACTCGTCGGCGTTGAAATCATGAAAGCGGCGATAGCCGTCCAGCAGCGCCTTGAGCGAGCGGGTCGCGCCCTCGCGGTCACCCGGCAGCATCATCCACAGGTCCTGCACCGCGGGTCCCATGCGGGCGTCGTCGAAATCCACGAAATGCGGGCCGCGGTCGGTCCAGAGCACGTTTCCGGCATGGACGTCGCCGTGCAGGCGCAGGGACCTGACGGCACCGGTCAGCCTGAAGACCTCCGCGACGCGCGCCAGCGCCTGCTCGGAGACGGTTTCCCACGCTGCCCGGACATCCGGAGGGATCATGCCCGAGTCGAGCAGCCACTGCCGCGGTTCGGTGCCGAAGGCCTCGATGTCCAGCGCCGGGCGCCGGGCGAACTTCCGGGTGGCGCCGACGGCGTGGATGCGGCCCAGGAACCGGCCGATCCATTCCAGCACTTCCTCGTTCTCCAGCTCGGGTGTGCGGCCGCCGCGGCGCGGGAACACCGCGAAGCGAAAGCCGCCGAACGCGTGCAATGTCCTGCCGCCGCCGGCCAGCGGCGCGATCACCGGGATCTCGCGTTCAGACAGTTCGGTAGCGAAGGCGTGTTCCTCCAGGATCTGCTCGTCGCTCCAGCGGCCGGGGCGGTAGAACTTCGCGACCACGACACCGGGAGATTCTTCCGGTCCTTCTCCCGTGTCATCTTCCAGGTTCACCTGGTAGACGCGGTTCTCGTAGCTGTTCAACGCGAGCAGGCGGCCGTCACCGCGCCAGCCGGCGCTGTCGAGCGCGTCGAGCACCATGTCCGGCGTCAGTCCGTCGTAGGCGGGGGGCATGCGTCAATGGTACGTCGCATCTGGGCTAGACTTGCGCCTCCATGCAGGGCGACGACATCCTGGTCGAAGTCTCCGACCTCCACTTCAACTACGGCGCGCTGCCGATCTTCCGCGGCCTGTCGCTGAAAATCCCGCGCGGCAAGGTGGTGGCCATCCTCGGCGGCTCGGGCAGCGGCAAATCCACGCTGCTGAAGTTGATCAGCGGCCAGCTCGACCCGTCGCGCGGCTGGGTTCGGGCGGCGGGCAAGCTGGTGCACAAGCTGCCCACGGACGAGCTCTACGCGCTGCGCCGCAAGATGGGCATGATGTTCCAGGTCTCGGGCCTGTTCAGCGACCTGTCGGTCTACGAGAACATCGCCTTCCCGATCCGCGAGCACCACAACCTGCCCGAGGAACTGGTGCGGCCGCTGGTGCTGATGAAGCTGGACGCGGTCGGCCTGCGCGGCGCGCGCGACATGATGCCCTCGGACCTCTCCGGCGGCATGGCGCGGCGCGTGGCGCTGGCGCGCGCCATCGCCACCGATCCGCTGCTGGCGATGTATGACGAGCCCTTCGGCGGCCTTGACCCGATCTCGCTCAACGCGATCGCGCAGTTGATCCGGAAGCTGAACGATGCGCTCGGCCTGACCTCGGTGGTGGTCACCTACGATGTCTCGGAGTCGCTCAAGCTGGTGGACTACCTGTACGTCATTGCCGACGGGCGCCTGGTGGGCGAGGGCGCGCCCGACGAGTTGCTCAACTCCGAGGACCCGTTCCTGAAGCAGTTCCTGCACGCCCTGCCCGACGGGCCGGTGCGCTTCCACTTCCCCGCCCCGACCCTGGACGAGTCGCTGCGGCTGAAGGCTCCCGGCAGTTACGCCGCTACGCCTTCTGCGGAATGAAGGTCAGCGCCACGCCGTTGTTGCAGTAGCGCTGGCGCGTCGGCGGCGGGCCGTCGTCGAACACGTGGCCGTGGTGCCCGCCGCAGCGGATGCAGTGGTATTCCGTGCGCGGGTAGATCAGGTAGAAATCCTTCTTGATGCCGAACACCCCCGGGATGGTGGTGAAGAACGACGGCCAGCCGGTGCCGCTGTCGAACTTCATTGCCGATGTGAACAGGGGCAGGCCGCAGCCGGCGCAGGCGAACACGCCGGGGCGCTTTTCTCGATCCAGCGGGCTGGTGCCGGCGCGCTCGGTGCCTTCCTCGCGCAGCACCTTGTAGGCGGGCTGTGGCAGGCGCTTGGCCCACTCTTCCTTCTTCAGTTCGAGTTTCTGCGCCGCGTCGGGAATCTGCGTCCCGGGGGCGAGCAGGGTCTTCCAGTTCTTCTGCAGGTCTTCGATGTCTTTCATGGTCCTGGGCTGGGCGTGGGCGGGTTGGATATGCGCCGCGAACGGGGTCACGACGGGGGTCGCGGCGAGGAACTTGAGCAGGGTGCGGCGCTGCATTTCGGTCTCCTTGGGTGCCTGTTCCGCGTTGGTCGGCTTCCGCGGTGCATCCTGACGGGGTCTAATCTATCATTGGGCCCTTCCTGAGGAGGAGAACGCCATGAAACGGACACTATTCCTCGCCGCCCTGCTGACCGCGGGACTGGCGCAGGCGCAGGACTACCCGACCAAGCCGGTCTCCATGATCGCGCCGTTCCCGCCCGGAGGCGTCGCCGACATCGTCGGCCGGCCGCTGGCGGCCAGCATGGAGAAGACACTCGGTCGCCCGGTGCTGGTGGTGAACCGCAGCGGGGCCGGCGGCGCAGTGGGCACTACCGCGGTGGCGAAGGCCGCGCCCGACGGCTACACCATCCTGATGTCGCTGTCCTCGATTTCCATCTTCCCGGTTTCCGACCCTATCAATGGCAAGCCGGCGCCCTACACGCTGGCCGATTTCGCGCCGATCGCGCTGGTGACTTCCGATCCGACGGTGCTCGTCGTGGCGGCCGATGCACCGTTCAAGACCATCCAGGAATTCATCGCTTCGGCTCGCGCCTATCCAGGCCAGATGAACTACTCGTCCTCGGGCGTCTACGGCACCCTGCACGTGGCGATGGAGATGTTCGCCGGCGCCGCCGGGATCCGGATGTTCCATGTTCCCTATCAGGGCGGCGGCCCGGCGGTTGCGGCGCTGCTGGGCGGCCAGGTGCACGCGCTTGCCTCCGGTCCGGCGGCCGCGATCGGCCAGATCAAAGGTGGAAAAATGCGCGCGCTCGCCGGCTGGGGGGACAAACGCCTGCCGATGATGCCGGACCTGCCCACCTTCAAGGAGCTGGGCTACAAGGACGTCGAGTTCTACATCTGGTCGGGCGTGTTCGCGCCCGCGGCCACGCCGGCGCCGGTGATCGCCAGGCTGCGCGCCGCGGTGCGCGCCGCGGTGAACGATCCGCAGTTCAGGGGCGCGATGGAGAAGGTCTCGACCCCGATCAGCTACCTGGACGCGCCGGAGTTCGCGCAGTTCCTGGCCAGGGACGCCGCTCGCCTCAAGGTCGCCGTCGAGAAAATCGGCAAGGTCGGTACAAAGTAATCCGGCATCCCCAAAAACAGGGACGGACCACGATTTCCCCGGAAGGAAACGCGGGGGAATCGTGGTCCGTCCCTATTTCTTTTTTGGGCGGCGGTACTGGAGGAGGTTGCCGGCTTCGCGTTCGAAGGCGTCGCGGCGGGTGACGTGGCGCGCGCCGCCCGGTGCGAGCAGCTTGAAGTGGCGAATCGCTTCCAGCTCGTCGACCACGTCCCAGGCGCCGTCCTCCGCCGTGACCCATTGCTCCGGTTTTAAACGGCGCAGGTCGTAGGGCACCGAATAGGTGCGCAGGGTCTTGTGGTCGCGCTTGTTGGTGTACTCGTGGAACCACGACATCGCCAGTTCCCGCAGGCTGCGGTACACCGGGTCGCGCCAGCGCAGGCCGATGCCGTTGGTCTTGGAGATCGCGCCCCAGCGCCCGCGACGCCGGAACAGGGCGACGACGTGGTCGAAATCGTGCACCGCCTGCAGGTCGAGCAATAGCGGCGGCTCGCCATGCACCCAAAGCGCGCAGGCGGCCAGCATCGCCCCCTCTATGCAGTGCGCGCGACGGTCGCGCAGCACCACGCGAACCGAGTGGCAACTGTCGCCACCGGGCTCGAAGTTCTGCTTCAGGTCGAACAGGAACTGCTGGATTTTCTCGGGTGTGCGCAATCGGCGCAGGACCGCGAATTCGGCCCGCGTGAGGCCGAGATGCTCGCGTTCTCCTTTGCGGTCGCGGGTCATTATTCTTTCGGAAAAGTATAGCAACTGTTACTGAACGGACACACACGCGGTCCCCGCCGAGGGCTAGAATTGCGCCCCTTCAGGTTCCCAACGTGCCCACGTCCCTGGCAATGCCCTCACATCGCGTAAGTGTTCTGATCCCCGCCGCCGCATTTCTCCTTGCGGCCTGCGGCCCGCAACAAGGTGGTGGTCCCGGCGGCTTCCCCACTGCAGAGGTCGCCGTGATCACGGTGCAGCCCAGGACCGTTCCGGTGAGCTACGAGTACACCGGCCAGGCCGCCGGCTCGCGCGAGGTCGAAGTGCGCGCGCGCGTCACGGGCATCCTGCAGGCGCGCAATTTCAAGGAAGGCGCCACGGTGAAGAAGGGCGAGTCCCTGTTCACCATCGATCCGGCGCCGTTCCAGGTCGTAGCCGCGCGCGCCGAGGCCGATGTCGCCGCCGCCGAGGCGCGCCTCGCCCAGTCCAAGCGCAATGCCGCGCGCCTGAAGCCCCTTGCTGCGGAGAAGGCGGTGAGCCAGAAGGAGTACGACGACGCGCTTTCCGCCGAAAGCATCGGCGAGGCCGACGTGAAGGCGGCGCGCGCGCGCTTGATGGAGGCGCGCCTGAACCTGGAGTACACGCGGGTGGAGGCGCCGATCGCCGGCGTCACCAGCCGCGCGCCGCGCTCGGAGGGCTCGCTCGTCTCCGGCCCCGACGTGCTCCTCACCACCGTGACGCAGGCCGACCCGATCTGGGTCTGGTTCGGGATTCCCGACGGCGAGCAGCTGCGCATCCGCAAGGAAGCCGACGCTGGCCGCCTGCAGCTGCCCGAGGGCGGCCGCTTCGAGGCGACCGTGCGAACGTCGGACGGCGCGGTATACGCCAAGGCGGGCAAGCTGTCCTTCTCCGACGTTCGCGTCAATCCGCAGACCGGCACCAGCGAGGCGCGCGCCGAGCTGCCGAACCCGGATGGCCGGCTGCGCCCCGGGCAGTTCGTGCGCGTGGTCCTCGGAGGCGCGACTCGGCCGAATGCGCTGATGGTGCCGCAGCGCGCGGTGCTGGAAGGCCCGCAGGGCAAGTTCGTCTACCTGCTCGCCGATGGCAAGGCCGCGGCGCAGCCGGTGGAAGTGGGCGAGTGGGCCGGCGCAGACTGGATCATCACCTCGGGGCTCAAGGCGGGCGACACCGTGATCGTGGATGGCGTCATGCGCATCGGGCCGGGGGCGCCGGTGAAAGTCGCCGAGCCAAAGCCCGCGGCCAAGCCGGAAGCCAAGCCGGAAGCCAAGGCCGAGAAGAAGAAGTAAGCCATGTTCTCCAGATTCTTCATCGACCGCCCGATTTTCGCGGCGGTGCTCTCGATCTTCATCGTGCTGGCCGGGCTGGCGGCGATGCGGGTGCTGCCGATCGCGCAGTACCCGGAGATCTCGCCGCCGGTTGTGACCGTCACTGCGATCTACCCCGGCGCCTCGGCACAGGTGCTCGAGTCCACGGTTGCCGCGCCGCTGGAGAACGCCATCAACGGCGTCGAGAACATGCTGTACATGAACTCGACCTCGTCTTCCAACGGCGTGGTGCAGATCCAGGTCACCTTCAACATCGGCACCGACATCGACAAGGCGGCGCTGAACGACAACAACCGCGCCAAGCAGGTGGAGTCGCGCCTGCCGCTTGAAGCGCGCCGCCAGGGCGTCACCGTGGAGAAGGGCTCCTCGGCCTTCCTGCAGGTGCTCGCCTTCTACGCCCCCGAGGGCCGGCACAGCGACATCGCGATCTCGAACTACGTCACGCTCAACGTGCTGGACGAGGTCAAACGCATCCCCGGCACGACGCTGGTGCAGATCTTCGGCGCCAAGGATTACGCCATGCGCATCTGGCTGCGGCCGGACCGGCTGGTGACGCTTAAGCTCACCCCGGGCGACGTGATCCGGGCGCTGAACGAGCAGAACGCGCAGTTCGCCGCCGGCAAGGTGGGCGAGGCGCCTGCGCCAGGCGGGCAGGAGCTGGTCTACAACGTCACCGCCAAGGGCCGGCTCTCGGAGGTGTCGGAGTTCCAGGACATCATCCTGCGCACCAACGCGGACGGCTCGCAGCTGCGGCTCAAGGACGTCGCGCGCGTGGAGCTCGCGGGAAAGGACTACAGCTTCAACGGCCGCTACAACGGCAAGCCGGCCACGTTGATGGGCATCTTCCTGCAGCCGGGCGCGAACCAGCTCGAGGTCGGCCAGGCGGTGCGCACCCGCATCGCCGAGCTGTCCGCGCGCTTCCCTGCCGGCATCAGCTACGCCATTCCCTACGACACCACTGCGTTCGTCGAGGTTTCGATCCGCGAGGTGGTGAAGACCCTGGGCGAAGCCATGCTGCTGGTGTTCCTGGTGGTGTACCTGTTCCTGCAGAGCTGGCGCGCGACCCTGATCCCCTTCGCCGCAGTGCCGGTGTCCCTCATCGGCACCTTTGCCGGCCTGCTGCTGCTGGGTTACTCCATCAACACGCTGACCCTGTTCGGCATGGTGCTCGCCATCGGCATCGTGGTGGACGACGCCATCGTGGTGCTGGAGAACGTCGAGCGCATCATGCACGAGGAGGGCCTGCCGCCGCGCGAGGCCGCGATCAAGGCGATGCGCGAGGTCACCAGCCCGATCATTGCCATCGTGCTGGTGCTGTGCGCGGTATTCATCCCGATCGCGTTCCTGGGCGGCCTCACCGGCGAGCTTTACCGGCAGTTCGCGGTCACGATTTCCATAGCGGTGGTGATTTCGGGGTTCGTCGCGCTCACGCTCACCCCCAGCCTGTGCGCGATCGTGCTCAAGGATGGCGTCAAGCGGGCGCCCGGCGGCTTTTTCGGCTGGTTCAACCGCGTCTTCTCGCGCACCACCGATCGCTACGAGAACGGCGTGGCGCGGATGATCCGCCGCGGCGGCATCAGCCTAGTGTTGTTCGCCGGCATGGTGGCGCTGACCGTGGTGCTGTGGCGCGCCACGCCCGGGTCGCTGGTGCCGGACGAGGACCAGGGCTGGTACTTCGCGCCGGTGATCCTGCCCGACGGCGCCACCCTGGAGCGCACCGACCGGATGGTGGACGAGGTGACGCAGGCAATCCGCTCCAATCCGTTCAATGAGCACGTCATGGCCTTCACCGGCTTCGATTTTGCCGGTGGCTTCGTGTTCCGCGAGAACGCCGCCACCATCTTCGTCACGCAGAAGCACTGGGACGAGCGGCCGATGCCGGTAGGCGCGCTGGTAGGCGAGTTCTACGGCAAGACCGGCCATATCAAGGAGGGCCTCGCCATCGCCTTCCCGCCGCCGGCGATTTTCGGCCTCGGGACCGCGGGCGGATTCGAGTTCTACATCCAGAACCGCGGCGAGGGCGGACCGAAACGCCTGGCGGAAGTGACGCAGCAGTTCCTCGGCGCCGCGGCGCAGAGCCCCAAGCTCGGGATGGTCAACACCTTCTGGCGCTCGAACGTGCCGCAGCTCTACGTGGACGTGGACCGCGCCAAGGCGAAGACCATGGGCGTGGCGCTGGAAGAGATCTTCGGCGCGCTCGCCGCCACCATGGGCTCGTACTACGTCAACGACTTCACCAAGTACGGCCGCAACTGGCAGGTATTGCTCTCGGCCGAGCCGGGCCAGCGCCTCAGGCCCGACGACGTCGGCGCGGTCTATGTGCGCAGCGACAAGGGCGCCATGGTGCCGCTCTCGGCGCTGGCGAGGATCGAGTACGCGAGCGGACCTGGAACGTTGACGCGCTTCAACAACCTGCCCGCGGTGCAGGTGCTGGGCGCGGGCAAGCCGGGCGTGAGCTCGGGCGACGCCATCGCCGAGATCGAGCGTCTCGCCAGGGAAGTGCTGCCCCCGGAGTTCAGCCTGGACTGGAGCGGCGCCTCCTACCAGGAGAAGAAGTCCGGCGGCACCTCGGTGCTGGTACTGGCCCTTGGCGCGCTGATGGCCTTCCTGATCCTCGCCGCGCAGTACGAGAAGTGGTCGCTGCCGCTGTCGGTTCTGCTGGCGCTGCCCTTCGGCACCTTCGGCGCCCTGGCCGCGGTGTGGCTGCGCGGCCTGACCAACGACGTTTACTTCCAGATCGGACTGGTGACGCTGCTGGGCCTCGCCGCGAAGAACGCCATCCTGATCGTGGAATACGCGGTGATGAAGCACGAGGACGGGCTCTCCGCCTCGGCGGCGGCGGTGGAGGCGGCGCGGTTGCGCTTCCGCCCGATCCTGATGACCTCGCTCGCGTTCATCCTGGGCGTGCTGCCGCTGGCCTTTTCCACCGGCGCCGGCGCCGGCGCGCGCGTCTCGGCCGGCACCGGCGTCATGGGCGGGATGCTGGCGGCGACCTTCCTCGCCATCTTCTTCGTGCCGGTGTTCTTCAAGCTGATGACCGACCGGCACCTCACGGAGAAGCGCAGCACCGACGAGATCAAGGGCGAGGTGGAGCAGGCGCGCGCGGCGTCCCACCGCCCGGTGCCGGCGCCGCACCCTTCGGCGCGCAGCGGGGGCGGCGATGAATAAGCGCCTCTGGGTCGTCGCCATCGCGCTTGCGGGTTGCGCCGCGGCGCCGAAGTACGAGCGTCCCGTGGTCGAGCTGCCCGCGGCTTGGGCGGCGTCCGCGCCGGCGCCGTTCACCGACGGGCGCTGGTGGCGCATCTACGGCGAGCCGGCGCTGGACCAGTTGGTCGAGCAGGCCTTCGCCGCCAACACCGACCTCGCGGTCGCGGTCGCGCGCGTGGACGAGTCGCGTGCGCTCCTGCGCGAGGCCGATGCGTCCTTCTACCCGCAGGTGGACGCCGGCGTCTCGCGCAACCGCAGCCTGTCCTCGGCCGCCACCGGCCTGCTGCCGCCGGGCACGCCGCGCGAGCGCAACAACTATCGCGCCACGCTCGATGTGTCCTACGAGATCGACCTGTTCGGCCGCTTGCGCGCATCGGCTGATGCCGCCCGCGCCGACCTTGCTGCAAGCGAAGCCGCGCGCGAGGGCGTGCGCCTCGCGCTCGCAGCCCAGGTGGCGGCGTCGTATTTCGCCCTGCAGTCGCTTGACGCGCGCCGCGACATCGTGCGGCGCACGCTCGGCTTGCGCGAAGAGGCGCTGCAGCTGGAACGCAAGCGGCAGTCCGCGGGACTCGCCTCCGATTTCGACCTGCGCCAGCTCGAGGCCGAAGCCGCGGCGGTGCGCGCGCAGCTGCCGCAGATCGAACGCGACCGGGGCATCCAGGAATCGGCGCTGCTGGTGCTGAGCGGTCGCAATCCCAAGGACATCCTCGAGGCGACGCTTCCCGGTACCGAGGCGCGTGAACCGGTCCTGTCGGCCGCCGTCGTGCCGGCGGGATTGCCCTCCGAGCTCCTGCTGCGCCGCCCGGACCTGGTCGAGGCCGAGCAGCGGCTGATTGCGGCCAACGCCCGCATCGCGGTGGCGCGCGCAGCGGCCTTTCCGTCCATTTCGCTCACCGGGTTCCTGGGCAGCGAGAGCGCCGCGCTCTCGAGCCTGTTCTCCGGTCCGGCGGGCATCTGGCAGCTCGCGATCGCGGTTGCGCAGCCCATCTTCTCCGGCGGACGACTGGAGGCGCGCACCGAGGCCGCGCAGGCGCGCGAGCGCCAGGCGCTGGCGCAATACCAGGGCGCGATCCGCAACGCGTTCCGCGAGGTGCGCGACGCGCTCGCCGCGCAGGCTCGCGCCCGTGAGAGCTTCGAGGCGGAGTCCGACCGGGTGAAGGCGCTGGCGGAAGCCGCGCGCCTTGCGCGGTTGCGGCACGAGCACGGGCTCGCCAGCCGGCTGGAGGTGCTGGATGCCGAGCGCAACCTGCTGGCGGCGCAGGCCGGGCGCATCGAGGCGGCGCGGACGCAGCGCGCCGCGATCGCCGATTTGTTCCGCGCGCTGGGCGGTTAGAATCCGCCGATGGACCACTGGCAGAGAATTGAAGCCGCGATAGCGGGTACCGCGACCGACCGGGTGCCGGTCGCCCTCTGGCGCCACTTCCCGGTGGACGACCAGGATCCGGGCAAGCTGGCCGCGCACACGCTCGCCTACCAGCGCGCGTGGGACTTCGACCTGGTGAAGTTCATGCCCTCTGGCACCTACGGCATCGAGGACTGGGGCGCAAAGACCGCCTTCGAAGGCGCGGAGAACGGCGCCCGCGTGGTGACGCGTGTCGGCTTGCAGGAGCCGGAAGACTGGCGGCGCCTGCCGAAGCTGGACGTCCGCGAGGGCGTCTACGGCGCGCAGAACCAGGCGCTCGCCATCGCGGCAAAGGAACTCAAGGGTTCGGCGCCCGTCCTGCAGACCGTGTTCAGTCCGCTCACCACCGCGCGCAAGCTCGCCGGCGAGCCGGCGCTGGAGCACCTGCGCAAACATCCGGACGCGCTCGAAGAGGGCCTGCGCATCATCACCGAAGTCACCATCGCCTTCGGCGAAGAGGCGCTCAAGGGCGGCGCGCACGGTTTCTTCTTCGCCACGCAGCTCGCGACTACCGACGTATTGACGCCCGCCGAGTACGAGCGCTTCGGCAAGCGCTGGGACCTTGCGTTCTTCAATGTATTCAAGGGCAGGGCGCGCATCAACATGCTGCACCTGCACGGCATGAACCCGATGTTCGACGAGCTGGCGGGCTATCCGGTGGACCTGGTCAACTGGCACGACCGCCTTACCGCGCCGACGCTCAAGGCGGCTGCGGGCCGCTTCAAGGGCGCGCTGGTGGGCGGCGTCGAGGAACTCGGCCTGCTGGTGAAGGGGTCCGAGGCCGAAGTGCGTGCCCAGGCGCGGGACGCCATCGCCCAGACCGGCGGACGCCGGCTGCTGCTGGGTCCCGGCTGCGTGGCGGGAATCGCCGCGCCGGAGCACAATATCCGTGCCGTCATCGAAGAAGCGAGGAAGAACCCATGAAGCGCGCCCTCATCGCCGTTGTTGCCCTGTCGTTCGCCGCCGCCGCGCAGGCGCAATCCTGGCCCACGAAGCCCGTGAAGTTCATCGTGCCTGCGGGCCAGGGCGGCACCATCGACCCGTTGTCCCGTTTCTTCGCCGATGCCTACGGCAAGGCCTTTGGCCAGGGCTTCGTCATCGACAACCGCCCGGGCGCGCAGGGCAACACCGGCCTGGCGGCGATCGCCAAGGCGGACCCGGACGGTTACACGCTGGGCATGGCCGCCTCCAGCATGATTTCCATTAACCCGCATCTGTACGCCGCCATGCCCTACGACCCGCGCAAGGAACTGGCGGGCATCGTGCTGGTGGGCGACGTGCCCAACATCCTGGTGGTGCACCCGGACGTGCCGGTGAAGACGCTGGCGGAGTTCACCGCCTACGTGAAGGCGAACCCGAACAAGCTCAACTTCGGCTCCACCGGCAACGGCAGCTCCATGCACCTTGCCGGCGAGCTCTACAAGACGCTCACCGCCACGGTGATGACGCACGTTCCCTACAAGGTGCCGGCGGATGCGACCAACGACCTCATCTCGGGCCGCACCCAGCTCATGTTCCAGCTCATGACCGGGATCCAGGGCCAGGTGAAGGCCGGCCGCGTGCGCCCGATCGCGGTGCTCTCCGACAAACGCTGGCCGGGCCTCCCGGATGTCCCGACCACGGTGGAGCAGGGCATGGGCAACCTCAAGTCGTCGGTGTGGTTCGCCATCGTCGCGCCCGCCGGCTTCCCGCCGGCCGCGATCGAGCGCATCAACGCCGAGACCAACAAGATGCTCGCCGGCGCCGAGTTCCGCGCGCGCGTGCAATCGCTGGGCGCGGCGCCGATGGGCGGCAGCGTCGCCGACTACCGCAAGCTGTACGAGGAGGAGTACGCCCGCTGGGCCTCGGTGGTGAAGGCCTCGGGCGCGAAGATCGACTAGCGTCCAGCCTGGCTGAAGCGCCAGGCGTCCATCGCCAGGGAGCCCATCTCGATGCCGTTGTACAGGCGCTCGGCGGCGTAGTCTTCCCCCGCGGCGCCCAACGCCACGAACAGCGGCAGGAAATGCTCGTCGGTGGGATGCGCCCGCACCCCGTGCGGATTGAGCGTGCGGTACTCCACCAGCGCGGCGAGGTCGCCGGACTCGATCTTGCCGCGCACCCATTCCTGGAACTCGGCGGCGTAGGGCAGCGGGCCGTCGCCGCGGCGCTCGCGCAGGTTGTGCGTCATGTGACCGGAGCCGATGATCAGCACGCCTTCCGCGGCGAGGGGCGCCAGCGCCTTCCCCAGTTCGATGTGATGGCGCGTGCGCAGTCCCGTCTGCACCGCGACCTGGACGACGGGAATGTCCGCTTCCGGATACATGTGCAGCAGCGGCGACCAGGCGCCGTGGTCGAGGCCCCGCTGAGAGTCCACCGCGGCAGTGAAGCCGGCCGACTGGAGCAGCCCGAGCGCGCGTTGCGCCAGCGCCGGATCGCCCGGCGCCGGGTACTGCACTTCGTAGAGCGGCTGCGGGAAGCCGTAGAAATCATGGATCGTCTCCGGCTTCGCCGCGCCGGTGAGCGCCGGGATGTCCGTTTCCCAATGCGCCGAGGCGATGAGGATCGCCTTTGGCTTGGGCATGTCCGTGGCGATGCCCTGCCAGACGGCGCGCACGGCGCCGGGCTGGATGGCGTGCATCGGCGAGCCGTGGGAAAGGAACAGGACCGGCAAAGGACTCACTTCACAAGTCCTTCGGCCTTCAGTGCCTCCTGCACCTTCGGCCGCGCCGCGACTCGCTTGTGGTAGTCGACGATCGTCGGCCACTTCGCGAGGTCGAACTTCGAGGGCGCCGCCCAGTTCAGGATGGTGAACAGGTAAGCATCGGCCACGGTGAATGCATCGCCCATGAGATAAGGCTTTCCCTCGAGTTGCCTGGCGACCCAGTCCAGGCGCACGCCCAGCCGGTCGGTCACCGCCTGGCGCCAGCCGTCGTTCATGGCCGGGTTGAAGAAATTGCCCATGCCCTTGTGTATCTCGGAGGTGATGAAACTGAGCATTTCGGCCATCTTCAGGCGCGCCTTGTCGCCGGTGGCGGGCGCGAGGCCCGAGCCGGGCTTCTGGTCGGCGATGTACTGCAGGATCACCGGGCATTCGGTGAGCACGCCCTCGGGGGTCTCCAGCGCCGGCACGTAGCCCTTGGCGTTGACCTGGCGGTAGTCGGCGCCGGAGACCTCGCCTTCCACCTTCTTGGCCTTCAGGTCCACCTTCTGCAGTTCCACCGGGATGCCGGCCTCGCGCAGCGCGATGTGGGGAGCCAGGGAGCAGGCGCCGGGGGAGTAAAAGAGTTTCATGCGGTTTCCTTTTCGTTTTGCCTCAGGGAAGAAATCATGCGTTGCAGCGATTCGGCCAGCATCCCGGCCTCGCGCACGCTGAGGTGCGCGCCGAAGAGCTGGTCGATCTGCCCGCGGTAGACGGCCCACATCCGGGCGCGCAGCGCGCGGCCCCTGGCGGTAATGACGCACATCGTGCCGCGGCCGTCCTGCGGGCAGTCGGCGCGCGTTACCAGGCCCGCCTTCTCCAGCCGGTCGGCGAGCCGGGTGACGTTGCTGCGGGAGAACACCGCCCGGCGGGCGATACCGGCCATGCGCAGGCGCCCTTCGGGCGCGTTCTCCAGCACCCAGAGCACGTCGTACCAGTCCAGCGAGGGCAGGTCCGCGGCAGCCAGCGCCGTTTCAATGCGCTCGGTGATGAGGGCATGGGCGACGACGAAGCGCGCGTAGGCGTGCTGGCGGGGGTCGGGGGTGGCGGGCGCGGCAGTCATATAGTTGCGAACGCAATTATATGCCTTGATGATTGCATATGCAACCATCGCTTCGTCGCGGTCAACGCGCGTCGATCCGCGTTCCCGCGAACAGAGGCGCCGGCACGCCGGGCGCGACCGCCGGTATCGAATCCGCCGCATCCCAGGCTTCCAGCAGGAAATGCCGGCCCGCGCCCAGGACGGGGACGAGCAGCGACGCCCAGCGGCAGCCGTTCGAATGCGCGAGGGCGGGCAGGCGATCCTGGACCATGGATGCCACCGCCGCATCGTCGGCGGATTCCAGGGCGGAGAGCCGCACCGCGCCCGGCGCTCGCGTGCCGTGGCCGTCGCGCAGCACTTCGACGAGGATCGCGGCCGTCACGTCGCGCCGATGCGTGACCATCTCCCGTGTCAGCGGGTCCTGCCTGGTTTTCAGCTGCCCGGGGGTCGGGTCGAGGAAGGTGCGCGCGTCCTCGGTGCCGAAGAGCGCGAGGTAGCGGCCGGAACCGTCCAGCGCCGCGTAGTGCGCCGCCCAGGCGTAGCCCGTGCGCGCGAGCTTCTCCGGGATGTGCATCCCATGGAACCAGTCAAGGTACCGGGCACGCTCATCGGGGCGCGCCCCGTCGAGCGAATAGCAGATGGTCCAGACGGACGCGGCCATGGTTGTCCTAGTTGCCCGCGACCCGGCGCAGCACCCGCCCGGGACGCTCGCCGGTAGGCTTGCCCTCGCGCCAGGTGAGGCGCCCGTTGACGACTACCGCCTCGATGCCCTTCGCCGGCTGGATCGGGCGCGCGAAGGTGGCCGCCTCGTCCACCGTGCCGGCGTCGAACACGCACAGGTCGGCGAAATTGCCCGCTTTCACAACTCCGCGCCCCTCGAGGCCGAAGGTCTTCGCGGTGAGGCCGGTCATCTTGTAGACCGCCGTTTCCAGCGGGAACAGCCCAAGGCCGCGCGAGTAGTGGCCCAGCACGCGCGGGAAGGTTCCCCACAGGCGCGGATGCGGCGCGGCGTCGTGCGGCAGGCCGTCGGAACCCACCATCGAGTGCTCGAAGGCGAGCACGCGCTGCACGTCGTTCTCGTCCATGGAGAAGTAGATTGCGCCGGCGGGAAGCAGCTTCTGCACCGCGGCTTCCTTGGCGAGCCCCATCTTTGCCGCTGCCTCGTCCAGGTCCATGCCGTTGAACTCGGGGTGGGGCCTGGACCAGGTGATGAGCACCTTCATCGCCACCCAGGTGCGGCTCCAGGACAGGATGGTGGAGGAGGCGCAGTACGGATAGCAATCCAGGCCGATGGCCTGTTCCTTCATCCGTTCGGCGATGAAGGGCAGGGTCTCCTTCATGCGGCCGAAGTTGGGCGACCCGGCCACCTTGTGGTGCGACACCACCACCGGGACGCCCAGCGCCTTGCCGATGCGGAAGGTCTCCTCGAGCGAGTCCATGACGCGGTCGCTTTCGTCGCGCATGTGGGTGCAGTACAGCGCCTTGCGCGCGCTCAAGGGGCGACAGACTTCGATCACTTCCTCGGTGGGCGCCGAATTGGCAGGTTCGTAGTACAGGCCCGTGGAGCAGCCGATGGCGCCCGCTTCCAGCGCCTCGGCGACCATGGACTGCATGCGCGCGATCTCCGCCGCGTTCGCCGGCCGGTCGAGCGCGTCCATGGTGCCCACGCGCAGGGTGCTGTGCCCCACCAGCAGCGCGGCGTTGGTCGCCGCCGGCTTCGCCTCCAGGTCCTCGACGAAGGCGCGGAACGTCGGATAGCGGTAGGCCGCGCCGTCGCCGATCAGGTCCAGCGGCGGCGGCGCCACGCGCCCGCCCAGCACCAGCGGCGCGAGCGACACGCCGCAGTTGCCCGCCACCACCGTGGTGACGCCCTGGCTCGCCTTGGGCGCCATCTCCGGCGCCGAGAGCAGCAGCCGGTCGTCGTGGGTGTGGGCGTCGATGAAGCCGGGGGCGACGACCTTGCCGGCGGCGTCTATGTCGCGCTCCGCGCGCGCCCCGGAGAGGTCACCGACTGCGGCGATGCGTTCGCCGCGCACGCCGACATCGGCGCGAAAGCGCGGCGCGCGCGTGCCGTCGATGACGGTGCCGCCGCGGATGACGAGGTCGAAGGCCTGTGCCATCCGGCGATGGTACGGCATCGCCGGGCCGGGACCTGCGGCGGCGCTAGCGCTCGACGCGCAGCAGGCGGGCGCCGTCCGGATGGGGGCGCAGGGCAAAGCCCCGCCGCCGGGCCAGCGCAATCATCGCCGCGTTGTCATGCAGCACGTCCCCGTGCAGGCGGGCGATGCCGCTCGCCGCCGCGTGGCCAAGGAGCTTGTCGAACAGCCAGGCGCCGATGCCGCGCCGCTGCCAGTCGTCGGCCACTGCAACGGCGAACTCCGCCACGCCCGGGCGGTCGAGAGTCGGCGCGTAGCGCGCCTCGCCCACCAGGCGCTCCCGGCCCTGCCCGGGCAGGACGGCGACAAAGGCCATGCGCTCGGCATGGTCCAGGTCCGTCATCCGCGCCAGCAACCCGGGCGAGAGCTCGCGCAGGCCGTTCTGGAACCGCTGGTAGCGGGAGGCCGGCGAGAGCGCGCGCACGAAGTCCTGCAGCCGCTCGGCGTCGCCCGGGACGAGCGGTCGCAGCAGCAGCGGCCGGCCATCGGGCAACACGCGCAGTTCGACCGACTCGGCCGGAAAGCCTGGCGCGAGCACTGGATTGACCGGCGCCAGCGCTGGCAAGGCCGGCGCCAGCGCCGGATCTGCGAGCGGCTCAATCATGGCCGACGCCCCCGCCGGTGGCGACCAGTTGCGCCTCGCCGTCGAGCGCCGCGACGACGGCCAGCCCGGTCCGGTCGAGGACGAAGGTCTCGCCCGCCGAGAGCACGACGTCGCGGGGGTCGCCGTCCTGCGTGATCCAGACATGGCCGCTCGCGACGGCGATCCGACGGCCGGGTTGGTCCTGGAACCGCAGCGGCGTAGCCGTCCGGACCGGGATCGTGGCACTGAGGTGGCTGAGATCCATGGGGACTCCTTGACAGATGTTTCAGACGCATGCATTTTTCGCTTGTCGCCTCTCTTCAACAAACGGTATTTGCGAATAGCACGCATGCGTGGAAGGAATGTATAGCCGGCACTGGCAGCTGCCCCCGCTCGAGCTGCTGCTGGCCTTCGAGGCTTCGGCGCGCCACCTGTCGTTTACCCGGGCGGCGGAGGAGCTGTTCCTGACCCAGTCGGCGGTCAGCCGCCAGATCCAGGCGCTGGAGGCGAGCATGGGCGGGAAGCTCTTCGAGCGCCGTACCCGGGCCCTGCTGCTCACCGAGCGCGGCCAGCGCTTCCACCGGACGGTGCAGGCGGTGCTGGGTGAACTGGACGAGGCGACGCAGATGATGCGCGGGGAGGTGCCTGCGCGCACGGTGACCGTGACCACCATGCCGGGCTTTGCATCGCTGTGGCTGATCCCGCGCCTGAACGGCTACGTGCAGGCGAATCCGGGCGTGGACGTGCGCATCTCCGCCTCCAGCGAGATCGTCAACCTGGAGCGCGCGGGCATGGACCTGGCGGTGCGCTACGGCGCCACCAGCGAGATGGGCGATGCGCCCCTGCTGTTCGGGGAGTCCGTGATTCCGGTGTGCAGCCCGGCGCTGGCCGCGGACCCGAAGCGCCCGCTAAGGCGGCCGGAGGACCTGCGCCACCACGTGCTGCTCAACCTGGACAACGCGCAATGGGCCTGGCTGGACTGGGACATCTGGCTGAACGCGCATGGCGCGCACGAGGTGAAGCCCGCCGGCACGCTGCAGTTCAGCCAGTACGACCAGCTGATCCAGGCCGCCGCCGGCGGGCAGGGCGTGGCGCTGGGCCGCCTGCCGCTGGTGCGGCGCATGCTGCGCGACAAGCTGCTGGTGGCGCCGTTCAAGCGCTCGGTGCCGTCCTCGCGCGGCTATTTCCTGGTGCGCTCGACGCGCACCGGCCGCAACCGGGACGTGGCGGCGTTCGCCGACTGGCTGCTCGCGGAAACGCGCCGCGACGCCGAGGGCTAGGCGCCTACCAGCCCCGGAAGCGATTCCACGTCGCGCGCAGTTCGCGCGAACCGTCCACGACGTGGTAGCGCTCATGCTGCGCGCCGGTGGCGCAGGCGTGGTTGGGCAGGATGCGCAGGCGCGTGCCCACCGCGAGCGCAGGCGTCGGCGAGGCATCGCGCATCGCCACCACGCCGTGCTCCTGGTTGGTTTCGGTGACGACAAGACCCGGGATCGGCGCGCCGTCCGCATCGCAGACCACGCCGTAGCCCTGGTCCACGCGCTGGCGCGCGGTGCCGCGGTCGCGCGACAGCGCCATCCAGCCGGCGTCCACCAGTATCCAGCCCTTGTCGGCGCGATGGCCGATCACGGTGGCCAGCACCGAGAGGGCAATGTCTTGCTGGCGGCAAACGTCGATGCCCGCCATCACCAGGTCGAAGAACACGAACACGCCGGCGCGGACTTCGGTGGCGCCATCGAGTTTGCGGGCGAAATGCGCGGTGGGCGTGGAGCCGATGCTCACCACCGGCGCGGCGAATCCGGCGCGCCGCAGCGCCTGCGCGGCGGCCACGGCGGCGGCGCGTTCCTGCTCCGCAATGGCTTCGATCTCTGCGGTGCTTGCGCTGTTGTAGGAGCCGCCGGCGTGGGTGAGCACGCCTGCCGCCGTGCAACCCGTGTTCTCCAGTGCTCGCGCGATGGCGACCAGTTTCTTCTCATCGTCGGGCTTCACGCCGGCGCGATGGCCATCGGTGTCGATCTCGATCAGGACAGGGAATCCGCTTATTCCCTGCGTTGCTTCCACGCTGTCCACCAGCAGCGTGAGCTTCGCACCGCGGCGCGCGAGCGCCTGCGCGCGCGCCAGCTTGTGGCGCTCGAACCCCACCGCATAGAGGATGTCGCGGTAGCCGGCCTCGAAGAACTGCTCGGCCTCCTTCAGCGTGGAGACGGTGATGGGCGCTTTCGTGCCGTCCAGAACCAGCGCCGCGACCTCGGCGCATTTCGCGGTCTTCACGTGCAGGCGCAGCGGCACGCCCAGGGCGGCGAGGCGCGTCTTCAGGCGCGCCGCGTTCTCGGCGACCTTGGCGCGGTCAAGGACGAGGCAAGGGGTATCGAGGTCCTCGAGCGTGGGCATCGTCAGTCCTGGAGGAAGGGCAGCAATTCGCGCAGCGTGCGCCGCTCGGCGAAGGGTTCCGGCGCCTGTGGCGGCCTGGCGATGCCGGCGCGGTTGTGCCAGAAGGTCTGCATCCCCACGGCGGCGGTGCCGATGAGGTCGAAGCCGGAGCCGGCGACGAAGGTCACGCGCTCGGGCGGCAGTGCGAGTTCGGTCAAGGCGAGACGGTAGGGGACGGGATTGGGCTTGTAGAACCCGGCGCGCTCCGAGGTCACGATCACTTCGAATGGAACACCCACTGCCGCTGCCGCGCGGCGACCCAGCCGTTCGGAACAATTGGTCACGACGCCGAGCCGGTACCGCTGCGCCAGCGCACCGAGGAACTCGCGCGCGTCGTCCCAGGGCTGGAGGTCATCCCAGGCGGATTCCAGCACGTCCGCATGCGTGGCGGGAAGCCCGGTCGACTCGGCCGCCTCGCGCACCAGCGTTTCGTAGGGGCGGTAGGCGCCGCAGCCGTAGGTGAGATCCAGGTAAGCGGCGCGCCAGCGCCGGCCGGCGTCGCGGCTGCCGGCGGCACGGTCCCACACGCTCCAGGAATCCAGCAGCGCGGTGAGGAGATCGAATAGAACTGCTTGCCGCGCCGCCATGGCGCGATTATGCCGCCGCCGCCGCTCCCGCGCTCCATCCCGCGATGCGCCCGAACACCGCGCCGTTGGTGAGGCCAGTCCCGCCGGGGTAGTTGAACCAGAAGATCCCGCCCACCAGCTCGCCCGCCGCATACAGGCCCGGAATGGGAGGACCGTCGGAGGACAGCACCTGCGCTTCGGTGTTGATTTTCAGGCCGCCGAAGCTGAAGGTGATGCCGCAGGTCACCGCGTAGGCCTCGAAGGGCGGGGTATCCAGCGTGTTGGCCCAGTTGGACTTGGGGATCGCCAGGCCCTTCGTGCCACGCCCGTCCTTCACGTTCGGGTTGAACGGAATGCTGGTGTCCACCGCGGCGTTGTAGGCCTTGAGTTCGGCCAGCGCCGCGGCCTGGTTGGTGTCCTCCAGCTTCGAGACCAGCTCCTCGAGCGTGTTCCCGACCCGCTTGGTCACCTGCCGGATCTTGTATTCGTCGCGCAATTGCGCCTTGGTCTTGGCGTCGAACACCTGCCAGGCGAACTGCCCCGGCTGGCCGAGGATGACGCGGCCGTACTTGGCATAGGTGTAGTTGCGGAAATCGGCGCCCTCGTCGACGAAACGGCGGCCCTCCGCATTGATGTACACGCCCCATGGATAGGAGTGCTTCTGGAACTGGTCGCCGATGGCGAGGTCGCCGAATTCCGGGGCGTTGCGCTCCCAGGCCACGGCGTGGCAGCCCGACCAGTTGCCGGTTGGCGCCGCGCCGGCGTCGAGGGCCATGCGGATGCCGTCTCCGGTGTTGAATCGGGTGCCGCGCACCTTGGCCATTTCCCAGCCGGGGCCGAGGTAGCGCGTGCGCATTTCCGGATTCGACTGGAAGCCGCCGGCGGCGAGCACCACGGCCTTCGCCGAGAGCGTCTTCGTCTTGCCCTTGTGGCGCACCACTACGCCCTTGACACCGTCATCGTCGGTCACCAGCGAGGTCGCACGCGCCTCGAACCACACCTCGATGCCGTTCTTCTTCGCGATGGTCGTCAGGGACTCCACCAGCCCCGGTCCACCGCCCACTGCTTCCACCGTCAGCCCGCCCCAGAACTTGAACTTGCCGCCGATGTTGAACGCCTGCCGGCCCCAGGCGGCGGTAAAGCGCACGCCCTTGCCGCGCATCCAGGCCACGGTGTCGAGACTCCGCTTGACCAGGATCTCGGTGAGGTCCGGGTCGCAGCGGTACTCGGTCACCCGTGCCATGTCGTCGAGGAACTGGTCCTCGGTGTAGGTGCCGAAGTCGGTGCGCGCGATTTCCTCGGGCGAGAGGTCGGGCATCACCTTCTTCAGGTCCTCGACGCCACTGTAGGCCACGCGCATCAGGCCCGCGGTGAAGCGTGAGTTGCCGCCGGAGTCCTCCTCCGGGGCCCGCTCCAGGACCAGCACCTTCGCCACCTTCTCCCGCGCCGCCAGCGCGGCACAGAATGCGGCGTTGCCGGCGCCTACTATTACGACGTCGTAGTGCATCAATCCGCCTTGATATTCGCGGTGCGCACCACCTTGCTCCAGCGGTCCTGCTCGCGCTTGATGAAGGCCGCGTACTCCGCCGGCGTCGAGCCGACGGCCTCGGCGTCGTCCGCGGCGAAGCGCTCGGCGACCCTCGGACTCTTCGCGGCCTTGGCCGCTTCCTCGGCGAGGCGCCTGATGACCGCCTCCGGGGTCTTCGCCGGCGCGTTCAGGCCGTACCACTGCGAGTGCTCGAAGCCAGGGTAGCCCTGCTCGGCGACCGTGGCCACGTCGGGCATCGCGGGCAGGCGCTTGGCGCCACCCGCGGCAATGACGCGCAGCTTGCCGGACTTGACGTGCGGCATCAGCGGCGGCGTGCCGGCGGCGGCGGCCTGCGTCCTGCCGACGATCAGGTCCGCGACATTGGGGCCGGTGCCCTTGTACGGCACGTGCTGGATGTCCAGGCCGGCGACCTGCTTCAGGTACTCCATGGCGAGGTGGCCGGCCGAGCCGTTGCCCGCGCTGCCGTAGAAGAGCTTTCCTGGCTGCGCCTTCGCCAGCGTGACGAATTCGCGCAGGTCCTTCGCCGGCACGCTCTCGTGCACCACGAAAACGGAGGGCACGATCGCGAGCAGCGATACGGCCGCGAAGTCGCGGTTGGTGTCGAAGGGCAGCTTCGAATACATGTATGGGTTCACCGCCAGCGAGCCGATGTGGCCGATGATCAGCGTGTAGCCGTCCGGATCGGCGCGCGCGACTTCCTGCATCGCGAGGTTGCCGCCGCCGCCGCCCTTGTTGTCGATGATGATGGTCTGGCCCAGGCCCTTTTCCATCTCCGCCGCGATCGAGCGCGCCACGATGGACGAGCTGCCGCCGGGGGCGAACGGGACCACGAGGCGGATGGGCTTGGTCGGGAAGGTCTGCGCGAGCGCTGGGAAGGCGAGCGCGCAGGACAGGGCGAGCAGCAGGCGTTTCATCGGTTCTCCTCTCAGAATTGGTCGGAACGATTCAAAACTGGTAGCGGCGCAGCCCGCCGTCCACCGGGATCACCGCGCCGGTGATGTAGCGCGCGCGCGGCGAAGCCAGGAACGCCACCAGGTTGGCGATGTCCTCCGGCTGGCCGTACTCGCCCACCGGGATCTCGTGCTCGGACTGCCACTGGCGGTATTCGGGCGTGTAGTTGCGCAGGATCTGCTCGCTGAGGATGCGGCCCGGGGGGATGCAGTTGACGGTGATGCCGTGCTTGCCCACTTCGCGCGACAGCCCCTTCGCCCAGGAGTGCATCGCGGCCTTGGCGCAGAAGGCGCCGTTGATGCCCTCGGGCTCGGACTTGCCGGTGAGGTTGACGATGCGGCCCCACTTGCGGGCCATCATCTGGTCCACCAGGCGGTCCGCGAGCTGGCGCTGGCGCGTGAAGTTGAGCGTCATCGCCTCCTGCCATTGCGCCTCGTCCGTATGCAGCTGGAACTTGCGCGAGCCGCCGGCGTTGTTGACCAGGATGTCCACCGTGCCCAGGCCCGCGAGCGCCGCGTCCGCGATGCGCTGCGGCGCATCCTCGGCCATCAGGTCCTGCTCGATGATCACGAGCTTCGCGCCGATTTCCTTCTCCAGCGTCTCCAGCAGGTCGCGACGCCGCGCGACAACGGCCAGGCGCACGCCCTCGGCGGCCAGCGTCCTCGCGATGGCGCGGCCGATGCCGACGCTGGCGCCGGTCACCAACGCGGTCCTCCCTGCGATTCCCAGGTCCAAGCGAGTGACTCCTTCTGAGGGTGTTACTGGGGTTCTACTTCTGCCCGAGCGCCGGGGGCCGCCAGGCGAGGGGCAGCGGCCCGGGCGCGCGCAGCAGCCGGATCATGCGCAGCGCCGATTCGCGCCCGCCGTAGTAGCGCGGCACGAGCACGGTCTCGGAGAACCCAAGCGCCCGGTAGAAGCGCTTGGCGGCCTGGTTTCCGGAGCGCAGTTCCAGGTGGATGCTGGCGATGCCGGCGGTAAGCGCCGATTCGACCAGCCAGTCCACCAGCGCGCGGCCGATGCCGCGCCGGCGGTGCGCCGGCTGCACCGCGATGAGCGTCAGGTGCGCGCGTTCCTCGCCGAACTCCATCGCGGCGAAGCCGCGCAGCGCGTCGCGCCGGCCCTCGGGCTCCAGCGCCGCGAGCACGACCATGTCGCGGTGCTGGATGGCGCGGGTGATGCGGGGCGCGTCGTACTTCCAGCCCAGGCCGGATTCGATGTGGTCGCGCGACATGACCGCGATGCCGTGCGCGTCGCCCGCTTCCGCCAGCCGCAGCAGGATGCTGTCGCCCATGCGGGAATTGTATGCCTGAAATTCAGTTCGATGCGTAGCGTTCGCGGATGCGCACCGCGCGCTCCAGGCCGTCAGCGGACTCCAGCAGCTTCAGGCGCAGGTCCGGATCGAGGCGGCTGTTTCGCAGCGCCGCATTCACTTCCGCGAGCGCCCGCGTTCCGGACTGCCCGCCGATGAACGCGGCGAGCCAGCCGTTGACGAAGAAGATCTTCCTGCCGCGCTTCAGTTCCGGCAGGCGCGCGAGCGCCTCCGCCAGCAGGGGCACGGTCAGCGCCTCGTGCTCGGGCGCGTTGAGCGGCGCCAGCGCCGCCTCGATCCAGCCCTCGGCCAGCGAGCGGTCCTCCAGGAAGGCCTTGAACAGCACGCGCTTGGTTCCGGCATCCGCGGCGGCGGCGCCGGCGGCATAGGCATAGCGCTGCCCGTTGTCGCTTCGGTCCATGGCCGCCTGCGCCGCGAGGCGGCCCGGCGCATCAGGGTCCCCGCGCACCAGCAGGCGCTGGATGAAACGGAAGCGGTCGCGCGAGGCGAGCCCGGAGGAACGGTCGTCGAGCAGACGCTTGAGCGCTTCCAGTCCCGCCGGTGACCAGGCGAGTTCGCCGTAGGCGCGCAGCAGGATCAGGCGCCGCGACTGCGCCCTGGCCGCCAGTGCGCCGTCCTGGAGCAGCGCGCGTTCCACCTCCGCGGCGAGCGCGTCCCGCTGCGCGTCGGACAGATAGCGGCGAAACGCGACCTCCAGCCGACCCAGCATTCCGGACAGCGCGATGTCGTCTCCGGTGCGCGGAACGCGATGCAACAGGTAGCGGATGAAACGCTCGGGCGCGAGTGCCGCGTCGCGCACCGATTCCCAGAGCGCCTCCGCGAGCTGCGCCTGCAGCAATGTGTCCTGGAGGTCGAGGTCGGGCGCAAGCGCGGCTTCGGCGCTCGCGGGATCAAGCAGGAAGCGGCCATAGCCATGGTCGCCCGCGTTGGGGAACACGATCCGCGGGCCGGGCATGCCCTCGAGCTTGGGCACTGTCGCGGCGAGCCGCTCCAGCAGGACTTCCGCCGCGCGCGGCTTGCCTTCCCCCAGCGCCACAACGCGCAGGCGCATGGGCCAGAGTCCGCCTTCGCCGAGCGAATCGTGCTGCTCCAGGCGCAGGCCCGTCAGGCGGCCGCGCGTGTCGAGGGACCAGTGCGCGCGCACCGTGGGCATGCCGCGGCGCTCCACCCAGGCGCGCGCCCAGCGCTGCAGCTTGCGCCCGGAGGCGAGCTCGAAGGCGCGCACCAGGTCCTTCCAGTCGGCGGCGCCGTAGGCATGGCGCTTCACGAACGCGCGCACCGCGCGCCTGAACGCGGCCTCGCCGAGGTAGAACTCGGCCTGGCGCAGCACCGCCGGGCCTTTGGAGTAGACGATGGCGCCGTAGGCCGACTTGGCGTCGGCCAGGTTCGACAGCGGATAGCGGATCGCCGTGGTTCCGCGCGTGGCGTCGGTGCGCACCGCGTTCGTCTTCAGGGCGTGGAATGCGGACCAGGCGTCGAACTCCGGGGCAAGGGCCTCGAGCGCCTTTGCTGCCATGAAATTGGCGAAGCCCTCCTTCAGCCACAGGTCGTCGAACCAGCGCATGGTGACCAGGTCGCCGAACCACTGGTGCGAAGTCTCGTGGAAGATCAGCTGCGCGCGGCGCAGCAGGTCGGCGGCGCTGGGCGGGGCCGGAAACAGCACGCGCTCCTCGTTCAGGAACGTGGCTCCCGCGTGCTCCATGCCGCCGTAGGGAAACTCCGGCACCAGCACCAGGTCGTACTTGGCGAACGGGAAGCGGTGGCTGAAGTAGGAGGCGAAGTACTTCATCGAGGCTCGATTGAGGCGCAGCACCTCGGCAGCGTGCTCATGCGCCTGCTTCGTCCGCGACCGGCGTACGAACAGGCGCACCTCGTCGCCTGGCGCCGTGATCGCCTCGAACGGGCCGGCGGCGAAGGCGAACAGGTAGGTGGAGATCGGTTCGGTTTCTGCGAATCGCGCCTTGCCCGGCGCTTCCGCCTCGGCCGGGGCATTCGACACCGCGCGCCAGTCCTCGGGCATCTCCAGTTCCAGCGTGAAGCGGGCCTTGAGGTCCGGCTGGTCGAAACAGGGGAAGAGGGCGCTTGCGTCCGCGGGCACCAGCAGCGTGTAGACGTACTCCGAGCCGTCCTCGCGATCCCGGTAGCGGGTGATCGGCGTTCCGGAGACCGCGACCGCGGACTCGAACGACAGCGTGACGATATTCAGGCCGGGCTTCAGCGCCTTGCGGGGGATGACCAGGTGTTCTTCGCGGGCTTCTGCTTCGAGCGGCTTGCCATTCACCGCCAGGTCGCGGACCGTGTCGCCGCGCCAGTCGAGCACCAGGTCGACCGGTCGCTTGGGCATGCGCACCGACAGGCGCAGCGTGCCCTCGGCGCGCGGCGCGCCCGCGACGAGTGTCAGGCTGATGGCATAGCGGAGGTCCTTGTAATGCCTGGCGCGCCACTTCGCGAGTTCGAGCGAGACGCCGGATTCGAGGGTGGGCGAGGCGGCGGAGGACTGCGGCACGGAGGTGAGGTTTACCATGGCAAAAGCGACGGACACGGCCAGGCCACGCATCCGGTGGAGTCTAGCAAGGGAGATGGACCATGGAAGAACGTTTCGATGCCATCGTCGTCGGCGCCGGACAGGCGGGCCCGGCACTGTGCGCGCGATTGGACCGCGAGGGACTGAAGACCGCGCTGGTGGAGCGCAAGCTGCTCGGGGGCACCTGCGTGAACGTCGGTTGCATTCCCACCAAGACCCTGGTCGCCAGCGCTCGCGCCCTCCACATGGCGCGGCGCGGGGCGGAGTACGGCTTCAGCGCGGGCGAGGTGCGCGTGGACATGGCCGCGGTGAAGGCGCGCAAGGACGGTGTCGTGAAGCATTCCACGGACGGACTGGCGGCGTGGATCGGCGGCATGAAGAACGTCACGCTCCTCCACGGGCAGGCACGCTTCGTCGCGCCGCGCGTGCTGGAGGCGGGTGGGCGGACCTTGCGGGCGGACCGGATCTTCCTCAACGTTGGCGGCCGCGCGGTGGTGCCTGACCTTCCGGGCGTGAGGGACGTGCCGTTCCTCACCAACAGCAGCATGATGGAACTGGACCGGGTTCCGGAGCAGCTGCTGATCATCGGCGGCAGCTACATCGGCCTGGAGTTCGCGCAGATGTTCCGGCGCTTCGGCGCCAAGGTGACGGTGCTCGAACGCTCGGAGAAGCTCCTGCCGCGCGAGGACGACGATGTGGTCGCGGAAATCCGCGCCGTCCTGGAGCGCGAGGGCGTTGTCATCCACACGGGGGCCGCCGATCTGTCCGTGCGCCGGAGCGGCGAGCGGATAGCGGTGGCTTTCGCCGGGGGCGTGGCTGAGGGCAGCCACCTGCTGCTCGCGGTGGGGAGGGTGCCGAACACGCAGGACCTCGGCCTCGAGGCGGCGGGCATCGAAGCCGACGCGCGCGGCTACGTCAAGGTCGACGAGCAGTGCCGCACCAGCGCCGACGGCGTCTGGTGCATGGGCGACGCCAACGGCCGGGGCGCCTTCACCCATACGTCGTGGAACGACTACGAAATCGTCGCCGCGAACCTGTTCGATGCCGATCCGAGGAAGATCTCGGACCGCATTCCGTGCTACGCGCTGTTCATCGACCCGCCACTCGGGCGCGTCGGAATGAACGAAGCCGAGGCGAGGGCGAGCGGCCGCCGCCTGCTGCGCGCAAAGATGCCGATGGCGCGCGTCGGGCGCGCTCGGGAGGCCGGCGAAACCCAGGGCTTCATGAAGGTGCTGGTGGACGCCGAGTCGAACGAACTGCTGGGCGCGGCGATCCTCGGCCTAAACGGGGATGAGATCGTGCATTCGCTGCTGGATGTCATGTACGCGAGGAAGCCCTACACCACCATTTCCCGCGCGGTGCACATCCATCCGACGGTGACGGAGCTGGTGCCCACGCTGCTGCAGGGGCTGAAACCCTGGGCCTGAGGTGCCGTCCGGACGGGCAGATGTAACCGATCGGTTACATCGCGCCGGCTACGGGGCCTCCACCCGCCGCAGGAACAGCGGAAAGGGCTTCTCCGAGGCCAGCGCGACGACGAAGAACACGCTCTTCGCGGGGTCGGCCTTGTCCGCGCCGCGGCAGAACGCCTGGGCGACGCCTTCATGCGCGCCAACGACCTGGACTATCGGCGGGCGACGGAGGATGTGGTGGAGATAATGTGCAGCCCGAATGACACCGCGAACTCGAAGGACGCACACCGTGCTTTCGCTGAAAAGCACCCGCCCAGTTCAGTCTGATGTAGATTCTCGCCGGAGGTACCCGGTGCGCTACATCTTCACACTGGCTTGCTGGTTGGTTCTGCTGCCCTCCGCGGCGGTCGCGGACTACGCACGTGGCAAGGCAGCCTATGACGCCTGGGACATGGCTCAGGCCGTCCAGCTTCTCGGGCAGAGCCTGGAGTCCGATGTGCGCTCCGCGAAGTTGCTCGCTGACATATACGCGCTCGGGTACGCAGGGCTGGTCGAAGAGCGCGACTCGAAACGGCGGAGCGCATTGCAGGCAGCAATTCGTCTTGGGGATAGTGCCGCGAAGTATGACTTGGGCAGGGTTGAGATATTTGGCGCGGGACCGAATACGCAGCGTGGAAACTGGACCGCCGGAGTTCCATTGCTGCAGCAAGCGTGTCAGGAAGGAACACCGGATGCCTGCCAGCTCCTTGTTCAGTTGGCAGCCGGAGAGATGCGCTTGCCCGGTGTTGCCGTACCGGAGCATCTGGTCAACCAGGACGATTCCCGGCGATACGCGAAGCTCTGGTCCAAGGCGGTGCTTGACCGATTGCGTAACGGCGGTGGCGGCCACGGCGTGATTTCTCTTGCGGTCAGTGCAGGCAAACCGTGGTCGGCGCTGAGCGTTGAAGAGGGGGCTGCGTATTTCGTCCTGTTAGCCATTCTGCGAGGTGAGGAGCAACAGCGGATGCAACAGGCGGATTGGCCGCTGCCGTTTACCGGGTTTACCTCGGAGATGCGTGCAGAAGCGCGCGTGCGTGCGTCAAGGTTGATGGCGGAGCTGGGCGTACGCGGTCCGGAAAGAAGCACCGAAGCTCCGAGACGGATGGTGCAGCGTATCGCCTCGGACTGGACGAAGGAAGAGCGACTGACCCGGGAGGTGATCGATCTGTCAGCGCGTTATATGGCAGCGCTGGGTTACCAGCATCGCTCCCCCAAGCTGTTCGGGCATGGAGATCCGGTTGCGAAGTTCGAATTGCTGGCAAGCGAGCTTACGCCGCTAACGGAGGAGTTCTTTAGGGACCTGGAGAAAGTGCGCAAAGAAAAGCGGTTGGACCGCGAGTCCTATTTGATAGCCGAGCTAGCGAAAAGGTTGTCACCGGAACACATCGAGTCGCTGCATCGCTTTTTACAGTCGGAGCCTGGCCGGAAGTATCTGGAATTCAGACGGCAGCTCGCTTTGGTCATTGCGCAAAGCGCCACCATAGCCCTTGGCGTGGCATATGGCCCGGCTAGCGGGCCGCAGCGCGGCGCCGTCGAGCGCCTCAAGGAACATTACCTGCAGAAGGGCATTCCGTTTGAGATCGACCGGAACGACCGGGCGGCGCAGGTACGCTCTCAATTCGTCAACGAAGAAGCGGCCTGGATCTCGCGCGTACGCTCGCTTGGCGGGAGGATGTTGGTGTCGGCGGCGCTACCGTTGGCCTTCGAGCCGTACCAGCGCATGTCGCGCATGCTGTCCCCATCAGAGATCGGCGAAGTGAAGGTGTTCAAGTACGGCGGCGCATGGCGGGCGTTCATGTCTGTCCAGGGAGCGCTTGAGGAGGCCCGCCAGAAGGAATCCGCGCTAAGGATGCTCGAAGAGCGTTTCCGATACCTGGTCGATGCGCTTTATGCGGGCAAGGAGCTCTCCCGTGCCCGCAAGGAACTCGAGCATCCCTACCGTCTCTACAATGCCGATCAATTTGCGGCACGACTGTATGAGCTATCCCCCTTTGCGCAGACTCCAGAACGGACCGCCGATCTGGTGCAGGCGGAAGTTGCACTGATTGCAAACCGTTGGCTAGCCGAGAAGTTGAGAGCAGAGCGTTTCTCGCCGCCTGCTGGAGCGCCACGAGGTTGGCAGGCGATGGCAGCCGGGCTGCGTCGGGCGATCGAACCGATTGCCGCCAGCCACATTGCAGAGCGGGAGAAGGTCTTGCGCGCATCTCAACTCGACGGGAAAGAGGCGAACCTTTACCAGTACAAGCGTGCCATTATGGGAACGCGCGACCGGGGCGTGCGCTTCGCAGATGGACGGGACTCGCGTGAAACCGAGCTTTACAAGGACATTCCGGATATCCTGGCGTTCTACGACACGCCCGCCGCGGCGAAGTGGCGCAGGCTCTGGCCAGAGCTGCGTGCCTGCGCGGCACGCCTTGCGGCGTTGCATGTGCAACTGGACGCTGATCCGGACCTTGCAGGTGGTAAGCGGGCGGAGCAAGTGGCGAAGCTCACCCGCGCCGCGGAGGGCGGAACGCTGAGCCGTGCGGACTGGACCGCGATGGGCGCTGGGAGGCTAGGTCTGACCTTGAGTGGCATGCACCGATTCCCGTTGCCACTTGGTACAACGCTCATGCCAGGTCCGCTACCGGAGCGTGCTGCGAAGATCGACGGCTCCGGCAATGATATTGTCATTTCAACTTATGCCAGCGGCCCGGGGCTCGCGTTCGAGCTCATGGATCAACGCTGCGAGCACGCCGTGACAAACCGGCCCTCGCCTGCAGAGGTTGAGCAGATTGATGTTGCGCTCACCGCAACTTTCGACAAGAGCAAGGACCGCTGGTTCGCGGCAATGGAGGTGGACTGGGAGGTCTTCGCCGATCAGGCTCGGCGCATCCAGAGCCATCCCGGATATCAGGCGATCCGCACTGCCTTTAAAGTCCAGGCCGAGGCCGCGATGGAGAGGTTGTGGCGCTCATGGTAGTCCGCAGAGGCAATCCACGATCCCCCGCCTCCGATTCGGGCGGGCCAGACGAATTACGGACACTTTCACGACACCCTTGGACCGCCCAGCCGATGTTCTTGAAGGCGGCGTAGCGGTCGGCCCTGCCGACAGGCCTTGTGGGAGGGGCGCGGTGCGGAGCGGGAGGCCGGGGACATGGGGGCAGGCAAATGTAACCGATCGGTTACATCGCGCCGGCTACGGGGCCTCCACCCGCCGCAGGAACAGCGGGAAGGGCTTCTCCGAGGCCAGGGCGACGACGAAGAACACGCTCTTCGCGGGGTCGGCCTTGTCCGCGCCGCGGCAGAACGCCTGGGCGACGTTCTGGATGCAGGCGAAATTCATCTTCCCGCTCCACTCCGGCGGGAAGTAGACGGCGACCTCCTTGCGGGTGCTGTCGCGGTAGTCGCAGCCGCGCGCGCAGGCAATGCGTTCCCAGGCAGCGTCGGGCTTCTTGCCCTCCATCACCCATTGCTTGCCCTGGCGCGAGAGCCGGTACTGCAGTTCGGTGGGCTTGAAGTCGCGGTCCAGCACCACGAAGGTGCCGGTGTCGCGGGTGGTGAGCTGGGCCGCGGCGGGGAGCGCGGCGAGCAGGGTGAAGGCGATTACCGCGAGCAGGCGCGCCATCATGGCTTCTTCGGCGGCCCCGCCGTCCCCAGCCCGGTGCGCGTCGCCTCGGTGTCGATGATGGAGGCGGGTGCGACGTTGGCGAGGTTCAGGTCCGGGCCGATGGCGTTCACCAGCGCCTTCTTCATGTCCTCGACGTCGCAGCTGCGCACCTCGGGAATCCACGGCCCCGGCAGCTCGATCATCACGCGCGACATGTCCAGCCGCCTGCGCAGCAGGTCGATGGTCTTCAGCTTCAGCCGGCCGCGGTCCACCAGTTCGGCGGCCTCCACCAGGACGAGGGCGGCGCCGGCCTCGAAGCACAGCTCGGCCTGCTTCACCAGCAGGCGCGGGTTGCTGAGCGTGTCCTTGGAACCGACCTCGCCGTAGACGATCAGGCCGGCGGACACCGCGTTGCGGATCTGGCGGCGGCGCTGCGCATCCGTCAAGGGCACGGTGTTGTCGGAGATTTCGATGGCCTCGAAGCCGAGCGCGAGGGATTCGGCGTAGTACTTCGGCAGCGCGCGCTCGCCCTGGGTGGCGAACACATACTCGTGGAACTGGCCGCCCAGGAAGGGCTGGATGCGGTTGCGCTTGTAGAGTTTCAGTTTCGCCACCAGTTGCGCGCGCGGGTACAGGCGCGCGGTGCCGGTCTTGATTTTCGCCAGGTCGATGTAGGCGCCGCCGAGGGCCACGAGGTCTTTCGCGTAGGCGAGCGGGATGCCGTCGTCCACGATCATGGTGCGGCCGTTCGCGCGCGGCTTTCGGGTCGTGCGCGCGGAGGGCAGGGGGACGAAGTGAAACGGCGGTTTTTTCATGGGCCGCCGGGATATTATCAGCGGCATGAAAAAACGCCCGAATTTCCTCATCATCCTGGTCGACGACCTGCGCTACGACGAGTTCGGCGCCGGCGGCCACCCGTACATGAAGACGCCGCACATCGACCGCCTGGCGCACGAGGGAGGCCTCTTCGAGCGCGTGTTCCACACCACCTCCATCTGTTCGCCCAACCGCGCCTCGATCGTGACCGGCCAGTACGCCAGCCGGCACGGCATCATCGACAACGTCGCGCGAGGCGCCATGAGCCACCGCCTGCCGAACTACCACCTGGACCTGCAGAAGCTGGGCTACAGGACCGCGCACGTCGGCAAATGGCACATGGGCAACGATGGCATGCCGCGCCCGGGCTACGACTACTGGGTCAGCTACGACGGCCATGGCCGCATCCGCGACCCTCGCCTGTGCCACGACGGCAAGTACGTGCAGCACAAGGGCTACATCACCGACATCATGAACGACCTGGCGGTGGACTTCCTGGAGAAGCAGAAAGGGGGCAAGCCCTGGTCGCTGTTCTTCGCCCACAAGGCGGTGCACCCGGACGCGGAGCAGGCGGCCGACGGCACGGTGGCCTTCGGCAAGCTGGGCGGCTACATCGTGGCCGACCGCCACAAGAACCTCTACAAGGACGCCATTTTCCCGAAAAAGCCGAACATGCTGAGCTACGCCGAGGTGGTTAAGCAGAAGCCGGCGTGGAAGGAAACCTTCCTGCTGCGTTCGCAGAAGGCTTCTCGCGACCTGCTGGGCGCGATCCACGCCGGCACGCAGGAGGAAATCCGCCTGCGCGCGCGCATGATGGCCGCGGTGGACGAGGGCGTCGGCCGGATCCTCGCGACGCTGGAGAAGACCGGGCAGCTGGACAACACCTTCATCGTGTTCTTCGGCGACAACGGCTATTTCTTTGGCGAGCACGGCCTGGGGCCGGAGCGGCGCTTCGCATACGAGGAAGGCATCCGCTCGCCGTTCCTGGTGCGGCATCCGGGGAGCGTGAAGCCAGGCTCGCGCTACGCTGACCTGATGATCTGCCAGGACCTGGCGCCGACGCTGATCGAACTCGCGGGCGGCAAGCCCGGCCCGCAGATCCAGGGCAGGTCGTTCCTGCCACTGCTGTCGGGCAAGCGGGCGGGGTGGCGCAAGGCCGTTCTCGCGGAGTACTGGGCCGAGCAGGCCTACCCCTGGCTGATCGGCATGACCTACAAGGCGATCCGTACCGATCGCTACAAGCTCATCCACTGGGTCAACAAAGGCAGGGCCGGCGAGCTGGACGAACTCTACGACCTCGAGAAGGACCCGTACGAGCTGAAAAACCTGATCGCCAGCCGCGCGCACGCCGCAGTGCGGGAGAAGCTGCACCGGGACCTCAAGCGACTGGTGGCGGAGGCGACCGGGCTGTGAACCGCGGGCTCTAGCCCCACCGGATCAATTGGACTAGGATGGCCCCGCCTGGACATTGCGAAGGGGGCGGGCCATGCAGGTCAAGGAAATCCTGAGGGTCAAGGGCAGCCGGCTGCTCAGCATAGAGCCCGGCGGGCGCGCGGTGGATGCGGTGACCACCATGGCCGAGCAGAACCTGGGTTCGCTCGTCGTCCTCGACCAGGGCCGCATGGCCGGCATGCTGACCTTCCACGAACTGCTTGGCGCGCTGGCAAAGGCCGGCGGCGCGCTCGGCGAGCTGAAGGTCAAGGACATCATGGTTCCCAATCCGGTGACCGCGGCGCCCGACATGGAGGTGAACGACCTGCGCCGCACCATGCTCGAGTCCGGCGCGCGCTACCTGCCGGTGATGCAGGACGGAAAACTGCTGGGCGTGATCTCGTTCCGCGACGTGGCCAAGGCGGTGCTCGAGGAGCAGGACTTCGAGAACAAGATGCTGAAGGGCTATATCAAGAACTGGCCGGCCTGAAACGACGCAACCTTCTCCTCGGCGGCGCGGCAATCGCCGGCGCCGCTTCTCTCGTGGCGTGGCGCAACTGGCCCGAGCAGGGCCTGTGGAACCCGTGCCTCGCCCGATTGCCGGCCGGCCTCGCCAACCACGACCTCGTGCAATCGGCCTGGGACGGACTTGATCCCGCGAGGGTCTGGGATTCGCACGCTCACCTGGTCGGTACCGGTGATTCGGGCAGCGGCGTCGAGGTGAACCCGCGCATGAACAGCCTGCTCAACCCGGGCGAGTACGCGCGGCGGCTGTTCTTTCTCAATGCAGGTTGCGCGCATGACGCCGAAGGCAGCGTGGATCTCGCCTACATCGAGCGCATGCACAACCTGGTGGACGGGCTGCGGCCGGGCGCGAAGCTGCTGCTGTTTGCGTTCGAGCGCACCTACGGCGAGGACGGCCGCGCGATCGCGGAGCGCACCGGCTTTCACGTGCCCGACGCCTACGCGCGCGACACCGCGAGGAAGCACGCGAAGTATTTCGAGTGGGCCGCGTCCATCCATCCCTACCGCGCCGATTGCGTCGAGGCGCTGGAGAAGGCGAAGGCGGGTGGGGCGCGCGCGGTGAAGTGGCTGCCCGCGGCGATGGGGATGGACCCGGCCTCGCCGAAGTGCGACCGGTTCTTCGCGGCCCTGGCGGCGATGAATGTGCCATTGATCACCCACGCAGGACTGGAGCGCGCGGTGACCGGCGCCGACGTGCAGGACTACGGCAATCCGCTGCGCCTGCGCCGCGCGCTTGATGCGGGCGTACGGGTGGTGGTCGCGCACTGCGCCTCGATGGGGCAGGACCGGGATACGGACAGAGGCCCCAACGGCCCCCTGGTGGACAGCTTCGCGCTGTTCGAGCGGATGATGGGCGAGCGGCGTCATGAAAAGACCCTGTTCGGCGACCTATCCGCGATGACGCAGGTCAATCGAGCCGGACCGGCGCTGGCCAGGGTGATCGAGCGCGAGGATTGGCATCCGCGCCTGCTGAACGGTTCGGACTATCCGCTGCCCGGGGTGATGCCCATCTTCTCGGTGGACTACCTGGTGTCGCTGGGACTGGTGCAAGCGGCGGCGGCGGGCATCCTGAAGCAGATCCGCGCCCACAACCCGCTCCTGTTCGACTTCGTGCTCAAGCGCCACCTGCGTCGCGGCGGCAAGGCGCTGGCCAGGTCCGTGTTCGAAACCCGTGGTTTCTTTGTTCCGAATTAACCGCTCTTGCGATCAGGAGGTATCCGCATGGCCCGCATGGAAGACATTCCCGAACCCACCCGGACGGTGGTCCGCGACTTGCCGATCGCGCCGGTGGCGACCGCTTTGGTGTCAGGCCCGCCGCTGGAGCGGCGGCGAGTCGCGCTGGTGAGCTCCGCGGCGCTGTTCCGGCGCGGCGAGGCGCCGTTCGCCCCGGGAAGCGGCGAATTCCGCGCGCTGCCCGCGGATCTCGCCCCGGGCGAGATCCTGATGAGCCACGTCTCGATCAACTTCGATCGCAGCGGCTGGCAACGCGATCTGAACACCGTCTACCCGGTTGACCGGCTGCGCGAGCTCGTGGCTGCAGGCGAGGTGGGTGGCATGGCCGCCACGCATTATTCGGTGCTGGGCTCAACCGAGCCTGCGGCCCTTGCCGCGAGCGCCGCGGCGATCGCGCAACGCATGCGCGCCGAAGGCGCCGATACCGCCGTCCTCTGCCCGGTCTGACCCTTCTGCACGCGCGCCGTGTGCGCGCTGGGGCAGATGCTGGAGGAGAAGGGCATCGCGACGGTCGCAATCGGTCTGGTGCGGCACCACATGGAATTGACGCGCGGCCCGCGCGGGCTCTGGGTGCCGTTCCCGCTCGGACGCCCGCTGGGCGAGCCCGGCGACGCCGCGTTCCAGGGGCGGGTGCTGCGCGCCGCGCTGGCGCTGCTGGGGCGAGCAGGTCCGGGGCCGGTTCTGGAGGATTTTCCGGAAGATGCACCTGGCCACGGCGCGCGCGACCCGTGGGATGCACCGATCCCGCCGCCATCGTCCACGCCCCCGGTGTCGCCCGCGGCGTGGGCGGCGGCGCTCGCGGGCGAGATGGCGCTGCTGCGGCCCTGGTGGACAAGGGCGCAGGCACGGTACGGCCGCAGCACTGTTGGCCTCTCGTCGCAGCCGCCAGAAGCATGGCCGGAATATGCCGCCGCCTTCCTCTCGGGGGACTTGCCGGCACCTCCGGCGGGCATCGCCTCGCCGGCCCTGGCGCTGCGATACGTGGCCGACGATTTGAAAGCCTGGTATTCCGAAGCGGCCCAGGCCGATGGCGCGGCGCCGTCCATGGACAGGATCAACGCGTGGCTCTACCGCGAGACGGTCGCCGGCGGACTGCTCGTCGCCCTCCGCGCGCACGGCGCGACCAGCGAGCATTCCGGATTCCAGACCGTGGCGACGCGCTTCCTGGTTCCGGTGCCGTGGCTGCCTGCCGTGGCTCCCTGAGGAGAATTCGACTTAGACTACGCGCATGTCCGGCAACAGCTTCGGCACCCTCTTCTGCGTCACTTCCTTCGGCGAGTCCCACGGCCCGGCCTACGGCGGCGTCGTGGATGGCTGCCCGCCCGGCCTCGCGCTCGCGGCTGCCGACCTGCAAAAGGAACTTGACCGGCGCAAGCCCGGCAGTTCGCGCCACGTCACGCAGCGGCGCGAGTCCGACACCGTCGAGATCCTCTCCGGTGTTCATGAAGGGCGGACCACCGGCACCGCCATCGGCTTCCTGGTCCGCAACGAGGATCAGCGCTCCAAGGACTACGCCGCCATTGCGGACAAGTTCCGTCCCGGCCATGCCGACTGGACCTACACGCAGAAGTACGGCTTGCGCGACCCGCGCGGCGGCGGCCGCGCCTCCGCGCGCGAGACCGTGGTCCGCGTCGCCGCCGGCGCGATCGCCAGGAAGTGGCTCGCGCAGCGCTACGGCGTGAAGATCCGCGGCTACCTCGCGCAGCTCGGGCCTCATGTGGTGCCGTTCGTTTCCTGGGACGACGTCGGCAACAATCCGTTCTTCGTCCCAAACCAGGCGCTGGTGCCGGAACTGGAGAAGTTCATGGACCAGTTGCGCGAGGCCGGCGATTCCTGCGGCGCGCGGGTCAACGTGGTCGCGAGCGGCGTCCCGGTGGGCTGGGGCGAGCCGGTCTACGGCCGCCTGGACGCCGACATCGCCAGCGCCATGATGTCCATCAATGCGGTGAAGGGCGTTGAGATCGGCGCGGGGTTCTCGGCGGTGACGCAGAAGGGCAGCGAGCACGGCGACGAAATGTCCCCCAAGGGCTTTCTCTCCAACAACAATGGCGGGGTACTGGGCGGGATTTCCACCGGCCAGGACCTGACCGTCTCCATCGCCCTCAAGCCGACCTCCAGCATCCGCATTCCCCGGCGCACCATCGACGCCCAGGGCCAGCCCGCGACCGTCGAGACCACCGGCCGCCACGACCCCTGCGTCGGACTGCGCGCCACCCCGATCGCCGAGGCCATGCTCGCCTGCATGCTGATGGACCATGCGCTGCGCCATCGCGCGCAGTGCGGCGATGTGACGCCCCCGGTCCCGTTCAAGTAGCGCGCCAGCGCCTTGTGCTAGGAAAACGCAGGGGAATCAATTACAGTGGCACGTCAAACCTCGGCAAAAGAGGGTTCCAGATGAGCAACAAGGGCCAGCTGCTACAAGACCCGTTCCTGAACACCCTGCGCAAGGAACATGTGCCGGTCTCCATTTACCTGGTGAACGGCATCAAGCTGCAGGGCCAGATCGAGTCCTTCGATCAGTACGTGGTGCTGCTTAAGAATTCGGTCACACAGATGGTCTACAAGCACGCGATCTCGACGGTCGTGCCCTCGCGTGCGATCACAGTCCCCGTTGACAACGGACCAGCCGCCTAGCTTTTCCCCTGAACAGGTACAGCGCGCGGCGTCGGATGCGGCCGCGGCGGTGCTCGTTTGCCTGGATTTCGGCGACGAGGCCGACGGCGACTACGAATCCGGCATCGCCGAAATCACGCGCCTGGCCGAAAGCGCCGGCGCGCTGCGACACTCGCTGGTGCGCGGCCGGCGCCAGCGGCCCGACGCGCGCCTTTTCGCCGGCAGCGGCAAGGTGGCGGAAATCGGCCATGCGGCCGACGCGCTGAACGCGGCCACCGTCATTTTCAACCACAACCTGTCCCCGGGCCAGCAGCGCAACCTGGAGCAGGAACTCGGCCGCAAGGTGCTGGACCGCACCGAGCTCATCCTGCGCATCTTCGCGCAGCGCGCGAGGACCAACGAGGGCAAGCTTCAGGTGGAACTGGCGCAGCTGGAGCACCTGTCCACCCGCCTGGTGCGGGGCTGGACTCACCTCGAGCGCCAGCGCGGCGGCCTGGGCAAGACCGGCGGCCCCGGCGAGAAGCAGATCGAGCTCGACCGGCGCATGATCGGCGCGCGCATGCGCGTGCTGAAGGACAAGCTGGCGACGCTGGGCCAGCGCCGCGGGGTGCAGCGGCGCGCGCGCGCCCGGCGCGAGGTGTTCTCGGTCGCGCTGGTGGGCTACACCAACGCCGGCAAGTCGACGCTGTTCAACGCGCTCACGCACCCCAGCGCCGGCGCCTACGTCGCCGACAAGCTGTTCGCCACGCTGGACACCACTGCGCGCAGGATCTGGCTCGGAGACGCGGGCGAGGTGGTGATCGCCGACACCGTCGGCTTCATCCGCGACCTGCCGCACGGCCTGGTGGCGGCATTCCGCGCCACGCTGGAGGAAACGGTGCGCGCCGACCTGCTGCTGCATGTCGTGGACAGCGCCTCCCCGGCGCGCAACAGGGAGGTCCAGGACGTGAACCGGGTACTGTCCGAAATCGGCGCGGAAGCGGTGCCCCAGCTCGCGGCATGGAACAAAATCGACGCCTCCGGGGTCGAACCGGGAGTGGAACGCGATGAATATGGTAGGATTTCACGCGTTTTCGTGAGTGCGCGGACCGGCGCGGGAATTGCCGGGTTGCGCGCCGCGATCGCCGACGCGGCGCACCTGCGCAAGCAGGCTGGCCGAACCCAAATATCTCTTCCTGAATTGAGCATCTAGGACTTCATGTCGCTTAACGACCCCAATTGGGGGCGCGGTGGTGGAAACCGCGGCCCTGGCGGAGGCAACCAGGGCCCGCCCGATCTGGACGAGATGTGGCGCAATTTCAATCGCCGCCTGCAGGACCTGTTCGGCAAGCGCCGCGGCGGGTCCGACGAGCCGCCGCGCATGCCCTCGGGGGCGCAGATGGGCGGGGGCGCCGGCATCCTCGCCGGCGTGGTGGTCGCGGTCTGGCTGGCGAGCGGCTTCTACATCGTGGTGGAGGGCCAGCGCGGCGTGGTGCTCACCTTCGGCAAGTTCGCCGAGGAGACCAACTCCGGCCTGCGCTGGCGGCTGCCGTGGCCGGTGCAGACCCATGAGATCGTCAACCTGGCGCAGGTGCGCTCGGTCGAGGTGGGCTACCGAGGCAACGTCAAGACCAAGGTACCCAAGGAATCGCTGATGCTGACCGACGACGAGAACATCGTCGACGTGCAGATCGCGGTCCAGTACATCGTCAAGGACGCCAAGGACTACCTGTTCAACAACCGGCGCCCGGACGACAGCGTGCTGCAGGCGGCGGAAACCGCGCTGCGCGAGGTGGTCGGCAAGAGCAAGATGGACTTCGTGCTCAACCAGGGCCAGCGCGTAGCGGAGGATTCCGCGCCGCTGATGCAGACCATCCTGGACCGCTACAAGACCGGGATCCAGATCGCCAAGGTGAACATGCAGAACGCGCAGCCGCCGGAGCAGGTGCAGGCGGCCTTCGATGACGCCCAGAAGGCGGGCCAGGACCGCGAGCGGCAGAAGAACGAGGGCGAGGCCTACTTCAACGACGTCGTGCCCAAGGCGCGCGGCGTCGCCTCGCGCCTGCTGCTGGAGGCCGAGGGCTACCGCTCGCGCGTCGTCGCCACCGCGGAGGGCGACGCGACCCGCTTCCGCCAGGTGCTCACCGAGTACGCCAAGGCGCCCGCGGTCACGCGCGAGCGCATCTACATCGAGACCATGCAGCAGATCCTGTCCTCGACCTCCAAGGTCATGCTCGACTACAAGGGCAGCGGCAACCTGCTCTACCTGCCGCTGGACAAGCTGATGCAGCAAAGCGGCGCCCCGCTGGTGGACAACCTGGCGCCGCAGGTGACGCCGTCTTCGCCGGCGGCAGTCCTGCCCGAGTCCGGGCCGCGCTCGCGCGAGACGCTGCGCGACCGCGAAAGGGGGGCGCGATGAAGGCCGTCGGACCTGTTCTCGCCGCCATCGTCGCACTCGCGATGCTCGCGAGCTCGATGATGTTCACCGTGGACCAGCGCCAGAACGCGATCGTGTTCCAGTTCGGCGAGGTGCGCGACGTCATCACCGCGCCCGGGCTGAACTTCAAGCTGCCGCTGATCCAGAACGTGCGCTACCTGGACACGCGCATCCTGACCATGGACGACCCGGACCCGCAACGCTTCATCACCGCGGAGAACAAGCCGGTGCTGGTGGACGCCTTCGTCAAGTGGCGCATCGTGGACGCGCGCGCCTACTACATCGCGGTGTCCGACGAGCGCGGCGCGGCGAACCGCATCGGCCAGACCGTCAATGGCCTGCTGCGCGAGGAGTTCGGCAAGCGCTCGGTGCACGAAGTGGTGTCCGGAGAGCGCGAGACCATCATGACCAGCGTGCGCGAACGCGTCGACCAGGACGCCCGGAAAATCGGCGTCGAGATCGTGGACGTGCGCCTGAAGCGCGTCGACCTGCCGCAGGAGGTGAGCGCGGACGTCTACCGCCGGATGGAATCGGAGCGGAAGCGCGTCGCCTCTGAACTGCGCTCGACCGGCGCGGCGGAGGCCGAGCGCATCCGCGCCGAGGCCGAAAAGCAGCGCGAGGTGATCCTTGCCGAGGCCTACCGCGACGCCCAGCGCACGCGCGGCGAGGGCGACGCCAAGGCGGCGGGGACCTACGCCGGCGCGTTCTCGCAGAATCCGGAGTTCTATTCGTTCTACCGCTCCATGGAGGCCTATCGCTCCACTTTCCGCAGCCGGTCGGACGTGATGCTGCTGGAGCCGAACTCGGAGTTCTTCCGCTACCTGAAGGACGCGGCGGGCCGGCCGGGCACGCGGAAATGAACGGCGATGGCCACGGCGCTGATCACCGCGATCGCCCTGGTGCTGATCATCGAGGGGCTGCTGCCTTTCCTCGCGCCTAGCGCCTGGCGCGAGACTTTCCGCCGCATCCTTGCGCTGTCGGACGGCCAGATCCGCTTCTTTGGCCTCACCTCGATGATCATCGGACTGCTGCTGCTCGCCGCGCAGGGCCTGTTCCAGGCGGGGCCCTGACGCCCATGCGCTGGCTCCTGCCCGAACACATCGAGGACGTGCTGCCCGCCGAGGCGGCGCGGATCGAGGCGCTGCGCCGCGCGATCCTCGACCTGTTCGGCGGCCGCGGCTACGAGCTGGTGATGCCGCCGATGCTGGAATACCTGGAGTCCCTGTTGACCGGGACGGGCCACGACCTCGACCTGCGCACCTTCAAGCTGGTGGACCAGCTCTCCGGGCGCATGATGGGGGTGCGCGCCGACATCACGCCCCAGGTGGCGCGCATCGATGCCCACCTGTTGAACCGGAAAGGGGTCACCCGGCTGTGCTACTGCGGCAGCGTGCTGCACGCGCGGCCGGCGACGCCGACCGCGCTGCGCGAGCCGGTGCAGATCGGCGCCGAGATCTACGGCGACGCCGGCATCGGCAGCGACCTGGAGATCCAGCAGTTGCTGATCCGCTGCCTGGCCCTGGCGAAGGTGAAGGGCGCGCGGATGGACATCGGCCACGTCGCGGTGTTCCGTTCCATCGTGCGCGCGGCCGGGATCGCGGGCGAGCTGGAGCGCGGGCTGTTCGAGGCGCTGCAGAGGAAGGACGTGCCGGAACTGCGCGCCCTGGTGAAGCGCGTGGGTGGCAGGACCCGGGAGGCGCTGCTGCTGCTGCCCGAGCTCTATGGCGACGCGAAGGTGCTGGGCGTCGCGGCGCGCCGGCTGCCGGCGCTGCCGGAACTGAAGCGCGCCCTGGCGACCCTGCGCGTGCTGGCGCGCGCCTGCACCATCCCGGCCAGCTTCGACCTCGCCGAGCTGCGCGGCTACCACTATCATTCCGGCGTCGTGTTCGACGCCTACTGCGACGGCGTGCCGGGCCCGGTTGCCCGGGGCGGACGCTACGACGAGGTCGGCAAGGCCTTCGGCCGCGCGCGGCCGGCGACCGGATTCTCCATCGAGCTGCGCGAACTCGCGGCGGTCACGGGCATTCGCCCGTGGAAGGCAAAACGGAAGTGAAACGCACATGACGAAGCAGGCGCGCAACGTGGTGGTCATCGGCACCCAGTGGGGCGACGAGGGCAAGGGCAAGATCGTGGACTGGCTCACCGACCGCGCCCAGGGCGTGGTGCGCTTCCAGGGCGGCCACAACGCCGGCCATACGCTCGTGATCGGCAGCAAGAAGACCGTGCTGCACCTGATTCCCTCCGGGATCCTGCGCGGCGACGTCGACTGCTTCATTGGCAACGGCGTGGTGCTCTCGCCCGAGGCCCTGCTCTCGGAGATGGACGAACTCGAGCAGGCAGGCGTCAAGGGCGTCGTGGCGCGCCTGATCATCTCGGAAGCCTGCCCTCTGATCCTGCCGTACCACGTGGCGCTCGACCGCGCGCGCGAGGCGGCGAAGAAGATCGGCACCACCGGCCGCGGCATCGGCCCGGCCTACGAGGACAAGGTGGCGCGCCGCGCGCTGCGGCTGCAGGACCTGCTCAATCCCGAGCGCTTCGCGAAGAAACTCGAGGAACTGCTGCACTTCCACAATTTCGTGCTGCAGAGCTACTACCGCCAGCCCGCGGTCGATTTCCGCAAGACCCTGGATGACACGCTCGCGCTCGCACCGCGCCTGGTGCCGCTGGTGGCCGACGTGCCGCGGGCGCTGTACCACGCCAACAAGGCGGGCAAGAACCTGCTGTTCGAGGGCGCGCAGGGGGCGCTGCTCGACATCGACCACGGCACCTATCCCTATGTCACCTCGTCCAACTGCGTCGCCGGCGCGGCGGCCGCGGGCGCGGGCATCGGCCCGATGCACCTGCATTACGTGCTGGGCATCACCAAGGCCTACAGCACGCGCGTGGGCGAGGGGCCGTTCCCGACCGAGCTCTCCGACGACGTCGGCGAGCGCCTGCGCCAGCGCGGGCAGGAGTTCGGCGCCACCACCGGGCGGCCGCGCCGCACCGGCTGGTTCGACGCCGCCGCATTGAAGCGCTCGGTGCAGCTGAACGGCGTCTCGGGCCTGTGCATCACCAAGCTGGACGTGCTGGACGGCGCCGAAACGCTGAAGATCTGCGTCGGCTACAAGGTGGACGGCCAGCTCTCCGACATCCTGCCCGTGGGCGCGGAGGAGATCGAGCGCTGCGTGCCGGTGTACGAGGAGATGCCGGGCTGGCAGGAGAGCACCGTCGGCGTCCGGGCGCACGAGCGGCTGCCCAGGGCCGCGCGCGACTACCTGGCGCGGATCGAATCCCTGTGCGGCGTCAGCATCGACCTCATCTCGACCGGGCCGGAGCGGGACGAGACCATCGTCCTGCGCCACCCTTTCGGGGCATGAGCGTAGCCGGGGGCGTAGCGTAGACTGCGCCCATGGCCGCGGACGATAGCGAAGTGGACGTCCTGCTCGTCGAAGACAATCCCAACGACGCGGAACTGACCATGCGCGCGCTGCGCGCCTCGGTGCGCAGCGAGCGCTTCCTGCACGCGGAGGACGGGGTCAAGGCGCTCGACCTGCTGTTCGCCGAGGGCGACACGCCGGCGCGCCTGTCCAAGCCGCCGCGCATGATCCTGCTCGACCTGAAGCTGCCCAGGCTGGACGGGCTGGAGGTGCTGCGCCGGGTGAAGCAGGACGAGCGCACGCGCATCATCCCGGTGGTCGTGCTCACCTCCTCGAAGGAGGAGCGCGACATCCTTGAGAGCTACCGCCTGGGCGCCAACAGCTACCTGGTGAAGCCGGTCGGCTTCGAGGAATACATCGCCGCCATCAAGGAAGCCTGCCGCTACTGGCTGGTGCTGAACCAGGCGCCCCTGCAGGGCGGGGCGCATTGAGACCGGACTACTGGTGCCGAGGAAGGGACTCGAACCCCCACAGTGTTGCCACCGCATGGACCTGAACCATGTGCGTCTACCAATTCCGCCACCTCGGCAGGGGGAGCGGATTTTAGGGTCCTTGCTGCACCATGTCAAAGAATAGGCGAACGCATTCCCGCACTCAGTCCGGCACGCAGCCGCAACGGCGCAGGTCCGTTGCCCCGGACACCGCCTACGGCGGCGACATCCTCGAGACCCTGGAGCGCGCCGGCGCGCCGCTGACGCACCGGGAACTGGAGAAGGGGCTGGCCGTCGGCGCCCGGGAACGGGAGGCGTTCGCCGCCGCGCTCGAGGCGCTGGAGCACTCCGGGCGGGTGGTGCGCAACCGCGTCGGCAGCTACCTGGTCTCGAAACGCATCGACGTCGTCGCCGGACGCGTCGAGGGCCATCGCGACGGTTTCGGTTTCCTGGTCCCTGACGACGGCAGCCCGGACGTGTTCCTGCCGCAGGAGGAAATGCGCCAGGCCATGCACGGCGACCGCGTCGCGGTGCGCGTCGGCGGGAAGGATTCGCGCGGGCGGCCGGTCGGCGTCCTGGTCGAGGTGCTGGAGCGCAGCGCGCGTCGCATCGTCGGGCGGCTGCATTCCGAGCACGGGGTGCTGTACCTGGCGCCCGAGGACAAGCGCTTCGCGCAGAACATCCTGGTGCCGCCGGCGGAGGCCGGCAAGGCGAGGGCGGGGCAGGTCGTGACGGTGGAGCTGGTGGCGCAGCCCTCGAAGCGCGCGCAGCCTGTCGGCCGCGTCGCCGAGGTGCTCGGCGCCTGGGACGATCCCGGCATGGAGATCGAAATCGCGTTGCGCAAGTTCGACCTGCCGCACGAATTCTCCCGGAAGTCGCAGGCGGCGCTGCGCGCCGTGCCCGAGACGGTTCGCGAGTCCGACCTGAAGGGACGGCGCGACCTGCGCGAGCTGCACTTCGTCACCATCGATGGCGAGACGGCGAAGGACTTCGACGACGCGGTTTGTGCCGTGCGCGAGGGGCAGGGTCACCGCCTGTGGGTCGCGATTGCCGACGTCGACCACTATGTCCGCCACGGCGAGGCGCTCGACCAGGACGCGCGCGAGCGCAGCACTTCGGTGTATTTTCCGCGGCGCGTGCTGCCGATGCTTCCCGAGAAGCTGTCCAACGGCATCTGCTCGCTAAACCCGCACGTCGACCGCCTCGCCATGGTGTGCGAGATCGCGATCACGCCCCGGGGCACCATCGCCCGCTACGAGTTCTATGCCGCGGTGTTCCGCTCGCACGCCCGCCTGACCTACGACGAGGTCTGGAAGCGCCTGTCCTCGGGCAAGCCGCCGCCGCACCTGCAGCACCTGCACGAGGTTTTCAGGGTCCTGCTCACGGCGCGCTCGCGCCGGGGTGCGATCGATTTCGAGTCCGTCGAGACGAAGATGGAGTTCGGTCCCGAGGGACAGATCAAGCGCATCGTCGCGGTGCCGCGCAACGACGCCCACCGCCTGATCGAGGAGTGCATGCTGGCGGCCAATGTCTGCGCCGGGGATTTCCTCGCCGCGCGCGGGCATCCGGCGCTGTACCGCATCCACGAGGTGCCGGCCAAGGAGAAGGTCAAGGCGCTGCGCGAATTCCTCGCCGAACTGGGCCTCGCGCTGGGCGGCGGCGAGGCGCCCAGGCCCAGGGACTACGCGGACCTGCTGGAGAAGATGAAGGGCCGGCCCGATTTCACGCTGCTGCAGACCATCCTGCTGAGGTCACTCAAGCAGGCGGTCTACAGCCCGAAGAATGTGGGCCATTTCGGCCTCGCCTTCGACGCCTACGTCCATTTCACTTCTCCCATCCGCCGCTATCCGGACCTGCTGGTGCACCGCGCGATCAAGGCCTGCCTCGCCGGCGCGCGCTACGAGGGACAGGACTGGGAGGAACTCGGCCGCCGTGCCTCGGAATGCGAGCGGCGCGCCGACGAGGCCAGCCGGGACGTCGAGAACTGGCTCAAGTGCCGCTACATGCAGCAGCACGTCGGCGGCGTCTACGAGGGCCGGGTCACCGGGGTCACCGCGTTCGGCCTGTTCGTGACGCTGGACGATTTCTTCGTCGACGGCCTGGTGCACATCTCGGAACTCGGGCGCGACTACTACCGCTTCGAGCCGGCGCGGCACATGCTGCTCGGGGAGCGCACCGGCAAGCGCTACCGCCTCGCCGACCGCATGAAGATCAGGCTGGTGCGCGTGGACGTCGAATCCCGCAAGATCGACTTCGTGCCCGTCGAGCGCGCATGACGATGACGCGCGCGCCATGAGTCGCCCGGAACCCCAGGAGCCGCGCATCGTCTTCGGCTTCCACGCCGTGCTGGCGAGCCTGCGCGCCGACCCGGCCTCGGTGATCGAGATCTTCGTCGACGAGGCGCGCAACGATGCGCGGGCGAAGGACCTTGCCGCAGCTGCGGGCAAGGCGGGAGTCAAGGTCATGAGGGTGTCTGCGAAGCGGCTGGACGGCTTCGACGGCCGCGGGCGGCACCAGGGCGTGGTCGCAAGGGTGCTGCCAAAGAAGCCCGGGCACAGCGTGGACGAATTGCTGGAAACGGTGGCGAAGCCCCTGCTGCTGGTGCTGGACGGCGTCACCGACCCGCACAACCTGGGCGCCTGCCTGCGGGTGGCGAACGCCGCCGGGGCGGACGGTGTCATCGCGCCCAAGGACCGGGCCGCCGGGGTGAGCGCCACGGTATCCAAGGTCGCGAGCGGGGCGGCCGAGATCACGCCCTATTTCATGGTCACCAACCTGGCGCGGACCCTGGGGGAGTTGAAGGAGCGCAACATCTGGGTGGTCGGCACCGACGAGCGGGCGCAGAAGACCCTCTATGAGGCCGACCTTCCGGAGTCCATCGCCTGGGTGCTTGGGGCCGAGGGCGAGGGCATGCGGCGCCTGACCCGCGAGACCTGCGACCTGCTGGTGCGGATCCCGATGCTGGGGGCGGTTCAGAGCCTGAACGTGTCGGTGGCGGCGGGGGTCTGCCTGTTCGAATCGGTGCGCCGGCGCGAAAAGCCGAAGGGCTTTGCCTAAGCGCTGGATTCTGTTGTAGAATCCGCGCCCTTCCTTGCCATACCGTGACGCATGACGGATGGCTTACCCATAAGGAGATCCATCGAATGCGGCACTACGAGATCTGTTTCATCGTCCATCCCGACCAGAGCGAGCAGGTGCCCGCGATGGTCGAGCGCTACAAGGGCATCGTCGCCGCCCGCAAGGGCACGGTGCACCGCCTCGAGGACTGGGGCCGGCGCCAGCTCACCTACCCGCTCGCCAAGGTGCACAAGGCGCACTACGTGCTCATGAACATCGAGTGCGACAACGAGACGCTGAACGAACTGGAGCATGCCTTCCGCTTCAACGACGCGGTGCTGCGCCACCTGACGGTCAAGATGACCAAGGCGGTGACCGCCCCCTCCCCGATGATGAAGGAGGAGAAGTCGCGCTCCATGATGGAACGCGGCGGCGAGTCCAGGCCCGCGGACAGCAGGGCGCCAGAGGCGGCGGCCGCCGCTTGAGCGGCGCCAACCGCCTCGAACTTTCCGGCACCGTCGCCGAACTGAAAGGCCTGCGCCACACCCCCGCCGGCATCCCCGTGGTCGAGTTCCGCATCCGGCACGAGTCCGAGCTGGAGCATGCGGGGGCGCCCCGGAAGGTGAACGTGGAGGTCGAGGCGATCGCCTTCGAGACGCTGGCGCGGCTGGTGGCGAAGAGCGAACCGGGACGGAAAGTGAAGGCGGAAGGATTTTTGTGCGCGCGGAGCCGGCGCTCCAGGAAGCCGGTGCTGCACGTGACCCACATCGAATTCGAGTAATGACAGGATAGAAAAGGAGCACGACATGCCTCCCCCCCGCAAAGGCAAGGGCAAGTTCAAAGGCAAGGGCAAGGACAAGAAGGACCGCGGCCAGCGGGCCCTGTTCCGGCGCCGCAAGTTCTGCCGCTTCACCGCGGAGAAGATCGAGTGGATCGACTACAAGGACATCGATCTCCTCAAGGACTTCGTCGGCGAGAACGGCAAGCTCATTCCGGCGCGCATCACCGGCACCTCCGCCGGCTACCAGCGCCAGCTCTCGGTCGCGGTCAAGCGCGCGCGTTTCCTGGCGCTGCTGCCCTACACCGACCTGCACTGAGGAGCGCGACATGCAAGTGATCCTGATGGAAAAAGTCGCCAACCTCGGCAACCTCGGCGACGTGGTCAAGGTGAAGGACGGCTTTGCGCGCAACTTCCTCATCCCGCACGGCAAGGCGAAGCGCGCAACCGAGGCCAACATCAAGGCTTTCGAGGTGCAGCGCGCGGTGCTGGAGAAGGCCCAGGCCGAGGCGCTCGCCAAGGCGCAGGAGCGCGGGGCCAGGCTGGAGGGCCTCACCGTGCAGATTGCCCAGAAGGCGGGCGTGGACGGGCGCCTGTTCGGCTCCGTGACCAACTTCGACATCGTCGAGGCGCTCAAGGCGCAGGGCCACGAGGTCGAGCGCGCCATGGTGCGCATGCCGGAGGGTCCGCTGAAGCAGGTCGGCGACTACCAGATCCAGATCCAGCTGCACACCGACCTGGTGGTGACGGTGAAGGTGTCGGTCCTGGGCGAATCCTGAGCGGAAAAACGCAACGGAAACAGCGCGAACAAAAAGGGCTGGCGACAGCCCTTTTTCTTTTGTAGCATCGCTGACCCCCATGGCACAGACCCAAGCACGCCGCAGCGGGCCCACTGATCCGCAATTGCTGGCGCTGAAGGTTCCGCCGAATTCCGTCGAGGCCGAGCAGTCGCTGCTGGGCGGCCTGCTGATTGACAACACCGCTTTCGACAAGGTCGCCGACCTGGTCAACGCCGAGGACTTCTACCGCGACGACCACAAGCGCATCTGGCGCCACGTCCTCAAACTGCTCGAGGCGGGCAAGCCCGCGGACGTGGTCACAGTGGGGGAGTCCATCGAGGCCAGCGAGGACAAGGACCGCGCCGGCGGCAGCGCCTACCTGGGCGCCCTGGCGCAGAACACGCCCAGCGCCCTAAATATCCGGCGCTATGCCGAACTGGTGCGCGAACGCTCGGTGCAGCGGCGCCTCGCCCAGGTGGCCACCGAGATCGCCGAAACCGCCCTCAGCCCGTCGGGCAAGGATGTCAGCCAGCTGCTGGACGAGGCCGAGTCTCGGATCATGGAGATCGGCGAGGCGGGCAACCGGGGCACCCAGGGCTTCGAGGGCATCCAGCCGGTGCTGGCGCGGGTGTTCGAGCGCATCGACCACCTCTACCACCAGGACAACAAGTCCGACGTCACCGGCGTGGCGACCGGCTTCACGGACCTGGACGAGAAGACCGCGGGCTTCCAGCCCGGAGACCTGATCATCGTCGCCGGGCGCCCGTCCATGGGCAAGACTGCGTTCGCGCTCAACATCGCCGAGCATGTGTCCATGAAGGAGGGCGGCCCGGTGGCCATCTTCAGCATGGAAATGGGCGCCACCCAGCTGGCGATGCGCCTGCTGGGGTCGCTCGCGCGGGTCGACCAGCACAAGATGCGCACCGGCCGCCTGAACGACGAGGAATGGGAGAAGCTCTCCACCGCCATGGGCAAGCTGCACGAGGCGCCCATCTTCATCGACGAGACCGCGGCGCTGAACGCGCTTGAGCTGCGTTCCCGCGCGCGGCGCATGTCGCGCCAGTACGGCAAGCTGGGCCTGGTGCTGGTGGACTACCTGCAGCTGATGTCGGCCTCCTCGGCGGGCGAGAACCGCGCCACCGAGATATCCGAGATCTCGCGTTCGCTCAAGGCCCTGGCCAAGGAGCTGTCGGTGCCGGTGGTCGCGCTGTCGCAGCTCAACCGCGCGCTGGAATCGCGCAACGACAAGCGGCCGATGATGTCGGACCTGCGCGAGTCGGGCGCCATCGAGCAGGACGCCGACGTCATCCTGTTCATCTACCGCGACGAGGTCTACTTCCCGGAGAAGCCCGAGTCCCGCGGCGTCGCCGAGATCATCATCGGCAAGCAGAGGAACGGCCCGATCGGGAAGGTGGACCTCACCTTCCTCGGCGAGCACACCCGCTTCGAGGACCGCGCGCGGGATCCGTACCGGTAGGGTCGGCCGGACAGGAGCACATCCGATGGCCGTTCCCCAGATTCCGCAGAAGGCGCCCTATGCGGTGGAACTGGCCCCCGGCGACTATTGGTGGTGCGCCTGCGGCCTGTCGAAGCGCCAGCCGTTCTGTGACGGCTCGCACAAGGCCGAAGGCGCCTTCACGCCGGTCCGGTTCTCCGTGACCGAAGCGCAGAAGGTCTGGCTGTGCGGCTGCAAGCACAGCGGCGGGAAGCCGTATTGCGACGGCTCCCACCAGAAGTTGTAGGGGAAAAACCCGGGGCTACTTCTTCGCCGCGGTCCAGCGGCCTTCCTTGCCGTCCTCGGTGCGGAAGCTGCCTTCCATCTTCTGGCCGATGACGCGACCGGTGAAATCGCGACGCGTGCCGGCGTTGTCCACGAACGAGAACGAGATCGCGAAGCCGCGCAGGCGGGCGTCGCGCAGGCCGCCCTGCATGGTCGGGCTCAGCGTCACCTGGCCCTCGATCTTCTGGTACCGCTGCTCGAAGCTGAGCTGGAGTTTCTCGGCGCCGGCCTCCACCGCCCAGTTGCCCATCACGTTCGCGGGCACCACCCAGAAGTAGGCGCGGCGGCCGTCCATGTTGGAGGTCTCATCCGGTTCCCAGTCGTCCATGGTGAAGGAATGCGACACCACGCGGGTGCCCGGGCGCATGGCGAGGATCGTCGGCCGCAGCTTCAGGTTCAGCGCCGGCAGCAGGTACATGGTGACCACAGTCGCCTGCGAGAAGTCGGTGGCGAAGATGTCGCCCTGCTGGATGCGCGCGCGCCCGGCGACGCCGGCCTTCTCGGCATTCGACTGCGCGTGCTTCGCCATTTCCGGGTTGTATTCGATGCCCACCGAGCGGGCGCCGAACTTCCTTGCCGCCGCGATGGCGATCTTGCCGTCTCCGGCGCCGAGGTCGTACACCAGGTCGTCCTTGGTGGTCTGCGCCATGCGCAGCATGCGCTCCACCACTTCGTCCGGGGTCGGCACCCAGATCACATCCTTGCCGGCCTGGCCGACATGGGGCTCGTAGGCCTTGGTCTGCGCCGCCGCCGGCAGCGTGAAGCAGAGGGCGGCAAGGATGGAGACGGAGAATCTCAGCACGGTCATCGGTCAGGTCCTTTTTTCGAGGCTGCGAAGGGTAGCAGAAATCTAAAGCGATGCCGCCGCGTAATCCGCCAGCCGCGAGCGCTCGCCGCGCGCCAGCGTCACGTGCCCGGCGTGCGCCCAGCCCTTCATCCGGTCCACCACGAAGCTCAGGCCCGAGGAGCCCTCGGTGAGGTAGGGGGTGTCGATCTGGGCGATGTTGCCCAGGCACACCACCTTGGTGCCGGGGCCGGCGCGGGTGACCAGCGTCTTCATCTGCTTGGGCGTCAGGTTCTGCGCCTCGTCGATGATCAGCCACTTGTTGAGGAAGGTGCGGCCGCGCATGAAATTGAGCGACTTCACCTTGATGCGCGAGCGCACCAGGTCGCGCG
>JBQTJX010000010.1:0-65072 GCA_052386675.1 Betaproteobacteria bacterium
CCACCGTCACCAAGGACGGCGTGTCGGTCGCCAAGGAGATCGAGCTCAAGGACAAGTTCGAGAACATGGGCGCGCAGATGGTGAAGGAAGTCGCCTCGAAGACCTCCGACGTGGCCGGTGACGGCACCACGACCGCGACGGTCCTGGCACAGGCCATCGTCCGCGAGGGCATGAAGTACGTCGCCTCGGGCATGAACCCGATGGACCTGAAGCGCGGCATCGACAAGGCGGTGATCGCCGTCGTCGACGAACTGAAGAAGATCTCGCAGCCCTGCAAGACCTCCAAGGAAATCGCCCAGGTCGGCTCGATCTCGGCCAACTCCGACGGTGACATCGGCAAGATCATCGCCGACGCGATGGACAAGGTCGGCAAGGAAGGCGTCATCACCGTGGAAGACGGCAAGAGCCTGCAGAACGAGCTCGACGTCGTCGAAGGCATGCAGTTCGACCGCGGCTATCTGTCGCCCTACTTCATCAACAACCCGGAAAAGCAGATCGCCGTGCTGGACGATCCCTACGTCCTGCTGCACGACAAGAAGATCAGCTCGATCCGCGAGCTGCTGCCGCTGCTGGAACAGGTGGCCAAGGCCGGCAAGCCGCTCCTGATCATCGCCGAGGAAGTCGAAGGCGAGGCGCTCGCCACCCTGGTGGTGAACAACATCCGCGGCATCCTGAAGACGGTTGCCGTCAAGGCGCCGGGCTTCGGCGACCGCCGCAAGGCGATGCTGGAGGACATGGCGATCCTGACTGGCGGCACGGTCATCAGCGAAGAGCTGGGCCTGAAGCTGGAGAACGCGACCCTGAAGGACCTCGGCCGCGCCAAGAAGATCGAGTCGGGCAAGGAAAACACCACGATCATCGACGGCAACGGCGTCAAGAAGGACATCGAGGGCCGGGTCAAGCAGATCCGCGTCCAGATCGAGGAAGCCACCAGCGACTACGACCGCGAGAAGCTCCAGGAACGCGTGGCCAAGCTGGCCGGCGGCGTGGCGCTGATCAAGGTGGGCGCGGCGACCGAAGTCGAGATGAAGGAAAAGAAGGCCCGCGTCGAAGACGCCCTGCACGCCACGCGTGCGGCGGTGGAAGAAGGCGTGGTCCCCGGCGGTGGCGTGGCGTTCCTGCGCGCGCGCCGGGCCCTTGAGGGCAAGATGAAGGTGGCGAACGACGACCAGCAGGCCGGCATCAAGATCGTGATGCGGGCGCTGGAAGAGCCGATGCGCCAGATCGTCGCCAACTGCGGCGCCGAACCCTCGGTGGTCCTGAACAAGGTCGCCGAAGGCAAGGGCGTGAACTACGGCTACAACGCGCAGACAGACGAGTACGGCGACCTGGTCGAGATGGGCGTCATTGATCCGACCAAGGTTTCCCGCACCGCGCTGCAGAACGCGGCCTCGGTTGCCGGCCTGATGCTCACCACCGACGCGATGGTCGCGGAACTGGTGGAGGAGAAGAAGGGCGGCGCCGGCGGCGGCCACGACCACGGCGGCATGGGTGGGATGGGCGGCATGGGCGGCATGGACATGTAATTCCCTTCACCGGGAAGTCCACGGAAAGGGGCGCTGCGGCGCCCCTTTTCTTTTTGCGCGGGAGCTTTGTATTACACTCGTCGCCGGAGGTGTGCGCACTTGAGGATCCTCATCGCGGAGGACGATGCGGTACTGGCGGAGGCGGTCACGCGCAGCCTGCGCCAGTCGGGCTACGCGGTGGACTGGGTCAAGACCGGCCTGGAGGCCGAATCCGCGCTCGAGGCGAATGAATTCGACCTGCTGATCCTCGACATCGGCCTGCCGAAGAAATCCGGGATGGACGTGCTCAAGCGCCTGCGTGCGCGCCAGTCGCACGTGCCGGTGCTGATCCTCACCGGTCTGGACGGGGTCAACGACCGCGTGAAGGGCCTGGACGCCGGCGCCGACGACTACCTCGCCAAGCCCTTCGATCTCGCCGAACTGGAAGCCCGGGTGCGCGCGCTGGCACGTCGCGGCATGTCCGGCGGGCCCACGCTCATCAACCACGGCGCGCTCGCCTACGACCAGGTGGGACGCGTGGCCCGGCTCAACGGAGGCGCGGTGGACCTGTCGGCGCGGGAGTTGAGCCTGCTCGAGATCTTCCTGCAGCGCGCCGGGCGACTGGTGTCCAAGGACCAGCTTGTGAATCACCTCTGCGAATGGGGCGAGGAAGTTTCCGCGAACGCCATCGAGGTCTACGTGCACCGCCTGCGGCGCAAGCTGGAATCGGGCGGGGTCAGGATCGTCACCGTCCGTGGCCTGGGATACAGCCTGGAGAAGCCCGAGGCGCACTGAGCGGGGCGCAGGAGCGGGTTTGGTATAATCCGCACCCTCAAATCCGCGCCCGCTGTCCGTACGTTTCAGGGCGCGTCCCGCAAGGCCAAGTAGCTCAGTTGGTAGAGCAGAGGACTGAAAATCCTTGTGTCGGTGGTTCGATTCCGCCCTTGGCCACCAATCCTTTCTCACCGGGAGGCGGCGTGACGAAGCGGCCAGCGACGGGTACCGCGGCGGAGCGGCAGTTCCTCGAGGAAATGGGGCAGGCGCTGACGGGCTGGAGCGATCCCGCGGCGAAGTTGCGCGCGGCCCTGCAAAGCAACGCCCTGGCGCTCTACACGCAACCCATCCTCACGCTGGCCAACAGCCAGTTCGAGCGCGCCGAAGTTCTGGTGCGCATGCGCGAGGAGGAGGAAACGCTGCTGCCCCCTGGCGAATTCCTGCCGGTGTTCGAGCACTTCCAGATGATGCCCGAGCTCGACCGCTGGGTGGTCAGCCGCACCATCGAGCACCTGCGCCGCGGCAGTCGCATTGGCCGGTTCTCCATCAATGTCTCCGGCCAGACCCTGGCCGACGACCAGTTCCCGGGCTTCGTCGCCGACGCGCTGCGTGTCGCGCGCGTTCCCGCGGCCAAGCTCGCATTCGAGATCGATGAATCGGATGCGCTGCGCCAGCCGGCCACGGCGGAGAGCTTCGCCACGACCATGAAGGCGGCCGGCTGCGGCTTGATGATCGACGGCTTCGGGCGCCGCTCGGTCTCGTTCCTGCAGCTGAAGACGCTGCAGGTGGATTGCGTAAAGGTGGACGGGTCCATCTCGCGCAAGATCCTGACCAGCGCGGGCGCGCTCGCCAAGCTGACGGCGGTTGTGCGGGTGGGCCAGGTGATCGGCGTCGAGGTCCTTGCCGAGTGCGTCGAGGACCAGGACGTGCTGTCGCGGCTGAAGGCGCTCGGGGTCGGTTTCGCGCAGGGCTTCGGCATCGCCGAGCCGTTCGCAATCGACAAGCTCGCCGCCGCGGACTGACGCCTGGCGCAAGGCGTTGGCGCCAATCTGGCGCCATTACGTTTCTTTGCACGATCGCACTGCAAACCAGCGCGCGAATTGCCCCAGGCGCGGCGCGGTCGCACTAACATCGCTCCAGGTCTGTCAGGAAAGCGAGCGCGATCTGCCCACACGCAAGCTACGCGCACTCCCCGAATCCGGAGAATCGCCGGCGGCGGCGCTTTACCGCACGATGGCTGAGTTCTCGCCCGGGCTGCTGTGGACGTTTCGCCCGGACGGCGGCATCGAGGGCGTCAACGCCCGGGTGACGGAGTATTCCGGACGGAGCGAGGCCGAGCTGCGTGGCCTGGGCTGGCACAAGACCGTGCACCCGCAGGACCTTCCCTACGGCATCCAGCGCTGGAAGGCCGCGATCGCCCGCGGCGAGCCTTTCGAGGTGCAATTCCGCCTGAGGCGGGCCGACGGCGAGTACCGCTGGCATCTGGTCGCGGCGCGACCGGTTCAGGACGCCGCGGGGCGCATCCTGCGCTGGGTGGGCAGCGGCACCGACATCGAGGACCAGTTGCACGCGGCGCGGGTTCTCGCCAGCCGGGGCGAGGGCGGCGACGCCGCCGAGCGCCTGCGCAGCATCATGACGCTCACCTCGGACTTCTACTGGGAGACCGACACCGAGCACCGTTTCACGGTGCTCGAGACGGGCGGGCGGTTCGGGACCGTCATGTTCGTCGCCACGAGGATCGGCAAGACACGCTGGGAGGTGCCGAGTTTGCTGCCGGACGCCGCCGGCTGGCGCGCGCATCGCGAAACGCTGCGCACGCGCAAGCCGTTCCGCGATTTCGAGACCGCGCGACGCGGCGACGACGGCGTGGTCCACCACTACTCGATCGACGGCGAGCCGGTGTTCGACGGAAAGGGGCGGTTCACTGGCTACCGCGGCGTCGGCCGGGAGACGACGTCGCGCAAGCTTGCGGAGCATGCGTTGAGCCGGTCCGCGGGACGCCTGCGCGCCTTCCTCGAGCGCATGCCCGCGATCGCGTGGATCAAGGACTCGAGGCTGCGGTACGCGTGGGTCAGCAAGGGCTACGAAAGGATGCTGGGCAAGACGCTGGCGCAACTGCAGGGCCGTCACAACAGCGAGATCTGGCCCGAGGCGCTCGCGCTCAGGCATCGCCATGCCGACGAGTCGGTGCTGCGTCGCGACAGCCCGGTCCAGATGGTCAGCCGGATACCGCGCGCCGACGGCAGCATTGCGCGGCTGCTCGTGGTGAAGTTCCCGCTCGCCGACCAGACCGGAGCATCTGGGATCGCCGGAATCGGTTTCGAGATCGCGGCCGACGAGGCAATGGCGCGGCCGCGCGAGGACTCCCTCGAGCGCCTGAGCGACCGCGAGCTGCAGGTGCTGCGCCTGATCGTGGACGGCTTCACCAGCGCGGATGTGGCCGCGCAACTGAGCCTGTCGCCCAAGAGCGTCGACACCTACCGCAGCCGTGTCATGGCCAAGCTGCAGATCAGCGACCTGCCCGGCCTGGTGAAGTTCGCGATCCGGCAGGGCCTGACGTCCGCGAAGTAGTCCCGCGCGCCCGGCGGCGCGTGGGGGTAAAATCCATCCCTTTCAGGCAGTTGCGCCGCTCGCGGCAGGACAAAGCACGGTTGAACCGGTCGCCATGACGCTCTACGCCCTCGGTGTGAATCACCAGACCGCGCCGCTCGATATCCGCGAGCGCGTGGTGTTCCACGTCGAGCGCCTGGGCGAGGCACTGGCAGAAGCCAAGCAGCGCTTCGCGGCGGAGGCGGCGATCCTGTCCACCTGCAACCGCACCGAGGTCTACCTGTCGGGCGAGCGGCCGGAACAGGCCGCGGAGTGGCTGGCGCGCTACCACCATGTAGAGCCCGCCGAGCTCGGCCGCTACCTCTACACGCTGCCCAGCGAACGCGCGGTGCGGCATGCCTTTCGCGTCGCCTCGGGCCTGGATTCGATGGTGCTGGGCGAGCCGCAGATCCTCGGCCAGATGAAGGATGCCGTGCGAAGCGCGGAGGCGGCGGGCACGCTGGGCACCGTGCTCAACAAGCTGTTCCAGCGCTCCTTTGCCGTGGCGAAGGAGGTGCGCACCACCACCCAGGTGGGCGCCAACAGCGTCTCCATGGCCGCGGCCGTGGTGAAGCTGGCGGCGCGGATATTTCCGTCGCTCAAGGACCAGAAGGTGCTCCTGATCGGCGCCGGAGAGATGATCGAACTGTGCGCCACGCACCTCGCGGCGCAGGGACCCGAGCGCATCACGGTGGCCAACCGGACCCTGGAGCGCGGCCAGGCGCTCGCGCATCGCTTCAATGCGCGCGCCATCGAGCTGCGTGACCTCGCCGTGAACCTGCACGAGTACGACGTGGTCGTGTCCTGCACCGCGAGCTCGCTGCCGATCCTGGGCAAGGGCATGGTCGAGCGCGCGCTCAAGGCGCGCCGGCGCCGGCCGATGTTCATGGTGGACCTGGCGGTGCCGCGCGACATCGAGGCCGAGGTCGCCGAGCTGGACGACGTCTTTCTCTATACCGTGGATGACCTGCAGGAGATCGTCCAGGCCAACCTGAACGCGCGGCGCTCGGCGGTGGACCAGGCCGAGGCGATCATCGACACCCAGGTCGGGCAGTTCATGCACTGGATGCAGGTGCGCGAGTCGGTGCCGCTGATCCGCCAGCTGCGCGACCAGGCCGAGAACGCGCGCCAGCAGGAGGTGGAAAAGGCGATGCGCCTGCTCGCCCGGGGCGAGGACCCGGGGCAGGTGCTGGAGGCGCTGTCGCAGGGCCTCACCAACAAGCTGATGCACGCGCCGACCCAGGCGCTCAACGACGCGACCGGCGAGGACCGGCGCTCGGTTGCGGACGCGGTCGCTCGCCTGTTCCGCCTCAGGTCTTGAACCCCTCGCTGCGCGCCAAGCTCGACGGCCTGGAGCACAGGCTGGAGGAGCTGAACGCCGTCCTGTCTGCGGAGCATGCGACGCGCGACATGGGCGAGTTCAGGAAGCTCTCCCGCGAGCACGCCGAGCTGACGAACGTGGTCGATCTCTACGGCCGCTACCGGCAAGCCGAGCGAGACGCCGCGGCCGCCCGCGACATGGCGGCCGACCCGGCGATGAAGGTTTTCGCCGACGAGGAGGCGAAGGCCGCGGCCGCGGCCATTGTAAATCACGCGGCCGACCTGCAGGCGGCGATGCTGCCGAAGGATCCGAACGACGACCGCAACCTGTTCATCGAAATCCGCGCCGGGACCGGCGGCGACGAATCGGCCCTGTTCGCTGGCGACCTGTTCCGCATGTACACGCGCTACGCCGAGCGCCAGGGCTGGCAGGTGGAATTGATCTCCGAGAGCAGCTCGGAGCTGGGCGGCTACAAGGAGGTGGTCGCGCGCATCGCCGGCCAGGGCGCCTATTCCAGGCTCAAGTTCGAATCCGGCGGCCACCGCGTGCAGCGCGTGCCTGAAACGGAGACCCAGGGCCGTATCCACACCTCAGCCTGTACGGTGGCGGTTCTGCCCGAGGCCGACGCCGTGGGCGAGGTGGTGCTCAACCCGGCCGAGCTGCGCATCGACACCTACCGCGCCTCGGGCGCCGGCGGCCAGCACGTGAACAAGACCGATTCGGCGATCCGCGTCACGCACCTGCCCACCGGGATCGTGGTCGAGTGCCAGGATTCGCGCTCGCAGCACAAGAACCGCGAGCGCGCGCTGTCGGTGCTGGCCGCGCGCATCAAGGACAAGCAGGAGAAGGAAGCCGCGGCGAAAACCGCGGCGAAGAGAAAGTCGCTGATCGGCTCGGGCGACCGCTCCGAGCGCATCCGCACCTACAACTTCCCGCAGGGCCGCGTCACCGACCACCGCATCAACCTCACGCTATACAAGATCGAGCGCATCATGGACGGCGAGCTGGATGATGTCATCGCCGCGCTGGCCGCCGAACACCAGGCCGAGCAGCTCGAGCAGCTGTCGGAGGAGGCGCACTGACGGTCGCGGAGGCGCTGGCGGCCGCGGGCATCGACGCCCGCGAAGCGCGCCTGCTGCTCGCGGAAGTGGCGGGATTCTCGCAGGCGGCCATCGCCGCCTCGCCCGAAGCGGAGGTTCCCTTCGAAGTCGAGGACGCGTTCCTCGCGTTCGCGCGCCGCCGCCGCGCCGGGGAGCCGGTGGCCTACATTCTCGGGCGCAGGGAGTTCTACAGTCTCGAGTTGAGCGTCAACCCTGCGGTGCTGATTCCGCGTCCGGAAACGGAACTGCTGGTGGACCTGGCGCTGGAGCGGCTGCCGGCCTCAGTGCTCGACCTGGGAACCGGCAGCGGCGCGGTCGCGCTTGCGATCAAGCAGCACCTGCCTGCTGCCCGGGTGGTCGCGGTGGAGGCGAGCGTAGCGGCGCTGGTCGTCGCCCAGCGCAACGCTGCAAAGCTGAACCTGGACGTGGAGTTCCGCCACGGGCGGTGGTTCGAGCCGGTCGCCGGCGAGCGCTTCGAGCTCATCGTCTCCAATCCGCCCTACGTGGCCGAAGGCGACCCGCACCTGGCGGCACTGGCCCATGAACCCAGGCAGGCGCTGGTTTCCGGGCCGGACGGACTGGACGCGATCCGGGAAATCACGTCGGCGTCAGGGTTATTCCTCGCCCCCGGCGGCTGGCTGCTGCTGGAGCATGGGCAGGGACAGGACGGCGCGGTGCGCGAGCTGTTGGCGAAAGCGGGGCTTGAATCGGTGCGAAGCTGGCCCGATCTGGCAGGGATCAATAGAGTGAGCGGCGGAACGCGCTAAAATCGCGACCATGGACACCCAAGACAAGATCAGGCAGCAGGTCACCTCCAACCCGGTGGTGCTCTACATGAAGGGCACGCCCCAGTTCCCGCAGTGCGGCTTTTCCGCGCTTGCGGTGCAGGCTATCAATGCCTGCGGCGTGAAGGAATTCTTCACCGTGAACGTGCTGGAGAACCCGGACATCCGCCAGGGCATCAAGGCGTTCGCCAACTGGCCGACCATCCCGCAGCTCTACGTCAACGGCGAATTCGTCGGCGGCTCGGACATCATGAAGGAGATGTACCAGTCGGGCGAGCTGCAGAAGCTGCTGGAAGGCGTCAAGCAGTAACCGTAACCTGCTCGGCTACGGGTGCCGGGGGGCTCAGCCCATCGCCGCCTGCATCGCCTCCAGCGGCACCACCACCCCCACCAGTCCCACGCTCATCATCACGGTGAGCACCTTGCCCAGGTGCGCGCTGGCCTTGCCTTCCTCGAGCTGGTTGACGAACTTTCGGCTGACCCTGGCGCGGTCGGCCAGGTCTTCCTGCGTGAGGTTGCGTGCGAGGCGGGCGGCGCGCACGGCGCGGCCGAGTTCGGCGGGCGAGGCGAGGAAGACGAGTTGGGGCATCGCGCCGGGCGTGGGTGCCGGGGGCGCCGGCGGGATGGAAGGGGAGGACGGGTTCTTCTTGGCCATGGCGGGGCTCCTGGTCAGGGTAAATGTAACCGATCGGTTACATTATGCCGGATTCCAGGCCCGCGCGCCCTCCGCAATGGTCCGCGGCGCGCTGTTGAGGCTCTCAATCGCCAATCCCGCCGCGGCCTTGTAGGCCGCCATGAACGCCGTCCGTTCCGCGGGCGGAATCACGTCATCGATGTTCTCGAACGTTCCACCGCAGCGCTCGTCCACCAGGTTGAGCAGGCCGAACGGGCCCGCACCGCGATTGCGCAGCACGAGTTGCGAAATCGGGCCGCACAGCCTGGCGTCATAGGCGGCGAGCGCCGCCTGCGTGGCGCCGTGCTCCACCATCGCCGCCCCCAGGATGCGGGCATCCACGATCGCCTGGCTGCCGCCGTTGGATCCGGTCGGATACATGGGATGCGCCGCATCGCCCAGCAGCAGCACCGGGCCATCGCGCCAGGTGGGCACCGGATCGCGGTCGATCATCGGGTTCTCGAAGGCGACTTGCGCTCCGGTGATCAGGGCGGGCACGTCGAGCCAGTCCCAGATCCAGTTCTCGAAGTGATGGACAAAGTCCTTCGATTCGACCTGCCGGAACCAGCCGCCCTGCTTCCAGCCCTCGCTGCTGTCCAGCGTGATTTCCGCGATCCAGTTGATCATGGACAGGCCCGTCCGCGGGTCGGGATGGGAGATGGGGTAGAAGACTACCCTCTTCCGGTGGGTGCCCAGGCCGACGAAGGAGGCGCCGCTGCGGATCGGCCTGCCCCAGGTGGTGCCGCGCCACATCACCGCGCCGCCCCAGTGGATCGGCGGCTGCGCCGGGTGCATCTGCGCCCTGACCGCGGAGTGGATGCCGTCGGCGCCGATGAGCAGTGAGCCGGCGGCTTCGGATCTGGCGCCGTCGGCGCCTTCTACGAGCACGCTGACGCCGCCGTCCGGATTCTTCCGGTAGCCGGTGACCCGGTGTCCGAGCCTGACCGCGTCCGTGCCGGCACGCGCCACGAACTTGTCGTGCAACAGCAGGTGGAAGTGGCCGCGATGGACCGCGTATTGCGGCCACTTGTATCCCGCCAGCCGCCCGCGCGGCTCGGAATACACATCGTTGCCGTTCAACCCGACCAGCGCCCATTCCTTCGCGGGCAGGCCGACGCGGTCCAGATCGCTCCCGGAGATGCCGAGATCCTGGAGTTCCCGCACCGCATTGGGCTGCAGGTTGATGCCGACGCCGAGCGGTCGCATCTCCCGCGCGGACTCCAGGACCAGGCAAGGGACGCCGATCTGGTGCAGCGTCAGGGCGGTCGCCAGCCCGCCGATGCCGCCACCGGCGATGATGACCGGAGGACTTGCCACCAGCGCTAGAGCTTCACGGCCTTCTGGATCGCCGGCCGAGCCGCCATCTCCCCGGCCCAGCGCTCGAGATTCGGGTTGCCGGCGACGAGGTCGGGCACTGCGCCCTTCGTGCGCCAATATCCCGCATAGAGCGACAGGTCGGCGATCGTGAGCTCGGCGCCCGCGGCGTACTGCTGCGTGGCGAGGATCCCGTCCCAGGTCTGGAACTGGCCCTTCAGCCGGCCCTTGAACTCCGCCACGGTCGCGGGGTCCGGCGCCTGCATGCGCGAGGCAAGGGTGACCGCGCCGAACATCGGCGTGACGTCGGTCGACGCCCGCATCAGCGCCTCGAGCATCGCCGGGCGTGCCGCCGGGTCCCGGGGCAGGTGGCGGCCGGACTTCTCGGCGCAATACAGCAGGATCGCGGTCGATTGCGAGATGAGCACCGGCTTGCCGCCGGGGCCGTCGCTGTCCTTCAGCACCGGGATGGCGCCGAACGGGTTCATGGCGAGGAACTGCGGCGTGCGGTTCTCGCCCTTGGCGAGGTCGACGGGGTGGAACTGGTAGGCGAGGCCGCATTCCTCGAGGGCGATGCGCGCGCGCATGCCGTTGGAGGTGCCTGCCGCGTAGAGTTCGATCATGGGATTCCCCTTGCGTTGTTGTTATCGGACTGTCAGACGCCGGACAGGCGGATGTTCGCCATCATCAGCCGCTCGACCAGCATCGCCATGAAGGCGCGGTCGAACTTGTGGCGGCAGGTCTCCGAGGCCGCGTCCAGCTTCGCGGTCGGCACCGAAATGATCTTGGCCTCGGTCATCACGGTGACGTCGGCGACGCGATGCTGGTCGCCCGCCTTCTGCAGGTAGGCCATCTCGCCGAAGCATTCGCCCTTGTGCAGGACATTGAGCAGCTTGCCGCGCTTGGTGACCTTGACCTGGCCTTCGGCGAGGATGCAGAAGTAGTCGCCGGACTCGCCTTCCTTCATCAGCATCTCGCCCGGGCCCGCGCCACGCCAGGCCGAGATCCGCGCCACCTCCCAGATCTCGGCGTCGGAAAAGGTCTCGAAGAAGGGCAGGGCGCGCAGGGTCTCGAACTTGTCGGAATCCGCGAAGTCCCGGATCTCGCCGCCGCGCGCCGAGAGCGTCTCGCCCCGGAACACCTCGGCGAGGTCCAGGGAAAAATCCTCCCAGTTCGTGTAGCGCTGCTCCAGATCCTTGGCCATGGCGCGGCGCACGATCTCGTCCACCGCGCCCGGGACCTCGGGGCGGAACGACGACGGCGGCGGCGGATCGACATTGGTGATCTGGTAGATCAGGCTGAAGTTGTTGCTGGCCTGGAACGGCAGCCGCCCGGTGAGCAGGTGGTACATGACCACGCCCATCGAGTAGATGTCGGTGCGGTGGTCCAGTGGATGCTCCTTCACCTGCTGCGGCGACATGTAGGCGGGCGAACCGATGGCGGAAATCTGCGTGGTCTCGCCGCTGGCGATCAGCGCGGCGCCGAAGTCGGTCACCTTGACGTCGGTGTCCCCGGTGTAGAGGATGTTCGCCGGCTTCATGTCGCGGTGGGTGATGCCCATCTTGTGCGCGAACTCGAGCGCCCGGGTGCACTTGAAGACGATCTCCACCACCTTCTGCACCGGCAGCAGCCCATCCGGCGTGCAGAACCGCTCCAGCGTGCCGCCGTCCACGTACTCCATGACGATGTAGTGCAGGTCCTGGTCGGCAACGGCGTCGAAGATCTGGCAGATGTGAGGGTGCGAGAGCTTGCCGGCAAGCGAGGCCTCGGTGACGAACAGCTTTTTGTAGAGCTTGCCGCGCTCCGGATCCTGGAACACCTCGGTGAACACCACCTTGACCGCGACGTCGCGACCGGAGAAGGGGTCGTGGCAAAGGTAGACCTCGGAGGTGGCGCCCTCGCCGATCTTCTTCACCACCTCGTACTTGCCGATGCGCTGGTACTTCAGTTCCTCGGTCATGAGATGCGCCGGCGCGCCGCGGCGACCGCCTTGCGTACCTGCGCCGGCGCGGTGCCGCCGGCGTGGTTCCGCGCCGCCACGGAGCCCTCGAGCGTCAGGGCGCGCAGGACGTCGCGGCCGATCGCGGGATGGAAGCGCTTCAGCTCCGTGAGCGACAGGTCAGCCAGGCCGCAGCCGCGCCGCTCGGCCTCGCGCACCGCGCGCGCCACCGTCTCGTGCGCGTCGCGGAACGCGATCCCTTTCCTCACCAGGTAGTCCGCCAGGTCGGTCGCGGTGGCATGTCCCTCGAGCGCCGCGGCGCGCATCGCCTGCGCCTGCGGCTCCAGCCCCGCGACCATGCCGGCAAACGCGGCCAGGCAGTCCTTCAGCGTGTCCACGCTGTCGAACAGGGGCTCCTTGTCCTCCTGGTTGTCCTTGTTGTAGGCGAGCGGCTGCGCCTTCATCAGCACGAGCAGCGCCTGCAGGTGGCCGAACACGCGTGCGCTCTTGCCGCGCACGAGTTCCGGCACATCCGGGTTCTTCTTCTGCGGCATGATCGAGCTGCCGGGGCAGAAGCGGTCCGGGATGCGCACGAAGCCGAAGCGCGGGTTCATCCAGAGGATCAGTTCCTCGGAGAAGCGCGACAGATGCAGCATCACGAGGGATGCACAGGCGGCGAATTCCACCGCGAAGTCGCGATCGGACACCGCGTCCAGCGAGTTCGCGGCCACCGCTTCGAAGCCCAGTTCGCGCGCGACCCGCGCGCGGTCGATCCGGAAGCTGGTGCCGGCCAGCGCCGCCGCGCCCAGCGGCAGGACGTTGACCCGCGCGCGGCAGTCGGCCAGGCGCGCGCGGTCGCGTTCGAGCATCTCGAACCACGCCATCAGGTGGTGGCCGAAGGTCACCGGCTGGGCGACCTGCAGGTGCGTGAAGCCCGGCATCACCAGCGCGGCATGGCGCCCGGCCTGGTCGAGCAGCGCGGATTGCAGCGCCGCGAGGAGCGTCGCGATGTCGTCGATTTCCGAGCGCAGCCAGAGGCGCACGTCGGTGGCGACCTGGTCGTTGCGCGAGCGCGCGGTGTGCAGCCGCTTGCCGGCCTCGCCCACCAGCGCGATCAGCCGGCGCTCGATATTGGAGTGCACGTCCTCTGCCTCCAGCGACCAGGTGAACTTGCCGCGCTCGATCTCGCGGCCGATGGCGCGCAGGCCGCGCGCGATGGCCGCGGCGTCGGCGCGCCGGATCACGCCGCAGGCGCCGAGCATGCGCGCGTGCGCGATCGAGCCCGCGATGTCGTGCTTCGCCAGGCGCCGGTCGAAGGACACCGAAGCGGTGAAGCGCTGCACGAACGCGTCCACCGGCTCCGTGAAGCGTCCGGACCAGAGCTTCGCTGCGCGCGGCTTGGATGTCTTGGCAGAAGCCATGTGAAATTGAGGAATAGAATGCGGTTGAACACTGCGTGCCAACCATGTCCAGTATAAGGCAAAACCCCCAGGCAGACGCCCTCCCGGACTTTCGCAACCTGGGCGTGATCGCGCGCATCCTGGTTGCCGTGAACGTGCTCGCGTTCGGCGCCGTCCTCGCCGCTGAACCCGCCCCGGCGCAGGCTGCCGACGCCTTCGTCCGCGCCACGGCGCTGCTGCAACCGGTGTTGGTGGCGAGTCTGGTGGTGTTCTACGTGCTGGCCCGGCCGCTGTTGCGGCTGGACTATGCCGCTGGCTGCATCGTGGTGATGGCAGTGGTGCTGGGGATCTCCGCGGGCGTGCATGCGGCGCTGGGCGTGTTCTCCGGCACCGGCCTCGGGCGCACGCTGGCCTTCGCCGCGGCGGCGAGCGCGCTGGTGCTTGCCTACCTGCGCCTGCACCAGCGCGCGTTTTCCCCTGCGCTGGCCGAGGCGCGCCTTCAGGCGCTGCAATCGCGGATCCGGCCGCACTTCCTGTTCAACAGCCTGAACGCGGTACTGTCCCTGATGCGCAAGGACGTGAAGCGCGCCGAACATGCGCTGGAGGACCTGGCCGAGCTGTTCCGCGCGCTGATGTCCGATGGGCGCAGCCTGGCGCGACTGGCCGACGAGATCGCGTTGCTGGAGCGCTACGCCGCGATCGAGCAGCTGCGCCTGGGCGAGCGGCTGCGCATGTCCTGGGAACTGGACGGCGCGCCCATGGACGCGCTGCTGCCGCCGCTGCTGCTGCAGCCGATTCTGGAGAACGCGATCTACCACGGCGTCGAGCCGGGAACCGGCGTCGGCGACGTGCTGGTGCGCATCGAGCGCCGCGGCGACCGCGTGCTCGCGCTGGTGGAGAACGCCCAGCTGGAGGGCGGCGACGCGCCGGATGCCGCGGCCGGGCATCGCGGCGGCAACCACATGGCGCTGGAGAACATCCGCGAGCGGCTGAACCTGTTCTTCGACGCCGAGGCGCGGCTGGAGACGCGCGTCGAGCGCGGCCGCTATCGTGTCGAGATCGAGATTCCCTACCGTTCGGGGGCGAAATGAGCCTGCCCGCGGAGTCCGCGGGCGCGCTGCGCGTGTTCATCGCCGATGACGAGGAACTCGCGCGCGAGCGTCTCAAGGCCCTGCTGTCCGACCTCGCGCCGGACCTGCCCACGGAGATCGCCGGAGAGGCCGCCAACGGCATCCAGGTGATTGAGCGCCTGCCCGGCACCGGGGCCCGCGTGCTGCTGCTCGACATTCAGATGCCGGGCATGGCCGGGCTGGAAGTGGCGCGGCACCTGGCGCGGCTGTCCGAGGCACCGGCGGTGATTTTCATCACCGCGCATGAGCGCCACGCGGTCGAGGCCTTCGAACTGAACGCGCTCGACTACCTCCTGAAGCCCGTCCGCGCGCCGCGCCTGGCCGCGGCGCTGAGAAAGGCGGTCGGCGCGGGCCCGGCGCCGGCGGCAAGCCTGGAGCGCGCCTCCGGCCGCGCGCGGGAGTACTTCTCCGTCGCCGAGCGCAACCGGATCTCGCTGGTGCCGGTGCGCGACGTGGTCTACTTCAAGGCGGAACTGAAGTACGTGACCCTGCGCACCCGCGCCGGGGAGCACCTGATCGAGGAGCCGCTGGTGCAGCTGGAGCGCGAGTTCGCGGATCGCTTCGTGCGTGTCCACCGCAACTGCCTGGTGTCGCGTGCCGCGATCCGCGGCTTCGAGCGCGCCGCGACAGAGGACGAGGAGGCGCACTGGGAGGTGGTGCTGGACGGGTTGCAGGAGCGCCTGCCGGTGAGCCGGCGCCAATGGCACGCGGTGAAGGAGCTGGTGGCGGAGAACCGGCGTGACTGAACGGCTCGTCATTGCAACCCGGCGCAGCCGCCTCGCCCTGTGGCAGGCGGAGCACGTCAAGGCGCGGCTTGAGGCGGCGCATCCCGGCCTGCGCGTGGCGCTGCTGGCGCTCAGCACGCGCGGCGACGAGCTGCTCGAGGTGTCGCTCGCCAAGGAAGGCGGCAAGGGCTTGTTCATCAAGGAGCTGGAAGCGGCGCTCGCCGAGGGTCGCGCCGACCTTGCGGTGCATTCCATGAAGGACATGCCGGCCGAACTGCCACCGGGATTCGCGCTGGCGGCGATCTGCGACCGCGAGGATCCGCGAGACGCCTTCGTGTCGGCGCGCTTCGGTTCGCTCCCGGAATTGCCCGATGGCGCCGTGGTCGGCACCTCGAGCCTGCGGCGCCAGGCGCAGATCGCGGCGCGCCGCCCGGACCTGGTCATCCGGCCGCTGCGCGGCAACGTCGAGACGCGCCTCGCCAAGCTCGACCGCAGCGAGTACGCGGCGGTGGTGCTGGCCGCCGCCGGCCTCACGCGCCTCGGGCTGCAAGCCCGGATTCGCACCCATCTGTCGCTGGAGGAAAGCCTGCCCGCGCCCGGGCAGGCCGCGCTCGGCATCGAATGCCTGTCGGCGCGGGAGGACGTGCGCGCTCTGGCCGGAGCGCTTGCCGATCCGGTCGCCGGCGCCTGCGTGCGGGCGGAGCGCGAGGTGAGCCGGGCGCTGGGCGGCAACTGCGCGATTCCGCTGGCGGCGCACGCCGTGATCGCCAACGGGAAGCTGAACCTGCGCGCCCTGGTTGCTGCGCCGGACGGCAAGCGCATCGCGCGCGCCGATTGCGAGGGCACGGCCGCGCACCCCGAGGCGCTGGGCGCGCGCGCTGCCGTGCTGCTGCGCGAGCGCGGCGCGGCGGAGATCCTGGCCGCCCTGGCAACATGACAGCGCCGCTTGCAGGCCGCCGTATCCTGGTCACGCGGCCGCAGGGACAGTCCGCCGCGCTGGCGAAGCTGATCGGCGAGGCCGGCGCAGAGGCGATCCTGCTTCCGGCGATCGAGATCGCGGATCCCGTCGATGCCGGCCCGGCCTGCGCACTCCTCGGCCGCCTGGAGTCCTTCGACTTCGCCATCTTCATCAGCGCCAACGCCGCGGAGCGGGGACTGGCGCTCCTCGGGCGTCCCTGGCCCGGGGCCGTGCGCGCCGCCGCGGTGGGCGCAGGAACCCGGCGCCTGCTGAACGAGCATGGCGTGCACGATGTGCTCGCGCCGGAGGGCCGCTCCGACAGCGAGGCCTTGTTGGCCCTGCCGGCGTTCGCGGAGGTCCGGGGCCGGCGCGTGGCGATTATCCGCGGCGAAGGTGGACGGGAGGTCCTGCGCGACGCGCTGCGGGCGCGCGGGGCGGAAGTCGAGTACGCGGAGTGCTACCGCAGGGTGCGGCCGACGGCCGTACCCGGATCGCTCCTTACTGAATGGGCGCGCGGCGAAGTGCACGCGGTGACCGTCAACTCCACCGAGGCCTTGTCGAACCTGCTCGCCATGGCCGGAGAGGCCGGCGCGAGCCTTGTCCGATTGGCGCCGCTGTTCGCACCGCACCCGCGCGTCGTCGACGAGGCAAGGCGCCTCGGAATCGCGCGCGTGGTCCTGGCGGGTCCCGGCGACGGCGAAATGCTCCAGGCGCTGGTGGCATACTTCGCGCAGGGAACCGAGACACGATGAGCGAGCCCACGAAACCGATTCTGGCCGGCGCGGCAAGCGAAGCACCGCCCGCGGCCGATGACCTGAAGCGTGGCCGGCAGCGGCTGCGCCTGTTCGCGCTGGCGCTGGTGGTGCTGGCGGCCGTGGTCACGGCGCTGTGGCTGGATACGCGCAGCCGGATCGGCTCGACGCAGGAGGAACTGGCCCGGCGCCTGCGCGACATCGAATCGGATGGCCGGGAGGCGCGCGCGGCCGCGCGCCAGGCGCAGGACGGACTGCGTGAAGCCCAGGCGCGGGTCAGTGCGCTGGAAGCGCGCCTGACCGAATCGCAGGCGCAGCAGTCGGCGCTTGAGGCCCTGTACCAGGAACTGGCGCGGAACCGGGACGAGTGGCAACTGGCGGAGATCGAGCAGGTGCTCGCCATCGCGCAGCAGCAGCTGCAGCTCTCGGGCAACGTGCGTGCAGCGCTGCTGGCGCTGCAACTTGCGGAGAGCCGGCTGTCTCGATCGGATCGGCCGCAGTTTCTCTCGCTGCGGCGCGCGCTGACGAGGGACATTGACCGCCTGAAATCCCTGCCGGTGCTGGACCTCCCGGGCATGAGCCTGCGGCTGGATGGGCTCGTGGCCGTCGTGGACGGATTGCCCCTCGCGTACGAGGAGCGCACGGGGCGTGAATCCGGTGAATCCGGTGAATCCGGCGCCGCAGCGAAGGCCGCGAAGCCCGCCGCGGAGGGCGTGCTCGAGCGGCTCGGCACGGAATTGTGGCGCGAACTGCGCCAGCTGGTGGTGGTGCGCAGGATCGAGGGGCAGGAGCCGCCGCTGGTGCCGCCAGCGCAGGCCTACTTCCTGCGCGAGAACCTGAAGCTGCGGCTGCTGAACGCGCGCCTGTCCCTGCTGACGCGAAACGAGGCCGGCTATCGCGAGGACCTGCGCGCGGCCCAGGGCTGGATCCAGCGCTACTTCGACGCCCGATCCAAGCCCGCGCAGGCGGCGCTGGCGCAACTGAAGCAGCTGTCTGCCGCCACGCTCAGCTTCGAGGCGCCTTCGATCAGCGAAAGCCTGGACGCGGTGCGCGGGTTCAAGGCGCGCCGCGAGCGCAAGTGAACGTGCAGTCGAGCCCTCGGTCGAGTCCATGAGAGGACTGTTCTGGCTGGTCGCGGTATTCGCCGCCGCCGTGGCACTGGCGGTGGTCGGTCGCGTCAGCGAGGGCGTGGTTGTGCTGGTGGTCCCCCCGTGGCGGATCGAGGTCTCGCTGGTCCTGTTCAGCGCGGCGCTCATGGCGGGGTTCGCGGTCCTGTACTTGTCGCTGCGGCTGGTCCGGCATACCTTCGCGTTGCCGGCCCAGGTGCGCGCCTACCGCGAGCGGCGCCGCCGCGACCAGGCGCAACTCGCGCTGGCGGCCGCCCTGCAGGCCTACTACGAGGGCCGCTATGCGCGCTCGGAGAAGGAGGCCGCGCTCGCCTGGGAGTCGGGTGCAGCCCCGGGGCTGGCGGCGCTGATCGCGGCACGCGCCGCCCACCAGTTGCGGCAGCGCGAGCGGCGAGACCTGTGGCTCGAGCGCGCGGAGAAGGCTGGCGAACCGATGCAGGCGCCAATGCTGCTGACCCAGGCGGAGCTGGCGCTGGACGAGCGCGATTTCCGCGGCGCGCGCGACGCGCTGCGCAGCCTGCACGGCGCCGGGCCGCGCAACATTGCCGCCGCGCGGATGCTGCTGCGCGCCGAGCGGGGCGCGCAAAACTGGGAGGAGGTCCTGCGCCTTGCCTCGATGCTGGGAAAACGCGCGGCCATCGCGCCGGCGATCGCCGAGGAGTACCGCGTACAGGCCCACATCGAGTTGCTGGCGCGCGCGGCCGGGGACCGCGCGCCGCTGGAGGCGTGCTGGCGCAAGGTGCCCGGCCCGGACCGGCTGCACCCGCGCGTGGCGGCCGCCGCGGCGGGCCACGCCACCGCCCTTGGCGAGGCAGCTCTGGCGCGCGAGATCCTGGAGAACAGCCTGAGCGCGGATTGGAGCGAGGCGCTGGTGGCGCAGTACGCCGAACTGCCGCCGCTGGAGGCGCCGGAACTGGACCGCGAGGCGCGCGCGCGGCTGGAACGCGCCGAGCGCTGGCTGCCGGCGCATGCGGAGGATCCGCGGCTGCTGCTCGCGCTCGGGCGCCTGTGCAAGCAGGCCGGCCTGTGGGGCAAGGCGCGCGATTACCTCGAGGCGAGCCTGTCGTTCGAGAAGTCGCGCGCGGTGCACCTCGCGCTCGCGCGCCTGGCAGACCGGGATGGCCGCGCCGTGGATGCCCAGAAGCACCATCGACTGGGCGCCGAGCTGCCCTGAGCCGGCCGGGCCGCTAGACCCAGTCACGCGGCCTGAGGAAATCCGAAAAGAGCGCCGCTTCCGGAGAACCCGGCGCCGGTTTCCAGTCGTAGCGCCAGGCCACCCGCGGCGGCATGGACATCAGGATGGACTCTGTGCGGCCGCCCGATTGCAGGCCGAACAGCGTGCCGCGGTCGAACACCAGGTTGAACTCCACGTAGCGCCCGCGCCGCCAGGCCTGGAACTCTCGCTCGCGCTCGCCGTAGGGCAGGCCGCGCCGCTTCTCGACGATGGGCGTGTAGGCGGTGAGGAAATGGTCCCCTACGGAGCGCACGAGCGCGAACGCGCCGTCGAAGTCCGGCTCCGCCAGGTCGTCGAAGAAGATTCCGCCGATGCCGCGCGGCTCGTTGCGATGCTTCAGGAAGAAATACTCGTCGCACCATTTCTTGTAGCGGGCGTGCAGGTCAACCGGGCGGTCCACGCCGAAGGGATCGAGGGCGCGCTTGCAGGCGGCGTGAAAGTGGCGCGCATCTTCCTCGAAGCCGTAGTACGGCGTCAGGTCCATGCCGCCGCCGAACCACCACACCGGCGCCTCGCCCGCCTTCGTCGCGGTGAACAGGCGCACGTTCATGTGCACCGTCGGGCAGTAGGGGTTCTGCGGATGCAGCACCAGCGACACGCCCGTCGCCTCGAAGCCGCGTCCCGCCAGCTGCGGTCGGGAGGCGCTCGCCGACGGCGGCAGTTGCGAGCCCGAGACGTGGGAGAAGGCAACGCCTGCGCGCTCGAAGAGCGCGCCGCCTTCCAGCACGCGCGTGCTGCCGCCGCCGCCTTCCGGGCGTTCCCACGAATCGCTCTGGAAGCGGCCGCCGTCCAGGGTTTCCAGCGCGCGGACGATGCGCTGCTGAAGGCCGGAGAAGTAGTCGCGGACGGCGCGGATATCCACGGCGCTCAGGGTTTCCGGAGCGCTCGGTGGCCGATGTCCTTGCGGTATTGCATGCCGTCGAAGCGGATCCGGTCCACCGTTTCATAGGCGCGGGTGCGCGCCATCTTCAGCGACTCGCCAAGCGCGGTGACGCACAGCACCCGGCCGCCGTTCGTGCGCACCGTCCGCCCATCCAGCATGGTGCCGGCGTGGAACACAAGGCAGTCCTCGGTGCCGCGCGGGATTCCCTCGATGGCGTCGCCGCGGCGCGGGTCGCCGGGGTAGTTGGCAGCCGCGAGCACCACGCCGAGCGCCGCGCGCCGATCCCATTCCGCAGCTGCGTTACCCAGTTCGCCGTCGATCGCCTGCTCGATGAGGCCCAGCAGGTCCGACTTCAGGCGCAGCAGGATGGGCTGCGTTTCTGGATCGCCCAGCCGGCAGTTGAACTCCAGCGTCTTCGGGACACCCGCCCTGTCGATCATCAGGCCGGCGTACAGGAAGCCGACGTAGGGCGTGCCGTCCTTCGCCATGCCGGCAATAGCCGGCTGGATGATCTCGCGCATCACGCGCGCATGGAGCTGCGGCGTCACCACCGGCGCCGGGGAATAGGCGCCCATGCCGCCGGTGTTGGGGCCGAGGTCGCCATCCTTCAGCCGCTTGTGGTCCTGGCTGGTGGCCATGGGCAGTGCGCGCACGCCGTCGGCCATGACGATGAAGCTCGCTTCCTCGCCCTGGAGGAACTCCTCGATCACCACGCGGCCGCCGGCCTCGCCGAGCTTGCCGCCAGCCAGCATGTCTTCGATCGCGGCATTCGCCTCTTCAACCGTGGCGGCGACCACGACGCCCTTGCCGGCGGCCAGGCCGTCGGCCTTGATCACGATCGGCGCGCCGTTACGCGCCACGTAGGCCCTGGCCTGGGCGGCATCGGTGAAGGTCGCGTAACGAGCGGTCGGAATGCCGTGGCGCGCCATGAACTGCTTGGCGAAGTCCTTGGACGCTTCCAGTTGCGCCGCGGCGCGCAGCGGGCCGAAGATCCGCAGGCCGGCCCCCTGGAAGGTGTCCACGACGCCGGCGGCGAGTGGCGCCTCCGGACCGACCACGGTGAGGTGGATCTGCTCCTTCTTCGCGAAGGCGATCAGTTCCGGGATGCCTGTGATGGCGACGTTCTCAAGGCCGCTCTCGGTCGCGGTGCCGCCGTTGCCCGGGGCGACATACACCTTCTGCACCTTCGGGCTCTGCGCCAGCTTCCAGCCAAGAGCGTGCTCGCGCCCGCCGGAGCCGATGACCAGGAGCTTCATTCCGCAGGCCTCAGTGCCGGAAGTGGCGCACGCCGGTGAACACCATCGCGACGCCGCGCTCATCCGCGGCGGCGATCACCTCGTCGTCGCGCACGCTGCCGCCGGGCTGGATCACCGCGACGGCGCCGGCGTCCACCACCGCGTCCAGGCCATCGCGAAACGGGAAGAAGGCGTCCGAGGCGACGGCGGAACCAGCCAGTGAGAGCTTCGCATGGGCCGCCTTGATGGAGGCGATGCGCGCGCTGTCGATACGGCTCATCTGCCCGGCGCCAACGCCCAGCGTGGCGCCGCCACGGCAGAACACGATCGCGTTCGATTTCACGAACTTTGCCACCTTCCAGGCGAACAGCAGGTCGCTCCACTGTTCATCGACCGGTTGTTTCTTCGTCACCACCCGCAGCGCCTTGCGCTCCAGCGTCGCCGCGTCGCTCGACTGCACCAGCAGGCCGCCGCCGACGCGCTTGTAGTCATGGGCCTGGGCATCGTGCGCCAGGGGCACTTCCAGCACGCGCAGGTTCTGCTTGGTGGCGAGGAATTCGCGCGCCGCGGGCTCGACGCGCGGGGCGATGATCACCTCGGCGAACTGCTTGCCGATTTCCTCCGCCGCGGCGCGGTCCAGCGCCCGGTTCAACGCAATGATGCCGCCGAACGCGGAGGTCGTGTCGGTGGCGAAGGCCTTGCGGTAGGCGGCGAGCGAGCCATCCGCCACCGCGACGCCGCAGGGATTGGCGTGCTTGACGATGACGCAGGCGGGCTCGGAGAAACTCTTGACGCACTCCCAGGCGGCGTCGGAGTCCGCGATGTTGTTGTAGGACAGCTCCTTGCCCTGGAGCATGGCGAAGGCGGCGATGCCGCCGCGCGCCGGTTGGGCATCACGATAGAACGCGGCCGATTGGTGCGGATTCTCGCCGTAGCGCATGTCCTGGCGCTTGAACAGCTGCAGGTTGAGCACGTCGGGGTAGGCGCGGCGCCGCCCTTCGCCGTCCAGCGCGCTCAGGTAGTTGGCGATGGCGCCGTCGTAGGCCGAGGTGTGAGCGAACACCTTCTTTGCCAGCATGAAGCGCGTCTCTTCCGCGACGCCGCCGCCGGCGCGGATCTCCTCCAGCACGCGCGCGTAGTCGGCCGGATCCACCACCACGGCGACGCCAGCGTAATTCTTGGCCGCGGCGCGCAGCATGGTCGGCCCGCCGATGTCGATGTTCTCGATGGCCTCCTCCAGCGGGCAGTCCGGATTGGCCACGGTGGCCTGGAATGGATACAGGTTCACCACCAGCAGGTCGATGGGCGGGATGCCGGCCTTCTCCAGCTGCGCCATGTGCTCGCGCGAATCGCGCCGCGCCAGCAGCCCGGCGTGGATCTTCGGGTGCAGGGACTTGACGCGCCCGTCGAGCATCTCGGGGAAACCGGTGTGAGCGGACACCTCGGTGACCGGGACGCCTTCCTTGTCCAGCAGCTTTGCGGTGCCGCCGGTGGACAGGATGGCGACGCCCAGCCCTGCGAGGGCGCGGGCGAACTCGATCACCTCCGCCTTGTCCGAGACGCTGATCAGCGCCCGCCTGACGTTCACGTTGCCGCTTTCACGCCTTGATCCGCAACTGCAGGATTTTCTTGCGCAGGGTGTTGCGGTCGATGCCCAGCATCGACGCCGCTTGCGACTGGTTGCCCGAGGCCTTGATGAGCACGGTCTCGATCAGCGGCTTCTCGATATTCTTCAGCACCATGTCGTAGATCGCGGTCGGCTTCTCGCCGTCCATGTCCTTGAAATAGCGCTCGAGCGAGCGCTTCACCGCATCGGCCAGCTCCGTGCTGCGCGTCATGCCTGGAGCCCATCGTAGAAGCGCGCGACTGCCTCAAGCTGGGCCGCGGCCGATTCAATGGTGCAGGCGTGCCGGCGGAACGCCTCGCCGCCGGGGAGGGGTCGCAGGTACCAGCCCAGGTGCTTGCGCGCGACGCGCAGGCCGAGGCTCTCTCCGTAGAGTTCGTACAGGCCCTGCAGGTGCTCCAGCACCACCGCGCGCTGCTCGGCGGGAGCCGGCCCGGCCAGGGTCTCGCCGGTGGCGAGGTAGTGCGCCATTTCCCGGAAGATCCAGGGCCGTCCGTGCGCGCCGCGGCCGATCATCAGGCCGTCGGCGCCGGTGTGCGCCAGAACGCGCCGCGCTTCCTCGGGAGACGCGATGTCGCCATTGGCAATCACGGGAATGCGTACTTCGGCCTTCACCTGCGCGACCGTATCGAACTCGGCCTCGCCGCGAAAGCCGCAGGCGCGCGTGCGTCCATGCACCGCCAGCAGCCGGATGCCGGCGCTTTCGGCGATGCGCGCGATGCGCAGCGCGTTGCGGCGCCCGGGCGCCGGGCCGGTCCGGATCTTGAGCGTCACCGGTACGCCGACTGCGGCGACCACCGCTTCCAGGATTCGGGCGACCAGCGGCTCGTTCTCGAGCAGCGCCGAGCCGGCGGCGACATTGCAGACCTTTTTCGCCGGGCAGCCCATGTTGATGTCGATGATCTGGGCGCCTTCGTCGACATTGAAGCGGGCCGCGTCAGCCATCTGCGACGGGTCGGCGCCGACAATCTGCACCGAATTGGGGCCGGCCGAGCCGCTCGTTTCACCTTCATGTTCCCGGCGCAGGCGCGACTTGCGCGTATTCCGCAGCTCGGGCCGCGACGAAACCATCTCCGAGACCGCCAGCCCGGCGCCGTAGCGCCGGCAAAGGCCCCGAAAGGGTCGGTCGGTGACCCCCGCCATCGGAGCGACGAACAATCCGTTGCGCAATGTGTGCGCGCCAAGCTGCATTGATTGCGGTGTTAGCGGTGGTGGAGGATGTCTCGCGAGGGGAGCGAATTCTATCCGGTTTCGTTGCGGAAAAACATCGCTGTTGTGTTTCGCAAACACTGCGGCGGGACGTTCAGGGAATGGCGGAGGTCCCGAAGATCATGCGGCGCGCAAAAAAACGCCGAGCCGGCGAAAACGCGTCCAGCGCGGTCATGGCAGCGCCGCGCGCCGATGCGAGCAGAGGGCCTCCGCCGGTGAACGCGCCGGCCAGCAGGTCGGTGATCCTGGTCGTTGCCATGGCATCCAGCCTCCGGAGGGCGGCATAGCGAGCAAGCAGTTGCGCGTCGCCGGGATCCTTCGCGTCACGCAAGAGTCGCGCCAGATCCCACGCGTCGCGCAGGCCCAGGTTCAGGCCCTGGCCCGCAACCGGGTGCAGGGTCTGCGCGGCATTGCCGACGTACGCTTCCCGGACGCCGGTGCGGGAGGCGCGCACGCGCAAGGCCAGGGGGAAGCGGTAACGACCTTCCGCCGCGACGAAAGCCCCGGCACGATCGCCGAAAGCGGCGCCAAGTGCAGCGAGGAATGTACGCTCGTCTGCGCTGGACAGCTCCGCGGCGCGATCCGGAGCCATGGCCCACACTACGGCGTAGCGCCCCTCCAGAGGCAGGAGGGCAAGCGGTCCCTCGCGCGTAAAGCGCTCGTAGGCGATGCCGGAGGGCGCCTGATCAGCCCTCACCAGCGTCACCAGAGCCTCCTGGTGGTAGTCCTTCCCGCCCTCCTCGGGTGCGTCGCCTTCCGCGTGCACCAGAAGCGCTGCCGGAGGCGCTCCGGCGGCAATGGCGACGCCGCGAGCCATCGCGAGTTCGAACAGCGCGGCGGCGAGCGTACCGTAGTCGAGCACGTAGCCCAGCGCCGGCACCCCGGCATCCTCGGCCGCGATTCTGGTTCGCCCGAAGGCGCCCGCCTGCGACACATGGATGGACCTGATCGGCGTGGGCTGGATAGCGTCCCAGGCGCCGATCCGCTCCAGTATCAGCCGGCTGGCGTGCGACAGCGCGATCGGGCGTAGCGGCTGGGATGTTCCATCGGCGGGCCTGCGTTTCGCGCATAGCACGGCGGGAATGCCGCAGCGTTTCAGTTCGAGGGCGAGGGTGCAGCCGACCGGTCCGGCGCCGACAATCGCTACGTTTGCTGCGTTCGCTACGTTCGCGACTTCAGCCGGCGTCACGCTTGATGGCTTCGATGTCCGCGATCGACTTCGGCGCGGCCGCGGTGATCACCTCGCAGTCTCCGGAGGTCACGGCGACATCGTCCTCGATGCGGATGCCGATGTTGTGGAAGCGCTCCGGGATGTCAGCGGCCGCGCGGATATAGAGTCCGGGTTCCACGGTAAGCACCATGCCCGGGACGAGCGTGCGCCAAGCGCCGGCGTGCTTGTACTCGCCGGCGTCGTGCACGTCCAGGCCAAGCCAGTGCCCCGTGCGGTGCATGTAGAAGCGCTTGTAGGTTTCCTTCTCCAGCACTTCCTCTAGGCTTCCTGCCAGCAGCCCAAGGTCAAGCAGGCCCTGTGCGAGCACCCGCACCGCGGCGTCATGCGGCTCGTTCCAGCCGCGGCCTGCGCGCACCGAGGCGATGGCCGCTGTCTGCGCGGCAAGCACCAGCTGGTAGACCTCGCGCTGCGGTGCGCTGAACGCGCGGCCGACCGGGAAGGTGCGCGTGATATCCGAGGCATAGCCATCCAGTTCGCAGCCGGCGTCGATCAGCAGCAGGTCGCCGACGGACAAGGGCGCGTCATTGGCGACGTAGTGCAGCACACAGGCGTTCGCGCCACCGGCGACGATCGGCCAGTAGGCGGGGAACTGCGCGCCGTGGCGGCGAAACTCGTGCAGCAGCTCGGCCTCGACCTGGTACTCGGTCGCGCCGGGGCGCGCCGCAGCCATGGCGCGTCGGTGGGCGCCGGCGCTGATGGCGGCCGCGCGGCGCATCACCTCGAGCTCGTGCGCATCCTTCACCAGGCGCATGTCGTCCACCAGCACGCGCACGTCGTGCACGCGCCCGGGCGCAGCGACGCCGGTTCGCGCCTGCGCCCGCACGGCGTTCAGCCATTGCATGACGCGGGCGTCCCAGGCCGGATCCGCGCCCAGCGGCGTGTGCAGCGCGGGCTGGTCCGCGAGCAGCTTCGCCATCGCCTCGTCGAGCGCCGCGATCGGATGCGCTTCGTCGAAGCCGAAGCGTTCCCGGGCCCGATCCGGTCCGAAGCGCATGCCGTCCCAGATCTCGCGTTCCTCGTTGCGCTCGCGGCAAAACAGCAGGCTGCGCGGCTGCGCGCCGCCCACCAGCACCAGTACCGCCTCGGGTTCGGGGAATCCGGTCAGGTAGTAGAAATGGCTGTCGAAGCGATAGGGGAAATGCGTGTCGCGGTTGCGGATGCGCTCTGGCGCGGTGGGGATGACGGCGATTCCGTCCGTCATGGCCGCGGCGAGCCGCGCACGGCGGCCGTTGTGGACGGATGCCTGGATGTCGTCGGGTTTCATGGCGCGGCGTTTCCCTGGTTCCCTTTCCTGAGCTTCTCATCGAGCGCGGACAGCCGCTGCGGGGTGCCGACGTCGCACCAGCAGCCGGCGTGCAGCTCGCCGGTCGCGCGGCCTTCGGCAGCGGCCCGGTGCAGCAGCGGGCCCAGCGGCGCCTTCGCGCCCGGCGCCACGCCCGACACGATCCGGGGCGAGAGCAGCGCGATGCCTGCGTAAGTGTAGCGCGGCGCACCTGTCTCGCCGACGATCCCGCCCGACAGCGAAAAGTCCCCGCGGGGATGATGCTCCGGGTTGGGAACGAGCACGAGGTGCGCCAACGCCTCGCCGAGGCGGGCCGCCGCAACGCGGGAAAGGTCGCAGTCGGTGTAGACGTCGGAGTTGACAAGCAGGAACGGCGCGTCGCCAAGCAGCGGCAGCGCCGCGGCGATGCCGCCCGCCGTTTCCAGCGGCGCCGGGGATTCCCTCGACCAGGCGATGGCGAGGCCGTAGCCCGAGCCGTCGCCGAAGTGCTCGATGATTTGCTCGCCAAGCCAGGAGACATTGATCACGGCCTCGCGGATCCCCGCCGCGGCCAGGCGCTCCAGGTGCCAGGCGAGCAGGGTCTTGCCGCCCGCCTCGAGCAGCGGCTTGGGCAGCGTATCGGTGAGCGGGCGCATGCGCTCTCCGCGGCCGGCCGCCAGCAGCATCGCCTTCACGCGTGGAGCTCGTCGAGCAGTTTCGCCAGCGGCGCGAGCACCCGGTAGCGCCGGGCCACCGCGCCCGCGTAGCTGACGAATCGCGGCGTGTCCTCGAGATAGGCGGGCTTGCCGTCGCGGTAGGCGAGGCGCGCGAATATGCCCAGCACCTTGAGATGCCGCTGCAGGCCCATCCACTCGAAGCCGCGCCAGAACTCGGCGAAGTCTGCCTCCACCGGAAGGCCAGCCCTGCGCGCCTTTTCCCAGTAGCGCGCCGTCCAGTCGAGGACCTGCTCCTCTTCCCAGCTGATGAAGGCATCGCGCATCAGGGACACCATGTCGTAGCTGACCGGTCCCTCGACCGCATCCTGGAAATCGAGCACGCCGGGATTGGGTTCGGCGACCATGAGGTTGCGCGGCATGTAGTCGCGGTGGACGTACACGCGCCCCTGCGCCAGCGCCGAGCGCAGCAACTCGCCCTCGACCAGGGAGAACGCGTCGGATTGCGCCGGCGACAGTGGCCTGCCGAGGTGCCGCGCCGCGTACCATTCCGGGAACAGGCTGGTTTCGCGTCGCAGCAGCGACTCGTCGTATGGAGGCAGTTCGCCGGCGCGCGTCGCGAGTTGCCAGCGCAGCAAGGTGTCGATGGCGTCCCGGAACAGCGCCGGCGCCCGCGCGCCGGCGTCGCCCTGGAGCGCGTCCAGGTAGGTCACGCGCCCGAGGTCGGTGAGCATCAGGAATCCCTGCGACAGGTCCTCGGCGATGACTTCGGGCGCATTCACGCCCGCCGCGCGCAGCAGTCCGGCCACGCGCACGAACGGAGCACAGTCTTCAGTGGCCGGCGGCGCGTCCATGACGATGAAGCTGCCGCCCACCCCCAGTTCGGCGCGGAAGTAGCGCCGGAAGCTGGCGTCGGCCGAAGCGGGCGCGAGCGCGAACCTGCTGTCGCGGCCCTGCGAGCGCAGTTGCGCGTCAACCCAGCGCTCCAGCGCGGCGAGTCTCGAATCCATTGCGGAATGCGCCGAATTGTGCCACTTTTCGCTCTCCGGTTTCCATCCCGAAACACCACCGATGCAACACCCGCGAGCGCAAGACAAGGCGGCGAATCTTTTCGCGCTGCTGATCCTCGCTTTCGGGGCACCCATGGCCTGGGCGCAAGGCCAGGGGCCGGCGGCCGAGTCCAGGGCCAAGCCCGCGGCGACGGCACAGCAGCAGGGGCCCACCACGATCGACGCCGAGAAGATCGACGGCGTCTCGGAACTGGAAGTGACTGCGCGCGGCAAGGTGGAACTCAAGCGCGACGAGGTCAACGTCTTCAGCGATTTCCTTCGCTACAACCAGGAGTTCGGCCGCATCGAGGCCGAGGGCGGCGTGCGCCTGGAGCGCGGCCCGGACCGGTTCTTCGGCCCGCGGCTGCGCTACGACACCACCAACGACTCCGGCGTGTTCGAGGGGCCCAGCTTCATCCTCAACCGCGACCAGACGGCCCGCGGTGGCGGCGAGCGACTGGAGTTCTTCGGCAAGAACCGGATGCTGCTGAGCAAGGGGCACTACACCAGCTGCTCGCCGGGCAAGGAAGACTGGCGCATCGAGGCGGACGAGATCGAGCTCGACTACGACACCGAGCAGGGCAGGGCGAAGGACATGCGCCTGCGTTTCCTCGATACCACGATTTTCGCCCTGCCTTTCGCCAGCTTCCCGCTCGAGAACCGGCGCAAGTCCGGGTTCCTGACGCCGTATTTCTCGCAGTCGACCCGGCGCGGTTTCGAACTCGGCGTGCCGTACTACTGGAACATCGCCCCGGAGTATGACCTGACGCTGACGCCGTCTCACATGAGCAAGCGCGGCGAGCAGCTGAAGAGCCACTTGCGCTACCTCAACCGCGATTTCTCCGGCGAGGCGCGCTTCGAGTACATGGGCAAGGACCGTGAACTGGACCGCCGCCGCTCGGCGTTCTCGCTGCTGCACGAGCAGCGCATTCAGCCGAACCTCACCGGGCGGGTGGATTTCAACCGGGTGAGCGATGACCGCTACCTGGTCGACTTCGCCTCCCAGGTCAGGACCGTTTCGGTGAGCCACTTGCAGCGCGAAGGCACCCTGACCTACAGCAGCGGCCTGGGCGGACTGAGCTACACGCTCGTGGGGCGGCTGCACAGCTTCCAGACGCTCCAGGATCCGCTGGCGCCGGTCGCGATTCCCTATGACCGCCTGCCCCAGGTGAACCTGTATGCAAGCCGCAACGATATCGGCGGCCTGATGGATTTCGGCGCCACCGGCGAGTACGTCCGCTTCGCGCATCCGACCCTCGTGGAGGGCTCGCGGACGTCGTTCAACCCGTCGCTGTCCGCGCCGCTGCTGGCGCCGGGATACTTCCTTACGCCCAAGGTGGGGTTTCGCTCGAGCAACTACCACCTCACGCGAACGGCCGTCGGCCAGCCCGGCCGGCAATCGGTCAACATTCCCTGGATGTCGGCGGATGCGGGCGTGATCTTCGAGCGCGAGGCGAGCCTGTTCGGGGACAAGCTGACCCAGACCCTGGAACCGCGCGCCTACTACCTGTACGTGCCATATCGGGCGCAGGACCAGATTCCGCTGTTCGACACCGCACTGGCGGATTTCAACTACGCCAACCTCTTCAGCGAGAACCGCTTCGCAGGTGGCGACCGGTTTGGCGACGCCAACCAGGTCACCCTGGCGCTCACGTCAAGAATGCTGAATGCCTCCGGGCAGGAACTGTTCCGCGCCACCATCGGCCAGCGCCACTTCTTCAAGAACGAGCGCGTCGCCCTGGATGCCGCCACCCCCCTGCGCAGTGTCGATTCCTCCGACATCCTCGCCTCGGTGGGTGGGCGCTTCCTGCGCGACTGGACCTTTGACGGGACGGTCCAGTATTCAACGCGCGAGAGCCGTGCCGAGCGCTACGGCGCCCAGCTGCGCTATTCCCCGGAGATCGCCAAGGTCCTGAATGCCAGCTACCGTTTCAATCGCGACCTGCTGCGGCAGGTGGATCTTTCCGGCCAATGGCCTGTCTCACCCGGATGGTATGCGATCGGGCGCTACAACTATTCGTTCCGGGACAGCCGGATGCTGGAAGGCCTGGGCGGGCTGGAGTACAACGGCGGCTGCTGGGTGTTCCGCGCGGTGTTCTCGCGCATCCAGGTGGCGGCCCAGACGACCGCCTCCACCCTTTTGTTCCAGCTCGAACTGAACGGCCTGGGTTCCATAGGATCGGACGACACGGTCACCTTCCTCAAGCGCCAGGTTCCCGGCTATGCCGTCACCAACCCGGGCGACGCCGCGCTGGTGCCGCAGAGCCTGCGCCCGCGCCTGCCTTTCGAGCAGGTCTTCTAGGGAGCGCGATGTCCCGATTCCTGTTGACGGTGGCGCTGGCGCTGCTCGCTGCGCCGCCGGCGCACGCGCAGCGCGTGACGCTGGTCGACCGCATCGCGGCGGTGGTCAACCGCGAGGTGGTCACCTACTCGGAATTGCGCGAGCGGCGCGAGTCGACCGAGCGCCAGCTGCGACGCCAGGGCACCCCGTTGCCGGAAGCGTCGCTACTGGAGCGCCAGCTGCTGGAGCGGCTGATCCTGGAGAAGGCGCAGTTGCAGATGGCGCGCGAAAACGGGATCCGCATCGACGAGGTGCAGCTGGACCGCGCCATCGAGCGCGTGGCGCAGGGCAACAACATGGCGCTGCCCGAGTTCCGCCGGGCACTGGAGCGCGACGGCGTCGATTTCGCGCGCTTCCGCGAGGAGGTGCGTTCGCAGATCATGCTCACGCGCCTGCGCGAGCGCGAGGTGGACGATCGGATCGAGGTCAACGACACCGAGATCGATCTCTACCTTGAGGAGAACAGCAAGTCGGGCGACGGCCGTGGTGGCGAATTCAACGTCGCGCACATCCTGGTGCGCCTTCCGGAGCAGGCGACGCCGGAGCGCATCGAGCAGGCCCGCGCCAAGGCCGAGAAGGCGCGCGCCGAGGCGGCCGCTGGCGGCGATTTTGCCAGCCTTGCCGCCAGCTACTCCGACGGCGCCGACGCGTTGCAGGGCGGCGCCATGGGCTGGCGCGCGGAGGACCGGCTGCCGGAACTGTTCAGCGGCGCGCTGAAGAAGATGCGCCCCGGCGGGGTGAGCGAACTGCTGCGCAGTCCCGCGGGGTTCCACATCCTGAAGCTGATCGAAAGCCGCAACGCGGGGACGGACGCCCCGGTGACGCAGACGCGGGTGCGGCACATCCTTGTCCGCACCAGCGAGGTGGTATCCGAGGCCGAGGCGCGGCGCAAGCTGGCCGACCTGCGCGAGCGGATGACGATCGGCAAGCAGGACTTCGCCGACCTGGCGCGCCAGCATTCCGAGGACGGCAGCGCATCGCGGGGCGGCAGCCTGGAATGGGTGTTCCCGGGGGATACCGTGCCCGAGTTCGAGCGCGCCATGAACGAGCTCCAGCCCGGCGAGATCAGCCAGCCGGTGAAGTCGGCCTTCGGCTGGCACCTGATCCAGGTGCAGGAGCGGCGCAACGCCGGCCTGACGCCGGAGCGCAAGCGCCTGCAGGCGAGGCAGGTGCTGCGCGAAAGGAAGGCGGACGAGGCATTCCAGGAATGGCTGCGTCAGCTGCGCGACCGCGCCTACGTCGAGATTCGCCTCGACCAGTTCTGATGGGCCATCGCCCGAGGAAGCGTTTCGGGCAGCATTTCCTGCACGACCAGGGCGTCCTGGCGCGAATCGTCGAAGCGCTCCAGCCCGGATCGGGCGACGCGGTGGTCGAGATCGGGCCCGGCGCGGGCGCGCTCACGCGCAAGCTGCTCGAGAAGGTCGGGACGCTGACCGCGATCGAGATCGACCGGGATCTCGCCGATGCGCTGGAGGCGGAGTTCCCGAAGGAGCGTCTGTCGCTGCACCGCGCCGACGTGCTGGCGTTCGATTTCAACGCGCTGCCGGAGGGCGCGAGGATCATTGGCAACCTGCCCTACAATATTTCCACGCCGATCCTGTTCCGCCTGTCCGAAAACGCGGGCCGCTTCCGTGACTTCCACTTCATGCTGCAGCTGGAGGTGGTGGACCGGATGGTCGCCGCGCCCTCGACGCCGGCCTATGGGCGCCTGTCGGTGATGCTGCAGACGCGATTCGCGATGTCGCGGCTGTTCAAGGTCGGCGCGGGCGCATTCCGGCCGCCGCCCAGGGTGGAGTCCGCGGTGGTGCGGATGGTGCCGCTCCAGGGCGTGGACCTGCCGCTGAACTTCGCCGACGTCGTGAGGCGGGCCTTCAGCGCCCGCAGGAAGACGCTGCGCAACGCGCTCGGCCTCGCGCCGGAGCAATTCGTGGCGCTGGGGCTGGATCCGGGGCTGCGGCCGGAGAACCTGGCGCCGCAGGACTATGTGCGCATCGCGCGCGCCATTGGAGCGGAGGGCGTGTAATGCGAAAATTCGTGAGTGTCGTCGCGGGCCTGGCGATACTCGCTTGCGCCATCAGCGTTCTCGTGGGCGCCCCGGAAGGCAAGCGCCTGGGCTACCAGCTCATGACCGCGCGCTCGACGGGGTTGTCCTGGCTGGTCGTCGTGGTGCTGCTGGCGGTGACCGGTGTTCCGCTCGCCACCTTTGTCCTGCGCGATGAGCTCTATCAGTGGAACCGGATGCGGATGCGATTCGAGCGCTACGTCCGGGACGACCGGCCGGCGAGCTGGTGGATCCTGGTGGGGACTTACCTGGTGCTGTTCCTCGTGATCATGGGCGGCCTGTTCATTTTCTCTCGATGAACTCGATCTTGTAGCCGTCCGGATCGGCGACGAACGCGATCACCGTCGTGCCGCCCTTCACCGGGCCCGCCTCGCGGGTCACCGTGCCGCCCGCCTTCTTCACGCTCGCGCAGGCCTGCGCCGCATCCTTCACCTCGATGGCGATGTGGCCGAAGGCGCCGCCCATGTCGTACTTGTCCACGCCGTGGTTGTAGGTGAGCTCGAGGACCGAGGCCTTGTCCTCGGTGTCATAGCCGACGAAGGCGAGCGAATATTTCTGGTCCGGCCGGTCCGTGGTGCGCAGCAGCTTCATGCCGAGCACCTCGGTGTAGAACTTTACCGAACGCGGCAGGTCGCCGACGCGGAGCATGGTGTGCAGGAGCTTCATGGCCGTCCCTCAGAGCAGTGGAATCGCCGCCGCGGCGCGCTTGAACGCCTTGCGCGCCGACCGGGCGTCAGGATACAGCGTTTCCACCAGCACCCAGAAGCGGCGCGAGTGGTTCATTTCCCTCAGGTGGGCCACCTCATGCGCGATCACGTAGTCCGACAGCGCCGGCTCGAGGTGGGCGAGGCGCCAGGCGATGCGGATGCGGCCGCGCGCGCTGCACGAGCCCCAGCGCGTGCGCGCGTCGGTGAGGGCGACGGGTGGCGGCGGCAGGTCGATGCGCGCGGCGAAGTAGGCGGCGCGCGCGGAAAAGGCCTCCAGGGCCCGGGCGCGGATCCAGTCCTTGAGCAGGATGCAGGCGTCGCCGTCGGTGCGCACCACGACCCGGTCCTCGTGCAGCATCACGGCGCGCGCGCCGGGCACTACCTCCAGCGCCAGCGTCCGACCGAACAGTGGCAGCGACTCGCCGCTTCGTCCCAGCAGCGTCGCCGGGCGGCCGCGCGCGGCCCATTCGTCCAGCTTGCGCGTGATCCAGCCTGACTTCTCCTGCAGGAACGCCTCCACCTCGCGCATCGGCGCGCGCATGGGGGCCAGCACCCGCAGGCCGTCGTGGTTCACGGCGAGCGCGAAGCTGCGGCGCCGCCGGCGCTCGAATCGGTACGGGACGGCGCGCCCCCCCAGGAGGATGGCGCGCGCTGCTTCGGCATCGCTCCGCTCCGGCCGCCGGAACAGGTCGAGCTGGTCTACGAGCTGCCGGAGCACAGTTCGGCCTGCTGCGCCTCGATCCATGCCTCGGCCTCGGCGATCACCTGGTTCGGGTCGCGCCCCTTCGTGGGGATCTGCGGCCCGATGCGGAAGGTGACCGTTCCGGCGCGCTTCATGAAGGCGTAGCGCGGCCACAGCAGCCCCGCGTTGTGCGCCACCGGGACCACCGGCACGCCTGCGTGCACCGCGAGCCAGGCCCCTCCGGGCTGGTAGCGGCGGCGCTTGCCGGGGGCGACGCGCGTGCCCTCCGGGAACACGATCACCCAGAAGCCCTGGTCGAGCCGGATCCGGCCGCGGCGAGCGATCTCGCGCAGCGCGCGGATGCCGCGCGAGCGGTCGATCGCGATGGGGCTCATCAGCGCCAGTCCCCAGCCGAAGAACGGGATCCACAGCAGCTCGCGCTTGAGCACGTGCACCTGCGGCGGGAAAACCTGGTTGAAGGCGAGCGTTTCGTAGGCAGACTGGTGCTTGGAGAGCACCACAGCGGGCTCGCGCGGCAGGTGGCCGGCGCCCTCGACCCGGTAGTGGATGCCGAGGATGGGCTGCGCGAGCGCGACGATGACACGCGTCCATCCGGCGATGACGCGGTTGCGCAGCAGCCGCGGCAGCGGCGCGCACAGCAGCGCAAACACCGCGTAGGGCGGCGTCACGACGAGGAGGGCGAGGAAGAAAAGCGCCGAGCGCAGCGCGGTCATGGCCGCGAACTCACGCCGACACGGTCAGGGCGCCAGCTTCGCGGCGATCGCCGCGAGGTCCTCGAAGACCTCGCTTCCCGGGGGCAGCCCGCCGGCGGCGCGCGTCTTCCTGCCCTTCCCGGTGAGTACCAGCATCGGTCGTGCGCCCACCGCGGCGGCGGCCTCCAGGTCGCGCAGCGAGTCCCCGGCGAGCGGCACTCCGGCCATGTCCACGTTCAGGCGCTCGGCGATCTCCAGCAGCATCCCCGGCCTGGGTTTGCGGCATTCGCAGTTCGAGTCCGCGGCGTGCGGGCAGAAGAAGACGGCGTCGATGCGGCCGCCGGCGAGCGCCACCGCGCGGTGCATCTCGGCGTGGATCGCGTTCAGCGTCGTCATGTCGAACAGGCCGCGCGCGATGCCCGACTGGTTGGTCGCGACCACCACGCGCCAGCCGGCGTGGGACAGGCGCGCGATCGCCTCCAGGCTGCCGGCGAGCGGTTTCCATTCCAGCGGCGACTTGATGTACTGGTCGCTGTCGTGGTTGATGGTGCCGTCGCGGTCGAGGACGATCAGTTTCATGTCGCGAGCTTCGCGATGTCTGCGACGCGGTTCATGGCTTCTCGCAGGTCGCGAAGGAGCGCTAGGCGGTTTCGCCGCACCTTTTCGTCTTCAGTCATCACCATGACATTCTCGAAGAATGCATCGACCGGTGCTTTGAGCACGGCAAAACTTTTCAGGTAGCCGGTGTAGTCTCCGCTTTCATAGAGGGGCCTGGCCCTCTCGGCGGCGGCGCGGATAGCTTCGTGCAATGTCTGTTCCGCAGGATCCGTGAACGCGGCTGCATTCGCATTCACTGGCGTTTCGCCCTTCGCCTCGGCTTGCTTGAGGATATTGGCGATTCGCTTGTTTGCAGCAGCAAGACTTTCGGCTTCCGGGAGGGCCTGAAAAGCCTTGACCGCTTCTAACTGCTTCGGCACCAGGCCCAGGTTGGTGACGTTCCTGTTCAGGACTGCATCCACCTGAAGGGTTGAATATCCCTGCTCTTTCAAGTAGCCCGTGAATCGATCGTTCACAAACTGCACCAGTTCAATCGGTGTGTGACTTTCGAATGGCTCGAAAGCGGCCTTTGCTAGTTCATGAAGCGACAGGTGCAACTTGTGTTCCACGAGAATTCGCACGACCCCCAGCGCCGCGCGCCGCAGGCCGAAGGGATCCTTGTCACCGGTGGGCTGCTGTCCGATGCTGAACAGGCCCGCGATGGCGTCCAGCTTGTCGGCGAGCGCTACGGCGCAGGCGACCTTGCCTTCGGGCAACTTGTCGCCGGCGAAGCGCGGCCGGTAATGCGCCTCGATGGCGTCGGCGACTTCGGCCGGCTCCTGGTCGTGAAGCGCGTAGTAGCGTCCCATCACGCCCTGCAGTTCCGGGAACTCGCCCACCATGCCGGTGAGCAGGTCGGCCTTGGCGAGCTCGGCGGCGCGTTCCGCAAGCAACGGGTCGGCGCCGAGGACGCGGGCGATCTTGCCCGCGAACAGCCGGACCCGCTCCATGCGCCTGTGCTGGGTGCCGAGCTTGTTGTGGTACACGACCTTGTCGAGCATTGGCACGCGTTCTTCCAGCCGCTGCCTGCGGTCCTGGTTGTAGAAGAAGCGCGCGTCTTCCAGGCGCGGCCGCACCACGCGCTGGTTGCCGCCGACGATGTGGCGCGGGTCGGACACCTTCATGTTGGAGACGATGAGGAACTTCGGCTGCAGCTTGCCCGCGCCGTCGAACAGCGGGAAGTACTTCTGGTTCTGCCGCATGGTCAGGATGAGGCATTCCTGCGGCACATCCAGGAACGCCCTGTCGAACTCGCCGACGTAGACGCTGGGGTGCTCCACCAGCGCGGCGACCTCGTCCAGGAGCGCCGAGTACTCGCCGAGGCTGCCGCCCTGGCGCGTCGCCTCGGCCTGCAGCGCGGCGTCGATGGCGGCCTTGCGGGTGTTGAAGTCGGCGACGACCATGCCGTCCTCGAGAAGCTGCCTCTCGTAGCTGTCGGCGCCGGCGATCGTGATCGCGCCCTTGCCCATGAAGCGGTGGCCGCGGGTTGCATTGCGCGACTGGAGGCCGAGCACCGTTCCCGGGACGATCTTCGCGCCGTGAAGCATGACCAGGCCGTGCACCGGGCGGACGAACTGCGCCTCGCCGGAGCCCCAGCGCATCAGCTTTGCGACCGGCAACTTGCGCAGAGCGTCCTCTACCATTGAGTCCAAGCTCGTGCCTAGATGTGACCCTTTCGCGACCTTTCGGCAAGCGAAAATCTTGCCCTTGGCTGTATCAATCTGAACAAGGTCGCTGACTGTGACGCCATGCTTTCTTGCGAAGCCCTCCACGGCCGCGCTTGGCGCGCTCGCTGGAGGGCCTTTGTGCTCCTCTGCGCGATCGGGTGCTGATTCGCGCACGAGCGATATTCGAATGGCGAGACGCCGCGGTGTCGCGAACGACATAACCACACTTTCATCGCAAAGGAATCCATCTTGACGAAGGTCCTCGGCGAGAGCGTCGCAAAACGCCACCGAGAGGACGCGCAGGGATTTCGGCGGCAGCTCCTCGGTGAGCAACTCGACCAGCAGCGTCGCTTCCACCTAGGCCGCCTTGACCATCGGAAAGCCCAGCCGCTCGCGCGACTCGAAGTAGGCCTGCGCCACCGCGCGCGCCAGCGCCCGCACCCGCCCGATGTAGGCCGCGCGCTCGGTGACGGAGATCGCGCCGCGCGCATCGAGCAGGTTGAAGGTGTGCGAGGCCTTCAACACCATTTCGTAGGCGGGCAGCACGCACTTCGCCTCGATCAGGCGCCTGGCTTCGCCCTCGTACTCGCCGAAATGCCGGAACAGGATGTCCGCGTTCGACAGTTCGAAGTTGTAGCGCGACTGCTCGACTTCGTTCTGGTGGTAGACGTCGCCATAACTCACGCCCGGCGTCCACACCAGATCGAAGATGGATTCCTTGCCCTGCAGGTACATCGCCAGGCGTTCCAAGCCGTAGGTGATCTCGCCCAGCACCGGCTTGCAAGAGAGCGACCCCACCTCCTGGAAGTAGGTGAACTGGGTCACTTCCATGCCGTCCAGCCACACTTCCCAGCCCAGGCCCCAGGCGCCCAGCGTTGGCGATTCCCAGTCGTCCTCGACGAAGCGGATGTCATGCTCCATGGGGTTGATGCCGAGGTGCTTGAGGGACTCGAGGTACAACGCCTGGATCTCTGGCGGCGAGGGCTTCAGCACCACCTGGTACTGGTAGTAGTGCTGCAGGCGGTTCGGGTTCTCGCCGTAGCGCCCGTCCTTGGGCCGGCGCGAGGGCTGCACGTAGGCCGCGTTCCACGGCTCCGGCCCGATGGCGCGCAGGAAGGTCGCGGTGTGAAAGGTGCCGGCGCCGACTTCCATGTCGTAGGGCTGCAGCAGCGCGCAGCCGCGCTGGTCCCAGAAGTCGTTCAGGCGAAGGATGAGTTGCTGGAAAGTAAGCATCGGGCGGGGGATTTTACTGGCTGCGGCCGCGCAGCGCGACGAAAGCAAGCGCCGCGAGCGCGAGCAGCAGCGCCGGCCAGTCGCCCAGCCCGGCGTAGGGCGTGGCGCCGGTATGGCCACGCACCTCGGCGTCCACGCGGCCCTGAAGGAACTGTGGCATGCGAGCCCGCACCGAACCATCCGGGGCGATCGCGGCGGTGACGCCGGTGTTGGCGGCGGTCAGGTGCCAGCGTCCGGACTCCAGCGCGCGCATCCGCGCGATCTGCAGGTGCTGCGCCGGCGCCAGCGAATCGCCGAACCAGGCCACGTTGGATACGTTCACCAGGAGAGTCGCCTCGGGAAGCTGGCGCGCGATCTCCCGGCCATAGGCGTCCTCGTAGCAGATGTTCAGCGCGACGCGCTGGCCGGCCACCGCGAGCGGGCGCTGGCCGGCGCCGCCGCGGGAGAAATCCGACAGCGGGATGGACAGCACGCGCACGATCCAGCCGAATCCCGCCGGCACGAACTCGCCGAACGGCACCAGGTGCTGCTTGCGGTACGCCTGCTGCGGCGAGACGCCGAGGCTGACGACGCTGTTGTAGTAGGACTCTCCTTCCCGCACCGGTACTCCGAGCAGCAAGTCGCCGCCGTTGCGCCGCGCGGTCGCGCGCAGCCGGTCCAGGTACGCCGGATCCACGCGATCAAGGAAGCGGGGGATCGCGGTTTCAGGCAGCACGATCAGGCGCGCCTGGCTGGCTTCGGCGAGGGTGGCGTAGGTCTCCAGCGTGCGCGCATAGCGTGCCGGGTCGAACTTCGTTTCCTGCGGCACGCTGCCCTGCAGAAGGGACACCGTCAGCGTATCCCCCGTGGGAACAGTCCACTGCGCGCTGCGCAGGGCGAATCCGGATGCGAGCAGCAAGACCAGCGCTGCCACGGCAGGCCAGCGCGCCTGCCCGGCCAGGACGCACCACAGCAGGCCCGCGGCGCAGGCGAGGGCGAACGAGACCGCGTAGGCGCCGCCGAGCGGCGCGAAACCGCCCAGCGCATCGTCGACGGCAGCGTAGCCCATCGAGAGCCACGGAAAGCCGGTCAGGATCCAGCCGCGCAGCAGCTCCAGCAGCACCCAGGCTGCGGGAATGGCGAGCGACGCGCGCAGAGCCGGGTGCGCCTTCGCGGCAAACCGTGCCTGCAGCCAGGCGGCAGTCGCGGGGAACAGCGCGAGGAACGCGCAGAACGCGAATGTCGCAAAGGCCGCCAGCGGCGCCGGCATGGCGCCGAAGCGATGAAGGCTGACGTAGATCCATGAGACACCGACCGCGAAGAGTCCCAGGCCAAACAGGTAGCCGATGGCGAACGCGGCACGCGGCGTCCCTGCCCGGACCAGCAGGTGCGTCAGGATCGCAAGCGCGGCGAGCGCGGCAAGGAACTGGTCGAACGGCGAGAAGCCCAGCACCGCCGCCGCGCCGGCAAGGAACGGCGCGAAGTAAACAGGGACAGACCACGTTTTCCAGGGAGCATGCATCGCCAGAAAACGTGGTCTGTCCCTGTTTTAGGACTTGGGCTTCTCGACGATCAGTGTGTAGACGCGCCGGCTGTCGGCGCGCAGCACCTGGAACCTGAGGCTGGCGATGGCGAGCGACTCGCCGCGCTTGGGCAGTCGCCCGAGGTGCGCGATCACGAGGCCGCCCACGGTATCGTGTTCCTCATCCGGGAAATCGGTGCCGAAGGCGGCGTTGAAGTCCGCGATCTGGGTCAGGGCCTTGACGCGGAAGCGGCCGCCGGGCTCCGGCAGGATGTTGTCGCTCGCCTCGTCGAAATCGTACTCGTCCTCGATGTCGCCGACGATCTGCTCCAGCACGTCCTCGATGGTCACCAGTCCCGCCACGCCGCCGTACTCGTCCACCACGATCGCCATGTGGTTGCGGCTGGCACGGAATTCGCGCAACAGCACGTTGAGGCGCTTGGATTCGGGCACGAACACCGCCGGGCGCAGCATCTCGCGCACGTTGAACGCTTCCTCGCCCGCGTAGTGCCGCAGCAGGTCCTTGGCGAGCAGGATGCCGATGACATCGTCGCGGCTCTGGTCGATCACCGGAAAGCGCGAGTGCGCGTTGGCCATTACCTGGGGGATGAACGCCTCGACGTCCTGGTGGATGTCGATCACGTCCATCTGCGCGCGCGGAATCATGATGTCGCGCACCTGGATCTCGGAGACGGTAAGCGCGCCCTCGATGATGGACAGCGCGTCGGCGTCGAGGATGTTGCGCTGGTAGGCCGAGCGCAGCAGTTGCACCAGGCTGTCGCGGTCCGCCGGTTCGCGCAGCAGCAGCGCGGACAGGCGTTCGAGAAAACCGGGTCTCTGCGATTCAGGCATTCAGGGGGAAGGGCAGGCAGGGGAAATGACGGCGGAGCGCCGGCGCGGCTATTTTACCGCTGCTTTCACCTGATACGGATCGGGATAGCCGAGCGTGCGCAGGATGCGGATTTCGCGCCGCTCCATGCGTTCGGCCTCGGCGCGGCGCGCATGGTCCAGCCCGCGCAGGTGCAGCAGGCCGTGCACCACCATATGCGCGTAGTGCGCAAGCAGCGGCTTTCCCTGCGTGCGCGCCTCGCGCGCGATCACCGGATGGCAAAGGACGATGTCTCCGCGGTTGCGGCCGTAGTGGAACGACAGCACATTGGTGGCGTAGTCGCGGTTGCGGAAGGCGCGGTTGAGGCGCCGGCCCTCTGCGGCGCCGACCACGCGCAGCGTCGCCTGCATCCCGGCGCCGGCCGCGGCGCGCGCGCTGCGCAGCAGCACCCGCGCCGCGGGTGCGCCGCGCACCGCGCGCTGCACCGCGAACCGGCTAGGTGCCGGCTTTCTTTGCTTCGTCCGCGGCGTGGCGGTCATAGGCGTCGATGATGCGCGCCACCAGCGGGTGGCGCACCACGTCGGCGGCGGTGAAATCGCTGAAGGCGATGCCGCGCACGCCGGCGAGGATCCGGCGCGCCTCCACGAGGCCGCTGCGCGCGCCGCGCGCGAGGTCGATCTGCGTCACGTCGCCGGTGACCACCGCCTTGGCGCCGAAGCCGATGCGGGTCAGGAACATCTTCATCTGCTCGGGCGTGGTGTTCTGCGCCTCGTCGAGGATGATGAAGGCGTGATTCAGCGTGCGGCCGCGCATGTAGGCGAGGGGCGCGAGCTCGATGGTGCCGCGCTCGAGCATCTTCGCGGTCTCGTCGAAACCGGCGAGGTCGTAGAGCGCGTCGTACAACGGCCTCAGGTAGGGGTCCACCTTCTGCGCCAGGTCCCCGGGCAGGAAACCCAGGCGCTCGCCGGCCTCCACCGCCGGGCGCACCAGCACGATGCGCTTGACCTTGTCGCGCTTGAGCGCATCCACGGCGCAGGCCACGGCAAGGTATGTCTTGCCGGTGCCGGCCGGCCCGATTCCCAGGGTGATGTCGTGTGCGAGGATGTTCTCGATATAGCGCGCCTGGTGCGGCGTGCGGCCGTGCAGTTCCGGCCGGCGCGTGAGCAGCTTCGGGCCGGCTTCTTCGCCTGCGCGCGGGGGCAGGTCATGCGCGATCTCGGCCAGGCCCAGCTGCAGATCGTCCAGCGAAAGGTCCGACCCCGCGCGCTGGTAGAAGTTCTCCAGCGCCCGCGCGGCGCGCCCAGCCTGTGTCGGTTCCCCGCGCACCGTGAAGCGCGCGCCGCGCCTCGAGATGGCGACATCGAGCGCCGTTTCGATCTGGCGCAGGTTCTCGTCCATCGCGCCGCACAGGCGGGCGAGGCGCGGGTTGTCCACCGGCTCCAGCCGCAGGATGACCGGCTTCGCCTCGGCGACCGGCTTCGCCGCGGCCCTACGCTGCATGAGCAAGCTCGCCGCGCAGGGTGTGCGAGCGCACCCCGGTCACGCGCAGCTCGACGAAGCGATTCACCAGCGACGCGTCGCCGCTGAAATTGACCACGCGATTGTTCGCGGTGCGCCCGGCGAGCTCCTCGGGGCGCCTGGTCGACGGCCCCTCGACCAGCACGCGCTGCACGCTGCCCACCATGGATTCGCTCGCCGCCAGCGCCTGCCCCTCGAGCAGCGCGTTCAGGCGTTGCAGTCGCTCGACTTTCTCTGCCGCCGGCGTGTCGTCGGCAAGCTCCGCCGCGGGCGTCCCGGGGCGCGGGCTGTAGATGAACACGTAGGAACCGTCGAACGAAAGTTCCTCCGCGAGCGCAAGTGTCGCTTCGAAATCCGCTGCCGTCTCGCCGGGGAAGCCGACGATGAAGTCGGACAGGAGGCTCAAGTCCGGACGCGCGCGGCGCAGGCGGCGGATGATGGAGCGGTACTCCAGCGTCGTATAGCCGCGCTTCATCGCCGCCAGCACGCGGTCCGAGCCCGACTGCACCGGCAGGTGCACCTGCGGCGAGAGCGCTGGCAGCCCGGCGTGGGCGTCGATCAGGCGCTGGGTGAACTCGCGCGGGTGCGACGTGGTGTAGCGGATGCGCTCGATGCCTTCGATCTCGGCGACGTAGCGCAGCAGCTCGGCGTAATCGCCGGGGTCGCCGTCGATCAACCCGCGCCAGGCATTCACGTTCTGGCCGAGCAGCGTCACTTCCTTCACGCCCTGCGCCGCGAGCGTGGCGACCTCGGCGATGACGTCCTCGAACGGGCGCGACACTTCGCGGCCGCGGGTATAGGGAACAACGCAGAAGCTGCAGTACTTGCTGCAGCCTTCCATGACCGACACGAAGGCACTGGCGCCCAACGCCCTGGGCTCGGGCAGGCGGTCGAACTTCTCGATCTCCGGAAAGCTCACGTCCACCTGCGGACGGCCGCCGGCGCGGCGCCGCTCGAGCAACTCGGGCAGGCGGTGCAGCGTTTGCGGTCCGAACACCACGTCCACGTGCGGGGCGCGCGTCACGATCGCGCCGCCTTCCTGGCTGGCGACGCAGCCGCCGACGGCGATCATCAGTTCCGGGCGATCCCGCTTCAGGCGCTTGAGCATGCCCAGGTCGGCGAACACCTTCTCCTGCGCCTTCTCGCGAATCGAGCAGGTATTGAAGACGATCAGGTCGGCGTCCTCGGGCGAATCGGCGCTGGACATGCCGTCGCGCTCGGCGAGCAGACCGGCGATTCTCGCCGAGTCGTACTCGTTCATCTGGCAGCCGAAAGTGCGGATGAAGACTTTGCCAGCCATCGCGCGGCGCCGCCGCCTACTTCGCGGGGTCTGGCTGCGCGATTTCCTGCTCGGACAGGATCCAGATGCGATGCAGGTTGCCGAGGGCGTCCGGCAGGTACTTGACCTTGCTGTCCGGCGGCAGCATCGTCGGCAGCACGATGCGGTTGTTCGCGTCGCGGATCTGGGCTCCCGGGGACAGCCTCGCCGTCTTGCCGTCCAGCCTCACCTCCGACTGGCCTACGTGCGTCAGCGTGCCGCGCTTGGCGTCGGTGGGAATAGTGCGCAACTGGGCCAGCGCCGCGCCGGCGCAGGCGCCCAGCGCGAGGATTGCAACGGCACTTCGCAACAGTTTTCCGCTCATCGGGCTCCGAATCCTCGCGCCGGCATGAACGGCGATTCTAGCAGAAAGCCCTTTTGCGACCGATGCTTAGTGGGTGGAAACGGCTCAAGCCTGGCCCGGGCAAATGTTACCGATCGGTAACATTCCGGCCCCGGATGGCGCTCTGCGTCGCCGAGCCTGGCACCATGGCGGGCCTTGTCAATCTGCCTGCTGCGCGAGCCTGCAGCAGATTGGAGAATGTGGTGGCGAATCAGGGACTCGAACCCCGGACAAACGGATTATGATTCCGCTGCTCTAACCAGCTGAGCTAATTCGCCATTTCGAGCGGGTGCGGATTTTCGCTCAATAGCGGCATGAAGTCAAAGGCTTGAGAGGGTGCGCGGTGGGCGGACATCGGCCCGAATTCGAGGTGGCAGTGGTGGGCGGGGGCCTCGCCGGCGCCGCGCTCGCGCGCGCGCTCCCGCGCATGCAGGTGGCGCTCATCGCGCCGCCGCCGCCGCCCCGGTCCGCGGACGGCGCGCTGGACGCGCGCATCTACGCCATCAGCCCCGGCAATGCCGCGTTCCTGGAGCGCATCGGCGCCTGGTCCTCGATTCCGGCCGGTCGACTGGCGCCGGTCCACGCCATGCGCGTTTTCGGAGATGACGGCCGGTCGTGCATCGAGTTCGACGCATGGCGCAGCGGCGTCCCGGAGCTGGCGTGGATCGTCGAGGATGCCGAACTGCAGGCGGCGCTGCGCGCGGGCCTGGAGGTAAACACTACCGCAGAGTGCGAGCGCATCGAGACCGGCGCCGGGCACGCGACCTTGTCGCTGAAGGGTGGCGCCACGCTCGATGCGAAGCTCGTCGTTGGTGCCGATGGCGCGCGCTCCATGGTGCGCGCCCAGGCAGGCGTTTCCACCCGGGAGCAGGCCTACGGCCAGACCGCGGTGGTGGCCAATTTTTCCTGCGAGCGTCCGCATCGCAACGTCGCGCTGCAATGGTTCCAGGCGGGCCCGGTGCTCGCGCTGCTGCCGCTGCCCGGCGAGCGCGTGTCCATGGTGTGGTCGGTTGCGGACGCCGAAGCGGCGCGCCTCCTGGCCCTGGCGCCGGAGGCGCTGTGCGGGGCAGTCGAGGCGGCATCGCATGGCGCGCTTGGCACCCTGGGACTCGTGACTGCGCCCCGCACTTTTCCGTTGCGCCGGCTGAGGACGTCACGCATGGCCGCGCCACGCACCGCGTTGCTGGGAGATGCCGCGCACGTCATCCATCCGCTGGCCGGACAGGGCGCGAACCTCGGCTTGCAGGACGCGCGCGTGCTGGCCGAGGTGCTCTCCGGGCGCGAGCCTTTCCGCGATCCCGGCGAGGCGCGGCTGTTGCGGCGCTACGAGCGCAGCCGCGCAGAGGCCGTGGCATCCATGGACACCGTGGTCCACGGCCTGCACGGCTTGTTCGACGCGGACAGGGGCGCGGCGCTCGCCCGCGTGCGCAACGCCGGATTGAACCTTGCGGACCGCCTGCCGGTCCTAAAGAACCTGCTCATCCGGCAGGCGATGGCCTAGAACGGAAGCCCCGACCCGATGAAAAGCCTGCTCTGCCTGATCCTCTTCCTGCTGGCGCCGGTCGCCTCTGCAAACGAGGCCGCCATCCGCAAGTCGCTGGAGCCCAAGCTGGGTGGCTCGAAGATCGAGTCGGTGCAGGCGGCGCCGATTCCTGGACTGTTCGAGGTTCGCATTTCCGGCCGGGACGGTCCGCAACTCCTGTATTCGGATCCGCAGGGAAACTTCATCCTCGACGGCAGCCTGTTCGATGCCAAGTCCGGCCGCAACCTGACCGAGGACCGGCTGCGCAAGCTGACCGCGATCAGCTTCTCCGCGCTGCCGCTGGAGCTCGCGGTCAAGGTCCAGCGCGGCAATGGCAAGCGCGTGCTCGCCATTTTTTCCGATCCCTATTGCCCGGCCTGCAAGCAGTTCGAGAAGTCGCTGGCGCAGGTCGACGACATCACCATCTATTACTACATGTACCCGGTGATCCGCCCCGAACTGTCCGAGCACTCGAAGGCGGTCTGGTGCGCGCCCGACCGCGGCAAGGCGTGGCTCGACCTCGCGCTGCACGGGAAGCCGATCACCGCGAAGGCGAAATGCGACGTGCCCATGGAGAAAATGCTGGAGCTGGGCAAGTCGCTGCGCGTCAATTCAACGCCCACGCTGATCCTCGCCAACGGCGAGCGCTTGCGCGGCGGGCTGCCGCCCGACCAGATGCGCAGCGTGCTGGACGATGCGATGAAGGAAGCTGCGGGCAACGCCAGGGCGAAATAGCCAGGGCCGCGCGCGCGACCGGCTATTGCAGGTTCGGCAGCGGCTCGCCGCGCGGCCAGAGCAGCCAGTAGCGCCCCTGCTGGCGCATGCGGCCGGCCTGCTGGCCAGCCTCGGCGCCGCTGCCCCAGAAGAAATCCCCGCGCACCGCGCCGCGAATGGCGCCCCCGGTGTCCTGCGCCACCATGAGGCGCGCGAGCGGTTGCGTCGAAAGCGGATAGGTCGTGGCGAGGAACACCGGCGCGCCCAGCGGCACGTGGCGCGGGTCCACGGCGAGGCTGTGGCCCGCCGTTAGCGGCGCGCCCAGCGCCCCGATCGGGCCGCCGTTCGCGGGCAGTTCCCGGAAGAAGACATAGCTCGCGTTGAAGTTGAGCGCGTCCTGGAGCCTGGCAGGGTTGGCGGCGGCCCAGGCCATGATGCCCTGCATGGAGGCTTTCTCCAGCGCCAGTTCGCCGCGGTCGACGAGGTAGCGGCCAAGCGACCGGTAAGGATGGCCGTTCTGGTCGGCGTAGCCGAGGCGGATGCGCCCGAGGCGCCGCCCGCCGTCTTCCAGTTCGACCTGGCCTGATCCCTGGATCTGCAGGAAGAACAACTCCACCGGATCCTCTACCCATGCGAGCACCGGTGCGCGCAATTGCCCCCCGCGCGCCTCGATCTCGGCGCGACTCCAGTAAGGAACCAGCCGGCGACCCTCCAGGCGGCCGCGCAGCCGGAGGTGCCGCGTCTCCGGCGCAACCGCAGACAGATCCACCGTGACGAGGTCCTCCGGCGCGCCATGCACCGGGTGGCGGAAGCGATTGCCGCGCGTGCGGCTGCCGGCGAGGACCGGCTCGTAGTAACCGGTCATCAGGCCTTCGCTGGCGCCATCCGCGGCGATGACCGCGTAGGCGGAGAACGCGCGCTCCAGCCAGGCGCGCGCGACCGCATCGTCGCCGGCCGGAATCGTGGCGGCCGCATCGCATGCGCGCTTGAGGGGGCTGGCGGGAGGCAGTTGCGGGCAACCCTCGAGGAACGCGCGCAGCGCCTGCGCCTGTGCGCCCTGACGCCAGCCCGGCAGGTCCGCATAGTTTCGCGGCTCGTACCTGGTCGCTTCCGAGGCCGGCGGTCCCTGCGGGCAGGCCGGACAGGCCGCGCAGGGCGCCTGGAGCGGGCAGGCAACGCGGTCGGGTTCGGCCGGCGGCGAAGGCGCCTGCGCGCAGCCCGCGAGGACTACAATCGCCGCCATCCCGGTGAGGAGGCAGCGCGCAATGTGGGTGGTGTACCTGGAAATGTTCGTCGCCCTCGCGTTGCTGATTCTAATTGTCTGGTTCACCCTGCCGAAAAGGAAACCGGGCGCGAGAGCGGACAGTCGCGGGAAGGAAAACGCGCCGAAAGGCGACCCGGAATAGCGCGCGACTAACGGGCCGGCGCCTGCGCGCGCCGGGCGAGGATCGCGTCCAGCGTCTTCCTTGCTTCCGGCTCGAGCGGGCCGCCCAGGCTCACCGCGTGTCGGGCAGCCGCCTCGGCATCCACCAGCTTGCCCGACTCCGACAGTACGTGCGCAAGGTTGTTGTACGCCACGGCCGAATCGCGGTGCGCCCGCGCCGCGCGCCGGAACGCGGCCTCCGCCCCGGCGACGTTGCCCAGCGCATACTCGGTATTGCCCAGGCCGACCAGGCCGACATGGCTGGTCGGCCAGCGTGCCAGCAGCGCGAGGTAGGACTCGCGCGCTTCGGGCCTCCTGCCGGACTGCTCCAGCGCGGCGACGGCGGCGGCGAATCCCGGCTCATCCGCGCTCGCCGCGATCCTGCCGGGAGGCAGCGCGACCATCGCCCAGTGCGCCGAGTCCTGCCACAGGAACTCGAAGAATCCCATCGGATAGGCGACGCGCTCGCGCCTGGCGCTGCGCAGCACCACCTCGCCCTCGGCTAGGTCGTAGCCGATCACGACGGCGTAATGCCACAGCGGCAGCACGCGGACGCTGAGGTTGAGCAGCACCACCACAGGCGTGCCTGCCGCCACTTCACGCAGCAGGCCTTCCAGCTTGGGCGGGACCTGGTAGGCGACCAGCCCGTTGCGCCGCGTCGCGCCCAGCATTTCCACCTGCAGGCTGCCCTGGCGGCCCGGCAGGTAAACCTGCGGCGTCAGCGCGGCCACGTCCGCCTTGACGCCGGCGGCGTTGAACACCATCGCGAGCGTGGCCGGCCCGCAAAGGAAATCGTCCTGGACGTGGAACGGAACGGCGGTCAGCTCCGCCTTCTGCGGCAATCCGGCGGGCGGCGCCTCGCGCAAGGCCTCGGACTGCGGCAGCGCCACGCAACCCGACAGCGCGAGCGCCGCCGCGGCGAGGACAGAAAACAAAAAGCCCGCGCGAACGCGGGCCCTGGCGAGGTGGTCCCGGACTAGTTCCAGAACAGCCACACGACGAGGACCACCGCGGCGAGCAGGAGGACCGCTCCGCTGCCGTTGGCGCCGGCCGGCATGTTGTCGAGCCGGGCGGCCAGTTGCGCGACTTCACTTCCCGTCAAGGCATGGACGCGAAGCTTCGCGTTCTCCGGCGTCAGGCCGTAGGCCTGCAACTGGCGGGCGACCTCGGTGCGCTCGATCAGGCTGATGACCTTGTCGCGCGCCGCGCCGGCCTGCGCCGCGGAAACGGCCTGGTCGGTGCCGATCAGCCCGGCGCTGGCCTGGAACGGCAGCAGGATCATGCAGGCGACGAGAATGCGGCAGACGGTCCGGATGAGCGAGAGGTTCATGGCAGTCCCTTGGCGTGGATGGCGTTGAAGTGGGGCGGGTCCGACGAGGATCGCGCCAATCTAGACCTCGCCTCCCGCGGCGTCAACCGGTGCCGCAGGGTCCGTGGCCGGGCAGGGACGCCCGCAGTCCGCCTGCAACCCACATTCGTCCAAGCGGTTAGAATGCGCGCTTTCCGGCGCCACCGCCCAACGCGTCAGCACCGTAACAGGACTGCACCAGGGCCGGACCGCCGGCAGGGGGGAAAGGGGAGAGCATGAAGACCAAGCGCACCGACGGGCGCATCCTCATTTACAGCCACGACACCTTCGGGCTCGGGCACCTGCGCCGCTGCCGGGCGATCGCGCATTCGCTGGTGGACCGCTTCAAGCAGCTGTCGGTCCTGATTCTGTCTGGATCGCCCATCATCGGCTCGTTCGACTTCCGCGCGCGGGTGGACTTCGTCCGCGTCCCGGGGGTGATCAAGTTGCGCAGCGGCGAGTACACCTCCCTAAACCTGCACCTGGACGTCGAGCAGACGCTCAAGCTGCGCGGCTCGATCATCCGCCACACCGCGGAGATGTTCGAGCCCGACATCTTCATCGTCGACAAGGAGCCGATGGGGCTGCGCGGCGAGGTGCTGGAGACGCTGGAGATGCTCAAGCCCAAGGGCACTCGCCTGGTGCTCGGCCTGCGCGACGTGATGGACGAACCGCGCGCCCTCGGGCCCGAGTGGCAACGGAAGAACGTGCTCCCCGCGCTGCGCGAGCTCTACGACGAGATCTGGGTCTACGGCTTGCCGCAGATCTGCGACCCGCTCGAAGGGGTGTCGCTGCCAATCCGCGTGAAGCAGAAGATGGTCTACACCGGCTACCTGCACCGCGAGGTGCCCAGCCACGGCGCGCCGCCGCGGCTGCCGGAGATCACCAACCGACCCTACCTGCTGGTCACCACCGGGGGCGGCGGCGACGGCGAGGCCCTGATCGAGTGGGTGCTGCGCGCCTACGAGCATGATCCGCTGCTGCCCTACCCGGCGCTGCTGGTGCTGGGGCCGTTCATGCAGCCCGAGCGCCAGGCCGAGTTCATGGACCGCGCCGCGCGCCTGAAGCGCGTCGATGTCATCACCTTCCACAGCAATCTCGAGGCGCTGGTGGCGCGCGCCGCCGGCGTGGTCGCCATGGGCGGCTACAACACCTTCTGCGAGGTGCTGTCGCTGGACAAGCGCGCGTTGATCGTTCCGCGCACCGCGCCGCGACAGGAGCAGTACATCCGCATCTCCCGCGCCGCGAAGCTCGGCCTGGTGTCCATGCTCGCCGACGACGGCCGCTACGACGCGGCGGTGATGGCGGCCGCGCTGCGCGCGTTGCCGCGCCAGAACCGACCCTCGGAGATCGTGGTCCCGGGCCTGCTCGAAGGGCTGGAGAACGTGCGCCGGCTGGTCGCACCCTGGATCGAGCCGGGCGTCGCCGTGGAAGCGCCGCACACGCTGACCCGCTCGGCCTAGCCAGCGCGGCCGCGGGCATAGATGCCGGGCCGCGTCGCCTTCGTCCTCAAGGGCTATCCGCGGCTTTCCGAGACCTTCATCGCGCAGGAGATCGCGGCGCTGGAACGGCGCGGCCTGGAGATCCTGATCGTCTCGCTGCGCCGGCCGACCGACGCGCGCCGGCACCCGGTGCACGACGAAATCCTCGCGCCGCTGTCGTACCTGCCCGAGTACCTCTACCAGGAGCCCCTGCGCGTGCTGCGCGCGTGGCGGCAGGTGCGCCGCTGGCCGTCGTACGGGAGCGCAGTTTCTTCCTTCCTTCGCGACCTGCGCCGCGACCCGACGCCCAGCCGCATCCGGCGCTTCGGCCAGGCGCTGGTGCTCGCGGCCGAGCTGCCCCGGGATATCGGCCGGCTGCATTTTCACTTCCTGCACACGCCCGCGTCGGTGACGCGCTACGCGGCGACGCTGCGCGGCCTGCCCTGGAGCGGCTCGGCGCACGCCAAGGACATCTGGACCACCCCTGAATGGGAGAAGCGCGAGAAACTCGCCGACTGCGAATGGCTGGTGACCTGCACCGAGACCAACCGCGCGCACTTGGCGGCGCTGGCGCCGGCGGGCAGGGTCGAACTGGTCTATCACGGCATCGACCTTGCGCGGTTTCCGTCGCCGGCGGAGGCGCGCCCGGCGCGCGACGGCGCCGACGCCGCCGATCCGGTGGTGCTGCTCTCGGTCGGCCGCCTGGTGGAGAAGAAAGGCACCGATATCCTGCTGGAAGCGCTCGCGCAGTTGCCGCCGGCATTGCATTGGCGACTGGTGCACATCGGCGGCGGCCCGCTAAAGTCGCGGATGGAGAGCCTCGCGGCGGCGCGCGGCATGGGCGGGCGCATCTCCTGGCGCGGCGCGCTGCCGCAGCCCGAGGTTCTCGCGGCGTTGCGCCGGGCGGACCTGTTCGCGCTCGCCAGCCGGGTCGCCGGCGACGGCGACCGCGACGGTCTGCCCAACGTGCTCGCCGAAGCGCAGAGCCAGGGCCTTGCCTGCGTCGCGACGGCGGTGTCGGCGATTCCCGAACTGATCGAGGATGGCGTCACCGGGATTCTGGTCGCTCCCGAGTCGCCAGCCGCGCTCGCACAGGCGCTGCAGTCGCTGATCGCCGATCCGGCGCGCCGCGCGGCGCTCGGCGCCGCCGGGCGCGAGCGCGTGCGCGCGCGTTTCGCGCTGGAGCCGAACCTGGAGCGCCTGGTGCGCAAGTTCGGCCTCGCCGCGCACTAGAATCCGACCGGGACCGGACCATGCGCATCGCGTTCTACGCGCCGATGAAGCCGCCCACGCACGGCACGCCCTCGGGCGACCGTCGCGTGGCTGGGATGTACATGGACGCGCTCGCGCGCGCGGGGCACAGGGTCGAGCTGGTTTCAACCTTCCGCAGCTACGATGGCGCCGGCGACGCCGCGCGCCAGGAAGCATTGCGCAGCCAGGGCGTGGCGTTTGGCCGCGGCCTCGCCGCGCAATGGCGCGCCGCGGCGCCGGGTGCGCGGCCCGATCTCTGGTTCACCTACCACGTCTATCACAAGGCGCCCGACTGGCTCGGACCGGAGGCGAGCGCGACGCTCGGCATTCCCTACGTCATCGCGGAAGCCTCGCACGCGCCAAAGCAGGCTCGGGGCAAATGGGCGCTCGGGTACCAGGGCGCGGCGCAGGCGATCCGCCACGCCAGCCTGCTGCTGTGCCCCACGCGCGACGACGCGGGCGGCCTTGCACCGCTCGCCGTCGAGCCCTCGCGCGTGGTCTGGCTGCCGCCGTTCCTGGATGGAGAACCGTTCATCCATGCGCGGGCGGCGCGCGACGCCCACCGCGCGCGCCTGGCGGCCCGGCACGGACTGGACCCGGCGGTGCCCTGGATATCGATCGCGGCCATGATGCGGCCGGGAGACAAGCTGGCGTCGTTCCGCGCGCTGGCGGCGACGCTGGCGCGCGTTGCCGACCTGCCGTGGCGACTGGTCGTGGCGGGCGATGGCGCGGCACGCGCCGAAACCGAGGCCGCGTTTGCGGCCCTGGTTCCGGGACGCGCGGTATTCCCCGGCGCGCTGCGCCTGGATGAGGTGGCGGCGCTTGCCGCGGCGAGCGACCTGTGCGTCTGGCCAGCGGTCAACGAAGCCTACGGCATGGCGTTGCTGGAAGCTGCCGCCGCCGGGATACCTGCGGTGGCCTGCGCGGTGCGCGGCGTGCCGGACGTCGTGCAGGACGGCAGGACCGGCCTGCTCGCCGCGCCGGGAGACGAAGCCGGGCTGGCGGCCTTGACGCGCAGCCTGCTCACCGACGCGCCGCGGCGCGAAGCGCTGGGCCGCGCGGCGGCCGCGTTCGCGGCCGGCGAGCGCAGCGTCGAGTCGGCCGCGCGCCGGTTGAACGAACTGCTGCCGAAGGCGGGTCCATGACGCGGCGCGTCTTCTTCTACGTCCAGCACCTGCTCGGCATCGGCCACCTCAAGCGGGCGACAACGCTGGCGAACGCGCTGGCTGCCGCCGGCCTCGAGGTCACCTTCGCCAGCGGCGGACCCGCCGTGCCGGGCATCGTCCCCGAGGGCGCGCGGCGGGTGCAGCTGCCCGCGGCGTCGGCAGCCGACCTCGGCTTCCGCAACCTGGTGGACGAGAGCGGCCGTCCGGTGGACGAGGTGTGGAAAAAGGCCCGCGCCAATGCGTTGATGTCCGCATGGCGGGAATCAAACGCGGACGTACTCCTGATCGAACTGTTCCCGTTCGGCCGGCGCCAGATGCGATTCGAACTCCTGCCGCTGCTGGAAGCGGCTCGCGCCGCTTCGCGGCGTCCCGTCATCGTGTCATCCGTGCGCGATATCCTCGGCGGCGGACAGAAGGACCCGAGCAAGCAGGACGAGATGCTGGCGAACTTCGAGAAATACTTTGACCATGTGCTGGTTCACTCCGATCCGGCGCTGATCCGGTTCGATCGAACGTTTCGCCATGCCTCCGCGCTCGGCGACAGATTGCATTACACCGGTTTCATTTCCGATCGCCTCGCGGCCCCATCGCGAGGTGAAAGCAGTGCGGGCACCGGCGAAGTGATCGTCTCCGCCGGAGGCGGCGCCGTCGGCATGCCATTGTTGAGAGTCGCAATCCAGTCTCGCAATCTCACGAACCTGATGGACAGGAAGTGGCGCGTGATTTCGGGAATCAACTGTCCCGAACCGGACTACCAGGAACTGGTCGAACTGGCGAGCAAGGAAGCCGGCAACGCCATCGCCGTCGAGCGCTTTCGCCCCGATTTCCCTGCGCTCATCGCCAGTTGCGAGCTGTCCATCAGCCAGGCCGGCTACAACACCCTGATGGACATCCTGCGGGCAGGCGCCCGCTCGGTGGTGGTGCCGTTCGCGCAAGGCGGCGAGATCGAGCAAAGCCTGCGCGCGCAACTGCTCGCCGAACGCGGCCAAGTGGAGGTGGTGTCCGAGCGCGGACTGTCGCCGCAGGCGCTGGTTGCCGCCGTGGACCGGGCCATGAGCCGGCCGGACCCGGTGGGCGCCGTGGTGGATCTTGACGGGGCCGAGCGCAGCGCTACGCTGGTCGCGGCGTGGGCGGCGCGGTGAGTCCCGCCTGGCAGGGATTCGAGGACGAACTCCGGCGCTGGGCCGACGCCGGGCGCAGCGTCGAGTTCTGGTGGCGCGACGACGACGCCGCGCGCCCGGATCCGGCGCTTTTCCGCCTGTTGGCGCTGGCGGAACGGGCGCGCGCGCCGCTTGCGCTAGCCGTGGTCCCGGCGGGCGCGCAAGCCCCGATATTCGCCGGCATGGGGCCGATGACGTCGGTGATCCAGCACGGCACCGACCATCGCAACCGCGCTGCGCCAGGCGCGAAGAAGTCGGAGTTTCCCGAGGGCGCCGCGGCGGCTGAAGCGATCGCCCGCCTGGCGTCGGCGCGCGCGCGGCTGGCCGGTCTTGCCGGTTCGCGCATGGTGCCGGCGCTTGCGCCGCCCTGGAACCGGATCGACCGGTCGCTGGTGCCGGCGCTGGCTGGCGCCGGCCTGCGCGGGCTGAGCCAGTACGGGCCGCGCAGCGCTGCCGAGCCGGCGCCCGGGCTGCGGCAGGTCAACACGCACGTGGACATCATCGATTGGCGCGGCAGCCGGGGATTCGCGGGCGAGGCGGTGGTGCTGCGCATGGCGGAATCGCACCTGGCGGCGAGGCGCGGCGGTCGGGTGGATCCGGAGGAACCGACCGGATGGCTCACCCATCACGCGTGCCACGACGAGATCGCGTGGACCTTTCTCGAACGTTTGTTCGAATTCACCGCGCGCCGCGGGGTCATCCACTGGCGCTCGGCGGCGGAACTGTTTCACTGACCGTCGGCGGGCTGTTTCCTGGCTGCGGCAGCGGCGCTATTCCTCGTATACTTGGTTCGTACGGTCTGCCGGCAACTGACCCATATCGAGCTGGATGAGGCCGGAATCCGCGCCCGCGGGCCATTGGGCGCAGGCATCCGGTGGGAGAACTTGCGTTCCATGCAGTTGGACCACGACTTGATTTCGCTCTACAACGCGCGGGCCTTGGGCGCCTGATGGCCGACGTCCTCCAGGTCCGCGACCTGCGCGTCTATCTCGAGGTGGACGCCGGCACCGTGAAGGCGGTGGACGGCGTTTCGTTTCGCATCGAGCAGGGGAAAACCGTGGCATTGGTCGGCGAATCCGGATCCGGCAAGACCATGGTGGCGCAGGCGGTGATGAGCATCCTGCCGCGCGTGGCGCGCATCGAGTCGGGCGAGATCCTGCTGCACGATCCGGCCCGACCGGGCAGCGTTTCCGATATCGCCAAGCTCGATCCGGAGGGCGAACCGATGCGTGCCATCCGCGGCGGCCGCATCTCCATCATTTTCCAGGAGCCGATGACGGCGCTGTCGCCACTGCACACCATCGGCAACCAGATCGGCGAGGCGCTCGCGCTGCACCGCGGCGGCCTTGGCAAGTCCGAGCGCCGCGACGCGGTGATCGAGATGCTGCGCCTGGTGGGCTTCCCCGACCCGGTGAAGGCCGAGCACACCTATCCGTTCGAGCTCTCCGGCGGCCTGCGCCAGCGCGCCATGATCGCGATGGCGCTGGTGTGCCGCCCCGCGCTTCTGGTGGCCGACGAGCCCACCACGGCGCTCGACGTCACCATCCAGGCGCAGATCCTGCAGCTGGTGCAGCAACTGCAGGGCGAGTTCAGGATGGCGATGCTGATGATCACGCACGACCTCGGCATCGTCGCCAACATGGCCGACGAGGTGGTCGTGATGTACCACGGCCGCGTGGTGGAGGCCGGCACGGTGGAGGACATCTTCCGCAATCCGCAGCACCCCTACCTGAAGGCGCTGATGCGCGCGGTGCCGCGATTCAACATGGCCCCCGGCGAGCGCCTGACGCCGATCCGCGAGGTGCAGGCGGTCACCGATCACCTGATTTCCGGGACGGTGCGCCCGCACGTCGCGCGTGTCGACGGCGACCCGCTGCTGGTGGTGCGCAACCTGGTGAAGCGCTACGAGACGCGCAAGACCACGCTGTTCGGCCGCAAGCTGGGCGGCGAGGTGCGCGCGGTGGACGACGTCAGCTTCCACGTCCACGCCGGCGAGTGCCTCGGCCTGGTGGGCGAGTCCGGGTGCGGCAAGACCACCACCGCGAAAATGATCCTGCGCTCGGTCGCGCCGGATTCCGGCGAGATCATCATCAACGACAAGGGCACGCCGCGCGACGTGCTGGCGCTCGCCGGGGACGACCTGTTCGCCTACCGGCGCAAGGTGCAGTTCGTGTTCCAGGACCCGTTCAGCTCGCTCAACCCGCGCATGACGGTGCAGGACATCGTCGCCGAGCCGCTGGTGATCCACGGCGTGGGCGACGCCGAGGAGCGCTACGAGCGCGTCAAGGAACTGCTGACGATGGTCGGCCTGGACGTGCGCTACCTGCGGCGCTACCCGCACAGTTTTTCCGGCGGCCAGCGCCAGCGCATCGGCATCGCCAGGGCGCTCGCGCTGGGCCCCGAACTGCTCATCTGCGACGAGCCGGTATCGGCGCTGGACGTCTCGGTGCAGGCGCAGGTGCTGAACCTGCTGCTGGACCTGAAGCAGGCGCTCAACCTGACCTACCTCTTCATCTCGCACAACCTGGCGGTGGTGCACTACCTTGCCGACCGCATCGCGGTGATGTGCGCGGGGCGCGTGGTGGAGCTCGCGCCCTACGACGAGTTGTTCCGCCGGCCGGTGCATCCCTACACCCGGGCACTGCTCGCCGCTGTGCCGGACCCGGACCTGGACCGCAAGCTCGACTTCGCCGCGCTGATGGAGGGCAAGGCTTCGGATCCGCGCGCCTGGCCGGTGCCGTTCCGGCTCGACGGCACGGAGCGGGCGGGATTGCTGGACATCGGCGACAACCACTTTGTCCGCGCGCATGAAAGCGCGGACGTTTCGGAGCTCAGAGCATGATCGCGACACTCACCGGCAGGGCCTGCCTAGTCTTTGCCTGCGGCCTGGCCGCCGGGCCCGGCGCCGCGCTTGCGCAGGCGGGCAAGTTCATCGACCCGCCGATGTTCGCCGAGGAGATCAAGGCCGGCAAGCTGCCCCCGGCGGCCAAGCGGCTGCCGGAGAATCCGCTGGTGGTGAAGCTGGAGTCCGGCGCCGAGCCCGGCCAGCACGGCGGCAGCATGAACATGCTCATCGGCAGGAGCCGCGACGTGCGCATGCTGGTGGTCTACGGCTACGCGCGCCTGGTGGGCTACGACCGCAATTTCAAGCTGGTGCCGGACATCCTGGAGAGTTTCGAGGCCAAGGACGACCGCGTCTTCACCATGAAGCTGCGGCGCAACCACCGCTGGTCCGACGGCCATCCCTTCACCATCGAGGACTTCCGCTACTTCTGGGAGGACGTCGCCAACAACAAGGAGCTGTCGCCGACCGGGCCGCCCAGCGACCTGCTGGTGAACAGCGAGCCGCCGAAAGTGGAGTATCCGGACAAGCACACGGTGCGCTACAGCTGGTCCAGACCCAACCCGGATTTCCTGCCGCGCATGGCGGCGGCCTCGCCGCTGTTCATCTACCGGCCGGCGCACCACCTCAGGCCCCTGCACCTCAAGTACAACAAGAAGGTGGCCGAGGCCGAGGCCAAGGGCAGCGCCAAGCGCGGCTGGGCGGCGATGCACAACCGCGAAGACAACATGTACCAGTTCGACAATCCGAAGCTGCCGACGCTGCAGCCCTGGGTGAACACCACCAAGGCGCCAGCGGACCGCTTTGTCGCGGTGCGCAATCCGTATTTCCACCGCGTCGACCCCGCTGGACGCCAGCTGCCCTACATCGACCGCATTGTGCTCGCGGTGGCCGAGGGCAAGCTGATCCCGGCCAAGACCGGCGCGGGCGAGTCCGACCTGCAGGCGCGCGACATCCAGTTCAACAACTACACCTTCCTGAAGAAGGGCGAGAAGACCAACAACTACCGCACCCTTCTGTGGAAGACCGCGCGCGGCTCGCATGTCGCGCTGTTCCCGAACCTGAACGTGTCCGACCCGGTGTGGCGCCCGGTCGTGCGCGATCCGCGCTTCCGCCGTGCGCTGTCGCTGGCGATCGACCGCTCGCTGGTCAACCAGGTGCTGTATTTCGGACTCGCCGCGGAGGGCAACAACACCGTGGTGCCCGAGAGCCCGCTCTACCGCAAGGAGTACCAGACCAAGTGGGCGCAGTTCGACCGCAAGCAGGCGGAGAAGCTGCTCGACGAGATGGGCCTGAAGCGCGGGTCCGACGGGGTGCGCAGGCTCCCCGACGGCCGGCCGATGGAGATCATCGTTGAGACCGCGGGCGAATCCACAGAGCAGACCGATGTCCTGGAGATGGTCCGCGAAACCTGGCGCGAGGTCGGCATCAAGCTGTTCTCCAAGCCGCTGCAGCGCGAAGTGCTGCGCAACCGGGTGTTCTCCGGCGAGGCGCTGATGTCGGTCTGGTCGGGAATCGAGAATGGCATGGCCAACGCGGATGTCAGCCCCGACGAGCTCGCGCCCACGAACCAGCAGCAGCTGCAGTGGCCCAAGTACGGCCAGCATTTCGAGACCGCTGGCAAGAACGGGGAGGCGCCGGACCTGCCGGAGGTGGCCGAGCTGCTGAAGCTGAACAACGCCTGGCGTGCGGCCGCGAGCCGCGAGGAGCGCACCCGGATCTGGCACCGGATGCTGGGCATCCATTGCGACCAGCAGTACGTGATCGGGGTCATCAGCGGCGTGTCGCAGCCGGTGGTGGTGCGCAACACGCTGAAGAACGTGCCGGAGAAGGCGATCTACAACTGGGACCCGGGCGCGCTGCTGGGCGTGTACCGCCCGGACACGTTCTGGATCGCCAGGTAGCCGCGCGCGGATCCCCGGAGAAGGAATGTTCGCCTACACCATCCGCCGGCTGCTGGTCATGATCCCGACGCTGCTCGTGATCAGCTTCGTCACGTTCACGATCATCAAGCTGCCGCCGGGTGACTTCCTCTCCAACCAGATCGCCGAGCTGCAGAGCCAGGGCGACAAGGCGGCGCTGGAGCGCGTGGCGTTCATGCGCAAGCAGTTCGGCCTCGACCGGCCGTTCATCGAGCAGTACGCCACCTGGGTCGGCATCTGGCCCCGTCAGGCGCCCGGCGGCGGGCGCGTGTTCTCGGGCCTGCTGCAGGGCGACTGGGGGTGGTCGTTCGAGCACGACCTGCCGGTGTCGCAGGTGATCGGCGACCGGATGCTGCTGTCGTTCATCCTGAATTTCTCGGTGATCCTTTTCACCTGGGCGGTGGCGTTCCCGATCGGCGTCTACGCCGCGACCCACCAGTACAGCTGGAGCGACCACGGGCTGACGCTGTTCGGCTACGTCGGTCTCGCCACGCCCAACTTCCTGTTCGCGCTGGTGCTGATGTACTTCGCCAACGTGCAGTTCGGCCTGTCCATCGGCGGCATCATGGATCCGGAGTACCTCGACCAGCCTTGGAGCTGGGCCAAGTTCGTCTCGGTGCTGACTCACCTGTGGATCCCGGTGATCGTCATCGGCACCTCCGGCACCGCCGGCATGATCCGGCGCCTGCGCGCCAACCTGCTCGATGAACTGCAGAAGCAGTACGTGGTCACCGCGCGCAGCAAGGGCATGCCGCAGCTCCGGCTGCTGGTGAAGTATCCGCTGCGAATGTCGCTCAACCCGTTCATCGCCGACATCGGCAACCTGCTGCCCAGCGTGATCTCGGGCTCGGCGATCGTGGCGGTGGTGCTGTCGCTGCAGACCTCCGGGCCGATGCTGCTCGAGGCCCTGCGCAGCCAGGACCAGTACCTGGCGGGCTCGTTCCTGATGTTCCTCGCGCTGCTGACGGTGATCGGCATGTTCATTTCCGACCTGCTGCTGGCGGCGCTCGATCCGCGCATCCGGCTGACGGGTGAGGCCGCGAAGTGAGCAGCGCGACTGGCGAAGCGGGGAGCGGCGCCTCGAGTAGCCGCATCGAGCATTACGTCTCGAAGGATCCGTTCGAGCCGCATTCGACCGAGCGCCTGACCCCGGAGCAGGAGCGCTTCTACCGTGCCTCGCAGTGGAAAATCATGTGGTGGAAGTTCCGCCGCCACAAGATCGCGGTGTTCTGCGCCTGGATCCTTGCCGCCTTCTATGCCTCGATCCTGGTGAGCGAGATCCTGGCGCCCTACGACCTGCACACCCGCGATACGCGCCACATCTACGCGCCGCCGCAGCAGGTGCGGCTTTTCCACGACGGCAGTTTTGTCGGGCCGTTCGTCTACGGCTACAGCATGCAGCTCAACCTGCAGACCATGAAGCGGGAGTTCAAGCCCGACGAGTCCAGGGTGCAGCCGCTGCGCTTCTTCTGCAGCGGCGACGAGTACGAGTTCTGGGGCATGGTGCCGGGCAGTTTCCACCTTGTCTGCCCCGCCGAGGGCGGCACCTTTTTCCTGTTCGGTACCGACCGGCTCGGGCGCGACGTTCTGTCCCGGATCGTCTACGGCACCCGCATCTCGCTTACGGTGGGATTGCTGGGCATCGCCGTGAGCTTCTTCATCGGCATCGTGCTGGGTGGCATCTCCGGCTACTACGGCGGCTGGATCGACAACGTCATCCAGCGCTTCATCGAGATGGTGCGGTCGTTTCCCGAGTTGCCGCTGTGGATGGCGCTGTCCGCCGCGCTGCCGGTGACCTGGAGCCCGGTGCTGGTCTACTTCGGGATCACCATCATCCTGGGGCTGCTGGACTGGCCCGGCCTGGCGCGTGCGGTGCGCTCCAAGCTTCTGGCGCTGCGCGAGGAGGACTTCGCCACCGCCGCGGTGCTGATGGGCGCCAAGCCCACGCGCGTCATCGGCCGGCATCTCCTGCCCAGCTTTACCAGCCACCTCATTGCGTCCTTGACCCTTTCCGTGCCCAGCATGATTCTGGGCGAGACCGCGCTGTCGTTCCTGGGCCTGGGGCTCAGGCCCCCGGTCACCAGCTGGGGCGTGCTGCTCAACGAGGCGCAGAACATAAACGTGGTCGCGCTCTACCCCTGGCTGATGCTGCCGGTGCTGCCGGTGTTCATCATCGTGCTGGCGTTCAACTTCTTCGGCGACGGCCTGCGCGACGCGGCCGACCCGTACAAGTAGAAATTCGGCGCTACGCCTCGCAAGTAATCAGCAAGTAATCAGGGACGGACCACGATTTCCCCAGGGAAAATCGTGGTCCGTCCCTGATTTTCCCCTTTCACGCGTAGAGGGTCATTCCCTCGCGCGCGATCACCGCGCCGGGCATTTCCCGCGCCACCGCGGCGCCGATCACGTCCAGGGCGTCGTCGCTTCGCTCCGGGTCGTGGTGGAACACGGCAAGCTTTTTCGCGCCCGCGGCACGGCACAGGCGCACCGCTTCCTGCCAGGTCGAATGGCCCCAGCCGACGATCGCGCCGCGCGCGTATTCCTCGTCGGTATAGGTGCAGTCGTAGACCACCAGGTCGGCGCCTTCGATCAGTCCCAGCACGTTGCGGTCCAGCACGCCGGGCACGTGCTCGGTGTCAGTGATGTAGCTGATGGCGCGGCCGCCATACTCCACGCGGTACCCGGTGGCCCCGTCCGGATGGTTTAGCGGCGCCGTGCGCAGCACGGCCTCGCCCGCCCCCAGGGTGTCGCCGGCGGTGAAGTCGCGGTAGCTGGTGTCGGCGCGGAACACCTCCGGCGGCACAGGGAACAGCGGCGACATCATGAACTCGCACAGCACGCTTTTCACCGTCATACGCCCGCCGAGGTGGCCGGCCCAGACGCGAAAGCGGTTCTGCGGCTGGAACAGGGGCTTGAAGAACGGCAGCCCGCAGACGTGGTCGAAATGCGTGTGCGTGAAGTACAGGTCCGCGTCCAGCGGCGTCTCCGCGGCGAGGCGGTTGCCGAGGTAGCGGATGCCCGAGCCGGCGTCGAACAGCAGCAGGCGGTCGCCGCAGCGTACTTCCAGCGACGAGGTGTTGCCGCCGTAGCGCGCGGTGTCCGGTCCGGAGCAGGCAATGCTGCCGCGCACGCCCCAGAAGCGCACGCTGAAATCGGTGCTCTCGGTCAGGTTCCGATCCCCCACGCACCGGACTGTCGCACGTTCCGCGCCGGGTTGCACAAGCCCGGCCCGGTGCGGCTATGATGCTTGCGATGGAACGGTCCCTCTACGGCTTCATCCTGCGCTACAGCAGGCGGGAGCAGCTGCTCATTGTTCCGCTGGTGGTGGCCTCGATGCTGCTGTATTTCGCCACCCTGGACCTGCCCAAGACGATCATCAACGAGGCCATCCAGGGCAAGCGCTTCAGCGGGCCCGAGTCGACCGTGCCGTTCTTCCAGGTGTCCCTGAAGGCGCCTGATTTCCTCGGCGGCGGAAGCTGGCAGGTGTTCGACGGCATCCCGATGCACCAGGTGCCCTACCTGGTCGCGCTGACGCTCGCCTTCCTGCTGTTGATCGTGGTCGCGGGCTTCCTCAAGTTCCAGATCAACACCATGAAGGGCTGGATGGGCGAGCGCATGCTGCGCCGCCTGCGCTACGGCCTGTTTGACCGCATCCTGCGCTTCCCGCTCTCGCGCTTCCGGCGGGTCAAGTCCGCGGAGCTGGCGGGGATGGTCAAGGACGAGGTCGAGCCGCTGGGCGGGTTCATCGGCGAATCCATCATCACGCCGCTGTTCCTCGGCGGCGAGGCGCTCACGGCGCTGTTCTTCATCATGTACCAGCATGTTTACCTGGGCATGATTGCGCTCGGGGTGGTGGTGGTGCAGGCCTTCTTGATCCCGAAGCTGCGCCGGCGCCTGCTCACGCTCGCCAAGGAGCGCCAGCTGACCGCCCGCCAGCTCGCGGGCCGGATCGCCGAGAGCGCCGATGGCGCGGTCGAGATCCATGCCAACGACACCTCGAACTACGAGCGCGCGGAGATCTCGTCGCGGCTGGGGCGGATCTTCCGCATCCGCTTCGAGTTCTTCCAGCGCAAGTTCATGATCAAGTTCCTCAACAATTTCCTGTCCCAGGTGGCGCCGTTCCTGTTCTACCTGGTCGGGGGCTACCTGGTGATCAAGGGCCGCCTGGACATCGGCACGCTGGTGGCGGTGATCGCGGCCTACAAGGACCTCCCCAGCCCGGTGAAGGAACTGATCGACTGGGACCAGCAGCGCCTCGACGTGCAGATCAAGTACAACCAGGTGGTGGAGCAGTTCGTGCTCGAGGACCTGGCGCCGGCCGAAGCCCAGGCCATGATCGAGGCGCCCAGGCTGCCGGAGTCGGGAAACGTCCGCGTCTCCAACCTTACCCTGGCCGGCGAGGCCGGCACCAAGATCGTCGAGAACGTTTCCTTCGAGTTCGGCCTTGACCAGCACGTGGCGATCCTCGGCGCGCAGGCTTCCGGTTCGAGCGAACTGACGCTGCTGCTGGCGCGCCTGGTGCCGCCCACGGCGGGCAGCGTCGAGATGGGCGGCATCGACATCGTCAAGGCGCCGGAGGCGGTCACCGGACGCGCCATCGGCTATGTCGGGCCGTCGGCCTACCTGTTCCCGAGCTCGGTGCGGGAGAACCTGGTCTATGGCCTGAAGCACTATCCGGTCAGGGAGGCGGCGTACACGGACCCGGAGGCGGCCGCCGAGCGCGAGTTCCAGCTGAAGGAGGCGAAGCGCACCGATTCCACGCTGCTCGACTTCAACGCCGACTGGGTCAACTACGCTGCGGCCGGGGCGACCGGCCCCGAGGACCTGGAGGCGCGCATCGTCGAGGTGCTGCGGGTGGTGGACCTGGAGGAAACCATTTTCGAGCTGGGCCTGCGCAGCGCGCTCGACCCGGCGCAGCACCCGCAGCTGGCCGAGGGCATGCTGCGCGCCCGGGTCGCGATCCGCGCGCGCATGGCGGCGCCGGGGATGCAGGCGCTGGTGGAGCACTTCGACGCCGAGCGTTACAACCGCAACGCCACGGTGGCCGAGAACCTGCTGTTCGGAACCCCGGTGGGCAAGGCATTCGACATGGAGAACCTGGCGCGCAACGATTACGTGCGCAGCGTGCTCGCCGAGACCGGCCTCGCCGAGGACCTGCTCAAGACCGGCCACAAGATCGCCGAAACGATGGTCGAGCTCTTCAGCGGGCTGCCGCCGGGACACGAGTTCTTCGAGCGCTTCAGCTTCATCCGCCAGGACGACCTGCCCGAGTTCAAGGCCATTCTCGGCCGCGTCGCCGAGAACGGCCTGGCCGCCATCGACGAGGCCGACCGCGACCAGCTGCTCGCGCTGCCGTTCAAGATGGTCCCGGCGCGGCACCGCCTCGGCCTGATGGACGAGGCCTACGAGGCCCGCCTGCTCAAGGCGCGCAGCTACTTCCGCGAGCACCTGCCCCCTGGGTTGAAGAGCGCGGTGGAGTTCTTCGATCCCGGGCGCTACAACGGCTCGGCGACGCTGCAGGACAACATCCTGTTCGGCAAGATCGTCAGCGGGCAGGCGGGCGCGGCGGCGCGCATCACCACGGTGGAGCGCGAGCTGCTCGACGAGCTCGGCCTGCGGCCGCTGGTGGTGAAGATCGGCCTCGACTTCCTGGTGGGCGTCGGCGGCGCGCGCCTCGCGGCCGCCGACCGGCAGAAGGTGGCGATGGTGCGCGCGCTGCTCAAGCGCCCGGCGCTGCTGGTGTTCGACCAGGCGGCGGCGGTGCTCGACCCGGCGTCGCAGGCGCGCGTGCTGGAAGGCGTGCTCGCCGAGCGCAAGGGCTGCGGCGTGGCCTGGGTGCTGTCGCGGCCCGAGTACGCCGAGCGCTTCACCAAGGTGCTGACGATGGAGCGCGGGCGGCTCACCGAGAGCGCGAGCCCGCCGGACCTGAAAAGGAGGACCGGATGAGCCTTGAGCAGGAAGTCGAACTGATCCGGCAGTTCCCGATCTTCGCCAAGATCCAGCCGGCGATGCAGAAGCTGCTGTGCTTCAGCGCCGAGCGGCTGACCTACAGCCCCGGCCAGGTGATGTTCAACGCCGGCGACATGGGCGACGCCGCCTACATCGTGATCGAGGGCAAGGTCGAGATCAGCGTGCCGACGCCGACCGGCCCGATCATCGTCAACACCCTCGGGCGCAACGACATCATCGGCGAGATCGCGATCTTCGGCGACGTGCCGCGCACCGCCACCGCCACCGCGC
>JBQTJX010000011.1:0-61927 GCA_052386675.1 Betaproteobacteria bacterium
TAGGTCTTCGCGAGATCGACCATGGCACGCCCGCGCTCGCGCGAATCGCCGTGCACGTGTTCGAACAGGTGCAGCGAGGTGCCGCGCCCGCGGTCGAACAGCTCGACATAGTCGGATTCGCAGTCCAGCGCGTCCGCGCGCTCGAGCGAGGCGATGAGGGCCGCGAGTTCCGTTTCCCGCTCACGCGAGCGCGCGCCTTCGCGGCGCAGGATGTCGCGCATCTCCGGCAGGTCGGCGCGCAGGCACGCGTCCGGGTAGCCCAGCAGGGCCGCGAGCACGCGCAGGGTTGGTCCTGTCATGGTCAGACCTCCAGCTTGATGGGAATGGTGCGTTTCTTCTCGCTGCCGAAGAGGCTCGTCTCGCCTGTGCCCTCGGAGCAGCCATTGCCGAACGAGAAGCCGCAGCTGCCGCGGACGTTGAAGGCGTTCTCGGCATATTCGCGGTGCGTGCTCGGGATGACGAAGCGGTCCTCGTAGTTGGCAATGGCCATCACCTGGTACATCTCCTCCACCTCCGCCTGCGCCATGCCCACCTGCTCGAGTACCGCGGTATCGGTGCGCTGGTCGACGTGCGTCGCGCGCTGGTAGGCGCGCATCGCGAGCATGCGCTCGAGCGCCCGCTCCACCGGCGCGGTGTCGCCTGCGGTCAGCAGATTGGCGAGGTACTGCACCGGGATACGCAATTGCTTGACGTCGGGGATCTCGCCGTTGCGGCCGAGATGCCCCGCGTTGGCGGCGGCGCTGATCGGCGAGAGCGGCGGGACGTACCAGACCATCGGCAGCGTCCGGTACTCCGGGTGCAGCGGCAGCGCGACCTTCCATTGCACGGCCATCTTGTAGACCGGGCTCGAGCGCGCGGCCTCCATCCAGTTGTCGGGGATGCCGTCGCGCGCGGCCTGCGCGACGACCTTCGGGTCGTTGGGGTCGAGGACGATGTCCAACTGCGCGCGGTACAGGTCGCGGTCGTGCTCGACGCTGGCCGCTTCCTGGAGGCGGTCGGCGTCGTACAGCAGTACGCCCAGGTAGCGGATGCGTCCGACGCAGGTCTCCGAGCACACGGTCGGTTGGCCCGCCTCGATGCGCGGGTAGCAGAAGATGCACTTCTCGGCCTTGCCGCTCTTCCTGTTGTAGTAGATTTTCTTGTAGGGGCAGCCGCTCACGCACATGCGCCAGCCGCGGCACTTGTCCTGGTCGATCAGCACGATGCCGTCTTCCTCGCGCTTGTAGATCGAGCCCGACGGGCAGCTCGCGACGCAGGCCGGGTTGAGGCAGTGCTCGCACAGCCGCGGCAGGTACATCATGAAGGTGTTCTCGAACTGGCCGTAGATGTCCTTCTGGATGTCTTCGAAATTCCGGTCCCGGCCGCGCTTGGCGAACTCGCCGCCCAGGATTTCCTCCCAGTTCGGGCCCCAGACGATCTTGTCCATGGTCTTGCCGGTGATCAGGCTGCGCGGCCGCGCGGTCGGCGCCGCCTTCATCTCGGGCGCCGACTGCAGGTGGTCGTAGTCGAAGGTGAAGGGCTCGTAGTAGTCGTCGATCTGCGGCAGGTTGGGGTTGGAGAAAATCTTCATTAGCAGCTTCCACTTCGCGCCCTGCCGGGGCTCGATGGCGCCGCTCGCCTTCCTTACCCAGCCGCCGTTCCACTTGTCCTGGTTCTCCCATTCCTTCGGGTAGCCAATGCCGGGCTTGGTCTCGACGTTGTTGAACCAGGCGTACTCCATGCCCGGGCGGCTGGTCCAGACGTTCTTGCAGGTGACCGAACAGGTGTGGCAGCCGATGCACTTGTCCAGGTTGAGCACCATGCCGATCTGCGCGCGAACTTTCATCGTGTTGTGCTCCTGTCCTCAGGCCTGCTGGGCGTCGAGCGCGGGGATGGTCGTGGCCGGGGTGTCCAGCCAGTCCACCTTGTCCATCTTGCGCACCACCACGAATTCGTCGCGGTTGGTGCCGATGGTGCCGTAGTAGTTGAAGCCGTAGCTGAGCTGCGCGTAGCCGCCGATCATGTGCGTGGGCTTCAACACGATGCGCGTCACCGAGTTGTGGATGCCGCCGCGCGCGCCGGTGATCTCGGACCCCGGCGTGTTCACGATCTTCTCCTGCGCGTGGTACATCATCACCATGCCCGGATTGACCCGCTGGCTCACCACCGCCCGCGCCGCGATCGCGCCGTTGAGGTTGAAGAGCTCGATCCAGTCGTTGTCCACGATGCCGGCGCGCTTCGCGTCGTCCTCCGAGAGCCAGACGCAGGGACCGCCGCGGCTCAGCGTGAGCATCATCAGGTTGTCGGTATAGGTCGAGTGGATGCCCCATTTCTGGTGCGGCGTGATGAAGTTGAGCAGGATTTCCGGGTTGCCGTTGCTCTTGACACCATGGATCCCGGCGGTGGTCTTCAGGTCCACCGGCGGCCGGTAGCTGACGCAACCCTCGCCGAAGGCGCGCATCCAGGGATGGTCCTGGTAGAACTGCTGGCGGCCGGTGAGGGTGCGCCACGGAATCAGCTCGTGGACGTTGGTGTAGCCCGCGTTGTACGAGACCGTTTCGGATTCGATCCCGCTCCAGGTCGGCGAGGAGATGATCTTGCGCGGCTGCGCCTGGATGTCGCGGAAGCGGATTTTCTCGTCCTCGCGGTGGATCGCCAGGTGGACGTGGTCGCGTCCGGTCTGTTTGCCCAGCGCCTGCCACGCCTTGACCGCGACATGGCCATTGGTTTCCGGCGCCAGCTGCAGCACGACCTCGCAGGCGTCGATGTCGGTCACGATCCTGGGCATACCCTGGCTCGCGCCCTCGGCGCTGACCAGGCCGTTCAATTCGCCCAGCTGCCGCACTTCATCCTGCGTGTTCCAGCCGATGCCCTTGCCGCCGTTGCCGAGCTTTCCCATCAGCGGCCCCAGCGCGGTGAAGCGCTTGTAGACGTTCGGATAGTCGCGCTCGACCACGGTCATCTGCGGCGCGGTCTTGCCCGGCACCAGCTCGCACTCGCCGCGCTTCCAGTCCTTTACGTCCAGCGCCTGCGCCAGTTCGGCCGGGGTGTCGTGCATCAGCGGCGTCAGCACCAGTTCCTTCTCGACACCAAGGTGCCCCACGCAGACCTCGCTGAATGCCTTCGCGAAGCCCTTGTAGATCTCCCAGTCACTCCTCGACTGCCAGGCCGGGTCCACCGCGGTGGACAGCGGGTGGATGAACGGGTGCATGTCGCTGGTGTTGAGGTCGTTCTTCTCGTACCAGGTGGCGGTGGGCAGCACGATGTCGGAATACAGGCAGGTGGTGCTCATGCGGAAATCGAGCGTCACCAGCAGGTCGAGCTTGCCCTCGGGCGCCTGCTCGTGCCACTTCACTTCCTGGGGCTTGGCGTCGCCGGCACCGAGGTCCTTGCCCTGCACGCCGTGGCTGGTGCCCAGCAGGTGCTTGAGGAAGTACTCGTGCCCCTTGCCGCTGGAACCCAGCAGGTTGGAGCGCCAGACGAACAAGTTGCGCGGCCAGTTGGCCGGGTTGTCGGGATCCTCGCAGCTCAGCTTGAGCGAACCGTCCTTGAGCGACTTGACCGCGTACTCCTTCGCGTCCAGGCCCGCGGCCTGCGCGTCGCGCACCACCTGCATCGGGTTGGTCTGCAGTTGCGGGGCCGAGGGCAGCCAGCCCATGCGCTCGGCGCGCACGTTGTAGTCGATCATGCTGCCGCCGAACAGCTTCTTGTCCGCCAGCGGCGAGAGCACTTCCCCGACTCCGAGTTTCTCGTAGCGCCACTGGTCGGTGTGGGCGTAGAAGAAGCTGGTGCTGTTTTGCTGGCGCGGCGGGCGGATCCAGTCGAGCGCGAAGGCGAGCGCGGTCCATCCGGTCTGCGGCCGCAGCTTCTCCTGGCCGACATAGTGCGCCCAGCCGCCGCCCGACTTGCCGATGCAGCCGCACAGCATCAGCATGTTGATGATGCCGCGGTAGTTCATGTCGCTGTGGTACCAGTGGTTCATGGCGGCGCCGATGATCACCATCGAGCGGCCCTGCGTCTTTTCCGCGTTCTGCGCGAACTCGCGCGCCACCGCGATCACCTGGGCGCGCGGCACCCCCGTGATGCGCTCCTGCCAGGCCGGCGTGTACGGCGTGTCGTCGTCGTAGCTGCCGGCGGCCAGTTCACCGGCCAGCCCCCGGGCGACGCCGTAGTTGGCGGCCTGGAGATCGAACACGGTGGCCACCAGCGCCTCGCCCTGCGCGGTCATGACGCGCTGCACCGGCACTGTGCGCACCAGCACGTCCGCATTCGCGCCCTTGAGCGCGTTGTTCGGGAAGTGCTCGCTGACGATGCCGCCGAAGTACGGGAAGCCGACCTGCGCGGTGTCCTTGCCTTCGCCCTCGAGCAGCGACAGCCGGAGCTTCGCCTCGCCACCGCCCTGCGCGTCCTTCTCTTCGAGGTTCCACTGTCCCTGGTCGGCGCGGCCGTCCGGCCCCCAGCGAAATCCGATGGCGCCGTTGGGCACCACCACCTTGCCCGCGGCATCCAACGCCACGGTCTTCCAGTCCGGATTGTTGGCCTGGCCGAGTCCGCCGTCGAAATCGGAGGCGCGCAGGTAGCGATCCGGCACCATGACCTTTTCGCCGCCGGGCAGCACCTGCTCCTTGAGCATCACCAGCATCGGCAGGTCGGTGTAGCGGCGCGCGTAGTCGTCGAAATAGGCGCTGCGCCGGTCGAAGTAGTGCTCCTTGAGGATGACGTGGCCCATGGCCATGGCCATGGCGGCATCGGTGCCCTGCTTCGGATGCAGCCAGATGTCGGAGAGTTTGGCGACTTCCGAATAGTCCGGCGTCACCGCCACCGTCTTCGCGCCCTTGTAGCGCACCTCGGTGAAGAAGTGCGCGTCCGGCGTGCGCGTCTGCGGCACGTTCGAGCCCCAGGCGATGATGTAGCCGGAGTTGTACCAGTCGGCGGACTCGGGCACGTCGGTCTGCTCGCCCCAGACCTGCGGGCTGGAGGGCGGCAGGTCGCAGTACCAGTCGTAGAAGCTCATGCACACGCCGCCGATGAGCGAAAGATACCGGCTGCCGGCGGCGTAGCTGACCATGGACATGGCCGGGATCGGCGAGAAGCCGATGACGCGGTCCGGCCCGTGCCGCTTGATGGTGTGGACGTTGGCGGCGGCGATGAGCTCGTTGACCTCGTCCCAGCTCGAGCGCACGAAGCCGCCCATGCCGCGCACGCTCTGATAGTCGCGGCGCGCGGCATCCGAACCGGCGATGGATGCCCAGGCCTCCACCGGCCCCTGCGTCGCCCGCGCCTCGCGCCAGCGCCTGAGCAGCCGCCCGCGCACCAGTGGGTACTTCACCCTGTTGGCGCTGTACAGGTACCAGCTGTAGCTCGCCCCCCGGGCGCAACCGCGCGGCTCGTGGTTGGGCATGTCCCAGCGCGTGCGCGGGTAGTCGGTCTGCTGCGTCTCCCAGGTGACGATGCCGCCCTTGACGTAGATTTTCCAGGAGCACGAACCGGTGCAGTTCACCCCGTGCGTGGAGCGCACGATCTTGTCGTGCGCCCAGCGGTTGCGGTAGGCGTCCTCCCAGGTGCGGTCCTCGCCGTTGGTGCGGCCGAAGCCGCCCGCGAAATCCTCGCGCGGGTTGGAAAAGTACTTCAGTCGGTCGAGGAAATGGCTCATGCGCGCGCCTTTTCGATGTCGTGCAGCAGCCCCTGCGGGCGGGTGTAGATCCACCAGGTGATGAAGATGCAGCTGAGATAGAAGAAGAAGAACCCCCACAGCGCCGCCTGCGGGCTGCCGGTGAGCGCGATCGAGGTGCCGTAGCTCTTCGGGATGAAGAACGCGCCGTAGGCCGCGATCGCCGAGGTGAAGCCGATGATGGCGGCGGATTCCTTGTCGGCCTGGCGGCGGCGCGCCTCGACATCGAGCTCCGGCATCAGCCGCTCCAGTTCCTTGCCTATGATCACCGGGATCATCTGGAAGGTGGAGGCGTTGCCCACGCCGGTGGCGAAAAACAGCAGCAGGAACATGGCGAAGAAGCCGGCGAAGTTCTTCGCCTCCAGGAAATGCAGCACCCCGTAGACCCCGGCCGCCATGACGATGAACACCCAGAAGGTGACCCGCCCGCCGCCCCAGCGGTCCGACACCCAGCCGGTGAGCGAGCGCGACAGCGCGCCCACCAGGGGGCCCAGGAACGCGTACTTCAGCGCATCCACATCCGGAAACTGGGTTTTCGCCAGCAGCGGAAAGCCGGCCGAGTAGCCGATGAAGGAGCCGAAGGTCCCGGTGTAGAGCCAGCACATGATCCAGTTGTGGCGGCGGCGGAAGATCACCGCCTGCTCGGCGAACGAGGCCTTCGCCGAGGCGAGGTCGTTCATGCCGAACCAGGCCGCGAAGGCGGAGGCGACGATGAACGGTACCCAGATGAAGCCCGCGTTCTGCAGCCACACCGGGCTCTCGCCACCCGGGCCCTTCACCATCACCGGCTCGCCGCCCAGCCAGCCGAACACGCCAGCGGTGATCGCCAGGGGCACCATGAACTGCACCACGCTCACCCCCAGGTTGCCCAGGCCGGCGTTCAGCGCCAGCGCATTGCCCTTCTCCGCCTTCGGGTAGAAGAACGAGATGTTGGCCATGGACGAGGCGAAATTGCCGCCGCCGAAACCGCACAGCAGCGCCAGCACCAGGAACACCCAGTAGGGCGTGCCCGGCTGCTGCACCGCCATGCCGATGCCGACCGCGGGCAGCACCAGCGACCAGGTTGCGAGCGTGGTCCACAGGCGGCCGCCGAAGATCGGGACCATGAAGGAATAGAAGATGCGCAGCGTCGCGCCCGAAAGCCCGGGCAGCGCCGCCAGCCAGAACAGCTGGTCGGTGGTGTACTTGAAGCCGATGGAAGGCAGCTTCGCCACCACGACCGACCACACCATCCACACCGCGAAGGACAACAGCAGCGCGGGGATGGATATCAGCAGGTTGCGGCGCGCGATGCCGCGCCCGGTGGATTCCCAGAACGCCTTGTCCTCGGGCCGCCAGTCCTCGAGCCGCTTCTCACCCAGCACCCCGACGTGCTTGCCCTCGTGGATCTCCTGCATCTCGGGCAGCTCGGGCAGCGCCTTGAGGTCCTTGCCCACCGCGGCGTGCTCCATGGCGCGGATGGCGAAGTGCATCCAGAGCAACGACACCGCAGCGACCAGGAACAGCAGCATGAAGCAGCTGGTCCAGATTCCCGTGAGGTCGTTGAGTGCCCCGAAGGTGATCGGCAGGATGAAGCCGCCCAGGCCCCCGACCAGCCCAACCACCCCGCCCACCGGGCCGACGTGCTTCGGGTAATACACCGGGATGTGCTTGTACACCGCCGCCTTGCCCAGGCTCATGAAGAAACCGAGGATGAACACGAGCACGGTAAAGGTGACCAGCCCGGTCTCCATGGTGAAGGTGAGCGGCCCCTGGATGCCCTTCACCACGTACTGCGTCGGCGGATAGGACAGCACGAAGGCCACCAGGGTCGACACGCCGAAGGTCCAGTACATGATCGTCCGGGCGCCGAACTTGTCCGACAGGTGGCCGCCGTAGGCGCGGAAGATGGACGCGGGAATGGAGTACGCGGCGCCGATCATGCCAGCGGTCTTGATGTCCAGGCTGTAGACGCCCATGAGGTAGCGCGGCAGCCACAGGGCCAGCGCCACGAAGGCGCCGAAGACGAAGAAGTAGTACAGGGAAAACCGCCAGACCTGGATGTTCTTCAGCGGTTCGATCATGGCCGAGAGCGGCTCGGGCTTCGCACCCTGCCGGCGGCGCTCCGCGGTGACCGGGTCCTCGCGGGTGCCGAACCAGAACACGATCGCCATGAGGAAGATCACCGCCGCCCAGATCTCGGCGACCGCCTTCCAGCCGAAGGCCACCATGACGAACGGCGCGATGAACTTGGTGACCGCGGCGCCGACGTTGCCGGCGCCGAAGATGCCCAGCGCCACGCCCTGCTTCCCGGCCGGGTACCAGCGCGACACGTAGGCGATGCCCACCGCGAAGGAGCCGCCGGCGATGCCCACGCCCAGCGCGGCGATGAGGAAGGTGGTGTAGTCGTAGGCGAAGGTGAGCAGCCAGGTGGCGATCGCGGCGCTCACCATGACGATGGTGTAGACCAGCCGCCCGCCGTACTGGTCGGTCCAGACCCCCAGCATCAGGCGGATGAGCGAGCCGGTCAGGATCGGGGTGCCCACCAGCAGGCCGAACTGGGTCTCGTTTAGCCCCAGGTCCTTCTTGATCTGGATGCCTATGATGGAGAAGATCGTCCACACCGCGAAGCAGATGGTGAAGGCGGCGGTGGAGAACCACAGCGCCCTGCTTTGCCCAGGAACGTGCGTTGCTGCCAGGTTGTTCATGGAAAGGTTCCTGTCCTTTATCCTGTATTTGGATTGCATCTTTTCGGATCTGGCGCGGCCGGATTTGACCTGCATCAAGCGACCCCCAAGAAACGCGGTGCACAGTGACGGCAGGGATTCGATGCGCCTCAGCACCTTCACCGACTACAGCCTTCGGCTGCTGCTGTACCTGGCGGCCGTTCCGGACCGACGCGTGACCATCGGCGCGATCGCCGAGGCCTATGCCATCTCCGAGCACCACCTCGTGAAGGTGGCGCACCAACTCGGCCGGCATGGCCTGCTGGAGAACACGCGCGGCCGCAATGGCGGCATCTGCCTCGCCAGGCCCGCCGCGAAGATCAATATCGGGCGCGTGGTGCGGCTCACCGAGCACGGCGACGGGCCGGCGGATTGCCTGGAGGGCGCCTGCCAGAGCTGCCGGATCGCGCGCGGCTGCCGGTTGCCGCGGATCCTGGGCGATGCCATGGAAGCGTTCTACGCCGTGCTCGAGTCCTACACGCTGGCCGATATCGCGGCGCAGCCCGCGCGGCTCGCGAATCTGCTGGGCTGCGCTCCCGCCCGGCCCCTTTGACGCAGGTCAAGACTCGATGCGGCGGGGCTGTATAGCCTGCGCAATCCAAGGAGGTTGCACCCATGTTCAAGCACATCCTCGTCCCCACCGACGGCTCGAAACTGTCGGGAAAAGCGATCACGCAAGCGATCGGCATCGCGAAACTGAGCGGCGCCGCGATCACCGGCCTTTACGTCCTCGCCCCCTACAGCATGGCGATGTACGGCGAAGCTGCCCTGTACGTGCCGGAGGCCTCGCGCAAGCGCTACGAGGAGCTGGCGCAGCGTGAAGCCGACAAGGCGCTGGCGGTCCTGGTGAAGCAGGCCGCTGCGGCCGGCATCAACGCCCGGCAGGCGGTGGTCACGCAGTACGGTCCCTGGGAGGGCATCATCCGCACCGCGAAGGCGAAGAAGTGCGACCTCATCGTCATGGCCTCGCACGGTCGCAAGGGACTGGCGGGGCTGGTGCTGGGCAGCGAGACCACCAAGGTGCTGACGCACTCCAAGGTGCCGGTGCTGGTTTGCCGATGAAATACCTGACCATCGAGCAACGCGAGCGCCTGCAAAGGGACCTTCAGAACCTGGCCGAGCGGCTGCGCGCGGAGTTCGCCGGGCGCCGCAAGCTCGCCAACCACAGCCAGGAAACCGACGACGACGCGGTCGCGGACCTCGAGGGCGACCTGGACATCGCGGACCTGGAGCGCGACGCGAAGGCGCTCGAGGCGGTGGAGGCGGCGCTCAAGCGCATCCACGAGCCGGGCTTCGGCGTGTGCGCCGACTGCGAGGAGGACATTCCCTTCGCGCGCCTCGCCGCCAACCCCGCGTCGATGCGCTGCATCGCCTGCCAGACGAAGCACGAGCGCGCGACCGGCGCCGCGCTCGCGCCGAAGCTCTGACGATGTACCAGCGCATCCTTGCCGCCACCGACGGCTCGCCGCTCTCGCGGCGGGCAGTGCGCGCCGCGGCGGAGCTGGCGCAGGCCTCTGGCGCGCGGCTCACCGTGGTCCACGTCGTGTCGCCCTACCTGCAGGCCACCGGCATCGACCTCGCGAAGCTGCCCGGCTACGGGCGCGCGGTGGACAAGGCGGCCAGGGGCGTGCTGGCCGCCGCGCGCGCGGAGGCGCGGGCGCGGAACGTGACCGCCGAAGCGGTGTCCATCGTCGGCGGCGATCCCTGGAAGGCGATCCTGCGCGCCGCGGGCGCGCGCCGCTGCGACCTCATCGTCATGGCCTCGCACGGCCGGCGCGGCCTGTCGGGCCTGATCCTCGGCAGCGAAACCGCCAGGGTCCTGGCGCACTCGAGGATCCCGGTCCTGGTCTGCCGCTGATGTAACCGATCGGTTACATCGAGGCCGGCTGCGCGCCCGGCCCCGGAAAACGTGGTGCGTCCCTGGTTTATCCGTGCATCGTCAGGCCGCCGGAGACGCTGATCGTCTGGCCGGTGATGAACTCGGCGTCGTCGCTGGAGAGGAACAGCACCGCGCCGGGGATGTCCTCGGGCTTCCCCAGGCGCCCGATGGGCACCGCGCGCCGGTAGGCCTCGCGCAGCTTGTCCGGGTTGCCGGCGCCCTGCATGAAGGCCTCCAGCATGCCGGTTTCCGTGAGCCCCGGGCAAACGCAGTTCAGGCGCACGCCCTTGGTGGCGAGTTCGCGCGACAGCGTCTTGGTGAGCGCGATGATGCCGCCCTTGCAGGCCGAGTACGGCGCCTCGCCCGAGGAGCCGACGCGCCCCGCGTCCGAGGCGATGCTCACCACCTTGCCGCCGCCGCGCGCCACCATCCCGGGCAGCACGCAATGCAGCAGGTTCATCGGCCCGACCAGGTTGATGGCGATGATCTTCTGCCAGAAGGCGGGGTCGGTCTTCAGGAACGGCTTGAACATGTCCCAGCCGGCGTTGTTCACCAGGATGTCCACCGGGCCCGCGGCGGCGACGGCCTCCTGCACCGCCGCGTAGTCGGTGATGTCCACCTTCGGCTCGCCGTTGAGGTCGAACACCACCACCTCGGCGCCCTCGGCACGGAAGCGCTCGACGATCGCGGCGCCGATGCCGGCGGCGCCCCCGGTGACAATGGCCCGCTTGCCGCGCAATCCCCTCATTGCATCGCTCCATTCGCTGGTCTAAGCCAGCGGCAAGCGTATCAGCTAGCCCGGCCGACCGTCCTGGCGCCAGGACGCCCCCACTCCCACCGGCGCGGGCGCGAGGCGAAGGATCCGCTGGTACAGGCTCGCGAAATCCGATTGCCGCAGGTCGGCGATCGGGTCCTCGTTGCCGGCGAAGGCGGCGCGGATCACCGCCCAGTCCTCCGCGGTGAGCGCCGCTTCGCACATCGGCAGCACCTGGTGCTCCTCGCGCCGCATATGGTCCCAGTGGAAGCGCGCATAGCGCTCCACCGCTGCGGCGAACGCCGCCGCGCCGTTCGGCCACAGTGCCTCGAACTGGAGCAGCGATTGCTCCAGGTCGCGCACCAGGCTCGCGCCCTGCACGTGCTCGGACTGCAGCAACTCGACCAGCGCGCGGGCCGACGGGTCGCGCTCGAGCAGCTTCGCGAACAGGAACCGGTCCTCCTTCGGGTGGTGCATGCGCTCCGGAAAAGCGTCGATGTAGTAGATCATGGCGCGCAGCGCGTCGAAGCCGGGTTTCAGCTTCGGGTCCTGCGCCAGGCGCGCCAGGTCCTTCAGGCCGGAGAGCACCGCGGAAATCGAGCGGTGCTCGTCGAGGATGATCCGCCTGGCTTCCGCCTTCGCATCACTCATGTCCTCCTCCTCTCACAGGCACAACAGGCCCTGGCGGATGCCATCCCCGAGGGCGCCCGCATGCGCAAGCCCATACACGCCGAATCCCAGCACCACGCCGCCGACGGCGAGGCGCCAGCGTTGCAGGCGCCTCGCAAGCCACCCCGCGGCCAGCAGGAACGGCAGCGTGCCCAGGCCGAAGGCGGCCATCGCAAGCGCGCCGTTGGCCGGCCCGCCAGAGAACGCCGCCGCCGCGAGCGCCGCGTAGACCATCGCGCAGGGCAGCCAGCCCCAGGCGAGGCCGGCAGCGAACGAGGCCGCGGGGCCAGGGGCCTGCATCAGCCGCGCCGCGGCCGGTTGCAGGCGACGCCACAGTGGCGCGCCCAGCGCTTCCAGCGGCGCGAGCAGCCGCCTGGCGCCCGCAAGGCGCAAGCCGATGACGACGAGCACGATGCTGGCGACCACCTGCAGCGTCGCTTGCGCGGGCAGCGCGTCCGAGGCATAGGCCGCCGTGCCGATGGCGCCGGCGATCGCGCCGGCGATTGCATAGGTCGAGACGCGCCCGGCGTTGAATGCAATGCGACGCGTCCACGTCCTTCCGGCCGGGACGATGGCAACGACGCGGCGTGAATCGAAGGCGGCGACGATGCCGCCGCACATGCCCACGCAGTGCACGCCGGAGGCAAGCCCGGCCGCAAGCATGGCGCCGAGCATCGGGAGCAGCCCGGCGTCCATGGTCAGATGACCCTGGAATACGCCGCGCGCTCGCGGCGCTGGCGCAGGTATTTGTCGAACACCGCGCACACGGCGCGCACCAGCAGGCGGCCGCGCGGCGTGACCACGATCCACTCGGGCTGGATGTCCACCAGGCCGTCGCGCTCGAGCCGGCCCAGCTCCTGCAGCTCGGCGGCGAAGGCGCGCCGGAAATCCACCAGCCAGGCGAGTTCGATGGCCTCGATGGAGACGCGGAAGTTGCAGATCAGGGACTGGATCACGGCGCGGCGCACCAGGTCGTCCTGGCTCAGCTCCAGGCCGCGCATCACCGGAAGGTGGCCGGCGTCCAGGCGCTCGTAGTAGTCATCGAGCACCTTCTCGTTCTGGTAGTAGGCCGCCCCGACGCTGCCGATCGCCGAGACGCCGAAGCCCAGTATGTCGGCGCCGGACTGCGCAGCGTAGGACGTATAGCCCATGAAATTGCGCTGCAGGCGCCCCTGGCGCTGCGCCACCGCGAGTTCGTCCTCCGGGCGCGCGAAATGGTCCATGCCGATGTAGGTGTAGCCGGCGCGCGTCAGGCGGCCGATGGCAAGGCTCATGATCTCGAGCTTCGCTTCCGCCGGCGGCAGGTCGGCCTCGTGGATGCGGCGCTGCGGCTTGAACAGCGCCGGCAGGTGGGCGTAGCTGTAGAGCGCGATGCGGTCCGGCGCGATGTCCAGCACGCGATCCAGCGTGGCGTTGAAGCTGTCCAGCGTCTGCTTCGGCAGGCCGTAGATCAGGTCCAGGTTCACCGAGCGGAAGCCGGCGGCGCGCGATTCCTCGACCACGCGCCGCGTCAGGTCCTCGCCCTGGATGCGGTGCACCGCGGCCTGCACCGCCGGATCGAAGTCCTGCACGCCAATGGAGACGCGGTTGAAGCCCAGGGCGGCGAGGAACGCCATCCGGCCAGGTTCGGTGCTGCGCGGGTCGACCTCGATGGACACCTCGGCGTCCGGCGCGAGCTCGAACTTCGCGAGCAGCATCCTCATCAGTTCGGACATTTCGTCGCGCGACAGGAAGGTGGGCGTACCCCCGCCCCAGTGCAACTGGCAGAGCTCGCGGCCAGCCTCGGGCTGGGCCGCCATGAGTGCGCCCACGAGGTCCAATTCCTTGCCCAAGTACTTGATATACTTGGCTGATCTTCCATGGTCCTTCGTCACCACCTTGTTGCAGCCGCAGTACCAGCACAGGCTGCTGCAGAACGGCAGGTGGACGTACACCGACAGCGGCTGGCTCATGCCGCCGACATTGCGCTTGGCCAGCGCATGCGCGAAATCCGCCTCGCCGAAGGCTTCGACAAAGCGGTCTGCGGTCGGGTAGGAGGTATAGCGCGGGCCGGTGATGTCGAACCTCCGGATCAATACCGGGTCGATCACCAGTTCGGAGGCGGCTTGGGCCATGCGCACAACTATGCCGGCGGCGTTTCCGCGCCCGTTGACCTGCGTCAAAGGGGCGGCGGGGCGTGAAACCCTGGCAGATCGGCGCCCTGGTTGGCTTCGCCGCGGCGCTGGTGGTGCTCAACATCGCCGCCCTTACCGTGGACCAGGGCACGCCCTGGCTTACGGCGCTCGACGTCTTTCTCGACCTCGCGGTGCTGGGCGCCGGGGTATTCCTCGTGGTGCGCCTGGGCCTGCGCAGCGAGTCGCAGCGCCTCGCCCTGGGCCAGGTGCAGGCGCGCCTGGAAGCCGTCGTGGATTCGGCGATGGACGCGATCATCACGGTGGACGCCGCGCAGCGCGTGGTGCTGTTCAACCGCGCCGCCGAGGCGATCTTCCGCTGCCGTCGCGAAGACGCGCTGGGCGGGACGCTCGAGCGCTTCATCCCGGCGCGCTTCCGCAACCTGCACCACGGCCACGTCGAGGACTTCGGCCGCACCGGCGTCACCAGCCGCAAGATGGGCGACACCACCACGCTGTGGGCGCTGCGCGCCGACGGCGCCGAGTTCCCTATCGAGGCCTCGATCTCGCAGGCCGGCACGGACGCCGGTCACTTCTACACCGTGATCCTGCGCGACGTTACCCTGCGCAAGCAGTCCGAGGACCAGTTGCGGCGCCAGCAGGACGAACTTCGCGAGCTCTCGGCCCGGGTACTGGAGGCGCGCGAAGAAGAGAAGACGCTCATCGCGCGCGAGCTGCACGACGAGCTGGGCCAGCTGCTCACCGCGCTCAAGATGGACCTGTCGTGGCTGCGCGCGCGCCTGCCCGCGGGCGAGGCCGCGCTCGCCGCCAAGGCCGGGGAGATGAACGCGCTGGTCGACCGCACCGTGATTTCGGTGCGCCGCATCTCGGCCGAGCTGCGGCCGCTGATGCTGGATGACCTGGGCCTGCCCGACGCGGTGACCTGGCTCACCGATGATTTCGCCGCGCGCTCGGGCGTGCGGGTCGAGGCCCGCGTGCAGCTGGAGGAAGCCGGCGAAATCGCCCGCCCCATCGCGACCACGCTCTACCGGGTACTGCAGGAATCGCTCACCAACATCGCGCGCCACTCGCAGGCGAAGCTCGCCTGGGTGACGCTGGACTGCGACGGCCCGGTGCTGCGCCTGGAGGTGGAGGACGACGGCTGCGGCATCGACGAAGCGTCACTCGCAAAATCGCGCTCGCTCGGCGTCAAGGGCATGCGCGAGCGCGTGCGCTACCTCGGCGGCACGCTCGAGATCGGGCACGCGCCGCGCGGCGGCACGCGGGTGCTGGTGCGGCTTCCCGCCGGCGACAAGGCGGCGGCATGATCCGCGTCCTGCTCGCCGACGACCACCAGCTGGTGCGCGAGGGCCTGAAGCAGCTCCTGGGGGCCACTGCGGACATCCGCGTAGAGGGCGAGGCGGCCAATGGCGACGAGGCGCTGGCGCTGGTGAAGGCCGCCGGGTTCGACGTCGCGATCCTGGACATGTCCATGCCCGGGCTCTCGGGCATCGACCTCGTCAAGCGGGTGAAGCTGGAGAAGCCGAAACTGCGCGTACTGGTGCTGTCCATGCACGGGGAAAAGCAGTACGCGGCGCGGGCGCTGAAGGCCGGCGCGTCGGGCTATCTGACCAAGGATGCCGCGTCGGAACAGCTGGTGGCGGCGATACGGAAGATCGCGGCGGGCGGAGTGCACATCAGCGAGGCGGCGGCGGAGCAGCTGCTGGCGTCCACGCAGGGCGGAACCGCCGCGCCGCACTCGACCCTGTCGGATCGCGAGTTCGAGATTCTCCGCCTCATCGTCTCCGGGCTCAGCCTCACGGAGATCGGCGACAAGCTGCACCTGTCGGTGAAAACCGTCAGCACCCACAAGACCCACATCCAGCAGAAGCTCAACCTGGGCAGCACCGCTGACCTGGTGCGCTACGCCATGGAGAACGGCCTCACCTAGTCGGTTCCCGGGACCCCCGGCCTGCGCTATCCGAAGACAAGCACCCCGGCGCCCAGTGCGACGAAAACGAGAGCGGCGACGATGTGGACCGCGCGCACCGGGAACCGCCTCACCAGGGCCTCGCCGAAAAATGCCACTGGCGCATTGGCAAGGACCATTCCCAGCGTCGTACCGATGACGACGGCTGCGAGGGAGTCAAAGCGTGCCGCGAGCGCGATGGTCGCGATCTGCGTCTTGTCCCCGATCTCTGCGAGGAAGAACAGGAACGTGGTCGTGACGAAAGTCCCGCCCATCCTGCGACGAGCGCTGCCGTCGCCGTCGAGCTTGTCCGGAATGAGCATCCACGCGGCCATGGCGATGAACGAGACCCCGAGGACCCAGCGCATGGCCTCCGGACCGATTGCCCGCAGCAACCCTGCCCCCGCCAGGCCCGCGATGCCATGGTTCACGAGCGTCGCCACGACAATGCCCGCGATGATCGGCCAGGGCTTGCCGTACCGGGCGACCAGTACGAGGGTGAGGAGCTGGGTCTTGTCGCCGATTTCCGCAAGGGCGACTATGCCGGTCGAGACGAGCAGGGCTTCCATGGAACGCTCCGGGGCCGGGACACGAAACCGAACGACCGCGCGTCCCCTCCCGGCCGAAAAGCGGGGCGCAGTCTAACCCGGGGATCGCCAGACCGCCACGCGCCCCGGCCGCTGGACGCGCTCGGACAATTCCTACCCCTGCGGCCTGCCTTTTCCCACCCTTCGCCGCGCCCCCCGCCGATACCGCCCCCGCCCCTCGCCGCGCAGACTGCGTGGCATGAAAGCACAGGCCATCCAACCCGAACTCCGCGTCTTCCTCGTCGAGGACTCGGAACTGATCAGGGGCCGCATCCGCGCCGGCCTGTCCGACATCCCCGGCCTGCGCACCGTGGGCTACGCCGACACCGCCGCCGATGCCGTGCGCGAGGTGCTCGCCAGGCATCCCGACGTGGTGCTGCTTGACCTGCGCCTGCGCCAGGGCAACGGGCTGGAGGTGCTGCGCGCGCTGCACGCGAATGCCCCCGAGATCGACGTCTACCTCTGCTCCAGCTACGCCGGGGAGCCCTACCGCGGCATGGCGCTGCGCCTTGGCGCGCGCGATGTCTTCGACAAAAGCACCGAGTTCGGCCGCGTCAAGGAAGTGCTCGCGCGCCGAGCCGCCCATCTTCACTAGCCAGGGAGACCCAGCCATGCCCGCCACGATCCAGCTCCATCCCGCCGCCTCGCCGCGCGCCAGGCACGAAGTCAGCTGCTCCAGCTGCAACCTGCGCGAGATGTGCCTGCCCGCGGGCCTGTGCGCCGGGGACATGCAGCGCATGGAGCACGTGGTCTACGCGCGGCGCCGCGTCAGGCGCGGCGAGGCGCTGTTCAGCGCCGGCGACGCCTTCAACGCGGTCTACGCGGTGCGGGTCGGGTTCTTCAAGTCGAGCGTCGTCGATCGCGAGGGCCGCGAGCAGGTGACCGGCTTCTTCATGGGCGGCGAACTGCTCGGCATGGACGGCGTGGGCACCGGCAGCTACAACGGCGCCGCCATTGCGCTGGAGGACAGCGAGGTCTGCGTCATGCCCTTCGCCCTGGTCGAGGAGATGGCGCGCGAGGTGCCGGCGCTGCAGCGCCACCTGCACTCGGTGCTGTCGCGCGAGATCGTGCGCGACCACGGCGTGATGATGCTGCTCGGATCGATGCGCGCCGAGGAACGCCTGGCGACTTTCCTGCTCAACCTGTCGCGCCGCTTCACGCGCCGCGGCTACTCGGCCTCGGACTTCCACCTGCGCATGACGCGCGAGGAGCTGGGCAGCTACCTGGGCCTGAAGCTGGAAACCGTGAGCCGGCTGTTCTCCAAGTTCCAGGAGGACGGGCTGCTGGAAGTGAACCAGAAGCACGTGCGCATCCGCGACAGCGAGGCGCTGGAAGCGCTGCTCGCGGTCAAGCACTGATTCTCTCCGGGGCATCGCCCTGAGCTACGACAACTGGCTGGTCAACACGGCGATCGCCTGCGCGTCGGTCTCCGCGGTCGTGATCTCGGTGTTGCTCCACTACGAGGGCCTGGTGCTGGTGTCCCGCGGCCTGGCGCGCCTCGGCGTGCGCCGGCGCACGAAGGTGCTCTATGGCATCGGCTCGGTCCTCGGCCTGCACATCCTGGAGGTCTGGATCTTCGGCCTTGCCTACTGGCTGCTGCTGCAGATCCCGGACAGCGGCATGGTGGGCCCCGGCCCGCTGCAGCTGCTGGATGCGGTCTACTTCTCGGTCGTCACCTTTACCACGGTCGGCTACGGCGACCTTGCGCCCGTGGGCCCGATCCGGCTGCTCGCGGGCACGGAGGCGCTGACCGGATTCGTGCTGATCGCGTGGTCGGCGTCGTTTACATACCTCGAGATGGAACAATTCTGGCGTAATCGTTAAGGAGAAGCGACATGGCCTACAAGAGAATCCTGGTACCGGTGGACGGCGGCGCGACCTCGATGCGCGGCTTGGGCGAGGCGCTCAGGCTCGCGAAGGAGAACAAGGCGAAGCTCTGCCTGCTGCACGTCGTCGAGGAGTACGCGGTGATCGCGGCGCCCGAGATGGGCGCGAGCATCGGCCCGCTGCTGGAATCGATGCGCGCAGGGGGCCGCAAGACGCTCGCGGCGGTGGCGCGGCGCGCGCATGCCGCCGGAACGAAGCCCGACTGCGTGGTGGTCGAGGATTTCGGCGGCCGCGTCGCGGACGCGATCGTGAAGCAGGCGAAGAAGTGGCGCGCCGACCTGATCGTGATGGGCACGCACGGGCGGCGCGGCGTGCAACGCGCGCTGCTGGGCAGCGATGCCGAGCTCGTCCTGCGCTACAGCCCGGTGCCGGTGCTGCTGGTGCCGGCGCGCGAGCGCAAGGGCTGAGCGGGGCGTTTGACGCCGGACCTGCGTCCGCTCATCCTGCCAGCATGACGATTCCCCGCAGCCTGCGTTGGGTGGCCGCGCTCGCCGTGCTGGCCGCGCTGGGCTTCGCCGCCTGGAAGGCCACCCGCCCGGTGCCGGTGCGGGTGCTGGTCGCCGCGGCGCAAGCCGGCCGCGTCGAGGCGACCGTCGCCAATACCCGCGCCGGATCGGTCGCCGCCTGCCGGCGCGCCAAGATCTCGGCGCCGCTGGGCGGCCGCATCGAGAAGCTCGCGGTGCGCGAGGGCGAGCGGGTAAGGCAGGGACAGTTGCTGCTGCAGCTCTGGAGCGATGACCTTTCGGCCCGGGAGCGCGTGTCGCGTGAGCAGCTGCTGTCGGCGCGCTCGCGCGTGAACGAAGCCTGCCTGATGGCGGAGAACGCGGCGCGCGAGGCGGCCCGGACGCGCGACTTGCGCAAGCAGGGTTTCGTTTCGGAGGACCGGCTGGACCGCGCCGAGAGCGAGGCGAAGGCCCGCGCCGCGGGCTGCGACAGCGCGCGCGCCCAGGTGAAGGAGGCCGACGCGCGCATCCGCGCCTCGGTCGCGGATACCTCGCGCACCACCTTGCGCGCGCCCTTTGCCGGCATTGTCGCCGACATCAACGGCGAGGTCGGCGAGTACCTCACGCCCTCGCCGCCGGGGATCCCCACCCTGCCCGCGATCGACCTCATCGACGACTCCTGCCTGTACGTCACCGCGCCGATCGACGAAGTGGACGCGGCGCAGTTGAAGACCGGCATGCCGGCGCGCATTACCCTGGACGCCTACCGCGGCAAGCCCTTTGCGGGCCGCGTGCGCCGCATCGCGCCCTACGTGCTGGCGCTGGAGAAGCAGGCGCGCACGGTGGAGGTGGAGGTCGAGTTCGACACCGCCGTCGAATCGCGCCACCTGCTGGTGGGCTACAGCGCCGACATCGAGGTGGTCGTCACCGGACGCGATGGCGTGCTGCGCATCCCGACCGGTGCGCTGATGCCCGGCAACAAGGTGCTCGCCCTGGGTGCCGGCGGCCGGCTGGAAGAGCGCCGCGTCGAGCCGGGGCTGGCGAACTGGGAGCACACCGAAATCCGCGCGGGGCTCACGGCGGGCGAGCGCGTGGTGACCTCGCTGGAGCGTGCCGGTGTCAAGGCGGGCGCCCTCGCCGAGGCGGAAGGCGCGCAGGAAAGCCCGGCCCGCAGGCAGTGACAAGCTGATCGTGATCGACCTTGCCGGCATCGAGCGCGTCTTCCGCGTGGGCGGCGAGGAAGTCCACGCCCTGCGTGGCGTGGACCTGGCGGTCGCCGCCGGCGAATACCTGTCCATCATGGGACCCTCCGGCTCGGGCAAGTCCTCGCTGCTCAACGTCATCGGCCTGCTCGACCGGCCCGACGCCGGCCGCTACCGGCTCGATGGCCGCGACGTCACCTCGCTCTCGGACGACGAGACCGCGCAGGTGCGCCGCGAGAAACTGGGCTTCGTGTTCCAGTTCTTCCACCTGGTGCCGCGCCTCACGGCCGGGCAGAACATCGAACTGCCGATGATGCTCGCGGGCGTGCCACCGGAGGAGCGCCGCCGCCGGCTGGCGCGCATCCTCGCCGAGTACGGGCTGGAGGAGCGCGCGGCGCACCGGCCAAGCGAACTCTCCGGCGGGCAGTGCCAGCGGGTCGCCATCGCGCGCGCCCTGGCGCTCGCGCCCGCGGTGATCCTTGCCGACGAGCCGACCGGAAACCTGGACCGCCACACCGGCCAGGAGGTGATGACGGTGCTCGAGCGCGCGCACCACGCCGGCGCGATCCTGATCCTGGTCACGCACGACGCCGAGATCGGCGCGCGCGCGCATCGGCGCATCCGCATGGTGGACGGCGCCATCGTCGCCGACGAGAAAGGCTGAGGCCCCGGCCGGCCATGCGCGCAGCCGACCTCGCCGCCTTCGCCTGGCAGTCGCTGTCGGGTGCCCGCGCGCGCACGCTGCTGATCCTGCTCGCCATGTCCATCGGCGTTGCCGCGGTGGTCGCGGTGAGCGCCATCGGCGAAGGCGCCCGGCTGTACGTGGTCAACCAGTTCGGGTCCCTGGGCAGCAACCTGGTGATCGTGCTCCCGGGCCGCAGCGAGACCGCCGGCGCCATGCCGGGCGTGCTGGTCGGGCGCACGCCGCGCGACGTGACCCTCGATGACGCGCTCGCGGTGGCGCGCAGCCACGCGGTGCGCCGCATCGCGCCGCTGATTGTCGGCGCCGGCGACGTGCACTACGGCTCCCGCCGGCGCGAGACGCCGGTGCTGGGCTCGACCGCGGAGCTGAAGGAAATCCGCAGCATGGCCATGGCGCAGGGCCGCTTCCTGCCCGAGGGGGATCCGCGCCACCCCGCGGCGGTGTGCGTCATCGGCGGCAAGGTCGCGAGCGAACTGTTCGGCACGAGCCCGCCGCTGGGCGAGTGGCTGCGCATCGGCGAGCGGCGCTTTCGCGTCATCGGCGTCCTCGCCAAGCAGGGCGAGTCTCTCGGCTTCAACACCGACGAGATCGTCATCGTCCCGGTGGCCGCGGCGCAGGCCCTGTTCAACACCGAGGCGTTGTTCCGCATCCTGGCCGAGGCCAAGAGCCGCGCCAGCATCCCGCTCGCGCAGGCCGACATCGAGGCGATCCTGAAGGAACGGCACGGGGGCGAGCGCGACGTCACCGTGATCACGCAGGATGCGGTGCTCGCCACCTTCGACCGGATCCTGACCGCGCTCACGCTCGCGGTGGGCGGGCTGGCGGCCATCAGCCTGGCCGTGGCGGGCGTCCTGGTGATGAACGTGATGCTCATCAGCGTCACGCAGCGGCGCGCCGAGATCGGCCTGCTGAAGGCGCTGGGCGCGAGCGGGGCGCAGGTGCGCGCCGTGTTCCTTGCCGAGGCGGTGATGCTGGCGCTGGGCGGCGCGGCCTTGGGGCTGGCCGCGGGCAAGCTCATCCAGCTGCTGGTCTCGCAGGCCTACCCGGACATCCCCTTCTCCCCGCCCCTCTGGGCGCTCGCCGCGGCGCCAGCCACCGCGCTCGCCACCTCGATCCTGTTCTCGCTGGCACCCGCGCGGCGCGCGGCGCGGCTGGATCCCGTAAGAGCCCTGTCCCGAAGATGAGCCGCCGATGAGAATCGCCGACGCCACGCGCTTCATCCTGGACTCGCTGACCGCGCTGCGGATGCGCAGCTTCCTCACCGCGCTTGGCATCGCCATCGGCATCGCCGCGGTGATCCTGCTCACCGCCATCGGCCAGGGCCTGCACCGCTTTGTGATCGCGGAGTTCAGCCAGTTCGGCACCAACCTGATCAGCGTCACCCCCGGACGCACCCAGACCCACGGCGCGTCGCTCGGCGCGGTCAACACCATCCGGCCGCTGTCCATCGACGATGCCACCGCGCTGCGGCGCGCGCCCCATGTGCTGCTCTCGGACCCCGTGGTCCAGGGCAACGGGGAACTCAACTTCGAGGGCCGGACCCGGCGCACCACCATCTACGGCGCCGGCCCCGACTTCGCGCGCACGCTGAGCATGCGCGTCGCGGCGGGCGAGTTCCTGCCGCGCGACGACCCGCACGCGGCGCGCGCGCTGGTGGTGCTCGGCTCGAAGGTGGCGAAGGAACTGTTCGGCGGCGCAAGCCCGCTCGGACAGCGCATGCGCGTCGGCGGCGAACGCTACCGGGTGATCGGCGTGATGGAATCCAAGGGACAGGTGCTGGGCTTCGACCTGGACGACACCGTGTACGTCCCGACCGCCCGTGCCCTGGACATGTTCAACCGCGAAAGCCTGATGGAGATCCACGTCCTCTACGAGCCGACCGCGCCGCTGGCGGAGGTCGAGGACGGCATCCGGCGGGTGCTGGTGGCTCGCCATGGCGCCGAGGATTTCACCATCACGCCGCAGCAGAAGATGCTGGAGGTGTTCGGCACGATCCTGGAGGCGATCACCTTCGCCGTGGCGGCGATCGGCGCCATTTCGCTGGTGGTGGGCGGCGTGGGCATCCTCACCATCCTCACCATCTCGGTGGCCGAACGCACCACCGAGATCGGCCTGTTGCGCGCGCTGGGCGCGACGCGCCAGCGAATTCTCCTCCTCTTCCTCGGCGAGGCCGCGGTACTCGCGGCCATCGGCGGCGCGGCCGGGCTGGCGCTGGGCTGGGGCGTCGCCGGCGTGCTCGGCGTGGTCCTGCCGGCGCTGCCGGTGCAGGTGTCCTGGGGCTACGCGCTGCTGGCCGAGTGCGTCGCGGTGGCGATCGGCCTCGCAGCCGGCGTCGGGCCGGCGCGGCGCGCGGCGCGGCTGGACCCGCTCGAGGCGCTGCGGGGGGAGTAGGTCAGGCGCGCCGCCACAGCTTGAACAGTTCATGCCAGAGGACGCCGGCGATGCCGGCGGCCGCGGCGACGAGCAGGTCCTGCGCCCCGATCGGCTCGAAGCGGAAGATCGCCGCCACCGGCGGGGCATAGATCGCAGCCGCCAGCGCCGCCAGCGCCCCGCCCACGATCCACCACAGCGCCGCGTTGCGCCGCGCGAGGGTCTGGATCGCCAGCCGGTCGCCGGCACGGCTGGCGTGGATCATCGCCAGGTTGGCGAACACGATCGCGGCGAAGCCCACGGCGCGCGACTCGCCGTCGGAGTGCCCGCTGTCCACCGCCCAGGCATAGGCGAGGACCACGGCGAGCGCGGCGCTGGCGCCCATCAACAGGCTCGCGCCGAGCATGCGCGCATTGAACAGCCGTTCGGCGGGCCGCCGCGGCGGGCGGTCCATGATGCCCTCCTCCGAGGGCTCGGCCTCGAACGCGATCGAGCAGGCAGGATCGATAACGAACTCCAGGAACACGACGTGCACCGGCAGGATCACCACCGGCAAGCCGAACAGCAGCGGCACGAACGCGAGCGCCACCGTCGGCACGTGCACCGCCGTGATGTAGCGCATGGCATTGCGGATGTTCTCGTAGATGCGCCGGCCCAGCTGCACCGTGCGCACGATGGAACCGAAATCGTCCTCCACCAGCACCAGCGCCGCGGCCTCGCGCGCGACGTCGGTGCCGCGCCGGCCCATGGCGATGCCGATGTCGGCCGCCTTGAGCGCCGGCGCATCGTTGACGCCGTCGCCAGTCATGCCGACCACCTCGCCGGCGGCCTGGAACGCCTTCACCAGGCGCAGCTTCTGGTCCGGCAGCACGCGCGCGAACACTGATACCTTCCCCACCCCGGCGGCGAGCCGGGCGTCATCCATCCCGGCGATCTGCGCGCCGGTGAGCACGCCGTCCCCGGCCGCGATTCCGGCCTGCCGCGCGATGGCGAGGGCGGTGCCCGGGAAATCCCCGGTGATCATGACCACGCGGATCCCGGCACGGCGGCACAGCGCGACCGCTTCGGGCACGGAGGCCCGCAGCGGATCGGCGATGGCGACGAAGCCGAGCCACTGGAAATCGTAGTCGCGCGGCGAGCCGGCCCAGTCCGGCCCGCCCCACGCGGCCTCGGCGATCGCGAGCAGGCGCAGGCCGCGCCCGGCGGCGCGCGCGACCTCGTCCAGCGCCGCCTGCAGCGTTTCGGGCTCCAGCCCGCACAGCGCGAGCACGGTTTCCGGCGCACCCTTGACCGCGACGCGCGCCTCGCCCCGCGGCGAGCGCCACGCATGGCACACCGCGAGGAAGTCGTCGCCGAACGGGTAGTCGCGCTCCAGGCGCCACTGCGAGCGCGCCCGGGCCGCCGAGGGCGCGGCGCGCGCGGCGGCCTCGACGATGGCGCGGTCCATCGGGTCGAGCGCGTCGGGCTCGCAGGCGAGCGCCGCGGCCTCCAGCAGGCGCTCGCCGCGCGAACCCGCCGCTTCGGGCGCGAACCAGCCGCCGGCGTGGAGCTCGACCACCGCCATGCGGTTCTCGGTCAGCGTGCCGGTCTTGTCCACGCACAGCACCGTGGCCGCGCCCAGCATCTCGATCGCGGGCATGCGGCGCGTGAGCACCCCGTGGCGCGAGATGCGCCAGGCCCCGAGGGCGAGGAACACGGCGAGCACCACCGGGAACTCCTCCGGCAAGAGGGCCATCGCAAGGGTGATGCCGGCAAGCACCGCGCCCGCCCAGTCCCCGCGCGTGGCGAAATGCAGCAGGGCCGCGAGCACGCAGACCACGAGTGCGAAGCCCGCCACCAGGCGCACCACGCGCGCCGTTTCGCGCTCCAGGGTGGTCTTGCCCGGCTCCAGCGTCGCGAGCGACACGCCGATTCGGCCGAGGTCGGTGCGCGCGCCGGTGGCGACCACCTCGGCGCGCCCCTGCCCGCGCACGACCAGCGTGCCCGAGTACAGGTGCGCCTCGCGATCGCTGCCCCCGGGATTCTTCACGACGGCGAGCGACTCGCCGGTGAGCAACGACTCGTCCACCGTCAATCCCGTGCCCGCGAGCAGGCGCGCGTCCGCGGGCACGCGGTCGCCCTCGGCGATGAGCAGCAGGTCGCCGCGCACCACGCCGGTGCCGGGAATGCGCAACGGCACGCCGTCGCGCAGCACCAGCGCGCGCGGGCTGGAGAGGTCGCGCAGGGCCTCGAGCGCGCGCTCGGCCTTGCGTTCCTGCACCACCGTGATGGAAATGACGACGAACACCGAGGCCCCCAGCACCAGCGCCTCGCGCACGTCGCCGAGCACCAGGTAGAGGGCCGCGCCCGCCACCAGCAGCAGGAACATCGGCTCGCGCGCCACGCCGCGCACGATCGCCGTCAGGCCGCGGCGGTCGGCCTGCGGCAGGGCGTTCGGGCCGTCCCCGGCCAGGCGCCGGGCGGCCTCTGCCCCGGTCAGCCCCTGCGGCGCAGGGATGCTGGAAGCCGTCTCGCTCAATGCGACATCAGGACCGGTACCGTCATCTGCTGCAGGATCGTCCGGGTCGCGCCGCCCAGCAGGATCTCGCGCACCCGCGAGTGGCCGTAGGCGCCCATGACGATCAGGTCGCTGCCGTAGTCGAAGGCGCGCGACAGGATGACGCTGCCCGGGTCGATCCCGCCGGAGGCGGTGCGCGCCGCCTCTGCCCTGACACCGTGGCGCGAGAGGAAAAGCGCGATGTCCGCGCCCGGCTGCTCGCCGTGCCCGCCGGGCGTCGCGCGCCCGTCCACGGAGAGCACGGTGACCATCTTCGCCTTGCGCAACAGCGGTAGCGCGTCGGTCACCGCACGCGCCGCCTCGCGGCCCGCGTCCCAGCACACCAGCACGTTCTGGGCCTTGAGCGACAGGTCCCCGGCATAGGGCAACGCCAGCACCGGGCGGCCCACGGAGAGCACGATCGCGTCGGCGAACCCGGTGCGGCTCTCGTCCTGGGGATCGGTCTGGTTGACCACGACGAGGTCGGCGTAGCGCGCATGCAGCGCGACCACGGCGGCGGTCTCACCGCGCCCGACGCGCCATTCGGCGCGCTCCATGCCGGCGGCCTTGACGCCCTCGTCGAAGCGCGCCCTCGCCTGCGCGGTCATCTCGGCGATGGCCTTGTCGCGGACCTCCTCCAGCAGCGCTGCGCTGCCTTCGGCGCGTGCGTTGCTGGGAATCTGGCTCGGCGGCTGGACGAACAGGCCGACCACGTGGGCATCCCATTGCGCCGCGAGCTTGCCCGCGACCTCCATGCTGCGGGCGCTGCGCGCCCTGCCATCCACCGGCACCAGCAAGGTCTTGTACATGTCAGTCCTCCGTTCAGGGTTCTTCACCCCATGCTGGCGCAGCAGCGGAACGGTGGCTTGACCTGCCTCAAGCAAAGGCGTCGGCGAATCGCCGGCGGAAATCCTCCAGCTCCGATTCCGGCAGGCGATCGATGCCGCCTGCGTCGCGCCGGCCGCCGCCGCCGGGAAAGCCCCGGCACAGCTCGTCCGCTCCAACGGCGGCGCCTGCGGGCGAGCGCACGCTGACGACGTAGCCGCCGGCGCTGCCCGGCACCAGCAAAGCAACGGCCCTTCCCTGCGCCTCGGCGGCAAGCGCATTGGCGTAGCTGCCGCCCACGCGCCGCGCCCAGGGCGCGTCGGGCAGCACGTGCATCGCGGCAGAGCCTTCGGACCAGCGCGCGGGGACTGCCCTCGCCGCCTCCATGTCCGCGCGCCGCGCCGCGTCCAGCCGTGCGCAGACCGGCTCGCGATCGATGAACCGCAACGGGTCCGGATAGCGGGAGAGCGTGCGGTAGAGCGCGGCCGGCCGCATCACGAGGTCGGCCTCGGTCTCGCCGTAGGCGTTGTAGTTGAGGCCCTGCCCCAGTACCCGCAGCTTCTCCAGGTCGGCCGGCGCCAGTCCCAGCCCGGTGGCCAGATCCCGGGCGCTGCGGTCCAGGTTGTCGCCGAACGCCGCGACCACGGCCCAGGCGCGGAAGCGCCCCTCCAGGAACTGGTCCACCAGAATGCTGGTGCACACGCCGCGCGCGGTGTCGATGCGCGTCTGGAGCAGCGGGTGCTCCGGAATCTCGCCCGCGTAGTGGTGGTCGAAATACAGGACCCGCGCGCCGCGCCCGAGCAGGTCCAGCAATGCGGCGCGATTTCGATCCAGCGACACGTCGAGCACGGTCACGCGGTCGCCCGCGCCCGCCGGCACGCGCGCGAGCAGCCCGATGTCGCGCTTCACGCCGGTGACGAGCTCGGCCTCGGCCGGCTCCGCGAGGCGCAGCTGGTGCAGCGCGCAGATCCCGTCCGCGTCGCCGTTGAATACGTCGTAGAGCCTCATGGGGCCGGGAGTATAGCCGCGTCGCCTCAGGCCTCCACTGTCTCGCCCAAAGTCGCCACCCGCGCGGCCCAGCCCAGGCGCCGTTCGATCTCGTCGCGCAGCGCATTCGAGGCCAGCGGCTCGCCGTGCACCACGAAGGTCTGCTTCGGCGGCCTGCGGAATGCGCCCAGCCATCCCAGCAGTGCGTCGCGATCGGCGTGCGCCGACAGGCCGTTGATGGTGAAGAGCTTGGCGCGCACCGGGTAGGACTCCCGCATGATCCGCACCGTTTTCGCCCCGTCCACGATGCGCCGGCCGAGCGTGCCCGCGGCCTGGAAGCCGACGAACACGATGGCGCACTCCGGGCGCGGCAGGTTGTAGCGCAGGTGGTGCCGGATGCGCCCGCCCTCGCACATGCCGCTGGCGGAGATGATGATCGCGCCGGAACGGATGTCGTTGAGCCGCATCGAATCCTCCAGCGACTCGGTGAACTGCAGCTTGTCCGGCAGCGGCAGGCGCGCGTGCTTGAGCGTGATGCGCGTTGCCGCGGCGGCCATCGGCGAGTCGACGTAGACCCGCGCCGGCGGCAGCCGGCCCTGGCGCGTCAGCTCGGCGATGTAGTACAGGATCTCCTGCGTGCGGCCCACCGCGAACGACGGGATGATCACGTTGCCGCGCTTGCTGGCGAGGGTGTCGGTGAGCGCGTAGGCGAACTCGTCCAGCGTCTGCGCCAGGTTCTTGTGGTTGCGATCGCCGTAGGTGGACTCCACCAGCAGCACGTCAGCCTCGCGCTCCACGTCCGGGTCGTCCACGATCGGGCGGCCGGGCTGGCCGAGGTCGCCGGAGAACACCAGCTTGCGACCGCCGGCCTGCACCTCGACGAATGCCGAGCCCAGGATGTGGCCGGCATCGCGGAAGGTGCAGCGCACGCTCCCGTGCGGCCGGAAAACCTCGCCATAGCGCACGTGCCGCAACTGGCGCAGGCAGGCCTGCGCCTGCGCCACCGTGTATAGCGGCGGGTCGCCGTCGCGGTCCGACTCCTTCTCCTGCAGGTGGCCACTGTCGGGCAGCATCACCCCAAGCAGGTCTTCCGTGGCGGGCGTGCAGTACACCGGGCCGCGGAAACCGCGCGCGGCCAGGCGCGGCACGAGGCCCGAGTGGTCGATGTGCGCGTGCGTGAGCAGGACGAAGTCGATCTCGGCGGGCTTGAAGCCGAACCTGCGGTTGCGGCGCTGGGCCAGCCTGCCGCCCTGGAACATGCCGCAGTCGACCAGGAATTTCACTTCCCCGGTGTCGACGAGATAGCAGGAACCGGTGACTTCTCCGGCGCCGCCGAGGAAGCTCAGGCGCATGACTTGAGGCTAACGCCGCGGGCGAAGCGCGAGGTTGACGCAGGTCAACGCCCTGGGGCGGCTCCGAATGTGTGGGATCCGAGAATGCCCTTCACCTGACCCAGGAAATCCGGCAGCGAATCGGTCGCGGTCTGCCAGACAATCGCGACATCCACGTCGAAGTAGCCGTGGACCAGGCGATTGCGGATTCCACTCGCCCTTTGCCAAGGCACATTCGGATGAGCGTCGCGCAACTCCGGCGAAAGGTTCGCGCAAGCTTCGCCAATTACCTCTAGGTTGCGGATCACCGCATCTTGCAGCATCGAATTGGAAAGAAAAGCGGCGCGGTCAATCCCGGCCAGATAGGCTGCGATCCGCTCCGCGCCGTCGATGACATGCCGAAGGCGCAACGCGTCCCGCTCGTTCACAGCGGCCGCGCCTCCGCCAGGACCCGGTCCCGAATATGGCGCGAGATCTCCGCCAGCGTGCGCACTTCCACCCGGACGCCCAGCAACTGCGCCAGCGCGAGTTCCAGCCCCGCCAGGGAAAACAGGGTGACGGTCGCGTCGGCGTCAACCAGCAGGTCAAGGTCGCTTGTCTCCCGGTCCATTCCGCGTGCCACCGAGCCGAACACGCGCACATTGCGCGCACCGTGCGCGCGCGCCAGCGCAAGGACCTGGTCCCGATGGACGGCAAGGGCGGAGGATGGACGAGTCATGGCGCGGTCCCTGCCGGGATTCTAGACCACTCGCAGGCCGTCCGGAATCCCGTAGAGGCCGCCAGATGTAACCGATCGGTTACATTTGGCCGGATTGCAGGGGCGAGTCAGCGCCCCTCCCGACCGAGCGCGCGCAGCTTCTCCAGCCAGCGCCCGCGCGCGGCCGCGCCGCAACCCTCGACATTGCCGATCAGCGTGTCGCGCAGAGGCCCGATGCCGCAGAAGGCGAGGACGTTGCGCTTCAAGCTCCGGAGCGAATGCGCGCCGAACCACAGCCGGTACGCGAGCGCGGGCATGCCCATGGTGACGACGATGCGCGCGCTGCGGCCCGTCAGCAGGCGCGTCCAATGCTGCCCGTCCTCGACCGCGCTGGTGCCGAATCCCGGGCGCAGCACCTGCTCCAGGAATCCCTTCAGCAGCGCCGGCATCTCGCCCAGCCACATCGGATACAGGATAACAATGTGCTGCGCCCAGCGGATGGACTCCTGCGCCTGGGCGATGTCGGGCGGGACCTCTCCGGTGGACCACTCGCGCTGCGAGCGCAGCAGGGGGAAAGAAAGCTCCGCGACATCGATTTTCCGGACGCTGTGGCCTGCGGCCTCCGCGCCTTCGGCATAGGCAGCCGCGAGCGCGTGGCAGAAGCGCCCGCCTCCGGCCTCGGGGTGACCCTGGATGAGGACGATGTTCATGCGTCTCAAGCGTAATGGGCGCGGCGGCGGCCCGATTGACCCAAGTCAAGCGCGTCTGGCTACTTCCAGCGGCTGATTGCACGAACAGATACAACCGATCGAGGCGATATGGGACTTGCCGTACCCAGTCCCCTGTGGAGTTAGCATGACGTCCCGCGCCTTAGGGGCGCCCCGCTTGACGGGGAGGAGGTGTTTAGTGCGGCTAGCCTACATTGATGAGGCCGGTTTCACCGACTGGAAGTACTCCAATTCTCCCTATGTCGTCGTAGGTGGTGTCATCGTTCACGGCGACCACCAACTCGCCAAGACGGAAGCGGCCCTTGAAGCGGCTGTTGCCAGACACATCCCAGAAAAAGACAGGGCTGCTTTTGTCCTTCACAGCGGCGACATCTACGGCGGCTACGGGAAGTACTTCGACAAGCGGAAACACCCAGAGTGGGCCGACACGCAGCGCCGCTGGGCGATCTTGGACGATCTAGCGAAAATCCCTGAGTCGGCGAACCTACGTGCTTTCTACGGCGCGGTTAAGCAGTCGGAATGGCAGAAACCGCGATTTACCTACGGACTTGGGGAGAAGCCCAACCTCATGGTCGAAATGCACGTTACCGCCTATGTCGTGTGCGCCATGCAAATTGAGCTGTGGCATAGGCAGTACGCCAAGGCCGAACATTGCATGGTGGTGGTGGAGAACAACCAAGACTCCAAGACTCTGATTTCCTCTACCCAACGCTACTACCAAGACAAGGCGGTTGCGGAGGTTATGACGGCGGAACAGCGGGCGTTTTTTCCACTGCGGAAAATCAAGGAAGACCCCGCGTTCCAGACAAAACGAGCCCATAACCCGCTTGTGCTGGCCGATTTCATCGCGTTCACGGTTAAGCGAAAGCTAATGAAAGACCCTCACATTGATCGATTCTGCAAACCATGGTGGCACCGAAGCGTTGGCCTAGAGATCAAACACCCGCTTGAGCAAGAGTGGGCTAACGATCCAACTGCCCCAACAGTCTCTGGAAATGCTTAATCTACTTCTCAGCCAGTCTCCTTACGGCCCCTTCCCAGTCCTCAGGCGGGCTCCAGCGGGCCTCGGCGACGTCGTCCAGACGGGCTTGGCGGACCGAGGGGACCGAGACCCCTATAGCGTCGGCCAGATCGCTATGGGAAATGCCTTGGGTATAACAATCGCGTGGCCTTTGGCGTGAACGACGAACAACGGGCAAACTTGCTGCTCAAGGGTGCCGCAGGCAAGCGCCTGACCTTTGAAACGACTACTCATTGAGTAAAAGGAAAAGAAAGCCGAGCAAGTCAACGCGAAGGCCGATCAAGCCAGACGACCCCGCACAATATCGCCGATTCGTAGAGGCGGCGAAGTCGCTCGGGCTACACGCGAGCAGCGACGACCTCGACAAGGCAATGAAGAAGCTGCTCAAGCCCAAAGGTGGGAGCAGCTAGACCTATTCAAGGGGGACAAATGAAGCAAACAATTGCTTTAACGATAGCTGCAGCGGCGCTTCTGACGTTGGCGTGGATGTTTAGATACGAAGTGACGGGACATCTAGAACCCAACCCGCTATTCAAAATAGATGCATCAGGGAACCTTGTACTAGCAGACATGCGTGCGCGACCAATCATGCTGGATCGCTGGACTGGCAAAACCTATTTCTACTACGTGACCGTAAGCGAAACCCGCGTGAGCGGAGATTGGCAAGAAATGGGCGGCTTCGCAATCAAGCCAAAGTGATTTGGGTACGACACGCCCTGATCAGCTACATCTGGCCGGCTACCGCGCTACTTCCCCATCCGGTAGTGGCTCCGGTCCAGATACTCCGCGATGTCATCCAGCTCCCGCGCCGTGAACGTTCGCCCCGTCAGCGCCGCGCGCTTGGCCACCTCCACCCTCAACCCGGCATGCGACTTCACCAGCGAGCGCGAAGGATCCCGCTTGTGGATGCGCTCGTAGTGGCAGGCGAGGCAATGCGTCTCGTACAACTCGCGGCCGTTCGCCGCGTCCTGCGCCGCGGCGGGAAGCGGGATCAGCAGCAAAAGTGCAAGGGGCCATTTCACCGGTTCACCTCCCCGCCGCTGCGGTGCAGGAAGCAGGTGAAGGCGCTCGAAGCCGCCGCGAATGCCCAGCACAGGAAGAACCCGATGGAGTACACCGACATCCGGCTCAGGCCCGTGGGCTCGCCGAACAGGTACAGCTCCCGCGGGTCGAACACAGTGAAAAATATGATTTCGCCCACGCCGCCGACGACGAACGAGGGCCACAGGATCAGGATGGCGTTCTTCACAGTCCCTCCCTGGCGATGCGCCAGCTGCCGCGCGGGTCCTCCAGGGCGAGGCGCCAGCGTCCCGGCGGCAAGGGGGGCAGCGCCGCCTCGTAGCTGCCGTCGGCGCCGCGCGCGAGGCGCAGGCGCGCGTCATGCCCGGCGCGAGTCGCGTGCGCCAGATGCGCAAAGATCGCCTCGGGAGAATCTCCCGCGAGCCGCACGCGCAAGCGCCCGCCGCTGCTGTCGATTTCCGCCGTGAGCCCCAGGCTGCGCGCCTTTTCCTCGCGCGCGATCACCTTGTTTATGGCGAGGCCCTTGCGGTAATAATCATCCGCGACCAGTCCATCGGCCGAGTCGAACGCGATCCAGGTGGTGATCACGCCGGCCACCAGCACGATGGCGGGCCCGGACATGAGGATCCAGGGCCAGCGCTCGCGATACCAGGGATTCACTGCGGTGCCAGGGTTCATGGCCTACCTCACGATGAAGACGGACTTCTCGCGCACCTCGACCGCGCCGTCGTCGAGCGCGCGGACGTGGAACTCGATGTTGTGGGTGCCGGCGGGAGCGCCAGGCTGGACTCGCACACGCACCGGGAACACCCGGCTCTCGGTGACGCCCAGGGACACCCGCGGCCCGGTGGCGAGGCGCAGGCCCTGCAGCACGGCGGCGCCGTCGACGCGGATCTCGTAGTCGCGCGGGGACTCTGTCGTGTTCATGACCTGCAGGCGGTAGACGTTCTCGATCTGCCCGCCTTCCACTTCGCGCGCGATGGCGGCGCGGTCGCGGATCACGTCCACCTTGAGCGGCACGCGCAGGTACAGGCCCGCCCCGGCGGCGAAGATGATGCCCCACAGGATCGCGGTGTAGAGCAGCACGCGGGGCCGGAAGATGCGCCGCAGCATCCAGCTGCGCTCGTCCTTCTGCGGCAGGCCGCGCGCCATCGCGTTCGTGGTGGCGTAGCGGATCAGGCCCTTGGGCTTGCCCACCTTGTCCATCACCTGGTCGCAGCCGTCGATGCAGGCGGCGCAGCCGATGCACTGGTACTGCAGGCCCTCGCGGATGTCGATGCCGGTTGGGCAGACCTGCACGCAGATGCTGCAGTCCACGCAGTCGCCTTGGGCTGCCTTCTTGCCCGCATTTTTCCCTCTAGGTTCGCCGCGCGCCTGGTCGTAGGTGATGATCAGCGTGTCCTTGTCGAACATCGCGCTCTGGAAGCGCGCGTAGGGGCACATGTAGGTGCAGACCTGCTCGCGCATCCAGCCGGCATTGCCGTAGGTGGCGAAGCCGTAGAACAGGATCCAGAAGATCTCCCAGGGCCCGAGCGTGTACACGCCGCCGCCCAGGCCGGCCAGGCCCAGCACCGCGTCGCCCAGCTCGCGGATCGGGGTGAAGTAGCCCACGAAGGTGAAGCCGGTCCAGAGCGCGACCAGCCCCCAGGCGCCATGCTTGGCGGCCTTGAGGCCGAACTTGCGCGCCGTGAGGCCTTGCCTGTCCAGGCGCATGCGCGCGTTGCGGTCGCCCTCGATCCTGCGCTCGATCCACATGAATATCTCGGTGTAGACCGTCTGCGGGCAGGCATAGCCGCACCACAGCCTTCCGGCCACCGCGGTGAACAGGAACAGGCTTAGCGCCGAGATGATGAGCAGGATGGTGAGATAGATGATGTCCTGCGGCCAGAACACCAGGCCGAGGATGTAGAACTTGCGGTGGGCGATGTCGAACAGCACCGCCTGGCGCCCGTTCCAGCTTGTCCAGGCCGCGCCGTAGAACACCAGTTGCGTGGCCCACACCAGCGCCCAGCGCCAGGCCGCGAACCAGCCGCCCACCGCGCGCGGGTAGACCGCCTTGTCGACCGCGTAGAGCACCTGCTCTACGACATCGTCTTTCATCTGCCGGTCATTTGCCCGTCATTTGCCCGACAGCGAGTACACGTAGCCGGACAGGATGTGAACCTTGGCTGGGGACAGCAGGTCCTTGTGCGCGGGCATCTGGTTCGAACGCCCTTTGGTGATCTGCTCGGCGATCGCCGCCTCGCCCGAGCCGTGCAGCCAGATGCCGTCGGTCAGGTTGGGGGCGCCCAGCGCCTGGTTGCCCTTGCCGTCTGCGCCGTGGCAGGCGGCGCACAGCTGCGTGAACTTCTCCTTGCCGCGCGCGGCGCGGATGGAATCGTGCGCCCCGCCCGAGAACGTCAGCACGTAGTGCGCGACGTCCTTCACCCCGCCCTCGCCCAGCGCGGGTCCGAAGGGCGGCATGACGCCGGTGCGGCCCTCCGCGATCGAGGTCTTGATCGCCTCGGGCGTGCCGCCCCAGAGCCAGTCGCGGTCGGTCAGGTTCGGAAAGCCGCGGCTGCCGCCGCCATCCGACGCGTGACACTGCGCGCAGTGGTTGAGGAACAGCTTCTCCCCCACCGCGAGCGCCTCGGGATTCTTCGACAGGGCCACCACATCCTGCGCCGCGAACTTCTCGAACAAGGGCCCGTAGGCGGCCTGGGCGCGCGCGTTCTCCTCATCGAGTTGCTTGATCTGCGTCCAGCCCAGCATGCCGGCGTAGCTGCCCAGCCCCGGGTACAGCGCGAGGTAGCCCAGCCCGAACAGGATCGTCAGGTAGAACAGCCACGCCCACCAGCGCGGCAGCGGGTTGTTGTACTCCTGCAGGTCTTCGTCCCAGACGTGGCCCGAGGTCTCGGTGGTGTCGCCCTGGACGACCCGCTTGATGCTCTGCGACTTGAGGAACACGCCGCAGGCGATGATCGAGACCAGCGAGACCAGCGTGATGTAGACGTCCCAGAAGCTGGAGGTGAACTGGCTCATTGCCCGTCTCCCGATTGCTCCGCATCGAAGGGCATCATCGCGTCGCGCTCGAAGCGGGCCTTGCGCGAGGGTCCGTAGGCCCACCACACGATGCCGAGAAACGTGGCCATCGCGGTGACCGTGACGAGGGTTCGCAGGGTGTTGAGCTCGATGTCCATGGCCAGCGGTTTCCTAGTTGGGCTTGCTCTTGAGCGCGGTGCCGAGCACCTGCAGGTACGAGATCAGCGCGTCCATCTCGGTCTTGTCCTTCAGCTCGCCGCGCGCGGCGGCGATCTCCGCGTCGCTGTAGGGCACGCCGACCATGCGCAGGGCGCGCAGCCGCGCCTCGATGTCGCCGGCGTTGGCCGGGGCCTTCGCCAGCCAGGGATAGCCCGGCATGTTCGACTCCGGCACCACCTGGCGCGGGTTCACGAGGTGGATGCGGTGCCAGTCGTCCGAATACCGGCCGCCGACGCGGTGCAGGTCGGGCCCGGTGCGCTTGGAGCCCCACTGGAACGGGTGGTCGTAGACGAACTCGCCCGCCGTCGAGTAGTGGCCGTAGCGCTCCACCTCGGCGCGGAAGGGCCGGACCATCTGCGAGTGGCAGTTGTAGCAGCCTTCGCGCACGTAGATGTCGCGCCCGACCGTCTGCAGCGCGGTGTAGGGCTTCAAGCCCGCCACCGGCTCGGTGACGCTCTTCATGAAGGACAGCGGAACGATCTCCACCAGCCCGCCTACCGCCACCACGAGGATGACGAGGACGATCATGAGGGCCTGGTTGCGTTCGATCAGGTCGTGGGTGAGTTTCATGGTCCGGGCTCCGGGCTCAGGCGTGCGCCGCGACGGAAGCAGCGGGTGCGGGAATGGGCGCTTCCACCCGGCGGCCCTCGGCGATGGTCTGGAACACGTTCCAGGCCATGATCAGCATCCCCGACAGGTAGAGCACCCCGCCCAGCAGGCGGATGGCGTAGAACGGGTAGGTCGCCTTCACGCTCTCGACGAAGGTGTAGGTGAGCGTGCCGTCGGCCCCCACCGCACGCCACATCAGGCCCTGCATCACCCCGGCGATCCACATCGCGGCGATGTACAGCACGATGCCCACGGTGGCCACCCAGAAGTGGACGTTGATCAGTCGCACGCTCCACATCTCGGTGCGGCCGAAGAGCTTCGGGATCAGGAAGTAGATCGAACCCATGGAGACGAGGCCCACCCATCCGAGCGCGCCGCTGTGCACGTGGCCCACGGTCCAGTCGGTGTAGTGGCTGAGCGCGTTCACCGTCTTGATGGACATCATCGGCCCCTCGAAGGTCGACATGCCGTAGAACGACAGCGACACGATGAGGAACTTGAGGATCGGGTCCTCGCGCAGTTTGTGCCAGGCGCCCGACAGGGTCATGATGCCGTTGATCATCCCGCCCCAGGAGGGCGCGAGCAGGATCAGGGAGAACACCATGCCCAGCGACTGCGCCCATTCCGGCAGCGCGGTGTAGTGCAGGTGGTGCGGGCCGGCCCACATGTAGGTGAAGATCAGGGCCCAGAAGTGCACCACCGACAGGCGGTAGGAATACACCGGCCGTCCGGCCTGCTTCGGGATGAAGTAGTACATCATCCCCAGGAACCCGGCGGTGAGGAAGAACCCGACCGCGTTATGTCCGTACCACCACTGCACCATGGCGTCCTGCGCGCCGGCGTAGGCCGAGTAGGACTTCCAGAACGTGGCCGGCACCGCGGCGCTGTTCACCAGGTGCAGGATCGCCACCGTCAGGATGAAGGCGCCGAAGAACCAGTTGGCGACGTAGATGTGCGCGATCTTGCGCTTGAAGATGGTGCCGAAGAACACCACCGCGTAGGACACCCACACCAGCGTGATCAGGATATCGATCGGCCACTCCAGCTCGGCGTACTCCTTGCCGCTGGTGATCCCCAGGGGCAGGGTGATCGCCGCCAGCACGATCACCACCTGCCAGCCCCAGAAGGTGAAGGCGGCGAGGCCGTCGGAGAACAGGCGCGCGTGGCAGGTGCGCTGCACCACGTAGTACGAGGTCGCGAACAGGGCCGAGCCGCCGAATGCGAAGATCACCGCATTGGTGTGCAGTGGCCGCAGGCGCCCGTAGGAGAGCCACGGAAGGTCGAAATTCAACTCTGGCCAGAGCAGCTGCGCGGCGATGATCACGCCCACCAGCATCCCGACCACGCCCCAGACCACGGTCATCACCGCGAACTGGCGCACGACGGTGTAGTTGTAGGAACTTTCTGATGCCATGGACGCCGCTCCGGCCTCGAGGTTGTTTTCAGGATCCTAGTGATCCGGCCCAAACTCCTTTTGACCTGAATCAATCCACCCCTAAATCAGGGACGGACCACGATTTCCGGGTGCGCGCCGGGAGGAAATCGTGGTCCGTCCCTGATTTACTGGTCGTCGGAGAGGACGTCTGTGCCGGGGCGCTCGAGGTCGTCGAACTGGCCGCCGTGCAGGGAGCGCCAGAAGACCCAGCCGATGCCGAACACCGCGGCAACGGAGAGCGGAACGAGGAGGTAGAGGCTTTCCATCAGCCCGCCCGCATGGCGTTCAGCACCACGATGAACGAACTGGCCGCCATGCCGATGGCGGCCTCCAGGGGGCCGATCCAGCCCGCTGCGGCGAGCGGCAACGCGACCGCGTTGTAGGCGAGCGCCCAGCCGAAGTTCTGCTTCACGATGCGCATCGTCCGGCGCGCGAGCGAGAAGCATTCGGCCGCCGCGGCAAGTCGCGCCTCGCCGTCCTGCGCGAGCAGCACGCAATCGGCCTGGGCCTGCGCGGCGTCCGCCCCGCTTCCCATGGCGATGGACGCGTCGGCCCTGGCAAGGACGGGCGCGTCATTGAGCCCGTCGCCGATCATGACCACGGTGCGTCCCGCACCCTGCAGCTTCTCCACATACATGTACTTGTCCTGCGGCGCAGCGCCGCCCGCCCATTCCAGGAGCCCCAGGCGCCCGGCGAGCGAGCCCACCGCCGCCGGATGGTCGCCGCTGAGCAAGTGCAGGCGCAGGCCCGCGGCGCTCAGTTCATCCAGCACCTGGCGCGCCTCGGGCCGCAGGCTGTCCTCCAGCAGGAATACGGAGAGCCAACCGCCGTCGTCGGCGAGGTACACCGGCGTCAGTGCCGCGTCGCGCGGCGTCGCGGGCGCCGGAGTCCCCGCGAGTCCCTGGCAGAACGCCTCGGTGCCGATGCGCACGCGGCGCCCGCCGGCGGTTGCCTCCACGCCGTGGCCGGGGAAATTGACCACGTCCTCCACCGGAACGCGCGACCCGCGCGAAGCCTCCCGGGACACCTCGTCCTGGAACGCGCGCGCAAGCGGATGGCGGCTGGAGGCCTCCAGCGCCGCCGCAAGCGCCCGGCATCGGCCTTCCCCGGCGCGACCAAGCAGTTGCAGGCGCGCGATCGTGAATCGGCCCGCGGTGAGGGTGCCGGTCTTGTCGAAGACCACGTCGCTTGCCTTGGCCAGCGTCTCCAGCGCGCTCGAGCGCGTCAGCGCGACGCCACGCCCGAGCAGGCGCGCCGCGGTCGAGGCGAGCGCCACCGGCGCGGCTAGCGCGAGCGCGCAGGGACATGTTGCCACCAGCACCGCGATCGCGATCCAGGGATCTCCTGAACGAATACCGGCCAGCGCAGCCACCGCCAGCACCACCCACGTCAGCGCATGCGCGATGCGGTCCGCGGCCTCGACCAGGCGCGGCTTTGCCGCCGCACCCCGCTCCACCAGGCGGGCGATCGCCGCCGCGCGCGTCTGCGCGCCGGCGCGCGTGACGCGCATCACCAGCGCTTGCTCCAGGTTCAGCGTCCCGGCCACGAGTTCGCTGCCCGGCCGCTTGGCCAGTGGCACCGCCTCGCCGGTCAGCAGCGATTCGTCGGCGCTGGAGGCGCCCCGCTCGACGGTGCCGTCGGCGGGCACGCGCTCGCCCGCAGGCACCAGGACGAGATCGCCCGCCACCAGCGCATGCGCCGGCACGCTCTCCACCGATCCGGCGTCAGCCTCATCGGCCAGGCGCAGCGCCTCCGACGGCTGCCAGCGCGCGAGGCGGTCCAGCGACGCGGCGGCACGCTGGCGAGCGGTCAGTTCCAGGTAGCGCGCACCCAGCAGCAGGAACGCGAGCATGGCGATGGAATCGAAATACACCTCCCCCTGTCCGGTCACGGTGGCCCAGGTGCTGGCGAGGAATCCGGCGGCGATGCCGATCGCGATCGGCGTGTCCATGCCCGGTCGCAGCCGCGCGAGTTCCCGCCAGGCGCCGCTGAAGAACGGCCCGCAGGAGAACAGCAGCACGGGCAGCGTCAGCACCAGGCTCGCCCAGCGCATCAGGCTGGCGTCACTTCCCGACAAGTCGCCCGCGCCCTCGTCCACGTAGGCCGGGAAGGCGTACATCATCACCTGCATGGCCCCGAAGCCGGCGACGAAGAGGCGCCAGAGGGCGGCTCGGCGCGTGTCCCGGTCCAGCGCCGACTGGCGCTGCGGGTCGAAGGGCCAGGCGTCGTAGCCGACGGCGCGAATGGCCTCGATGATCGCGGACAGCTTCGTGCGGCGCGGATCCCACGCCACCTGCGCGCGCTGCGTCGCGTAATTGATGTCGGCGCGCAACACGCCAGGGACCTGGCGCAGCGTGCGCTCGTTCAGCCACAGGCAGGCGGCGCAGCGTATCCGGTCCAGGATCAGCGTCGCCTCCAGGAAGCCCTCGCCGGCGGCAGTGAACTGCTTCTGCGCGGCGGGATCGTCATACACGGCAGAGCGCGCCAATGCCTGCGAGAGCGGCGTGCGCGCGGTGGCTTCACGCGTTTCGTAGTACTGCTCGAAGCCGCCGGCGACGATGGTGGAGGCGACCGCCTCGCAACCGGCGCAGCACAGCTCGCGCTCGGCGCCCAGGATGCGCGCGCGCCAGCGGCCGGGCTCGGCCACCGGCAGGCCGCAGTGGTAGCACGCGGCGCAAGCCGCGACCCTGGCCATTCTCATGGCGCGATACTAGGAAACACGGCGGCCCCGGTATTGACCCATGTCAATCCGCGCCGCCACCCTCGGCTAGACTCCGGCGATGTTCCGGCATCGCCTCGCCGCCCTGCTCGCCCCGACCAGCGTCGCGCTGGTGGGCGCTACCGAGCGCGAGGGGGCGCTGGGGCGCATCGTCTGGCAGAACCTGGCCGCGGGCGGACTGCGCGGGCCCTTGAGCGCGGTCAACCCCAAGCACAGGACCGTCTTCGGCCAGCGCTGCTATGCCCGGCTGCGCAATCTCCCCGCGCCGCCGGACCTGGCGGTGTTCGTCACACCCGCGCGCACCATCCCCGCACTGGTCGAGGAAGCCGGCGCCGCGGGCATCCGTGCCGCGGTGGTCCTCTCCAGCGGCTTTGGCGAAGCAGGCGATGGCGGCCGCAAGCTGCAGCAGGACACGCTGGCCGCCGCGCGGCGCCATGGCGTGCGCATCCTGGGGCCCAATTGCCTCGGCTTGATGCGCACCGACACCGGCCTGAACGCGACCTTCTCCCCGGTGGCGGCCCTGCCGGGCAAGCTCGCGCTGGTGTCGCAGTCCGGCGCCATCTGCACCGCCATCCTGGACTGGGCGAAACCCGCGGGCGTCGGCTTCTCCAGCGTCGTGTCGCTGGGCGGCGCCGCCGACGTGGATTTCGGCGAGGTGCTCGACTACCTGGTCTCGGACCCGGACACCGACGCCATCCTGATGTACGTCGAAGGCGTGGGCGACGCGCGCCGCTTCGTGTCCGCGCTGCGCGTCGCCGCGCGCAGCAAGCCGGTGGTGGCGCTCAAGGTGGGCCGCTTCGCCGCCGGCACGAAGGCGGTCTCCAGCCACACCGGCGCGCTGGTGGGCAGCGACGCGGTGTTCGACGCCGCGCTGCGCCGCTGCGGCACGGTGCGCGTGAAGAGCTACATCCAGCTGTTCGCCTCGGCGCGATTGCTCGCCACGCGGCGCCTGCCCGCGGGCGAGCGCCTGGCGGTGCTCACCAACGGCGGCGGCCCCGGCGTCATGGCGGCCGATTGCGCCGCCGAGAACGGCGTGCCGCTGGCGCAGTTGTCGGCGCAGACCATCGCGGCGCTGGACGCCGCGCTGCCGCCGCAATGGTCGCGCGGCAATCCGGTGGACATCATCGGAGATGCGCCGCCGCAGCGCTTCACCGAGGCGACCGCCGCGGTTCTGGACGACCCCGGCGTAGACGCGCTGCTGGTGATGTACAGCCCGGTGGCGGTCACTGCGCCCGCCGCGGCCGCCGAAGCTGTGCTGGCGGGCGCGGCCCGCAGCCGCAAGCCGCTGCTCGCGGCCTGGCTGGGCGACATCAACCCGAATGAGACGCGCACTTACCTCGAATCCCGCGGCGTGCCCAACTTCTACACCCCGGAGACCGCGGTCGAGGCGTTCTCGTTCCTCTGCGCCTACCAGCGCAACCAGCTGCAACTGATGGAAGTGCCCGCGGCACTGGCGCACGCCACCGCGCCGCCGCCTGATCCTGCAGCGGCAATCGCGATCCGCGACGCCGCGCTCGCCGGAGGCCGCACGCTGCTCACCGAGACCGAGGCCAAGGACCTGCTGCGCGCCTTCGGCATCGCGGTGCCGCCCTCGCCCCTCGCGGCAACCCGCGAAGCCGCAGTTGCGGCCGCGCGCGGGATCGGCTTCCCGGTGGCGCTGAAAATCCACTCGCCCGACATCACGCACAAGACCGAGGTCGGCGGCGTGCGCCTCAACCTGCAGAACGAGGACATGGTCGCCGAGGCTTTCGACGGCGTGCTGCGGGACGCGCGCCGCCTGCGCCCGGAGGCGCGCATCGAAGGCGCGGTGGTGCAGCCGATGCTGCGCTTCGCGAATCAGCGCGAGGTGCTGGTGGGCGTGGCCACCGACGCGGTGTTCGGGCCCGTGATTTCGTTCGGTGCCGGCGGCGTTTCGGTCGAGGCGGTGCGGGACACGGCGGTGGCGCTGCCGCCGCTGAATGCGGTGCTGGCGCGCGAGCTGGTGGACCGCACCCGCGTCGCCCGCCTGCTGGCCGCGTACCGCGACGTGCCCGCCGCGGACCTCGATGCGCTGTGCGAACTGGTGGTCGGCGTGTCGCGCATGGTCTGCGCGCTGCCCTGGCTGAAGGAGATGGACCTCAACCCGGTGCTCGCGCATCCCGGAGGCGTGGCGATCGCGGACGCGCGGGTCGTGATCGACGCGTCGCGCCTGGCGCCGCTGCCGCGCTATGGCCACATGGCCATCCACCCCTATCCGGTGGAACTGGAAGGCGCTCTCAAGCTGCGCGACGGCAGTTCGGTGCCGGTGCGGCCGATCCGGCCCGAGGACGCCGGCCTCGAGCGTCGCTTCTTCGATGGCCTGTCGGCGCAGTCCCGCTACCAGAGGTTCCTGAACCAGATGGCGCAGCTTCCGACGCAGATGCTGGCTCGCTTCACGCAACTGGACTACGACAGGGAGCTGGCGCTGGTGGCGCTGGATCCCGGACCGGGTGGCAGCAGCGGCGAATTCATCGGCGTCGGACGCTACGCGCCCAATCCGGACGGCGAGACCGCGGAGTTCGCGCTGACGGTGTCCGATGCCTGGCAGGGACGCGGCGTGGGCCGCGCCCTGCTCGAGCGCATCTGCGATTGCGCGCGCGCGGCGGGCTACAAGACGCTGTACGGGCATATCCTGAACGCCAACCGGGACATGCTGGGGTTGTCCGAACGGCTGGGCTTCAAGCACTCGGGCAGCGATGGCGACCTGGTCACTGTGGCGCGGGCGCTGTGACGCCGTCCTATAGCCCGGGGCTATCCGCGCAATCGCCAGAAGCGATTGCCTATTCCCCGGCCCCGGCTTAGTCTGCCCGCCCATGCGCGAAGGCAGCCTGGAAGCCCCCACCCGCCACCCGCTGGACTGGAAGAGCGAGGCGTTCTACGACGAAGGCAAGGCCTTCGCCGAGATGGAGCGCGTGTTCGACATCTGCCACGGCTGCCGCCGCTGCGTGAACCTGTGCACCGCGTTCCCGACGCTCTTCGACCTGGTGGACGAGTCGAAGACCATGGAAGTGGACGGGATTCCCAAGTCTTCCTATGGGAAAGTCGTCGACCAGTGCTACCTGTGCGACATGTGCTACCTGTCCAAGTGCCCCTACGTGCCGCCGCACCCGTGGAACGTGGACTTCCCGCACCTGATGCTGCGCGCCAAGGCGATCAAGTTCAGAAAGGGCGAGACCTCGTTCCGCGACAAGCTGCTGTCCTCCACCGACACCCTGGGCAAGCTCGCGGCGATCCCGGTGGTGGCGCAAACGGTGAACGCGGTGAATCGCAACGGCGTAGCGCGTTCGGCGATGGACAGCGTGCTGAAGATCCACAAGGACCGCGAGCTGCCGCCCTATTCCCCCAGCCGCTTCCGGTCCAATGCCGCCGCCGCGTCCGCTTCGGAAGTAAAGGAAGGCGCGAAGACGCCGGGAAAGGTGGCGATCTTCGCCACCTGCTACGTCAACTACAACGAGCCCGGCATCGGCCACGACCTGGTGGCGCTGCTCGAGCACAACGGGATTCCCTGGGTGCTCGTGGAAAAAGAGGCCTGCTGCGGCATGCCCAAGCTGGAGCTGGGCGACCTGGAGGCGGTGGCCAGGCTGAAGGAGGTGAACATCCCGCCGCTCGCGAAGCTGGCCCGGGACGGATACGCCATCCTGACGCCGGTGCCCTCCTGCACCCTGATGTTCAAGCAGGAACTGCCGCTCATGTTCCCGGAGGACGCGGAGGTGCAGGCGGTGCGCGCCGCGAAGTTCGATCCCTTCGAGTATTTCGTGCAGCGCTCCAAGGACGGGCTGCTGAAGAAGGACTTCAAGGGCGGCCTGGGCAGGGTTTCGTATCACATCCCCTGCCACTCGCGGGTGCAGAACGTCGGCCAGAAGACGCGCGAGATGCTGGAGATGATCCCGGGCACCGCGGTCACCACCGTGGAGCGCTGCGCCGGCCACGACGGCACCTGGGGCGTGAAGAGCGAGTATTACGCCAACTCGATGAAGATCGGCGGCCCGGTGTTCCGCCAGATGGCGGCGCCGGCGCCTGATTACGTCAGTTCGGATTGCCCGATCGCGGGGCGCCACATCCTGCAGGGCATGGGCGAGGGCGGGAAGCAGGCCGAGAAGGCGCACCCGCTCAGCCTGCTGCGCAAGGCCTACGGCCTCTAGTCTCGCCGCGGCGGCGCTCCTGTTCGCCCTGATGGGCGATATGCCCTATTCCCAGCCGCAGGCCAACCTGCTCGATGACCTGATCGATCGCGTCAACACGGAGCCCCTCGCGTTCGTGGTCCATGTCGGGGACATCACCTCCGGCCGCGGGCCCTGCGGCAACGAATGGATGGAGGCGAGGAAGAAGCAGTTCGAGCGCTTCAAGGCGCCCTTCGTGCTGCTGCCCGGGGACAACGACTGGACCGATTGCCACCGCGAAGGGATGGATCCGCGCGAGCGGCTGCAGAACTGGCGCCGGTTGTTCTGCGTCCCGGTGGCGCTGGATGCATTCGTGCGCCAGCGCGGCCCCTACTGCGAGAACGTGCGCTGGATCGCCGGCAACCATGTCTTCGTGGGGCTGAATGTCCAGGGCAGCAACAACAACCTGAACCAGGATCCGGAGGAAATGGGCGAGCGCATGCCCGAGGTCTACCAGTGGCTGGACGAGGCGGCGAAACTGGCGCGGGGGCATGATGGCCTGGTGGTGCTGATGCAGGCCAATCCGTTCCTGAAGCCGCGCTTCGGCGGCGCCAACGGCTTTGACGGCATCCTGCAGAAACTGCGCGAGCTGGGCCAGGCCATGCCGGGCCGGGTGCTGCTGGTGAACGGCGATACCCACAGCTACAGGAACGACGAGCCCCTGCCCGGATTGCGGCGCGTGGAGGTCTACGGCTCGCCGCACCTGCGCTGGCTGCGGGCGACCGTTCGGGAGAGGTCGATCGGGGTCGAGCCGGTGCTGGAGTAGCGTCCGGACGCTAGCGGAACTCGTAGCGGTAGGAGGCGCCGATGAACTGCACGGTCTGGTTCGGGTTCTGGCTGACCGTGGTGCCGTCGCCGTACACGAAATCGGTCCAATACCAGTCGTCGGTCCGGAAGCGCTCCAGCACGTACTGCAGCCGCACGCTCGCCTGCTTGTTCAGTGCGTAGCTGCCAAACAGGTTCAGGCTGGTGCGCCGGTAGTTGACATCCGGAATGGCGGGTACCGTGGCCGCCGCGACGCCGGCCCGCAGCGGGGTCTGGCGGAATTCGCCGCGATCCGTGGCATAGCTCAGGTCGGCGCCAAAACTGAGGTCGCCAGCGGGCTTGCCGCGCACGCCGATGCCCACCGCGTCGCCGACGTTGCGCAGTTGCGCGCTCCAGAGCGGATCGGCGGCGGAGTTCGGGCAGACGCCCGAGGTGCTCGCGCTCTCGCAGGTTTCCTGCTCTGCCTTGGTGTCATTGCGCGAGAACCAGGCCGTCGCCTGCCACTTCTCCGAGAAGCTGTAAGCGGCGTCCACCGAGTAGTACTGGGCGCTGCCTTTGCGCGGGCCGAGCGCGCGGCCGCTGTAGCTGTCGCTGGAGCCGTCGACGCTGAAGTTGACCGTCAGCGGTTCGAGCGGCGCCCAGTCGAGGACCAGCCGCAGCTTGTCCCGGTCGCGATCGGCCAGGTGCAGCGGATGGATCAGGTTGCTGCCGATGTTGCCGGCGCCGGTGCGCAGGTTCGTGTACCAATCTGAACCGTTGCGCCGGCTGGAAACCAGCGAGACCGCCCCGTTCAGGGTCTCGGACAGCGAGCGCCGCAACTCCGCGCGCAGGGTCGCTTCATCGGTGCTGTCGCGGAAGCTGACCGCCCGGATCGCGGAGGTGTTGCGCCAGCGGTGCTCGAGGTCCGCCCCGCCGGTGAGGCGGAAACCCATCGGCAGGGCGTAGCTGGCCTCGAACCTGCTCGTCGTGATCCTGTGGGAACGCGGCTCGTTGGTGCCGTCGGAGGTGGTGCCGGCCCCGAACACGGTGTAGACGTGCACCGGGGTGCGGTCGTCACGGTCCTCGTGGCGCAGGTTGGCGCGCAGCGACAGCCTGGGCAGCGGCCGCGCGGTGAGCCCGACCTGCAGCTGGGTGGTATCGATGCGGCCGCCGAGGTCGGTGCGCGGAACAGAGGCGATCGGCACCAGGAAGAAGGTGTCGTTCTGCGTCGCCCGCGCATAGGCGGCCTTGAACGTGACACGGGCGGTCGGCGTGATGCTGTAGCCGCCGGCAAAGGAGACCTGGTGCGACTCGCTGCCGGGCGGCAGGGCCACCGGCGTCAGGCCGCCGCCCACCGGCGTCTGCACGAACGAGAGCTGGTTGGTGAACGAGCTGCCGTGGTAGCCGCCCGAGAGCTGCAGGCGGTCGCCGGTGTAGCCAACCGTCGCCTCCCACTGCTGCGTCCGGTAGTCGATCGGATCGACCAGGAAGCGGACCGAATGGTGCCCCCAGAGCCGGGTGCCGCTCTTGTCCTCGTTGCGAAAGCGCAGGCTGAGGTCGAAGCCCCGGCCCAGCTGCTTGTCGAAGCCGAAGCCGAGCGCGTCGCGCCGGGTTTCGAGCTGGACATCCCGCCGCGCCGAACCGCCTTCGACCTGCGCGCCGGTGTCGATGCCGGCCAGCGTCGTGGAGACGGTGTAGGGACTGTAGCGAGGCGTCTGGCTGAAATCGATGAAATAGCGCCAGTCGCCCTGCCGGCGGTGGTCGAGGCGCAGTTCCCGGCTGTCGAGACCGAGGTTGCGGCCGGAGAATTCCAGCCAGTGCCCGGTGGCGTCGTTGCGCCGGCTGAGATGGAAGTCGAGCAGCCCGTAGCCGCCGCGCTCGTTCAGGCCGGTGTACTGGCCGAAGCGCGCGCCATCCCGGTTGACCACGCCGATGCCGCCGGAAACCGAACTCTGCGGCTTGCTCGCGGCGGCGAGTTCCTCATCCTCCTGGCCAAGCGCCATCGGCGCGGCGACAGCCAGCGCCGCCAGCAGCGGCCAGACACGCATTGACGGCTGGCGATTCATGTACGCACTTCGCATGGGCGTCCTCACCGGCGCAGGGACCGTTCGGAAGGATCGTTGAACACGTTGTTCGTGCCGTGGATGTTGGTGTGGCAGTTGGTGCAGCCGCGCGCGATCAGGTTGGCGCTGGTGCCGGTCTTGTTCGCCAGGCTGCCGGCATTGCCGCGGTGGCTGGTGGGCTCATGGCATTGCTGGCAAAGGAACGGTGGCCGCTGCCGGAGCAGGTTGTCGTTGCTGGTGCCATGCGGGTTGTGGCACAGCGCGCAGTTCTCCTGCACCGGCTGGTGGTTGCGCACGAATGGCCCGCGCTTCTCCATATGGCAGCTGTAGCAGGTGTCATTCACGTTGTCGCGCACCAGCATCTTCTCGCCCGCCGTGCCATGCGGATTGTGGCAATCCGAGCAGGCGACCTTGCCTTCCCGGATCGGGTGGCGCGAGGGCCGGTGGATCTGGCTGCGCAGGTCCTTGTGGCAGCTGAGGCAGACCTCGGTCTGCGTGACCTTGTCGCGCACCTTGTCGTGCTGCGCGTGCACCTGGTGGCAGGACGTGCACGAGACATCGCGGGCGGCATGCACGCCAGACGCCCAGTGGATCCGCTTGCCGCCCTGGTGGCAGCTGAGGCAGGCCTGGTTGCGCGCCTCGACCGGCGTGGTCGATTTCGCGGAGAACATGCGCTCGGGCTTGGGCCGTTCCTTTGCGTCCGCCGGCTTGTTGGCGTGGGTCTCGCTCACGCCGTGGCAGCTGGTGCAGGTGGGCGTGCGCCCGTCCGCGGTGGTGCCGTGCCGCGTCTTGCCGATGGCGAGCACCGGGTAGTCGTCGCTGGCGTCATGGCAGCGGGTGCACTGGGCGTCGCCCTTGAGCACCAGGTCCTTGCGCTTGTCCTGCTTGTCCTGCCCGTGCGCGGACACGCCCAGCACGAGTGCGGCGGCGAGTCCGGCCAGCGTCGCAGTCAGCCTGTTACTTGCCAATTTTCATCTCCTGCGGCCCGGGGCCGTCCGGTTCCTTGTGGGCGATGCCGAAGTGGCAGTCGATGCAGGTCAGCTTCTCCGCCTTTGCCTTGGCGTGCCGGGCGCGCGCGCGCTCCGTCTGCTTCTCCGGCTCCATCGCTTCGTCGTGGTGGCAGTTGCGGCACTCGTGCGAATCGGTCTGCTTCATGCGCGTCCAGACCCGGGTCGCCATTTCGTAGCGGCGCTTCTCGAACTTCTCCGGCGTGTCGATGACGCCGGAGACGAAGTGGCCGTAGAGCTCGAAGGTGGCCTGCACCTTTCGCACCAGCATCGGGACCGGCTCGCGCGGCACGTGGCAGTCGGCGCACACCGCCCTCACGCCGGAGCGATTGCGGTCGTGGATCGTGCCCTTGAACTCCTTGTAGACATTGACCCGCATCTCGTGGCAACCGATGCAGAACGCCTCGGTATTGGTCCAGGCCAGGCCCGCGGCGCCCGCCGCCATCAGCGTGCCGGCGGCAAACAGGGCCATCAGGGCGACGCCGAGCCCGAGCCGGATCCTGGAACAGGTTTGGCACTGGGTCGTGAGCCATTGCCAGGCGCGGCGGAACATCGGGCGTTCAGCGTGTCAGGATGTACTGGATGACGTTCTTGATCTCGGCGTCGTTCTTGGTCTTCAGCGAATCGTGCATCTCCTCCTTGCCGTCGACCTTGACCTTCGGATTGGTGGTGAGGTGGGCGAACAGCTTCTGTTCGCCGTCGGGCTTGCCCTTGTACTTGGCCGCTGTCGCCTTGAACGCGGGGCCATCCTTCTTCGCCGAAACGGCATGGCACTTCATGCAGCCGCTCTTCTTCGTCAATGCCTCGGCGGCGCCGACATCCACCGCGGGCTGCGCGCCCGCGATTCCGGCCGCGCTGGAGATCGCGACCCCTGCCAACAGCGTGAAACGCAGCTTCATTGCCATTTCTCCTCGCTCGTTCGTGTTGTTGTTATCTGCTTGCGGTCCACTGTATGCGCCCGATGCACCGGCCCGCCAGACGGCAATCGGGCCCTGAGTTGACCTGGATCAACAAGCTCGCAGCCTGACCTGCCGCAGTTGACCTGCATCAACAACGCGCGCGCACTCTGGTGCAGCCTTGCTGCAACGCAACGGGACGACAAATGGCAGGCAACGGAACGGCAACGAACGGACGCGATCCACGGCTGATCGAGGGCGTGCTCGCGAACTTGCCGCTGTTCCGGAACGTGGCGCTGCCGAGCGTCGCGTCGGTCGCCTCCCACTCCCGCGTCCTGCATGTTCGCCGCGGCGCAACGATCTGCGAGCGTGGTGCGCAACTGCCCGGCGTGTTCGTCATGGTCTACGGCACGGCGAAGATTTCGCTGCAACGCGGCAATGGCGAGGAAAAGGTGGTCCGATTCCTGTTCAAGGGAGAGTCCTTCGGCGAATCGGCCGCCCTGCATGATCGGCCCTGTCCGGTCGGCATCGTCGCGCTGGAGGACTCGATGCTCGTGGTCGTGCCCCCGCTTCCCCTGCTCGCCCTGATCGAGCAGGACACCCGCTTCGCGCGCAACCTGGTGCGCTTGCTGTCCGAGAAGTTCCTCGGCCTGCTGGCGGAACTCGAGTCAGGGCTGCGGCACAGCGCGCTGGAGCGGCTGGCCGGATTCCTGGATTCGCTGGAGGAGCCCGGCGGGGAATCCGGCGCATGGGTGGTGCGGCTGCCGGTCAGCAAGACGGCGGTGGCGGCGCGACTGGGCATCACCAAGGAGACCCTGTCGCGCCTCCTCGCCGCGCTCGCCGAACGCGGCCTGATCAACGTGGAGCGGCACCAGATCGAGATTCACGACCGCGCCGAACTGAGGAAACTGGCGCGCTAGGCTTCGAGCGCGATGCGCCGGCGCAGCTCGCGAAAGCGTTCCGCGGGCGCGTTACCGAAAAGGGGATCGGATACGGGTGCCACGGACACGCGGACGGCCTCCCAATCCTCGGGCGTGAGCACGGCGGCGGCCCGGCCGAGGATGTCCTCGTCCTCCTTGCCGATGTGGTTGCCGTAGTACACGAGGTAGGTGGCTGCGGCCATCTCCACCTCGACGCGCGGCATGACGGCGCCGGCGACCACTGCCTGCACCAGCTGGCGCAGCGCCTCGCCGGCATGGGCGATCACCCTGTGCTCCTGGTCCAGCCGCGCCAGCACGAGCTCGAGATCAGGGCAACTGCGCGCCAGGCGCGCGAAGGCGGCATCCTCGCGCGGATGATGGAACTGGTCGGAGTACTCGCGCAGGTAGGAGATGATGTCCAGCATCAGCTCGTAGTTCGGCGTGCTGTCGCGGTGGAAACGGTCCACCTCCTTCTCCAGCAGCGCGAGCAATTGCCGGAAGTACCGGTGTTCGGTCTGCCAAGCCTGGATCGGGTCCATGGGCGCCAGTAGAGCGCCCGCGGCCGCGGCGCGTATTGACGCAGGTCAAGCAGGGCGGCGGCGCCACGCGGGGCTCTGGCAGCCTTTTAATGTAACCGATCGGTTACATTTGGCGCGCCCGCAGGCTTACTTTGGCGCCTGCCTGGCGAGAAACGCCGCCATCGCATCGGCGGGCAAGGGCCGGCTGAACAGGTAGCCCTGCGCCTCGTCGCATCCGAACGAGCGCAACTGGCCCGCCTGTTCCTCCGTCTCCACGCCCTCGGCCACCACCTTGAGCTTGAGGCCCGCCGCCAGGGCGATGATGGTGGTCACGATATTGCGCCCCTGCTCGCCACTCGCCATGCCGAGGATGAACGAGCGGTCGATCTTCAGGGAATCCACCGGCAAGCGGCTGAGATAACCCAGCGATGAATAGCCGGTGCCGAAATCATCGATGGCCACCGTGACGCCCATGCCGCGCAGGATGGACAGCTTGCGCGTAGCGTCCTCGACGTTGCGCATGAAGAGGCCTTCGGTGATCTCCAGCTCCAGCCAGTCCGGATGGTCACCACCCCGCTCGATCTCGTCGATGATGATGCCGACGAAGTCCTTGCGCTGCAGCTGCAGCATCGAGACGTTGACCGCGACGCGCGGCACGCGCAAACCCTTCCCCGCCCAGGCATTGAGGTCGCGGAACGCCTGCCCCACCGCCCAGCGGCCGACTTCCACGATCAACCCGGTCTCCTCCAGGAGCGGGATGAACCGCACCGGCGGGACCAGTTCCCCGTCCGGCACCTGCCAGCGGATGAGCGCCTCGGCGCCGGCCACGCTGCCGTCGGCCAGGTCCACCTTGGGCTGGTAGTGCAGCACGAACTGGCGCTGCTCGACTGCTCGCCGCAGGCGGGTTTCCAGCGAAAGTGACTCGGCGACGCGGGCGTTCAGGTCCGGCGAGTAGAACGTAACGCGTTCCCCGGTTGTCTTGCCGCGCTTGAGCGCCGCCTCCGCATTGCCGGTCAGGGCATCGGCATCGACGGCATCATCGGGGAAGATCGCGACCCCGACGCGGCAGGCAACGATCAGGTCCTCGCCGCCAACCTGGAAAGGCGTCGAGAACGTCGCCGCCACGACCGCCTCCAGGGCCCGGTTCACCTCCGCCGCGTCGCGCGCGCCGCGCAAGGTCAGCCCGAACAGGTCCGATCCGATTCGCGCCGCGGATTCGCCGGCACGCTGCAGCCGTTCGGCCACGGCCCGCAGAAGCCTGTCGCCGTGCTGCCTGCCCAGCGTTTCATTCACCTGCCGGAAGCGCTCCAGGTCGAGCAGGATCACCGCGACCAGGCGCGAGTCGCCGCCGCGCTGGCGCAGGCTGTGCGACAGGCGGTTATGGAACAGGGTGCGATTGGGCAGGCCGGTGAGCGGATCGTAGTAGGCGAGGTAGTCGAGGCGCTCGGACTTGCGCAGCGCATCCAGGGCGAAGGAAACATCCGCCGCCAGTTCCTCCAGGAGCTGCCTCTCATCCGCGTGGAAGAATCCGACCTCTCCGGAACAGAATGCGAGCACGCCCGCGGGGGCGGCTCCGCCTGCGACCAAAGGCAGGTGCATCGCGGAGAGCAAGCCGTGCTCGACGGCGGCGGCGCGAAGCGCGTTGCGGGAGGGCACGCCAAGATCATCGGTGACGATCGAAGCGCCGCCCAGAAGGACGCGCACCGCGACGCTGTCCGCGCGCTCAGGCTCGACGTCGGTCGGGAGTTCGACCGACTTCAGAATGTCGCCAAGTTCGCCCGCGCTGGCGACCGGCCGCAAGCGATGCGCGACCTCATCGTGCCAGACGACCCAGGCGGCGCGCAGGCCGCCGACCTCCACCGCGATCCGGCAGACATCCTCGAGCAGCGCATCGCGCCGGCGATGGCGGATGGTCGCGGCGTTGATCGCGCTTTGCATGTCCTTCACCCGGCTGAGCCGCGCAATTCGCGCCTCATGCTCCTTGCGCTGCGAGATGTCGGCGATCATCGTGACCAGGCGCGAATCCTCGCCCCGGACATCATGAATCGGTCGACCGGACATCGCCACCCAGACGGGAGAACCGTCCCTGCGCAGGAACTGGCATTCGAATCCGGACACGAAGCCGTCGCGGCGCAGCACGTCCAGGTAGGCCGTCCTTGCCGAAGGATCGCGATAAAGGCCGCGGACGGTTCCTGTGGCCGCCTGAATCCACTCTTCCACGGTGTCATAGCCCAGCATCCTGGCCAGCGCCGGATTCGCCGACAGCAGCCGGCCGCCCATCGTCGTCATCGAGATGCCGACCGGGACGTTCTCGAACACCAGCCGGAAGCGTGCGTCGGCCTCTTTCGCGCGCATGGCGAGGCGCGCCTGCGAGATGGCAATGGCGAGCTGGGCGGCCGTGTCCCGCGCGATCCGCAACGTCTCCTCGTCCAGCTCGCGCGATTCGCCGCCGAAGCTCAGGCCGCCGATCAGCTCACCGCCCGCGATCATGGGTACGACGCGATACCAGCGCACGCCGGAGGCCAGCAGCGCCGCGGCTTCGTCCTTCTGCGCCAGGTTCGCGGTGTCGATCAACTGGACCTCCCCGCGCTTCAGGCCTTCGACATCGCCCAGCAGGTCGAGGGGGAAACGCACGCCGGGGCCGTAGTGGCCACGACGGCGCCCCACGGCCGCCAGCCACTCGGCTTCGCCGCGCTGCAAATCGACCAGGTTCACGATCACGCGCGGCAGTTGCAGAAGCGCCTGCAACCTTGGCAACGCCGCCAGCGCGATGTCAGCCGGCGTTTTCCCCGCGATGATCGCCCGGTCTATGTCGTGCAGCATGGCCAGGTGCTCGCCCCGGTGCGCCAGCGCGGCCTGCGCGCGCCGGCGCTCGCCGGCATTCCAGTTGAGGAAGAACAGGCCCAGCGACAGGATCGTGAGCCCCAGCAGCACGCCCAGTGGCAGCAGCAGGAAGGTCTCCGCCGAGTTGGCGTCGGCCTCCCGGCGCACGCGCTCCAGGCGCGCGTACTCGTCCACTTCCATCTGCTTGGCCAGGCGCTCGATCTCGACGCCCAGCGCCGGGTATTCCTGCCCCAGCGGCGAGGGATCGCCCGGACCCGGAAGGTCGCCGCGGCGGATACGGTCGCGGAATCCGGCGATGATCTCATCCGACATCGCGATGCGACGCGAATGCAGTTCGACGATCTGGTTCAGGCGTGCGCGCTGCGCCGGATCCCAGGCGACGATGCTCCGCAGGCTGTCGAAACGCTCCCAGATCTCCGCCTTGATTCCCTCCCGTCCCGCCAGCGCACGCTCGTCGCGCGTGATGAGGTAGCGGCCCGTGCTGAGGGTGAAATCACCCAGGCGCACGTTCAGGTGCTGGATATCCCTCAGCACCTCCAGGCTGCCGCTTACCCCCACCGCGTCGCTGCGCATCTTCGCGGTGAACTGGTAGGAAATCCCCGCCGTCACCACCATGGCCGCGATGCCGGCGGCGAAACCGGCCGTGGTGACCTTGTCCAGCGACCACTCCAGGCCGCCCTCGGCGCGCAGCAGCGCGATTAGGCCGATTCCCATCAGCGCAAGGGCCAGGGCGGAATAGGCGGCGATCCGGGAGTAGCTGAGGAACCGGATCTCGAGCAGGCGCTCCGAGGTGTGTCCCAGCAAGGCGATTCCGCCGATCAGGATCACGGCGACGGCCAGGCCGGCGAGCGCGGCGCTTCGCAGCTGGCTGGAAACGGGGCGCGCTGCGAGCGCGAGCGCGCCACCCACCAGGATCAGGGAGAATGACGACGGCGGCGACATGCGGCCCGGAATCGCGACCCGGGCCGAACCGGTGACGTCCTGAATCAGCCACTGGTCGATTCCGAGGTTCCATCCCCCGAGATCCTGGCTGAGGGTCAGCGCGCCGAGTACGGCCACCGCAACGCCGACTGCGAATGCAATGGCCTGGACCTGCGTTCGGAACCACGGCAGCGCCAGCGCCGCCAGCGCGAGGCCGGAAACCGCCAGCGCCGCAGCGGCATTTGCCCGCATCGGCGCGCCGGTGCTGAGTGCGCTCCTGAGTGACGCGATGTCGAGCAGCCAGCCGAGGAAGACGGACAGCGCCAGCGCCGAAACGAACAATCCCAGCAGCAGCGCGAACAAGCGCGACGGCGGCATGGCGAACTGCCCCGACTGCCCAACGGTCATGTGCTCCCCCACAGAACCGCGGCGAATGCATATGCCCGGCGCGGGCAAGGCATTCGTCGAGAATGCAGATGCGAACTCTAGGTTACTACCTTCCCCTGATTGTTCAAAAAACCCCGTGCGCCCTGTACGCTATCGGACACACGAGAAAATTCCAGGTCGGCCGTTTGACCTTCGACAAGTGGCGCGTCGGCGACCGTGGCGAGGATACGTAGGGAATTCTTGACAGATTCCCCGCGTAACCGGGGCTACTGCGGAGGCAGCAACGACTTGTAGTAGCCGCGGACCTCGTCCCGCCAGCTCTGGTCGGCCATGTCGGGCCAATGGCTCTTGTTGAAGCCCGGCGCGTCCTTCAGGCGATCCTTCTCGACATCAAGCACGAACCGCCTGTTCTCGGTGTCGAGCGTCAGCGCGCGCCAGGGCACCGCGAACAGCTTCGCGCCCATGCTGAAGAATGCCGTGAACGCAAGCACGGCGTACGCGACCTGCCCGTCGCGCATGTCAAGCATGATCTCCTTGATATCGCCGATGTCGTCGTCCTGCCTGTTGTAGACGTCGTTCCCGACGAGGGTGGTGGAGCCCATCAGTTCCGGGCCGGGACCCTTTCTGGTGGACGGGCCTGCCTTGCCATGCTGTGCCATGCGGATCTCCGGTTGCGCAATGTCGAGTGCCGCAGCATGCGCCGACCTGCCCGGGATCACCGTTCGCTGTCACACATTGGTCCCGGGCAATCCGGATGTAACCGATCGGTTACATTCGACGCGCCAGCAGGCCTACTTAGGCGCTTTCCCGGCAAGGAACTCCGCCATGGCATCGGCGGGCAGCGGCCGGCTGAACAGATAGCCCTGCGCCTCGTCGCAACCGAACGAGCGCAACTGCCCCGCCTGTTCCTCCGTCTCCACGCCCTCGGCCACCACCTTGAGCTTGAGGCCCGCGGCCAGGGCGATTATGGTGGTCACGATATTGCGCCCCTGCTCACCACTCGCCATGCCGAGGATGAACGAGCGGTCGATCTTCAGGGAATCCACCGGCAAGCGGCTGAGATAGCCCAGCGACGAGTAGCCAGTGCCGAAATCATCGATGGCCACCGTGACGCCCATGCCGCGCAGGATGGACAGCTTGCGCGTGGCATCCTCGACGTTGCGCATCACCAGGCCCTCGGTGATCTCCAGCTCCAGCCATTCAGGATGGTCGCCGCCCTGCTCGATTTCCTCGATCATGGCGTCCACGAAATCCTTGCGCTGCAACTGGAGCGCCGAGACATTGACCGCGATTCGCGGCACCTGCAGTCCCTTGTTCGCCCAGGCATTGAGATCGCGGAACGCCTGCGCCACAGCCCAGCGGCCGACCTCCACGATCAGCCCGGTTTCCTCCAGGAGCGGGATGAACCGCCCCGGCGGGACCAGTTCGCCGCCCGGCACCTGCCAGCGAATGAGTGCCTCGGCCCCTGCGACGCCCCCGCCTTCCAGCTTCACCTTGGGCTGGTAGTGAAGCACGAACTGGCGTTGCTCGACGGCGCGCCGCAGCCGGTTCTCCAGCGCCAGAGACTCGGCGACACGGGCATTCATGTCCGGCGAGTAGAACGCGATGCGTTCGCCGGCCGTCTTGCTGCGCCTGAGCGCGGCCTCGGCGTTGCGCATCAGGACATCGGCATCGGCGCCATCGTCCGGGAAGATCGCGACCCCGGCGCGACCGGCGACGAGCAGGTCTTCGCCGTGGAGCGGGAAAGGCGCCGAGAAGGTCGCCGCAAGGACGGCTTCCACGGCACGATTCACCTCGGCCGCGTCGCGCGCCCCGCGCAGCGTCAGGCCGAACATGTCCGATCCGATGCGGGCCGCGGACTCGCCCGAACGCTGCAGTCGCCCGCCCACGCCGCGCAGCAGCTCGTCGCCCTGCTGCCGGCCGAGCGTTTCGTTCACCTGCCGGAAGCGTTCCAGGTCGAGCAGGACCACGGCCACCAGCCGCGCGTCCCCGCCGCGCAGGCGCAGGCTGCGCGCCAGGCGGTCCTGGAACAGGGTCCGGTTGGGCAATCCGGTGACCGGGTCGTAGTAGGCAAGGTAGTCCAGGCGCACCGTCTTCTCGATGGAATCGAGGGCCACCGATATGTCGCCCGCCAACTCGTCCAGCAGGCGGCGCTCTTCATCGTCGAACGCCCCCCGTTCGGCCGCCAGCAGCACCAGCACGCCGACCACGACGCCTTCGATCGCCAGCGGCAGGTGCATGGCCGCGAGGAACCCGTGCTTGAGCGCCTCTTCCCGGTACGCGATTCGCGGCGCATGGCGGACGTCGTTGGTGACAATGGACGCGCCGCCCTTGAGCACGGCGACCGCGATGCTTGCCCGGGGACCCTCGGCCACATCCGTGTGCAGCGACACGCCGGCCAGGAACTCCCTGATCTCGCCGGCGGACGCAGCCGGGAGCAGCGCGCGCCGCTCGGGATCGTGCCACGCGACCCACGCCGCCTTCAGGCCGCCCACCGCCACGGCGACGCGGCAGACGTCCTGCAGGAACGGCCGGCGCTCGCGAATCCGCGCCACCGCCGCGTTGATCTGGCCACGCATGTCCTTCATGCGGTTGAGACGCGCGATTCGCCGCGCCTGCTCGCGACGCAGGCTGATGTCGTCGACGATGGAGACCAGGAGCGCGGAGGCTCCCCCGGGATCCGGGATCAGCTTGCCATCCACGCTGGCCCAGAACCGGCTGCCGTCGCGGCGCACCAGTTCGGCCTCCATGCCCTTGACCGTGCCGTGCTCGCGAAGGCCACGCAGGTAGGCAACCAGCGCATCGGGCTCGGCATACACCCGCGAGGCGTCGTTCCGCAACGCGGCTACCGCCTCGCCAATAGAGTCATACCCGAACATGCGCGCCGCGACTTCGTTCGCCGACAGGATCCCCCCGTCCGGCCCGGTGATGGTGACGCCGACCGGAACGTTCTCGAACAGCAGCCGGTAGTGCGAGTCCGCCTTTTGCGCGCGCGCGGTCAGACGCATGCGCTCGCCCGCGGCGGCGTTGAGCAGGAACAGGCCGAAGGACAGGATCGCGAGCCCAAACAGCGTGCCGAGCGGCAGCAGCAGGAATGTCTCCGCGGAGGTCGCGCTGGCCGCGCGTTGCGCACGCTCCAGGCGCGCGTCCTCGTCCGCCTCCATGGCCCGCGCCACGTGCTCGATTTCGTATCCCAGTGCCGGATACTCCTGGCCGAGCGGCGACGGGTCGCCCGGGCCGGGCAGCCGCCCTTCGCGAATGCGCCGGCGGAAGTCGGCGATGATGGCCTCGGACATGTCCACGCGGCGCGCGTGCAGCTCGACGATGCGGTCCAGCCGCGCGCGCTGAACCGGCAGGTCCAGGGTGCGCCGGCGCACCGCACCGAGGCTTTCCACGATCGCGGCCTTGGTCGCCTCCCGGGCGTCCAGGGTGCGCTCGTCGCGGGTAATGACGTAGCGCCCCGCGCTGATGGTGAATTCCCCAAGCAGCGCGTTCATTTTCTGGATCCCGCGCAGCAACTCCAGCGTGCGGCTCACCTGGACCGCGTCGGCGCGCATGCGCGTGGTGAACTCGTAGGCAACGGACGCGCTGAGGACCATTGCGGCGATGCCGGCGGCAAACCCGGCGGTCGTCACGCGTTCAAGCGACCAGTGCAGCCCGCCCTCGGCGCGCAGCAAGGCAAGCAGCGCCGCGGCCGACAACGCCAGCGCCACCGCCGTGTACAGCGCGATTCGCGAGTAGCCCAGGAACCGGACCTCGAACAGGTGCTCCAGGATATGCCCCAGAACGGCAATGCCGCCGATCAGCAGCACGGCCGCGCCCAGGGCCCCCAGAACCGTTGCGCGCAGCCGCGCCCCGGGCGGGCGGGAGGCAACCGCCAGTCCGATGCCGAGCAGCGTGAGGGACAGCGCGGTCGGCGGCGACATGCGGCCCGGCGCCGACACCGCGGCCGAGCCGGTGGTATCGCGCACCAGCCATTCATCGATGCCGAAGTTCAATCCCGCCAGGTCCTGCATCAAGGTCAGGAAGGCGAGCATCGCGACCGCGACGCCCGCGACAAGCGCCACCGGACGCAGCAGCCTTTCCAGGCGTCCGAGCGCGAGCGCCGCGAGGACGCCGCCGGCGACGATCAGCGACGCCGCGACATTCGCCCGCATCGGCACGCCCCGGTCGAGCGCGCTGCGCAGGACCGCGATGTCAAGCAGCCAGCCCGCGAGCACCGAGATGGAAAGCGCCGCCACCGCGATTCCGAGGCAAAACGCCAGGACGCGCGGCGGATCAAGGACTGCGAAGCGCGACGGCTGCTCGCCCATCCGATCCTTTCCTGTGAACTCACCGGCGGAGACGGCGCGCTACGAGACACCGCCTCGCCGATCAGATACGAAGGAGTATCACCCTGTTTCAACCCGACTCCCACAACAAACTTCGTCAGGGCGCGGTCTGGCCGCAACCATCCGGTCGCGAATTGCGATGATTCAGGCCCGCTCGGCAATGAACCGCTTCACCGCCTCCGCATCCGCCTCGATCAACTCGAAGCGCTGCGGCAACTCTTCCAGCCTCTCGAACCCCGCGGGCCGCGCCGGCTCCCGCCCCAGCGCCTCGCGGATGGTCTCCGCGAACTTGGCAGGCAGCGCGGTCTCCATGCAGATGAGCGGGATGCCCGGTTCGCGCTGCTCCAATCCCACCTTCACGCCATCCGCGGTGTGCGGATCAATGGTCACGCCGTATTTCGCATGCACCGAACGAATGGTCGCCAAGCGGTCCGCGTGCGTGCTGCGGCCGGAAGCGAAGCCCGCCCGCGGCATCAGGGACAGGTCCACTTCCCCGTCCGCGTCCAGCCGCTTCCACCGCTTCGCCAACGCCACGCCGTCCCGCTCCAGCAGGTCGAAGGCGTAGCGCTCGAAGTTGGAGGCCTTGGAAATGTCCATGGAAGGACTGGAGGTCGCGGCAGCGGTCTTGCGCACGCGGTACTTCCCGCTGCGGAAGAACTCGTCCAGGACGTCGTTCTCGTTGCTGGCCAGGATCAGTTTCCGGACCGGCAGGCCCATCTCGCGCGCGACATAGCCGGCGTAGATGTTGCCGAAGTTGCCCGAGGGCACGGCAAAGGACACCTGTTCCGAATCGGACTTCGTCGCCGCGAAGTAGCCCTTGAAGTAGTACACCACCTGCGCGGCGATACGCGCCCAGTTGATGGAGTTCACCGCGCCGATGCGGTACTTCGCCTTGAACGCGGCATCCGCGTTCACCTGCTTCACCACGTCCTGGCAGTCGTCGAACACACCCTTCACCGCCAGGTTGTGGATGTTCGCATCCTGCAGCGAGAACATCTGCGCGCGCTGGAAGGCGCTCATGCGACCGTGCGGCGACAGCATGAACACCTGGATGCCCTTCTTGCCGCGCATGGCGTACTCCGCGGCCGAGCCGGTATCCCCGGAGGTCGCGCCCAGGATATTGAGGGTGCGTCCCTCGCGCGCGAGCGCGTCCTCGAACAGGTTGCCCAGCAGTTGCATCGCGACGTCCTTGAACGCCAGCGTCGGGCCGTTGGAAAGACCCAGGATGTGCAGGCCCGGCTCAAGCGTGGTGAGCGGGGTGATGTCGTCGCTGCCGAAGGCGGCCTTGGTGTAGGAACGGTCCACCAGGCCGCGCAAGTCCGGCACGTCGTCCATGAAGCGCGACAGGATCGCGAAGGCGAGGTCGCGGTAGGACAGCGCGCGCCAGGCCTTCAGGTCGGCCCGCGGGTAGCTCTCGGGGACGTACAGGCCGCCGTCGGCGGCCAGGCCTTCAAGGAGTATCTCGGTGAAGCGCTTCGCCGGGGCCTCGCCCCGGGTGGAGACGTACCGCATCAAAGCAGTTCTTCCAGCCGGATGCGCGTCACCCTGCCGACCACCGTCGGCAGCTTCTCGATCTTCTTCATCGCGGCGTTGACGTTCTTCTCGAGGGCGCGGTGGGTGAGCATGACGATGTCCACGCTCTTCTCGCCCTCTTCGGGCTCCTTCTGCACCATGGCGTCGATGGAAATCCTGAGGTCCGCCAGGATGCGCGTGATGTCCGCGAGCACCCCGGGCCGGTCCTGCACCCGCATGCGCAGGTAGTAGGAGGTCTCCACTTCGCCGATGGGCAGGATCGGATCCGCCGACAGGCGGTCGGGCTGGAAGGCGAGGTGCGGCACGCGGTGCTCCGGGTCCGCGGTGATGAGGCGGGTGACATCCACCAGGTCCGCCACCACCGCACTAGCGGTGGGCAGGCTCCCCGCGCCCGCGCCGTAGTACATGGTCGCGCCCACGGCGTCGCCCTTAACCAGCACCGCGTTCATCACGCCCTCGACGTTGGCAATCAGGCGCCGGGTCGGCACCAGGGTCGGGTGGACCCGCAGTTCGATTCCCTTCTTCGCGCGCCGCGTGATGCCCAGCAGCTTGATGCGGTAGCCCAGTTCCTCGGCGTAGCCGATGTCCTGCTGGGTCAGCTTCGAGATGCCCTCGGTGTAGGCCCTGGGGAACTGCATCGGGATGCCGAAGGCGAGCGCGGACAGGATGGTGAGCTTGTGCGCCGCGTCCACGCCCTCGATGTCGAAGGTCGGATCGGCCTCGGCGTAGCCCTTCTTCTGCGCCTCCTTCAGCACCGTGGCGAAGGGCAGCCCCTTGTCGCGCATCTCCGAGAGGATGAAGTTCGAGGTGCCGTTGATGATGCCGGCGATCCACTCGATGCGGTTCGCCGCCAGGCCCTCGCGCAGCGCCTTGATGATCGGGATGCCGCCGCCGACCGAGGCCTCGAAAGCGACCATCACGCCCTTCGCCTGCGCGGCGGCGAAGATATCGTTGCCGTGCGTGGCGAGCAGCGCCTTGTTCGCGGTGACGACCTGCTTGCCGTGGCCGATCGCCTCGAGCACCAGCTCCCTGGCAACGGTGGTGCCGCCGATCAGCTCGACCACGATTTCGATGCCGGGGGAGCGAACGAGCGCCGCGCCGTCCGCGATGACCCTGGCCTTGTTCCCGACGATGGATTTCGCTCTTTTCGTGTCCTTGTCCGCGACCACGGCGATGCGGATCGCGCGCCCGGCGCGGCGCTGGATCTCGTCGGCGTTGCGGTTGAGGACATCCCAGGTGCCGCTGCCGACGGTGCCGATGCCGAGGAGACCGACGTTAATTGGTTTCATTTCTTTTCAAGCGAAATTCGAGATGCCGCCTCACGTCGGGCCATTCGTTCGCCAGCACGCTGTACATCACGCTGTCGCGGATGGTGCCGTCGCGCCGCGGCCAGTGATGGCGGATGACGCCGTCCTTCTTCGCGCCGAGCGCCTCGATCGCGCGCTGCGATTGCCAGTTGAAGTTGTCGGTTCGAAGCCCGACCACTTTGCAGTTGATCTTTTCAAACG
>JBQTJX010000012.1:0-20357 GCA_052386675.1 Betaproteobacteria bacterium
CCCGGCCGAGTACAGCTTCGACACCACGGTGGACGTGGTCGAGCCGCTCGGCAACGAGATCCTCGTCAACTTCCGCGCCGGCGGCGCGCCGAGGGTGGCGCGCGTCGACCCGGGCTTGCGCGTCAAGGCGCACGACAGCATCCGCCTCGCCGTCGATCCCGAGCGCATGCATTTCTTCGATCACGGCGACGAAAATGCCCTCTAGCGGCAGGCTCGCGGGCAAGACCGCGTTCGTCACCGCGGCCGGGCAGGGGATCGGGCGCGGCGCGGCGCTCGCGTTCGCGCGCGAAGGCGCGACGGTGTGGGCGACGGACATAAACGGGAATTTGCTTTCGGACCTCGAAAAACAAGGTCTGAAGACGCGAGTCCTGGACGTCACGGACGAGGCGGCCATCGCGCAGGTTGCGAGAGATGTCGCCGCAGAGGTCGGCGCGATCGACGTGCTCTTCAACTGCGCGGGGTTTGTGCACCACGGCACGATCCTCGACTGCACGCCGAAGGACTGGGACCTCAGCTTCAACCTGAACGTGAAGTCCATGTACCTCGTCACGCGCGCCTTCCTGCCGGGGATGCTGCAGAAGGGCAAGGGCTCGATCATCAACATGTCGTCGATCGCCTCGAGCGTGCGGGGGCTGCCGAACCGCTTCGTCTACGGCGCGACCAAGGCGGCGGTGGTGGGCCTCACCAAGGCGATCGCCGCCGACTACGTGAAGCGGGGCATCCGCTGCAACTGCATCGGCCCGGGGACGGTGGACACGCCTTCGCTCCAGGGGCGCATCGCCGCTTTTGCCGACCCGGTGCAGGCGAAGAAGGATTTCATCGCGCGCCAGCCGATGGGACGCCTGGGCACGGTCGAGGACATCACCGGGATCCTGGTGTTCCTCGCCTCCGACGAGTCGCTCTTCGCCACCGGCAACATGTATTCGATCGACGGAGGAATGACCATATGAAGCTCTGCCGCTACGGGAAGAGCGGGTTCGAGAAGCCCGGGATGATCGACGCCGACGGGCGCCTCCGCGACCTCTCCAAGGTGGCCGCGAGCATCGGCCCGAACGAGCTCTCGCCGCGCGGCCTGAAGATGCTCGCCAAGGTGAAGGCCGAGTCGCTGCCGGTCGTGGCGAACAACCCGCGCCTCGGCGTGCCCTACGTCGGCATCGGCAAGTTCGTCGCCATCGGCCTGAACTACTCCGACCATGCCAGGGAGGCAGGCATGGCGATCCCGACCGAGCCGATCGTGTTCATGAAGGCGACCACCAGCATCAGCGGCCCGTCCGACGACATCATCCAGCCGAAGAACTCCACCAAGCTCGACTGGGAGGCGGAGCTGGGCGTGGTGATCGGCTCCAAGGCCCAGTATGTGAGCGAGAAGGACGCGCTCCAGTTCGTCGCCGGCTACTGCTGCATCAACGACGTCTCCGAGCGTGCGTTCCAGCTTGCCACCGGCCAGTGGGACAAGGGCAAGGGCTTCGACACCGCCGGCCCGATCGGACCCTGGCTAGTCACCTCGGACGAGGTTGGCGACCCGCAGAACCTGGACATGTGGCTGGACGTGAACGGCAAGCGCATGCAGACCGGCAACACGCGCACCATGATCTTCTCGGTGGCGCAGATCGTGTCGCACGTCAGCCAGTACATGACCCTGATGCCCGGGGACATCATCACCACCGGCACGCCGCCCGGGGTGGGCATGGGCGTCAAGCCGAACCCGGTCTGGCTCAAGCCGGGCGATGTGGTGTCCTTCGGCATCCACGGCCTGGGCGAGCAGCGGACGAAAGTGGTGGCCTGGAAGGGCTAGCTACTTGAAATGTGAAGTCATGTAGGTGAGCCGGTCGGCCATCGCGGTCAGCATCGCCGTGCCGAAGGCGGGACTCGACTTCACCAGCGCCACGAAGTCGTTGCGGTTCAGGCCCAGCAGCTCGCAGTCGGCCTCGGCGGCGGCGTTGGCGCTGCGCGGGGATTGGTCCACCAGCGCCATTTCGCCGAAGGTGCCGCCGGCGCCGACGCGGTCCACGACCTTGCCCTGGATCGAGATTGCCACCACGCCGGAGGCGACGATATACATGAAGGCGCCGGTATCCCCCTGCTTCATGATCGACTGGCCGGCGCCGTAGCGCACCGGCTCGCGGTCGCGCAGCAGCGCGCGCAGCCCCGCCATCAGCTTCTTGTCGAAGACGCTCGAGGGTTTGGTCTCGCCCTTGCCCTCGATCGCGTTGCCGCGCTTGAGCGAGGCCGCGGTCTGGCGGATGCGCAGGATCATGATCGCCAGCAGCATCAGCGCGAACTCGGGCTTCGCCTGCAGCCCGGCCTCGAACTGCTTGCCGTCTATGGACATCACGCGGCAGCTGGTCCTCGCGGTCGCGGTGGCGCTGCGCGGCAGGTGGGTCAGCGTCGCCATCTCGCCGAAGATCTCGCCCACCTTGACGTTGCCCAGGACCTTGTCGCCGACGGAAATGGCGATCTCGCCCTCAAGCAGCAGGTACATCTTGTCGTTCTTCGAGAACAGGCCGGACGTCTTGTCGTCCTTGGCGAACAGCACGCCGCCGGCCGGCACCGTCTCGCCCTTGCCGGCGCCGCGGAAGAACTCCATCGCCACCGCGGCGTTGTAGACCGGGCTCGCGGCCGGTCGGGTCACTTCGGCTGGCGCTACCGCGCCCGGCGTGGTCTTGGAGAAGTCGAGGTCGCTCACGGCTGCAGTTTAATACGACCCCCGGAGAAAGGGCGCTTGCGCGGCGCACCAGGCCCGCGGAAGGGTTCCGGAGGCTCGAATCTGCGGTAAGCTTTTGCAGCCCGCCTAGGAACCTTGGAGCACACCATGAACGAGCGCGCCCGTCCCGAAGTGGTTCATCCCGCCGCTGGCTCGCTGGAGAACTCGGCCTTCTTCATGCCCTTCAGCATGAACCGGCACTTCAAGAAATCGCCCCGCCTGGTCACGCGCGCCGAAGGGGTGCACTACCACACCGCGGATGGCCGCAAGATCATCGATGGCACCTCCGGCCTGTGGTGCGTCAACGCCGGCCACTGCCGCCCGAAAATCGTCGCTGCGGTGCAGAAACAGGCGGCGCAGCTTGATTTTTCGCCTCCGTTCCAGCTTGGCAATCCGCTCGCATTCGAGTTCGCCGACCGCCTGATCAAGATCGCGCCAAAGGGCATGACGCGGGTGTTCTTCGCCAACTCGGGTTCCGAGTCGGTGGACACCGCGCTCAAGCTGGCGCTGGGCTACCACCGCATGCGCGGCGAGGGCCACCGCGTGCGCCTGATCGGACGCGAGCGCGGCTACCACGGAGTCAATTTCGGCGGTACCGCGGTGGGCGGCATCGTCGGCAACCGCAAGATCTTCGGCGCACTGGTCGCCGGCGTCGACCACATCCGCCACACGCACGACCTGGAGAAGAATGCCTTCTCGCGCGGGCAGCCGAAGCATGGCGCCGAGCTCGCGGAGGACCTGGAGCGCCTGTGCGCGCTGCATGATCCCTCCACCATCGCCGCCGTGATCGTCGAGCCGGTGGCCTGCTCGGCGGGCGTGCTGGTGCCGCCGGTCGGGTACCTGGAGCGCCTGCGCGAGATCTGCACCCGGCACGGCATCCTGCTCATCTTCGACGAGGTGATCACCGCCTTCGGTCGCCTGGGCAAGCCCTTCGGCTCGCAGCATTTTGGCGTCACCCCGGACCTCATCACCAGTGCCAAGGGCATCACCAACGCTGCGGTGCCGATGGGCGCGGTGTTCATGAAGGAAGAGATCTACCAGGCCTTCATGGGCGGCCCGGAGCAGGCGATCGAGATGCCGCACGGCTATACCTATTCCGCGCACCCGCTCGCCTGTGCCGCCGGCCTGGCGACGCTGGACGTGTACGAGGAGGAAGGACTGCTGACGCGCGCCGCGGAACTCTGGCCGTACTGGGAGGAGCAGGCCCACTCGCTCAAAGGCCTGCCCAACGTCATCGACATTCGCAATATCGGCCTCATCGCCGCGATCGAACTGGCTCCGTCGAAGGATGGCCCGGGGCGCCGCGGCCTGGAGGCGCACGTGCGCGCGTTCGAGAAGGACGCCTACATCCGTGTCTCCGGCGACATCATCGCGCTGGCGCCTCCGCTCATCATCCAGAAGCCGGAGATCGACCAACTGTTCGCGACCGTGCGCGCGGTGCTGAAGACCCTTCCATAGGCAGGCGTTCGGTCCCCTGCGACGGGTTCCGCGAGTCGCGCGCGCGCTCCTGAAAACGGGGTCTCGCCCCGTTCCCGGTTTATTTGGCGGCCGCCCTTACCACGCCCAGGCGCCGCCCGCGCGCCGGCTGCTTCAGGCGCGGCGGATTGACCAGGTCGCGCACGAAATTGGGCAGCGCGAACACGCCTTCGTGGGTCTCGCCGTTGTAGAACCTCAGGTCCTGGAGCTTCCTCTGCTCGATGCGCCGGTCGATCTCGTCGGCGGTGAAGGCCTTGGGATCGAGCTTGTCCGAACATACCGCCATGGCCCACTGCGCGCCGTAGAGCGGGATGTACATGGTGTAAGGCCGCACGATTCGGAACACGCCGTTCAGCCGCTGAGCCAGCTCGGCGACGCGCTCCGGGCGCGCCACAGGGGCGCCGATGTGCAGCACCAGCGCGCCGCCCGGGGCGAGCGCGTGGCGGCACTGCTGGAAGAACTCGGTTGAGTACAGCGCCTCGGCCGGGCCCATCGGGTCGTTCAGGTCGAGCGCGATCAGGTCGAAGCGTTCCGCGGTCTCGCGGATGAACTTCATGCCGTCACCGACCAGGACGCGCAGGCGGGGGTCGTCGAAGGCGCCGCGGTGCACCGCCTGGAAGTGCTCGCGGGCGACCTTGATCACATCCTCGTCGATTTCGCACATGGTGACCTGCTCGACCGAGGGGTGCTTGAGCGCCTCCTCGGAGGAGCCGCCGTCGCCGCCGCCCACGATCAGCACCTTGCGCGGCGCATTGTGCGCGGCCAGCGCCGGGTGGATCAGGTTCTCGTGGTAGACGAACTCCTCGCGCTCGGAAGTCATGTTGTAGCCGTCGAGGCGGAAGATGCGGCCGTAGTGCGGCGTGTCGAACACCTCGAGCTTCTGGTACCGGGTCTGCCACTCGCCGACCTTCTTCGTCGCCTTGATGTAGAAGCCGGTGGATTCGTTCAGCGGCTCCATGATCAGGTGCTCGCCGCGGTCGACCTCGTGGCGCGCAACCTCGCCCGGCTCGAAGTGGGCGATGATGGCCTCGAACAGCTGCCGCGCCTTGGCGGAGTTGTCCGCGCTGTAGTTGCAGACGTAGACGTCCAGCGTCAGGCCCTTGTTCTCGGGCCAGGTGTGGATCGCCAGGTGCGATTCGGCGAGCACCACCGCGCCGGTGAAGCCGGAGCCCTCGAACTGGTGGAAGCGGGAGTCCATGACGGTGAGGCCGGAGGCGCGGACCATGTCGAGGCACAGCGTCTCGAAGCGCTTGCCGTCGAGCAGCAGCTGCGGGTCGCAGCGACACCCGCCCAAGTCACCGATGAGATGCAGACCGTTCATGTCCGTGCCCCCCGAGAAAAGCGAAGGCGCAACCCTGCACCAAATACTCCGGGCTGCGCCTCAGCGTCACCGCCTCGCGGCGGAAAACAGTGCTTGTTGCCGTCGTTCAATTCGTTCAAAGCCCCCGTTTCACGCGATCAGTCGGAATCCAGATCACAGATGACAGATCACGAATTCCGTCGCATCTCTTCGGTCACGGAATCGATCAACCTCCGAGCGATCGAGATTTTGCTCGGAAGTTTCGGTAAATGCAAGACTTTGAACCAGTTTGCGGCCTCGATTTCCCCTTCCTGCGGGCGGATCTCGCCGCCGGCCCAGTCGCAGACGAACGCGATCATGAGCGAGTTCGGAAAAGGCCAGGGCTGGCTGGCGAAATAGCGGATGCCCGAAACGCGAACGCCGACCTCCTCCTCAACCTCCCGCGCCACGCATTGTTCAAGGGTTTCGCCGGCCTCGACGAAACCGGCCAGGGCGCTGAACATTCCAGGCGGAAAGTGCGGGCTGCGTGCGAGCAGCACCTCGTCATCCCGCCGGATCAGCGCCATCACGGCGGGCGCGATCCTCGGGTAAGCGGCGAGCCGGCAGGCCGGGCAGACGCGCGAGCGCTCCTGGGACTTCGATTCGGTGGCGGCGCCGCAGCGCCCGCAAAAGCGGTGGTTGCGGTCCCAGTCCACCAGCTGGACGGCACGGCCGGCGAGCGCGAAATGCGCGTCCTCCAGCACCGAGAACAAGGCGCGCAGGTTCTCGAAGCCCATCCCGGGCGGGGGCGCCGGCGCTTCCGCGGGGGCCTCCGCCGCCCAGCAGTCGATTCCGGCCAGCCGCCCCAGATATAGTGTCCTGGCGGGCTCGAACCACAACTGGTTGTTGTTTTTCAGCAACGCGCTGCCGCTTGGCAGCTTCGCCCAGGAGGCCCGCGACGGCACCCGGGGGTCGTCCGAGGCCCGGGGACTGGGCGGGCCGAGTTCGACCAGCAGGCGGTCGCCGCGGAACACGAACCAGTACGCCTCGCCGCCCTCGGGCGAGCCGGATCGGGGGGCAACGACGCCGGCTTCGAAATCGACTGGGCTGGTGAACGGCATTTCAGTCATGGGCGGATTATAGGAAGAGTGCTTCGCTATAATTCGCGCCTCCTTTCCCTTGTTGCAATTTTCTTTCAGCCGAGCGCGATGACACTTCCGGCGTCCGACCCGGTTTCTGACCGCCAATTGGCAGATTCCCTCAGGGCGCTTGCCATGGACGCGGTGCAGGCGGCGAATTCCGGCCACCCTGGCATGCCGATGGGCATGGCCGAGATCGCGGTGGCCTTGTGGACGCGCCACCACAACCACAACCCGGGCAATCCCGCCTGGCCGAACCGGGACCGCTTCGTGCTCTCAAATGGCCACGGCTCGATGCTGCTCTACAGCCTGCTGCACCTCTCAGGCTACGGCCTGCCGATGGCGGAGCTCAAGCGCTTCCGGCAGCTGGGCTCGAAGACGCCGGGGCACCCGGAGTACGGCTGCACGCCGGGCGTGGAGACCACCACCGGGCCGCTGGGGCAGGGCATCGCCAATGCGGTGGGCATGGCGCTTGCCGAGCGGATCCTCGCCGCCGAGTTCAACCGTCCCGGGCTGGAGCTGGTGGACCACCGCACCTGGGTGTTCCTAGGCGACGGCTGCATGATGGAGGGGGTGTCGCACGAGGCCTGCGCGCTGGCCGGCACCCTCGGCCTGGGCAAGCTGGTCGCGATCTACGACGACAACGGCATCTCGATCGATTCGGATAAGGGACACATCCGGCAGTGGTACACCGACGACGTGCGCCGGCGCTTCGAGGCCTACGGCTGGCAGGTGATTGCCAACGTGGATGGCCACGATGTCGAGGCAATGGACCGCGCCATCCGCAAGGCGAAGCGCGAGCGCGCCAGGCCCACGCTCATCTGCGCCAGGACCATCATCGGCAAGGGCTCGCCCACGAAAGCGAATACCGGTAGCGCGCACGGCGCCCCGCTGGGCGAGAAGGAAGTCGCCGCGACGCGCGAGGCCATCGGCTGGAAGCATCCGCCGTTCGAGATTCCGGAGGGCATTGCCCGCGCCTGGGACGCGCGCGAGCGGGGCAAGCGCGCCGAGCGGCGCTGGACGCGGGTGCTGTCGGCCTACCAGCAGCAGTTTCCCGCCGAGGCGGCGGAGTTCACGCGCCGCATGGCGGGCGAACTGCCGCGCGCCTTCAAGGAGCGCGCGCGCGCCCTGGTGGCGCAGGCGGCTTCGCTTGCCGAGAACATCGCCACACGCAAGGCGTCGCAGAACGTGCTGGAGGCGCTCGTGCCGGCGCTGCCCGAACTGGTCGGCGGCTCGGCGGACCTGGCCGGCTCCAACCTGACCCTGGCCAAGGGCTCGAAGGCGGTGGGAACCGCGGGCGGCGGAAACTACGTTTTCTACGGCGTGCGCGAGTTCGGCATGGCCGCTGTGATGAATGGCCTAGCGCTTCACGGCGGCCTGATTCCCTACGGCGGCACCTTCCTGGTGTTCTCCGACTACGCGCGCAACGCGCTGCGCATGGCGGCCCTCATGGGCCTGCGCGCGACCTACGTCTTCACCCACGATTCCATCGGCCTGGGCGAGGACGGACCGACGCACCAGCCGGTGGAGCATGCGGCGAGCCTGCGCTTGATCCCGAACCTGGACGTGTGGCGCCCCTGTGACGCGATCGAGACCACGGTTTCCTGGATCGCCGCGCTGGAGCGGCGCACCGGGCCGACCGCGCTGCTGCTGTCGCGCCAGAACCTGCCCTGCGCCACGCACGAGAAGCCCGAGGCGGCCGAGGCGATCCGACGCGGCGGCTACGTGCTCGCCGACGCCCCGTTCGCCAAGGCGGTGATCATCGCCAGCGGTTCCGAAGTGCAGCTGGCGCTCGCGGCGGCGAAGCTGCTCGATTTCCCGGTGCGCGTGGTGTCCATGCCCTCAAGCACGGTGTTCGACCGGCAGGATGCGGCCTGGCGCGAGGCAGTGCTGCCCAAGGGCCTGCCGCGGGTCGCCGTCGAGGCGGGCGTCACGGATGGCTGGAGGAAGTATGTCGGGCTGGACGGGGCGGTGGTCGGCATCGACCGCTTCGGCGAGTCCGCCCCCGCGCCCGAATTGTTCAAGCACTTCGGCTTCACGCCGGAGAACGTCGCCAATGCAGCCAGGAGCGTATTGAAATGACAATCAAGGTAGCCATCAACGGTTTCGGGCGCATCGGCCGCAATATCCTGCGCGCCTCGTTTGAAAGCGCGAGGAAGCACGACATCCAGTTCGTGGCCCTTAACGACCTCGGCGACGCCAAGACCAACGCCCACCTGCTGCAGTACGACACCGCGCACGGCCGCTTCAAGGGCGCCGTCGAGGTCAGCGGCAACGTCATGAAGGTCAACGGCCAGGACATCCAGGTCGTTGCCGAGCGCGATCCGTCCAGGCTGCCCTGGAAGGCGCTTGGCGTGGACATCGTGCTGGAATGCACCGGCTTGTTTACCAGCAAGGCGAAGGCAGGCGCGCACCTCGCCGCCGGCGCGCGCAAGGTAATCATCTCCGCCCCCGGCGACAAGGACGTGGACCGCACCGTGGTGTTCGGCGTCAACCACGGCGAGCTGAAAGGTTCGGATACGGTGATTTCCAATGCCTCCTGCACGACCAACTGCCTGGCGCCGCTGGTGAAGGCGCTGGACGACCGCATCGGCGTCGTCTCCGGCCTGATGACCACGGTGCATTCCTACACCAACGACCAGGTGCTGACCGACGTCTACCACTCGGACCTGCGGCGCGCCCGCTCGGCCAGCATGAACATGATCCCGACCAAGACCGGCGCCGCCGCCGCGGTCGGGCTGGTGCTGCCGCACCTGAACGGCAAGCTGGACGGCTACGCCATCCGCGTCCCGACCATCAACGTCTCGGTTGTTGACCTGACCTTTACCGCGAAGAAGGCGACCACGGCCGACGAAGTGAACGCGGCGCTGAAGCAGGCCTCCGAGTCCGACCTCAAGGGCATCCTGGAGTACACCACCGAGCCGCTGGTGTCCTCTGACTTCAACCACAACCCGGCCAGCTCCATCGTCGATTCCCTGCTCACGAAGGTCTCCGGCGGCACGCTGGTGAAGGTCGCCAGCTGGTACGACAACGAGTGGGGCTTCTCCAACCGGATGCTGGACGTCGCCGTCGCGCTGGACAGCGCAAGATAGCCGTGACGTTCAAGAGGCTGGCCGACCTGGAGCTGCGGGGCCAGCGGGTCTTCATCCGCGCCGACCTCAACGTGCCGCAGGACGCCTCCGGCGCGATCACCGACGACACCCGCATCCGCGCCTCCATCCCCGGCATCCGCATGGCGCTGGAGAAGGGTGCCGCGGTGATGGTCACCTCGCACCTCGGACGGCCGAAGGAGGGCGTGTTCGACGCCCGCGACTCGCTGGCGCCGGTGGCGAATCGCCTCGCCGAGCTGCTCGGGCGCGAGGTCAGGCTGCTGTCGGACTGGGTCGGCGGCGTCGTGGTGCAGCCGGGCGAGGTGGTGCTGCTCGAGAACTGCCGTTTCAACGCTGGCGAGAAGGCCGACGACGAGACGTTGTCGCGCAAGATCGCGGCGCTGTGCGACATCTACGTCAACGACGCCTTCGGCACCGCGCACCGCGCCGAGGCCACCACGCATGGGGTCGCGCGCTTCGCCAAGGTGGCCTGTGCCGGCCCGCTGATGGCTGCGGAACTGGATGCGCTGACCAGGGCGCTGCGCGATCCCAGGCGACCGCTGGTGGCCATCGTCGCCGGTTCCAAGGTGTCCACCAAGCTCACCATCCTCGCCGCGCTGGCGAAGAAGGTGGACCGTCTCATCGTGGGAGGCGGCATCCTGAATACCTTCCTGCAGGCGAAGGGCTACGCGGTCGGCAAGTCGCTCGCCGAGGCGGGGTTGGTCGAGGAAGCCAGGAGAATCATGGCGGCGACCGACGTGCCGCTGCCCGAGGACGTCGTGGTCGCGGGCGAGATGTCGGCTCGCGCGCGGGAGTCGGTGACCGGAGTTCATGGCGTCGCTGCGGACGACATGATTCTCGACATCGGCCCCAAGAGTGCGGCCGCATTGGCGAAGATCCTCGCCGAGGCGGGCACCATCGTCTGGAATGGTCCGGTGGGCGTGTTCGAGATCGACCAGTTCGCCAGGGGAACCCAGGCCGTTGCGCATGCCATCGCCGACTCGAAGGCTTTTTCCATCGCCGGAGGCGGCGATACCATCGCCGCGATCAACAAGTTCGGCGTAGCGTCGAAGATCGACTACATCTCGACCGCGGGCGGCGCGTTCCTGGAGTTCCTCGAGGGCAAGACGCTGCCGGCGGTGGCGGCGCTGGAAGCGCGGGCCTAGGCCTAGGTCCGGCCGAGCATGCGGCGCAATGTGACGTCGCGCAGCACGTAGTGGTGCCACAGCGCAGCGGCCGCGTGTGCGAAGACGAGCACGAGCAGCACGTTGCTCAGCGTTTCGTGCACTTCCTTGACTGCCTTCCGGTAGGGCGCGAGGCCGGAGAACAGGTCGGGCAGGGAGAGTCCCAGCAGCGCCACGGCTTCGCCTTTCGCCTGCAGGACAGCGAGGCCCGACAGTGGAACCAGCACCATCAGCAGGTACAGCGCGACCTTGGTCAAGGTCGCGATGCGCTTCATCCATCGGGTCACGTCCAGCTCCGCCACCGGGTGCAGCCAGCGCCACGGCAAGCGCGGCACGAAGAGGAGTAGAGCCAGCAGGCCGATGTCGTAGTGCAGCAGCTTCATCATGCGCCGTCCTTCGCTGCCTTTGGGAAACAGGTCTTCCATTTCCATCAACGCCCAGGCAAGGACGATCAGGACCGCGGCAATCCAGTGCAGGGCGCGGGAGAACCAGTCATATGAAGGAAGGGGAGGCTGGTCGGCGCGACGCACCCTTGCAGCCTATTCAGCCCGGACTGCGCCGGGCTGATGCAGATCAAGCTAGCGCAAATTCGAGAACGCCGTCGGCGCCAGGATGCTGCTGGTGATCTGCGCCACGATCGGCCCGCCCTTCTCGCTCTCGGCGCGAGCCTTCAGCCACTCGGGATCGGCCATGAATGCGGCCCAGACGCGCTCGCGCTCGGCGAGGTCCTTCCATTCGAGCAGGTAGGTCAGGTCCTGGTTGCTCTCGCCGATCACCGTGGTCCAGAACCCGACCGGCCGGAAGCCGTGCTTCTGCCAGATCTTCAGCGTCGCGGTTTCGAATCGCTTGTTCAGCTCCGGCAGGCGACCGGGCAGGCAGCGGTAGATGCGCAGTTCATGGATCATGGGTGTTCGGGTTTCCTCAGGCGTTGCGTGACTTCAGGGCTCCCGGCAGCCCGGCGATTTCCTCCGGGATCGGCATCGCGGCGCGGTCGGTCCGGGCAAGCGAGGCGAGCGTGCGAGAAACGACGCCCTCCTGCGGCATGGTGACGCCGTAGAACAGCGGCTGGTCGCCGCGGAACACCGCCAGCGTCGGGAAGGTCTCGATCTCGATGTCGCCCACCAGCGCGCTGTCGTCCTCGATGTCCAGCCAGACGAACTGCGCGCCCGCGTTGTCCTTCGCCAGCTTGTCGAAGGTGTCGCGAAACTCGCCGCAGGTCTTGCACCAGGCGGCGCAAAGGCAGGCGACGAGCAGTCCGTCCGTGGTGGCCGGATTCGTCATAACGCGATGATACACTTCGACAAATGCTCCGCAGCACCAAGATCGTCGCCACCCTCGGGCCGGCCTCCTCCGACCCCGCCGTGCTCGAGCGCATGGTGCGATCGGGCGTGGACGTGGTGCGCCTCAACTTCTCCCACGGCACCGCCGAGGACCACCTTGCGCGCGCCACGCTTATCAAGGAGATTTCGCGCAAGACCGGGCGCACCGTCGGCATCATGTGCGACCTGCAAGGTCCGAAGATCCGGGTCGGCAAGTTCAAGGACGGCAAGGTCAACCTGCAGAAGGGCCAGAGCTTCATCCTCGACGCCGGCTGCGAGCAGGGCGACCAGGAACGCTCGGGGCTGGACTACAAGGAGTTGCCGCGTGACGTCGCCGAGGGCGCGGTGCTGCTGCTGGACGACGGCAAGATCGTGCTCGACGTGGTCAAGGTGCGCGGCGAGGAGGTGCACACCATCGTGCGCCATGGCGGCGTGTTGTCGAACAACAAGGGCATCAACCGCCAGGGCGGCGGCCTCACCGCGCCGGCGCTCACGCCCAAGGACATCGAGGACATCCGCACCGCGGCCAAACTGAACGCGGACTACCTCGCGGTGTCGTTTCCCAAGTCCGGCTCCGACATGTACATGGCCAGGGAGCTGATGCGGGCTTCCGGCGGCAAGGCCTTCCTGATCGCCAAGATCGAGCGCGCCGAGGCGGTGGTCGGGCCGGCGTTGAAGGACATCATGAACGCCTGCGATGGCATCATGGTGGCGCGTGGCGACCTCGCGGTGGAAGTGGGCGACGCCTCGGTGCCGGCGTTGCAGAAAAAAATGATCCGCATGGCGCGCGAGATGAACAAGCTCACCATCACCGCCACGCAGATGATGGAATCCATGATCGATAGCCCGGTGCCGACGCGCGCAGAGGTCTCGGACGTCGCCAACGCCGTGCTCGACGGCACCGACGCGGTGATGCTGTCGGCCGAGTCGGCCAGCGGCAGGTACCCGGTGGAGGCGATCGAGGCCATGGACAGGATCTGCATCGAGGCCGAGCAGTCCATGCCGCTCAACCTGGAGCAGGACTTCCTCAACCGCGTTTTCACCCGCGTCGACCAGTCCATCGCCATGGCGGGCCTGTTCACCGCCTTCCACCTCAAGGTCAAGGCGATCGCCACGCTCACCGAGTCGGGCTCGACCGCTCTCTGGATGTCGCGCCTCAACTGCGGCGTGCCGATCTACGCGCTTACCGCGCAGACGGCGACGCGCTACCGCTGCTCGCTGTTCCGCGACGTCTACCCGCTGATGGTCAAGTACGTCGGGCACGACCGCGAGGAGCTGCTGTCCGAAGCGGAGAAGGTCCTGGTCGAGAACAACGTCGTCGTGGACGGCGACCTGATCGTGCTCACCATCGGCGAGCCGATCGGCAAGGCCGGGGGCACCAACACGATGAAGATCGTCAAGGTCGGGGAGCACCGGAGAAAATGAGCGGAATCACGCCGAAGGCCGCCAATCATGCCGCGCTGCCGCCCATGGCGTCGCGCTTCGTCGAGGTCGACCACCTGCCCTGGGAGCCGACGCGCTTCGCCGGGGTCGAGACCAAGATGCTGCTGATGGAGCCCGCGAGCGGGATCATGACCGTGCTGATGCGCATGGCGCCGGGCGCGAAGCTGCCCGACCACGAGCATGCGCTCATCGAGCAAACCTACGTCCTGGAAGGGAGCCTCGTCTGCGGCGAAGGTGAATGCAAGGCGGGGGAGTTCGTCTGGCGCCCGGCCGGCAGCCGGCACGAGGCCTGGGGCGGCCCCCAGGGCGGGCTGATGCTGGCGATCTTCCAGATCCCGAACAGGTTCTTCGAAGCCGATGGCCGCGAGACAGACCTGCTCGGCCAGGACTGGAACGCCGCCTGGGCCAAGGCGCTGTTCCGCTGAAGCGCGTGCGCGACGCTGGCGGCAGCCAGGCGCGCATCCTGAAGGCGGCGACCGCCGAGTTCGCGCGCGTTGGCCTCGGCGGTGCGCGCGTGGACAGGATCGCAGAGCGCGCCGGCGCCAACAAGCGCATGCTGTACTACTACTTCGGCAACAAGGAGGACCTGTTCCTCGCCGTACTGGAAGCGGCATACGCCAGCATCCGCCGCGCCGAACAGGGCCTGCGCCTGGAGGACCTGACCCCGGAGCAGGGCATTCGGAGGCTGGTCGAGTTTACATGGGGCTATTACCTGAAGCACCCGGAATTCCTGACCCTGCTGAACAGCGAGAACCTGCACCAGGCGCGCCACCTGAAGCGCTCGCGCAGCGTGGTCGAGATGCACTCGCACTTCGTCGGCATGCTGCGGGACGTGCTGCAGCGCGGCGCCCGCGCCGGCCGCTTCCGGCGCAGCATCGACCCGGTGCAACTGTACATATCCATCGCCGCGCTGGGTTACTTCTACCTCGGCAACCGCCACACCCTGTCCACCATCTTCCGCCGCGACCTGCTGGCGCCGGCCGAGCGCAGGTTGCGGCTGCGGCACATGACCGACCTGGTGCTCGGCTACCTGAGGAAGTGAGGATGCGGATCCTCCGGCCTTGACGGCGCGGCGCGCCTGCGCCGAGAATGTAACGAACTGGTTAACTTTTCCCTCAACTTTCCCTGTTGAAATTCCGTGTCACTTCCCTGGACCTGTTCGAGCGCGACGTGCGTCTGCGGATGCCGTTCCGCTTCGGCGTGGTGACGCTCACGGCGGCGCCGCAGGCCTTCGCGAGGGCGCGCATCGAACTCGAGGACGGCCGGCAGGCGGAGGGCGCGGCGGCGGAGATGCTGGTGCCCAAGTGGTTCGACAAGGATCCGGCGTTGACGAACGAGGACAATTTCGGTCAGTTGCGAGGCTCGCTGCGCACGGCGCGCGAGGCCTACCTCGCCCACGAGGCGCGCAGCGCGTGGGCGCATTCTTCCCCTGGCACGACCTTGGTGGAGAACTTCGGCCCAGCGCTGCTGGATCGCGCCTTGCTCGACGCTTTGTGCCGCGCTCAGGGCGCGTCGTTCCAGGATGCGGTGCGGAGCAACCTGGTCGGCGCCGGTGACTTCGAGGGCATGGCGATGCCGGCGTTCTTTTCCGGCCTGCGTCCCGCGAACAGCATCGCCGCCCGGCATACCGTCGGCCTGCTCGACCCGATCACGGCGGCCGACGTCGGGCAACGCGTCGCGGACGGCTTGCCAGAGACCCTCGAGGAGGTGGTCGCGCGCTACGGTCACCGCTGGTTCAAGCTCAAGGTGGGCGGCAAGCTGGCGACGGACCTCGACCGGCTGGACGCCATCGCCTCGGTGCTGGACCGCATCGAGGAGCCCTATGGCGTTTCGCTGGACGGCAACGAGCAGTACGAGGACATCGGCGCGGTTGCAGAGTTGTGGTCCGGGATGAAAGCCGCCTCGCGGCTCGGCCGCCTGGTGGACAGCATCGTGTTCATCGAGCAGCCGGTGAAGCGCGACCAGGCGCTAGCGTCCCGGATCGCGGGCATTGACAGGCCGGTGATCATCGACGAGTCGGACGAGGCCATGGACGCATTCCCGCGCGCGAAGGCCATGGGCTACAAGGGCGTGTCCTCCAAGACCTGCAAGGGCCTGTACAAGTCGCTGGTGAACGCGGCGCGCTGCAGAGCCTGGGGCGGCGACTACTTCATGACCGGCGAGGACCTCACCATCCAGTCCGGGCTCGCGCTGCAGCAGGACCTCGCGCTGGTCTCATTGCTCGGTCTCACCCACGTCGAGCGCAACGGCCATCACTACGTGAACGGCATGGCGGACCTCCCGGAATCGGAGCAGGCCGCGTTCCTCGCCGCGCACCCGGACCTGTACGAGCGCAGCTTCGGCGCGGTGCGGCCGCGAATCGAGAGCGGCTCGCTTGCCATCGGTTCGCTCGCCTGTGCGGGATACGCCAGCGGCGCCATGCCGGACTGGGGATCCATGCGAAGGATGCAATGACGATGACCTTCCGCCTGATCGCCACCAACCACACCAGCTTCACGGTGTCCGACCTCGACCGTTCCATTGCCTTCTACCGCGACGGCTTCGGCTTCCAGGTCATCTCCCACGCCCCGCGAGACCCCAAGCTGGTGTCGCACATCACCGGGGTGGAAGGCGCCGACGTCGTTACCGCATACCTGCGAGGGCCGGGCCACATGCTGGAACTGATCGAGTACAAGGCGCCTGCCGCGCGTGGCAAAGTGGAATCGCGGCCCTGCGACACCGGCTTCGCGCACATCGCCTTCGACGTGGACAATATCGAAGAGGCGATGAAGCAGGCGCTGCGGCACGGCGCCACCGCGGTCGCAGAACCCTGCGAGATCAACGCCGGTCCGAACAAGGGCCGACGCATCGTTTACGTACGCGACTGGGACGGCGTCACCATCGAATTCATCGAGACCAAGGAATCATGACGAAGAAACGCATCGGCATCATCATGCACGGCGTCACCGGGCGCATGGGCATGAACCAGCACCTCGTGCGCTCCATCCTCGCCATTCGCAAGCAGGGCGGCGTGGCGCTGAAGGACGGCACGCGCCTCATGCCCGACCCAATCCTGATCGGTCGCAACCCGGACAAGATCCGCGCTCTGGCGCAGGAGCACGGCGTGGCGCGCTGGGGCACGGACCTGAAGCAGGCGCTGCAGTCGAAAGAGGACAGCGTGTTCTTCGACGCCGCATCCACCCAGCTGCGGCCGAAGCTCATCAAGCAGGCGATCGCGGCTGGTAAGCACATTTATTGCGAGAAGCCGGTCTCCACCACGCTCGCCGAAGCCATGGACCTCTACCGGGCGGCGAAGAAGGCGAGGGTGAAGCACGGCGTGGTACAGGACAAGCTGTGGCTGCCCGGGATGCTGAAGCTGGCGAGACTTCGCGACCAGGGCTTCTTCGGCAGGATCCTTTCCGTGCGCGGCGAGTTCGGCTACTGGGTGTTCGAGGGCGACCCGGCTCGACCGGACGGTTTGAAGCGGCCCGCCCAGCGTCCCTCCTGGAACTACCGCAAGCAGGACGGGGGCGGGATCATCCTCGACATGCTGTGCCACTGGCGCTACGTGCTGGACAACCTGTTCGGCGAGGTCCAGGCGGTTTCCTGCCTCGGCGCGACCCACATCCCGCAGCGCTGGGACGAAGGCAACCGGAGGTACAAGGCGACCGCGGACGATGCCGCCTACGCCACCTTCAAGCTGAAAGGCAATGTCATCGCGCACTTCAATTCGTCGTGGACCGTGCGCGTGCGGCGCGACGACCTGCTGACGCTGCAGGTGGACGGCACTGAGGGCAGCGCGGTGGCGGGCCTGCGCGGCTGCCGCATCCAGTCCTACGCCGACACGCCCAAGCCGGTGTGGAACCCTGACATTCCGCAGCCGATCGATTTCTACGCCGGCTGGAAGGAACTGCCCGAGGAGGAGAACGACAACGCCTTCAAGGCGCAGTGGGAACTGTTCCTGCGGCACGTCGCCGGCGAATCGAAGACCTTCCGCTGGGGCCTGCTGGAAGGCGCAAAGGGGGTGCAGCTCGCCGAACTCGGCCTGAAGAGCTGGAAGCAGAGGAAGTGGCTGGACGTGCCGAAGATCAAGGCATGAAGCGCGACGTGGTTCTCACGATCGACCTTCCCGCCGTGGGCGGGAAGGTCGAAACCTGCGCCGTCCGCGAACCGCGCGTGTTCGCTAAGCCGCAGAAGCCCTTTACCCGCGTCGCGTACGCCGCGGCGCACGTCGTTGCCGATCCCTTCTCGTCAAAGGAACCCTGGCTGGAGGCCGCGATCGACTGGGACGCCACCCTCGCCTACCGTCGGCACCTGTGGTCCTGGGGATTCGGCATCGCCGAATCCATGGACACCGCGCAGCGCGGCATGGGACTGGACTGGACCAACTCGCTGGAGCTGATCCGTCGCACGCTTGCGGAAGCTGGACCAGGCTGTGTCGTCGCCTCGGGTGCCGGAACCGACCACCTGCAGGGAAGCGCGACTATCCCGGAGGTCATCGCCGCCTACGAAGCGCAGTGCGCGGCGATTGAGAAGCTGGGCGGCCGCATCATCCTGATGGCGAGCCGGGCACTTGCCGCGAGCGCGACTTCGCCCGACGACTACGCGAAGGTGTATGACCGCATCCTGGGCCAGGTGAAGCAGCCGGTGATCATCCACTGGTTGGGCGAGATGTTCGATCCGGCGCTCGCGGGTTACTGGGGGAAGAAGGACCACCTCGAGGCCATGGACGTGTGCCTCGAGATGCTCGCGCGCAACGCGGCGAAAGTGGACGGAATCAAGATTTCCCTGCTCGACAAGGACAAGGAAATCCGCATGCGCCGAAGGTTGCCCCGCGGTGAGAACGGCGGCGTGCGCATGTACACCGGCGACGATTTCAATTTCGCCGAGTTGATCGAGGGCGACGCGCAGGGCCATTCGGACGCACTGCTGGGGATCTTCGATTCCATCGCGCCGGCCGCTTCCGCCGCGCTGACTTCGCTGGCGGCGAAGGACAGCGGGACGTACCACGATATCCTCGGGCCGACAGTGCCGCTGTCGCGCCACATCTTCAAGGCGCCGACGCGCTTCTACAAGACCGGCGTGGTGTTCATGGCCTGGCTGAACGGCCATCAGGACCACTTCGTCATGGTCGGCGGGCAGCAGAGTTCGAGGAGCGTGCTGCATCTCGCCGAGCTGTTCCGGCTGGCGGACGCTGCCGGGCTGCTGCAGGACCCCGCGCTCGCCTGCGCGCGCATGAAGCAGTTGCTGGCGACGCACGGATGCAGTTGAGGAAACTAGGCGCATTTGGCGCCGAGGCCGACCGGATCGATCCTGACTTTGCCAGGGTTCGGGAGGCATTCTTCGCCAGCCAGGTCCTTGTATTCCGGGGCCAGTCATTTCAGCCGACGTCGTACCTTTCCTTCGCGCGCCAGTTCGGGTCGCCTGAGCCGCATGTCATCGACCAGTTCCACCATCCCGAGTTCGCCGACATCCTGGTCCTGTCCAATCGGAAGCGGGACGGACAGCCGGTCGGGCTGGCCGACGCCGGCACCTATTTCCATACCGACTACTCGTATCTCGACGTGCCCGCGCGCTGCACCATGCTGTACTCGATAGAGGTGCCGGCGAAGGGCGGCGACACCCTGTTCGCGGACCAGTACGCCGCATACGACGATCTGCCGGCGGCGATGAAATCGCGAATCGAGAATCTTGTGGCACTGCACCATTACGGCAATCGCGACGACCTCGACAAGTCCTCGCGCACCGTGGCCTCGGTGCTGAGCGGCGAGCAGGAGCAGAAGCTCAAGTGGGTCCGGCACCGTATCGCGCGCGTCCACCCGGCCACTGGCCGCAAGGCACTGTACGCGGTCTCCGGCAGCTCGTTCGGCATCGAGGGCATGCCGGAGGATGAGTCCCGGGCACTGCTCGACGAGCTGAAGCACCACGCCACGCAGCCGAAGTACCAGTTGCGCCTCAAGTACGGCGTCGGCGACCTCGTTATCTGGGACAATGCGTCGCTGCTGCACTCGGCGACGCTGACTGATCCGGAAGATCCGCGCACCCTGTGGCGCATCACCATCAAAGAGGAGAGGAAGACATGAAACGCAGACTGATCCTGGCGGCCGTCGCTGCCGCATTCACCGCCGCATCGCTGCCGCTGTCGGCGCAGACCGTCACGCTGCACGGCGCCAGCCAGTTCAACGACGACCACGCCTTCACCAAGGCGATGGCCAAATTCGAGGAACTGGTGAAGAAGTACTACGGCAAGCCGGTCAACTTCGTGCTGCACAAGAATTCCGAGCTTGGCCTGGAGAAGCAGTACTTCGAGTACATGGCACAGGGCAAGGCGGTGGATTACGCCATCGTCTCGCCGGCGCACATGTCCACCTTCTCCAAGGCGGCGCCGTTCATCGACGCGCCGTTCCTGTTCCGCGACCTCGCGCACTGGAACAAGGTGCTCGATGCCGACATCCTCAAGCCGGTGGCCGAGGAGATCGCCAAGAAGGCGGAGGTGATGCTGATCGGCTATGCCGGCGGCGGCACGCGCAACATCTTCGTCAACAAGCCGGTGAAGAACATGGCCGAGCTGAAGGGCCTCAAGGTGCGCGTGCAGGGCGCCCCGATCTGGTCGAAGACCTTCCAGGCCGCGGGCATGGCGCCGACGGTGATCGCCTACAACGAGGTCTATAACGCGATCCAGAACGGCGTCATCGCCGCCGGCGAGAACGAGGCCGCGGGCGTGGAGCAGATGAAATTCTTCGAA
>JBQTJX010000013.1:0-12967 GCA_052386675.1 Betaproteobacteria bacterium
GCCTTGTTGGGCTGCACCACGAAGCCGGTGATCTGCGATACCAGGCGCGATGCCGGCACGATCTGCGTGGTGTCGATGCGCGTGTCCAGGCCGAAGAAGTCCTTCCTCGTGCGCAGGGCCATGACCACTTCCTCCAGCGAAGTGTTGCCGGCGCGCTCGCCCAGGCCATTCATGGTGCACTCGATCTGGCGCGCGCCGCCGATGCGCACCGCGGCGAGCGAGTTCGCCACCGCCATGCCGAGGTCGTTGTGGCAGTGCACGCTCCACACCGCCTTGTCGGAGTTGGGCACCCGCTCGCGGATGCTGCGGATCATCTCGCCGAACTGCTCGGGCACCGCGTAGCCGACTGTGTCCGGGATGTTGATGGTGGTGGCGCCTTCCTTGATCACTGCTTCCAGGACCCGGCAGAGGAAGTCCGGGTCGGAGCGGCTGCCGTCCTCGGGGGAGAACTCGACATCCGGGCAGGCATTCTTGGCGAAGCGCACGGAGAGCTTCGCCTGCTCGAACACCTGGTCGGGCGTCATGCGCAGCTTCTTCTCCATGTGCAGCGCGCTGGTGGCGATGAAGGTGTGGATGCGCCAGGACTTGGCGCCCTTCAAGGCGTCGATGCCGCGCTGGATGTCCTTGTCATTGGCGCGGCACAGGCCGGCGACGGTGGAATCCTTGATGATGTTGGCGATGGCGCGCACCGCCTCGAAGTCGCCGTTGGAGCTCGCCGGGAACCCGGCCTCGATCACGTCCACCTTCATGCGCTCCAGCTGGCGCGCAATGCGCAGCTTCTCGTCGCGGGTCATGGAGGCGCCGGGCGACTGCTCGCCGTCGCGCATGGTGGTGTCGAAGATGATCAAGTTGCTGGTGCTCATGTGCCGCTCCTTGTGGGCATGCGAAAAGTCCTTCCCGCCGGGTGGGGCGGGTCAGGGGTACTGCCGAATTGGGGGGTTATTTTGTGCGCGCGGGGCGCAGCAGCAGCGCAGCCAGGAGCGCGAGGCTCAGGCTGGTGACGGTCGCGATGGTGATGGCGACGGCGGATGTCATATGGGTCCCAATATACCCCCAACGCGAAGGCCGCTCAAGCCCCCTCAGGGAAAGCCGTTGCGCACGTGCGCCCGGTATGCGGGGCGTGCACTCAGCCGCTCGTAGTACGCCGCCACTGCCGGGAACGCCGGGCGCTCGAAATTCAGGTGAAACCAGCGATTCACCACCAGCCCGACGGGAATATCGCCAATGGTGAAGTCCTCGCCCGCCACGTAAGTCCCTCCAGCGCCGAAATTCGCCTCCAGCTGCCCGACCTCCTTCGTGATCTGCTCGCGGCCCCGCTCGACGAACCAGGGATGGTTCCACGGCGGCTCGTTCAGCATCCCGCCCAGGAACGCGCCGCGCAGGGAAATGGATGTCTCGTAGTTGGCCCAGTCCATCCATTGCTCCACTCGGGCACGTCGCACAGGGTCCATCGGATACAGCGGCGTCCCAGGGGCGTATCGATTGCACAGGTAGCGCACGATAGCGTTGGATTCCCTCAACACGATGTCCCCGTCCACCACCGCCGGGACGAGTCCGATCGGGTTGAGGGCGAGGAATTCCGGATCGGTCGTCGGACGGAAGCCCCTGCCCCAGTCCTCGCGCCGGTACGTCACGCCGAGCTCATCGCATGCCCAGAGTACCTTTCGCACGTTGAAGGAATTGGCGCGCCCGAGAATGCGTATCATGAATCCATTCTCGCATGCGCAAACCGCTCAAGCGCCTCGAACCCGGCCTACCTGCGGCCTGGTACCGCGACCCCGCCCACTACGAGCGCGAGCTGGAGTCGATCTGGTACCGCGGCTGGATTGCCGCCGGGCGCGAAGAGGAAATCCCCGAATCCGGCGACTGGCGCGTGGTCCGCATCGGCACCCAGTCCATCGTCCTAACGCGCGGCGGGGACGGCGCCGTCCGGGGCTTCCACAACACCTGTCGCCACCGCGGCTCCGTCCTCTGCACCGCCGAGCAAGGGCGCTTCGCGCGCGAGCGGATCGTCTGCCCTTACCACTCGTGGACCTACGACCTCGAGGGCGCCCTGGTCGCCACGCCGCGGCGCATGAAGACGCCCGACTTCGACAAGGCGGACTTCCCGCTTCACCCTGTCGCCACGGAATGCTGGGGCGGCTTCGTGTTCGTCCGCCTCGAGGGCAGGCGCAAGTTTGACCTCGGCACCCTGCCGGACCGGTTCCGCAACCACGGGTTCCAGAACCTGCGCATCGGCAAGCGCATCGTCGCCGACGTCAAGGCCAACTGGAAGCTGCTGGCGGAGAATTTTTCCGAGTGCTTCCATTGCCCGCCGGTGCACCCTGAACTCTGCCGCGTGGTCACCGCATACCGCGAGGCCGGCGCCTGGGGCCTGCGCGGCAAGGAGACGATCCCGGAGTACAAGGCGGGCGCCAGGACGCTGACGCTGGACGGCAGCGCGCGCATCCCGCCTTTCGCGGGACTCGACAAGACCGGGAGAAGCACGCTCTACGTGCCCTGGATGCTGCCGCCGAACCTGTTCCTCAACGTGCAGCCGGATTACGTCAACGCGCAGCTCATGTTTCCCACGGGCCCCGAAAGCGTGCGCATCGTCTACGACTGGCTGTTCGAGCTCGCGCACATGCCCTCGGGCAAGGACCTCGAGCACTACACCGCGCTCTGGGAGGTCACCAATGCGCAGGACGCGCGCAATTGCGAGTGGCAGCAGCAGGGACTGCAGTCGAGGGCGTTCCGGAACGGCGTCTATGTGCCGCAGGAATTCGATTGCCACCGCTTCGCGCAGTGGGTGCGACGTTCGCTCCGATAGTCTCTGCGGACATAGCGAATTGCTGCACCGCACCTAAAGTGTTTCGGCTTGACGCATATCTCCTCGTGAGATACGGTCGGCCACTCGCTCGCCTTGCGGCGCGCAATGCAGGTATTCGAGGCATTCACCGAGGATGGAGGGGACCCATGGAACATGTTGAGAAGCAGCGTCGTCCGCTGAAAACCGCAGTTGTCGCGCTGGCCACTGCCGTGGCGGCAATCGGCGCCCTGTCCGCGAACGTGGCGCAGGCCCAGATGAAGCCGGTCGTGCTGCGCTTCGCCGCCGACTTCCCGCCGGCGCCGCACCCGGCCGGCCTGGCGATGAACTACTTCAAGGAGCGCCTGGCCCAGGTGATCCCGGGAAGCGAGGCGCGCCTGTACTTCGCCGGCGCCCTGTACACCATCCCCGAGGCCTTCGAGGCCATGCGCCAGGGCAACCTGGAGATGACCTGGATGCAGATGGGCAAGGCCGCCCCGGTTGATCCCTACATGATGTCGGTGGTCGGACCCGGCATCCTCACTACGGTGGGCGCGGTGGACAACCTGGAGAAGACCAAGACCTACCAGTTCCTGGTCGACCGACTGCAGAAGCAGCAGCTGATCCGCGTCTTCGGCGCCGGACACATGAGCTTCGGCATGGGCGTGGGCGGCAAGAAGCGCTACGTCACCCCCGCCGATTTTGGCGGCCGCAAGATCCGCAGCATGGGCCCGGCGGAGAACCCGGTGCTCGAGTCCTGGAAGGCGAGCCCGGTGGTGATGGCCTTTGGCGAAGTGCCGACGGCGCTCGAATCGGGTGTCATCGACGGCCTGATGACCAGCATCGGCGGCTGGCTCGGCGTGCGCCAGCAGTCGCCCTACTACACCACCGGCGGCCCCGGGGTCGTGACTGGTGACTACTACATGGTGAGCGCGAGCCGCCGCTGGTGGGACCGGATGCCCAAGCCGACCCAGGAAGTACTGGAAAAGCTCATCATGGAGACCATCCAGGTGCAGAAGGAGCTCAACTGGTGCGTCGACAAGATGACCTACGACAAGTATGGCACCAAGGATCCGTCCAAGCCGGGCGTGTACTGGATGAACGCGACCGAAGTGACCGCGCTCACCGGCGCGCTGGGCGACGGCCCGTCGCGCTGGGTGAAGAGCAAGGTGCCGCCGCCGGCGCAGGCGCTGGTGGACCAGTTCAAGGCCGAAGGCCAGGCGCTGTCCAAGGCCAACCCCTCGGGGTCGTCCTGGATCGAGAAGATCGACTGCTCGAAGCACGCCTCGAAGATCGTCATCCGCTGACGTTCGCCTGAATGGAAAAGGCGTACGAGTTCTGGCGCGCGTTCCAGGACAAGGTCCTGGCGCGCGTCGCGGCCCTCCTGTTGCTCGGCTGCACCCTGCTGGCGATGCTGGAGGTCGGCCGGCGCTACACCATCGGCAAGTCCTTCGAGTGGCAGCAGGATGCGGTCACCTTCATCATGCTGAGCGGGGTGTACCTCTACTTCTGCGTCGCCCAACGCAAGAATTCGCACCTCGCGGTCACGGTCGTGCCGGAGTTGTGCGCGGTCGCCGGCCCGCGCGCGAAGGCGGCCGGGGAACTGGTGAAGCTCGTCGCGCGCATTTTCTCCATGGTTTTCCTCGCGGCGGTGGTCTGGTGGGGCATCCCGGAGGTGGAGGACGCCATTAAGTACGAGAGCCGGACCGAGAGCCTGGGTTTCCCGATGTGGCCGTTCCTGCTGGCGCTGCTGCTGGGCTTTGCGTTCATGGTGCTGACCCTCGCATTCCAGGTGTATTTCGGCGTCCGGAAGCTGCGCGGACTGCCCGTGCCCGAGGAGCCGGCGGACGACGAAGGCGGGCACTGACCCGCCGCTGACGGAGAAGACAAGGCAAAGCAATGCAACTGGTTGGAATCGTCCTGCTCGTCCTGCTCGTGCTGTCGGTGCCGATCGGCATCGCCCTCAGTGCGGCCGCGGCCTCGTACATCATGTTCGATCCGGTGCTGGAACCCACCGTGATCTTCCGCGCCTTCTTCAGCTTCATCGGCAAGTACTCGCTGATGGCGATCCCGTTGTTCATCTTCGCCGGCTTCCTGATGGAGAAGACCGGCCTGGTGGGGCAACTCTTCCGCTTCGCCGATTCGCTAGTGGGCTGGCTGCCGGGCGGCTTCGGCGTCGCCACGGTGCTCGCCTGCGTGCTGTTTGGCGCGATTTCGGGCTCCAGCGTGGCCATGGCGGCGGCGATGGCGGTCATCGCGATCCCGGAGATGCGCAAGAGGGGTTATCCCGACTGGCTCTCGGGCGGGCTGGTGGCAACCGCCGGCGGCATCGCCATGCTCATTCCGCCCAGCATCATCCTGCTTGTCTTCGGCATCGTCACCGAGACCTCCATCGTCGAGCTGTTCTTCGCCGGCGTGGTTCCCGGCCTCCTGCTCGCGCTGTTCAACGCGCTCACGGTCATCGTCATAGCCCTGGTCATCAAGCTGCCGCCCGGAAAATTCGACGGCAAGCGCGTCTGGGTCGAGTTCCTGGGCGCGGCTCCCGCCCTGGGAATGCCGATCCTGATCCTGGGCGGCCTCTACGGCGGCCTGTTCACCCCGACCGAGGCCGCCGCGGCGGCCTGCGGCTACGCACTGCTCTACGGCGTGCTCAGCAACGGCATGAAGTTCGTGCGCCAGGTCCTGCCCACGGCCGAGCGCGCGCTCAACCTGACCGCGGTGGTGGTGTTCCTGATCGGCAGCGTCGGCGTGTTCCAGTTCCTCGACGCCAACATGTACTGGCCGCAGCGCATCGCGGAAACGGTGACCGCCTGGGGCCTGACCCCGCTCACCTTCATCTTCGCCTACATGCTCGTGCTCATCATCCTGGGCATGTTCGTCGACGGCGTGGCGATGGTGATCCTGACCGTGCCGGTGATCTTTCCGATCGCGATGGCGCTCAAGATCGACCCGGTGCACCTGGCGATCATGATCACCCTGAACGTCGAGATGGGCGTGGTGACGCCTCCCGTGGGCCTGAACCTGTTCGCGGTGAGCGGCTCATCGAAGATCCCGTTGCCGCAGGTGCTCAAGGGGACGATTCCGTTCTTCCTGGGGGACCTGACGGTGCTGCTGCTGGTGATCTTCTTCCCGGCGCTGGCGACCTGGCTGCCCAGCGTGCTGGTGGTGGACGCGTTCGCGAAGTAATCCGCCGCGGCGCGCCAGCCGCCCGTTCAGGATTCCGTGCCCTGCCCCCGCCTGGGAACGAGCACGGTGCGCTCGAAGCTCATGAATTCCGTGCCATCGGCCTTCCTGCCCACGGTGCGCACCGTCACCAGCCCCTGCGTCGGGCGCGACTTCGATTCTCGCTTGGATAGCACCTCCGACTCGGCGTAGAGGGTGTCGCCGGCGAACACCGGCGCGACCAGCTTCACCTTGTCCCAGCCCAGGTTGCCGATCGCCCGGTAGCTGACGTCGTCCACGCTCATGCCGACCACGATGGACAGCGTGAGACAGCTGTTCACCAGCGGCTTGCCGAATTCCGTCTTCGCCGCGTAGGCATGGTCGAAGTGCAGCGGATGGTTGTTCATGGTGAGCAGCGTGAACCAGGTGTTGTCAGCCTCGCTGACGGTGCGCCCCGGCCGGTGCTCATAGACGTCGCCCACCACGAAGTCCTCGTAGCAACGGCCATGGCTCGCGCGGATGCGTGTCATGCGCGATCAGCTCCTTCCGAGGAGGGCCGCGCCATGCTCGCCCATGGCGGGCTCGTGCAGGTCCGGTTGCGCCGGCTCCCGGGCGAAGCGCAGAGGCGTATTGATGTGGCGCCGGCCCAGGCCGTCGGTGAGAACCATTCCGCGCGCCAGCAGCTGCGGGTCGCGCAACGCTTCCGGGAACGTCTTCAGCTCGCCGAAACACACGTCGAGCGTCGACAGGTACGCGACCCAGTCCGCCTGCGTCCGCTTGCGGAACTCGCCGCGGAGGAAGTCCTCCACCGGCATCTGGTGCGGGCCGGGACCGGGCTCGCACAGGGCCGCCAGCTCCGGCCGCCCCAGCGCGCCCAGCAGGTTGCGCACGAACTTCATTTCCTGCCCGGCGAGCGCGATGTGGCGCCCGTCGGCAGTGTCGTAGATCTGGTAGAAGGCCGAGCCGCCGGTGGTGCGCTCGTGCCTCGCCACCTGCTGCCGGTCCTCGGCGAGCGCAGGACCGAGCAGGTTTGCCGACGCCGAGACAATGCAGTCGTGCATGGAGATGTCGAGGTAATCGCCTTGCCCGGTCTGCTGCCGGCGCAGCAACGCCATCAGGATGCCCGCCAATCCCTGCAGGGAGGCAACCATGTCGGCTGCGGGCACGGCGGGAATGGCCGGCTGCCCGTCGCGGCCCTGGCTCACGCTGAGCACGCCGCTCACCCCCTCCACGCCCATGTCGTGCGAGGGCCGGTCGCGATAGGGTCCGGTCTGGCCAAAGGCGCTGATGGAGCAATAGACGATGCGCGGGTTGCGCGCGGAAACCGTGGCGTAGCCTATGCCCAGGCGGTCCATGACGCCGGGCCGGAAAGTCTCCACGAACACGTCGGCGCCGTCGCACAGGCCCAGCAAGGCTTCCTTGTCCTTCGCGTCCTTCAGGTTCAGCACGACACTCTTCTTGCCGCGGTTGAGATTCCGGAAATAGACCGTGCTGGGACCATCGGACAGGCCCAGGTGCCGCACCGGATCGCCTTCGCCCGGTGCCTCGACCTTGATCACCTCGGCGCCATGGTCCGCCAGCGCCTTGGTGAGGTACGGCCCGGGCAGGAACACCGACAGGTCGACGACGCGGATGCCCTTGAGCTTCATGCCATCCCCTTGCCCAGGAGGGCGTCGTTGTCAGCGCCTGCCGCCGAGCCCGCGCGCTGCTCGAGTCGCCTGCCATTGATGCGGATCGGGCTCGCCAGGACGCGCAGGCTGCCCGCCTGCGGGTGCGGCACGGTGCCGATCATGCCGGTGCGCATCGGGAACGGATTCTCCAGCGCGCGCGCGATGTCGTATACCGGCCCGATGGGCAGGGTGCCGGCAAGCTTCTCCAGCCAATGCGCCGTCGGATGGCGGCGGAACTCGGCATCGAGCGCCTCCGTCAGCGCGTCGCGATTGGCCAGGCGCGCCGGCAGGTCGACAAAGCGCGGATCCTGCGCAAGCTCCGGCCTGCCAAGATCCTTCACCAGCAACTGCCAGAAGCCTTCGTTCATGCAGGCGACGAACACCCAGCCGTCGGCGGTTGGGAAAGCCTGCGTCGGCGTCAACGACAGATGCGCGCCCCGCGGCTGGCGGGTGGATTCGAAGCCCGCGTTCAGGTACCAGGTCGCCGAGTAGCCGAGCTGGTGCAGCGCAACGTCGTACAGGCAGACGTCCACGTCGCAGCCGATGCCGCTCTTCTGCGCGCGCAGCAGGCAGGCGAGCAGGCCGACGGCGCCGGTGGCGCCGGACATGTAGTCGACGATCGCGACGCCCGCACGCGCAGGCGCCCCGTCGGGCTCGCCAGTGAGGCTCATCACGCCGGCCTCGGCCTGCATCAGGTAGTCGAAACCCGGCCGCGTGGCGCGCTCGTTGTCGCGCCCGTACGCCGAGATGTGCAGGCAGACGATCCTCGGGTTGTGTCGCGACAGCGCGGCGTAGTCCAGCCCCAGCTTCGCCGGCTGGTCGCCGCGCAGGTTGTTCATCACCGCATCCGAGGTCCGCACCAGGGCCTCGAAACCGGCGCGCCCCTCGGCGCTCTTCAGGTCGAGCAGCACGCTACGCTTGTTGGCATGCCAGGTCTGGTAGTACAGGCTGTCGCCGGGCGCGGCGAAGTATGGGCCGACGCGGCGCGACGGCTCGCCGTCGGGACCGGGCTCGACCTTGATCACCTCGGCGCCCAGTTCCGCCAGCATCGCCGAGCCATAGGGGCCGGCGCCGAAATGCTCCAGCGTCAGCACCCGGATGCCCTGCAGCGGCTTCTGGCCGCCGGCTACGCCGGCGGGTTTCTGCGGATCCATTGCTTCGAGATGATGATGCGCTGCATCTCGTTGGTGCCCTCGCCGATGCAGGTGAGCGGCGCGTCGCGGTACAGGCGCTCGATGTCGAATTCCTTCGAGTAGCCGTAGGCGCCGTGGATGCGCATGGACTCGATGCTGTTCTCCAGCGCCGCTTCGGAGGCGAAGTACTTCGCCATGCCCGCCTCCATGTCGCAGCGCTCGCCGCGGTCGAAGGCACCCGCGGCGTCCAGGGTCAGCAGGCGCGCCGCCCGGGCGCGCGTGGCCATCTCGCCGAGCTTGAGCTGGATTGCCTGGTGCTCCGCGATGGGCTTGCCGAAGGTCTTGCGGATCTGCGCGTAGTCGGAAGCGAGCCTGAGCGCCCCTTCCGCGATGCCGACGCCGCGCGAGGCGACGTTGATTCGGCCCAGCTCGAGTCCGCCGGTGACCTGGCGGAACCCCTGTCCCTCTTCGCCGCCAATGAGATGGTCGGCGGACAGGCGGTAGTCGGTGAACACGATTTCGCCCGAGTCGATGCACTTGTAGCCCAGCTTCTCGAGCTTCCGGCCGACCGTGAAGCCGGGACCCTTGGGCGCGATGAACAGGCTCATGCCCTTGTGGCGTGGTTGCGCGTTTGGATCGGTCTTCACCAGCAGCGCGACGCAGGAGCCCTCGATGCTGTTGGAAATCCAGGTCTTGGTGCCGTTGATGACGTAGCTGTCGCCCTCGCGGCGCGCCGTCATGCGGATGCCCTGCAGGTCGGTGCCGGCGTCGGGCTCGGTGAGCGCGAGCCCGCCGCGCACTTCGCCGCTGGCGAAGCGCGGCAGCCATTGCCGCTTCTGCGCCTCGGTGCCGAACTTCTCCACCGCCAGCGCCAGCATCAGGTGCGAATTGAAGATCCCGGTGAGCGCCATCCACACCGAGGAAATGTGCATGACGATGCGCGCGTACAGCGTCGCCGGCAGCCCCAGCCCGCCGTACTCCGGCGAAACCGTGGCGCCGAACAGGCCCATCTCCTTCATCTGCTCGACCAGCTCGTGGGGATAGCGGTCGGCGTGGTCGAATTCCTTCACGCGCGGCCGCACCTCGCGCTCCACCCAGCGCTCGATGGCCTCGAGGAACTGCGCTTCCTGGCCGGCGTCGAAGCCGGCCCTGTTCGGCAGCGCGGCGATGGTCAGCCGGCCTTGATCACGCCGCAGGCGATGCGGGCGCCGGAATTGCCGGTGGGCTGCGTCCGGAAGTCGTCCGGATCGGCGTGGACGATGATCGTTCGGCCAACGATATTCCCCGCGCCGGAGCCGACCGTGATGCCGTCCAGGTCAGCCTCGACCCTGGCGCGCCCGGCCTTGTTCGCCCGCAGCGACGGCAGGTCGCCGGCGTGGCGATTGGCATCGGTGTGGCGGCTGTGAGGCTTGCCATGCGGGTTGAAATGCCCCGCAGCCGCCATGCCGTCGGGGCCGCAGGCTGCGCCCTCATGGATGTGCAGGCCGTGCTCCTGGCCGGGCTTCAGGCCCTGGACGAAGATGACGACCTTGACCTTGTCACCCACCTGCTCGAAGGTGGCCTCGCCGAAGGTCTTGCTGCCCTTGGTGGGCTCGATGCCGGCGTTGGCGCGCAGCGGCTCCGGCGGCGTGGTCTCGCAGGCGGCAAGTACGAAAGCGGCGGCAGCCGCGGCGGCGATCGGGGTCAGTTTCATGGGTCACTCCTCCTAGGGCCGAATCTACCGGTTTAGGCGGCCGCATGGAAGCCGCAATTCCAGCCTGTCCCGCAATGCGGAATCGTCGCCCCCGGGCCTTGCTATTCCTCCGGCAGCACGGTGCGGGGGCGTCGCCCCATCGCCCACATCACGTATCCGGACAGGTTGTAAGCGAGGAACAGGGCGAACAGCACCAGCGAGGGCCGGGAAGCGACCACAGACAGCACCAGGACCGCGGCCAGGATCACCCACAGCGGCACGCGCTGCTTCCAGTTCACTTCCGTGAAGCTGTAGAAGGGGATATTGGAAACCATGGTGACGCCGAAGAACACCGCGGACGCCCAGGTGACCCCGGCGATGACATACCACTGGTCCGGCTTGAGGCCGAAATCCACGAGCACCCACACCAGGCCGGCCATGACCGCGGCGCCCGATGGGCTGGGCAACCCCTGGAAGAACCGCTTGTCGACGACTCCTATGTTGGTGTTGAAGCGCGCCAGCCGGATTCCGGTGGCGGCGCAGTAGATGAATGCGCCGATCCAGCCCGCGGTGCCGAGGTCCTTCAGCACCCAGGTGTAGGCCACCAACGCCGGCGCCGCGCCAAAGGCCACCATGTCGGCGATGCTGTCGTACTGGGCGCCGAACTCGCTCTGGGTGTTGGTCCAGCGCGCGACGCGGCCATCCATGCCGTCCAGCACGAGCGCGACATAGATGGCAATGGCGGCAGTCTCGAAGCGGCCGTTCATCGCCTGCACGATGGCAAAGAAGCCGCAGAACAATACTCCGGTGGTGAACAGGTTGGGCAGCAAGTAGATGCCCTTGCGGCGCAATTCCCCCAGCGGGCGCGCCGGCGCGGCCTTGCCCTGGGCGCCGCCGGTGCCTCCATCGAACTCTTCCATCTCACCCATGCGGCTTCAGGCGCGCGAGGATGGTTTCAGTCGCATGGACCTTGTCGCCCAGCGCCGCCACCGGCTCGGCATCCGGCGGCAGGTAAACGTCCACCCGCGAGCCGAAGCGGATGAAGCCGTAGCGCTGGCCGCGAGCGAGCTCCGCCCCCTGGTCCACGTAGCAGAGGATCCGGCGCGCCACCAGGCCCGCGATCTGCACGCAGGTGACGTCAACCCCGTCCCTGGTGCGAAGCCATAGCGCGTTGCGCTCGTTCTCGAGCGACGCCTTGTCCAGCGCTGCGTTGAGGAAGGAGCCGGCGTGGTACCAGCGCTGCTTCACGATGCCGTCCACCGGAGAACGGTTGGAATGCACGTTGAACACGTTCATGAACACCGAGATCTTCAAGGCGTCGCGGTCCAGGTACGGATCGCGCACCTTTCCCACCACGACGATGCGGCCGTCGGCGGGCGACAGCACCGCGCCGGCCTCCTCCGGGATCTCCCGCGCCGGATCGCGGAAGAACTGCAGCACGAACAGCGCGGCCAGCCAGACCGGGGCCGACCACCACCACCCGGCGAGCGCGCCGAGGGCGAGCGCGGCGACGATGCTGCCGGCCAGGAACGGCCAGCCCTCGCGCGCGATCAGGGGATGCGGGTAGCGCGAGGCCATCGGCTACTCCTTCTTCTCGGCCTGCTGGCGCTGCCCGATACCCTGCTGCAGCGCCTTGTTGACGTCGGCCTCGACCTTGTTCAGAACCTGCTTGGGGTGCTCGCCGACCGACTTCGCCGCTTCCGACTGCGGCACCTTGTCGCCGCAACCGTGAAGGAAAAGTGCGAACACCGCCGCCCCGACGGAAGCGGCGATGCGCGCCAGGTCAGTTCTTGGACTGATCGACAAGCCGGTTCTTCCGGATCCACGGCATCATCTCGCGCAGGCGCCCGCCCACCTTCTCGATCGGGTGCTCCGCGGTCTGGCGCCGGCGCGACAACAGCGTCGGGGCGCCGGCCCGGTTCTCCAGCACGAACTCCTTGGCGTACTCGCCCGACTGGATGCGGCCGAGCACTTCCTTCATGCGCTGGCGCACGCCCTCGTCGATGATCTTCGGCCCGCTTACGTACTCGCCGTACTCGGCGTTGTTCGAGATCGAGTAGTTCATGGTGCCGATGCCGCCCTCGTACATCAGGTCGACAATGAGCTTGAGCTCGTGCAGGCACTCGAAGTAGGCCATCTCCGGCGCGTAGCCCGCCTCCACCAGCGTATCGAAGCCGGCCTTCACCAGCTCCACGCAGCCGCCGCACAGCACGGACTGCTCGCCGAAGAGGTCGGTCTCGGTCTCTTCCTTGAAGTTGGTCTCGATGATGCCGGCCTTGCCGCCGCCGATCGCCGCCGCGTACGACAGCGCCACGTCGCGCGCCTTCTTGGACGGATTGCGGTGCACGGCGATCAGCATCGGCACGCCGCCGCCCGCCGCGAAGGTCGAGCGCACGGTATGTCCCGGCGCCTTCGGCGCCACCATCCACACGTCGAGGTCCGCACGCGGCTGGATCAGGCCGTAGTGGATGTTGAAGCCGTGCGCGAAAGCGAGCGAGGCGCCCTTCTTGATGCTGGGCTCGATGAACTGCTGGTAGACCGCGGC
>JBQTJX010000014.1:0-157678 GCA_052386675.1 Betaproteobacteria bacterium
AGTACGCGCCCCTAGACCAACTGGCGCTCAGCCCGCAGTGCGGTTTCTCCAGCACCGTGCACGGCAACAAAATCGCCGTCGAAGCGCAGCGCGCCAAGCTGCGCCTGGTGATCGAGACCGCCGAGGAAGTCTGGGGCGGAAAGTAGGCATGCGCACGCAGGTCGGCATCATCGGCGCCGGCCCCGCCGGCCTGATGCTGGCGCACCTGCTGCGCCTGGCGGGCATCGAGTCGGTGGTGCTGGAGAGCCGCAGCCGCAAGGACATCGAGGAAACCATCCGCGCCGGGGTGCTGGAGCAGGGCACGGTGGACCTGATGGTCCAGACCGGCGTCGGCGAGCGGCTCAAGCGCGAAGGTTTCTTCCACGAAGGCATCATCCTGCGCTTCGGCGGCCGCGACGAGCGCGTCGACTTCCCGGCGCTCACCGGCGGCAAGAAGGTCACGGTCTACGCGCAGCACGAGGTCATCAGGGACCTGGTGAAGGCGAGGCTGGATGCTGCCGGACCGCTGCTGTTCGAGGTAAAGGACGTCAGTGTCTACGACCTCGCCACCGACCAGCCGAAAATCAGATACCGCCACGGCGACCAGGTCACCGAACTCAGCTGCGACTTCGTCGCCGGCTGCGACGGGACACAGGGCATCTCCAGGCGCGCCATTCCGCCGGGCGTGCTGGAGGTGTACGAGAAAATCTACCCCTTCGCCTGGTACGGCATCCTGTGCAAGGCGCCGCCGTCCTCCGACGAACTCATCTACGCGCTGCACGAGCGCGGCTTCGCGCTGGTGAGCACGCGCTCGCCCGAGATCCAGCGCATGTACTTGCAGGTGGATCCGGGCGACAAGGTGGAAAACTGGTCCGACGACCGAACCTGGGAGGAGTTCCGCAAGCGCCTTGCCACGCGCGAGGGCTGGGCGCCGAAGGAAGGCCCGATCTTCCACAAGAGCGTTATCGGCATGCGCAGCTTCGTGGTCGAGCCGATGCAGTACGGGCGCCTGTACCTGGCAGGCGATGCCGCCCACGTCGTCCCGCCCACCGGCGCCAAGGGCCTCAACCTGGCGGTTGGCGACGTGAAGCTGCTCTCGCGAGCCTTCGAGGCACACTACAGGAAGGGTGACGACGCCCTGCTGGGGCAGTATTCCGGGATCGCTTTGCGCCGTATCTGGAAGGCGCAGCGTTTCTCCTGGTGGATGACTTCCATGCTGCACCGCTTCCCCGGCGCCGACCCCTTCCAGCACCGCGTTCAGGTGGCCGAGCTGGACTACGTCACCGGTTCGCGCGCCGCCTCCGCGTCCCTGGCCGAGAATTACGTCGGCCTGCCGATGGCCTGACCGTGCTGCAGAACGCGTTCCTGGACGAAACCTGCGCCGAGTTGTTCGGCGACGCGCGGCTGCTTGCCGCGATGGCGCGCTTCGAGGGCTCGCTGGCGGAGGCCTCCGCCAAGGCCGGCATCGTTTCCGCGACGGACGCGAAGGCCATCGCAACGGTGTGCTCCGGCGCGAAGTTCGATGCCGCTGCAATTGCACGCGACGGCCGCCGCGCGGGGACGCTCGCCATTCCCTTCGTGAAGAGCCTGACCGCGCAGGTCGCCGCGGTGTCGCCCGACGCCGCGCGCTGGGTGCATTTCGGCGCCACCAGCCAGGACGTCATCGACACCGCCGTGGTTCTCTGCGTGAAGGATGCTTCGGCGCGACTCCTTGAACTCTCCAGGCGAGTCGGCAATGCTGCGGCCGCGCTCGCGGGGGCGCACCGCGGCACGCCGACGGTCGCGCGCACGCTGCTCCAGCCCGCGGTGCCGGTTCCCTTTGGCTGGAAGGCGGCGGTGTGGCTGTCCCTGGTCGCGCGCTGCCACGCGGCGTTCGCGCGCAGCGCGCGCGAGGCGCAGGTGCTGCAGTTCGGCGGCGCAGGGGGCACGCTGGCGGCCTACGGCGAGAAGGGCGATGCCATCGCAGCCGCGCTTGCCTCCAGCCTCGGCCTCGCCGTCCCTCCCATCACCTGGCACAGCGCGCGCGACGCTTTCGCGCGGCTGGGCACGGAGGCGGCGCTCCTTGCCGGCGCCGCGGGCAAGATCGCCCGCGACGTGTCGCTCCTGATGCAGCCCGAGGTGGGCGAGGCGTTCGAACCTGAAGGCAAGGGCAAGGGCGGCTCCTCGGCCATGCCGCACAAGCGCAACCCGGTCGGGTGCCTCGCGGCGCTGGAGGCGGCGCAGCGCGTGCCGGGGCTCGCGGCGACGCTGATCGCGCAACTCGCGCCAGAGCACGAGCGGGGCCTGGGCCAATGGCAAAGCCAGTGGTTCACGCTGCGCGATCTTTACTGTTCCACCGCGAGCGCGCTTGCCGCGATGGCCGAAGTGCTCGAGGGCCTGCGCGTGGATGCCGCGGCGATGCAGGCCAACATCGATCGCACGGGCGACCTGGTCTACTCCGAGGCGGTTTCCATCCGCTTGTCCGCGGCGCTAGGCAAGGCGGCTGCCCACGCCCTCACCGAAACGCTTTGCGCAGAGGCCGTGCGCCACGGCATCACCCTGCGCGAGGCGCTGGGCCGCAATCCGGAGTCCGCGAAGCTCATTCCCGAAGCCGGGCGCGCCGGGCTGTTCGACCCGAAAGCCGCCTTCGGCGCCGCGCCGGCGATGATCGACCGCGCGCTGGCGCTCTGGGCCACACAATCCAACTCCTGAGGAACTCCCATGCCATTCGCACAGGCTGACGGCGCACGCATTTTCTGGCGCTGCGACGGGCGCGACGATCGTCCCGCACTGCTGCTCGCCAATTCCATCGGCTGCGACCACGCGCTCTGGGATCCGGTGGTCCCGGCGCTGGCGCGCCGTTTCCGCGTCATCCGCTACGACATGCGCGGCCATGGCGCCTCGGACGCGCCGCAGGCCGAGTACACGATGGAGCGCCTGGCGAAAGACGCGCTCGCGGTCGCGGACGCCGCCGGTGCGAAGCGCTTCCACTTCGCCGGCATCTCGCTGGGCGGCATGGTGGCCATGTGGCTGGGCGCGAACGCCCCGGAGCGCATCGAACGCCTCATCCTGTCCAACACTTCGCCGTACTTCGGCCCCGAGGCCTGGACCCAGCGCCTGGCGCTGGTGAAGCAGGGCGGCATGGCCGCGGTCGTGGACATGGTGATGGGGCGCTTCTTCTCGCCCGCGTTCATGGAACGCGAGGACGAGCGCTACCTCACCGTGCGGCGCGGGTTCCTGTCCACCGATCCCGGCGGCTACATGGGCTGCGGCGCGGCGATCCGCGACATGGACCAGCGCGCCTCGCTCGCGAAGATCAAGGCCCCGACGCTCGTCGTCGTGGGCAAGCGCGATCTCGCGACCACGCCGGAGGTCGGTCAGGCCATGGCCAAGGCGATCCCGGGCGCTCAACTCGCGGAACTGCCCTGCGCCCACCTGCCGCCGCCGGAGTGCCCGGAAGCCTACGTGGATGCGATCTGCGGCTTCCTGCTTGCCGTAGGCTCCGATTCGGAGAAGGCCCGTTACGACGCCGGCCTCGCGCGCCGCAAGGAAGTGCTGGGCGCCAAGTACGTCGAGTCGCGCCTCGCCAACCGCCACCCCTTCACCGACGAATTCCAGGCGCTCATCACGCGCTACGCCTGGGGCGAGATGTGGACACGGCCGGTGTTCGACGACCGCACGCGGCGCCTGCTGGTGCTGGCGATGCTGGCTTCGTTGAAGAGCTGGGAGGAATTCGAGCTGCACGCGCGCGCCGGCCTTGCGCGCGAGCTCTCGGATACCGATCTAAAGGAAATGCTGATGCTGGTCTCGATCTACGCCGGGGTGCCGGTGGCGAACACCGCCTTCGCCCAGGCGCGCAAGCTGATCGAGGAAGCTGCCCGCTGAGGCTCGGAAGGGTGACAAATGTAACCGATCGGTTACATTTACCCCTCCCTAGCCGTCCAGCCCCTTCGCCAGGTACCGCTCCGCGATGGCGCAATGCGCCGCCACGCCGCGCGCCAGCACAGACTCGTTGAGCACCATCTTGTTGGAATGGCAGGGGCAGGCGCTCTGCCAGGCCTGCCCTTCCGGGCACACGCCCAGGAACACCATCGCCCCCGGTACCCGGTGCAGGACGTAGGAGAAATCCTCCGCCCCCATCACAGGCGACTTCATGTCCTGCCAGGCGTCCTTGCCGAATGTGGCGCCTATGGACGCGGCCGCATGCGCCACCGCCTTCGCGTCGCACACCGTGACCGGGAATCCGAGCACGATCTCCGCCTCGGCCTCGCAGCCATGCGCGCGCGCAATGTTCTGCGCCACCCGCGCGATACCCTCGTGCGCCGCCTTGCGCGACTCCTCCGATAGCGACCGCACCGTGCCCAGCAGCCGCGCCGTCTCCGGGATCACGTTGTCGGTGGAGCCGGCCTCGATCTTGCCGAATGTGATCACCACCGGGTCGAAAATGTCGATGCGCCGCGTGACGAACACCTGCAGCGCGGTGACGATCTCGCAGGCCACCGGGATCGGGTCCACCGCGTGGTGCGGCATGGAGGCGTGGCCGCCCTTGCCCTTGACCGAGATGTAGATCTCGTCGGCCGAGGCCATCATGGGCCCGGCCTTGGCGGTGAACACGCCCGCCGGCGCGTTGGGGATGATATGCAGCGCGAAGGCCGCGTCCGGCGCCGGGTTCTCCAGCAAGCCGTCCTCGATCATCTTCTTCGCGCCATGCCAGCCCTCTTCGCCCGGCTGGAACATGAACAGCACCGTGCCGGCGAGCTGGTCGCGCCGCGCGCACAGCGCCTTCGCCGCCGAGGCGAGCATCGCGGTGTGGGTGTCATGGCCGCAGGCGTGCATGGTGTTGTCGACTTTGGAGCGGAACGGCAGCCCGGTGTCCTCGGGCATGGGCAGCGCGTCCATGTCGCCGCGCAGGAGCACGGTGCGCCCGGGCTTCGCGCCGCGCAGCACGGCGATGGCGCCGGTGGAGGAACTGCCCTGCTTCCATTCCAGCGGCAGTCCGGCCAGGGCCGCCTTCACCTTGGCCAGTGTCTTGGGCGTCTCCAGCCCCAGTTCGGGCTCCTCGTGGATCGCGCGCCGCAGCGCCACGGTGTCCGGTTGCAGCTTCTGCGCGGCCGCGAGCCAGCCCGACGTATCCATTGCGATGTCGTTCATGCCTGTCTCCTGAATAGGTTCTTGATGGCTTCCGGAATCGCCTCGCCCTTCATGGGCGTGCCCGGCCCGCTGGCGAAGCGCCCCCAGACGCGGGTCTCGCTGCCCGAAGCGAGCGCGACGCCATCGGCGCGCACGATCTCGTGTTTAACCACGAACGACTTGCCGCCGAAGCGCGCGATCGTCGAACGCACCTCGCAGCGGTCCGCCTGCTCGGCGGGAAACTTGAACTGGCAGTCGGCCGAGACCAGCGGCATGGCGAGGTGCTCGGCGCGGAAGCGCTTCGCGGTGTAGCCCACCGACTCGAAGAACGCCCAGCTCGCCGAATCCATCCAGCGGAAATAGGTCGGGTAGAAAATGATGCCGGCCGGGTCGCAGTCGCCCCAGTGCACCTGGCAGGGGAAGACCCCGGTGATCGAATCGAAGGCGGTTTCGGTGTTCATATGCGGTCCGGAAGGAGGGGCATTATAGGGCGTAAGCGATTGACAGATCAGGGGTTCGTGGGCAGAATCCCGCCTCGCGCCGATTTGAAGTTCAGCTTGCGGGCGCCGCACCGGCCAAGGACCACTCCCGGGCCGGGGACAAACAAGTGCCGCTAAAGAGACGACGCGCCAACGCCCGTTTCTGCCGCCAAGCTGAACGGGCGTTTTTGTTTTCCGGGTTCCGATGACCGACCGCACCGCCACGCTGCAGTCCCTGCTCGCCGAGAGGATCCTGGTCCTCGACGGCGCCATGGGGACCATGATCCAGCGCGAGCGGCTTTCCGAGGAGCAGTTCCGCGGCGAGCGCTTCCGCGACTGGCCGAGCGACCTGCGCGGCAACAATGACCTGCTGACGCTGACCCGGCCGGACCTGATCGGTGGCATCCACCACGGCTACCTGGAAGCTGGTGCCGACATCATTTCCAGCAACACCTTCAATTCCACCGCTATCTCGCTTGCCGATTACGGCATGGAAGAGATCGCCTACGAGCTGAACCTCGAGGCGGCGAAGCTGGCAGTGGCGGCGGCGCGCGAATGGACCGCGCGCGACCCGAAACGGCCGCGTTTCGCGGCCGGCGCTCTGGGCCCGACAACCAAGACCGCTTCCATCTCCCCGGACGTCAACGACCCGGGCTTCCGCAACGTCACTTTCGACCAGCTGGTCACCGCCTACGGCGACGCGCTGAAGGGCCTGCTAGACGGCGGCGTGGACATCGTCCTGGTCGAGACCATCTTCGACACGCTCAACGCCAAGGCCGCACTGTTCGCCATTGAAACCGAGTTCGAGAAGCGTGGCGCGCGCTGGCCGGTGATCGTCTCGGGCACCATCACTGATGCCTCCGGGCGCACGCTGTCGGGGCAGACCGCGGAGGCGTTCTACAACTCCATCCGCCACGCGCGTCCGCTCGCGGTGGGCCTGAACTGCGCGCTGGGCGCGCGCGAGCTGCGGCCGTATGTCGAGGAACTGTCCGGCCTCGCAGAAGCGTTCACGTCCTGCTACCCGAACGCGGGCCTGCCCAACGCCTTCGGCGAGTACGACGACACGCCGGAGTCCATGGCCTCGCAAATGGGCGAGTGGGCGCGCTCGGGGTTCCTCAACATCGCCGGCGGCTGCTGCGGCACCGCGCCCGAGCACATCCGTGCCATCGCGCAAGCCGTGCGCAGCGTGAAGCCGCGTGCGATCCCGGCGAAGCCGCGGATGCTGCGCCTGTCGGGCCTGGAGCCGTTCATCGTCGGGCCGGAGTCCCTGTTCGTCAACGTCGGCGAACGCACCAACGTCACCGGTTCGAAGGCCTTCGCGCGCATGATCCTCGCCGGGCAGTACGCCGAGGCTCTCGCGGTGGCGCGCCAGCAGGTGGAGAACGGCGCGCAGGTCATCGACGTCAACATGGACGAGGCGATGCTGGACTCGGAGAAGGCGATGAGCACCTTCCTGAGCCTGGCCGCCTGCGAGCCGGACATCGCGCGCGTGCCGGTGATGGTGGACTCCTCGAAGTGGAGCGTGATCGAGGCGGGTCTCAAGTGCCTGCAGGGCAAGGGCATCGTCAACTCCATCAGCATGAAGGAGGGCGAGGCCGAGTTCCTGCGCCAGGCGCGGCTGGTGCGCAAGTACGGCGCCGCAGTGATCGTGATGGCCTTCGACGAGAAGGGCCAAGCCGACACGCTGGAGCGCCGGATCCAGATCTGCCAGCGGGCCTGGGACCTGCTGACGACGGATGCGGGATTCCCCGCCGAGGACATCATTTTCGACCCCAATATCTTTGCGGTGGCCACCGGGCTGGAAGAGCATGCGCGCTACGGCATCGACTTCCTGGAGGCGACCAGGTGGATAAGAGCGAATCTCCCGGGCGCGCAGGTCTCGGGCGGCGTGTCCAATTTCTCGTTCTCCTTCCGCGGCAACGACCCTGTGCGCGAGGCGATGCACACCGCGTTCCTCTATCACGCGGTTCAGGCCGGCATGAGCATGGGTATCGTCAACGCCGGCCAATTGGGCGTTTACGAGAAGCTCGACCCCGAGCTGCGCGAGCGCGTCGAGGACGTGATCTTCGACCGCCGGCCGGACGCGACCGAGCGCCTGATCGAGATCGCCGGCAGCGTCAAGGGCGGAGCCAGGGCAGCGCGCGAGGATGACGCCTGGCGGCGCGGCACGGTGCAGGAGCGCCTGGCGCACGCGCTGGTGAACGGCATTACCTCGCACGTCATCGAGGACACCGAGGAAGCTCGGCAGGGCAGCGAAAAGCCGATCGAGGTCATCGAGGGGCCGCTCATGGACGGCATGAACATCGTCGGGGACCTGTTCGGCGCCGGCAAGATGTTCCTGCCGCAGGTGGTGAAATCGGCGCGCGTCATGAAGCAGGCGGTGGCGCACCTCATCCCCTACATCGAGGAGGAGAAGCGGCGCACCGGCGAGGCGGGCAAGGCCAAGGGCAAGGTGGTGATCGCCACGGTCAAGGGCGACGTGCACGACATCGGCAAGAACATCGTCGCGGTGGTGCTCCAGTGCAACAACTACGACATCGTGAACCTCGGTGTGATGGTGCCGGCGCAGAAGATCCTGGAGACCGCGCGCGAGGAGAAGGCCGACGCCATCGGCCTGTCGGGCCTGATCACGCCGTCCCTCGAGGAAATGGCGCACGTGGCGAAGGAGATGGAGCGCCAGGGCTTCACGATGCCGCTGCTCATCGGCGGCGCGACTACCTCTCGCGCCCATACGGCGGTGAAGATCGCGCCCAACTATTCCGGCCCGGTGGTGTACGTGCCGGACGCTTCGCGCTCGGTCGGCGTGGCGCAGAACCTGCTGTCGGCGGAGAACCGGGAGGCGTACATTGCGACGGTGCGCGCGGACTACGACCGCGTTCGGACCCAGCACAGCCAGAAGAAGGGGCCCGGGCCCCTGCACCCGATCGCCGAGGCCCGCCGCCGCGGCGCGAAGACCGACTGGACGGCCTACCGGCCGCCGGCTCCGCGCTCGCCCGGCCTCACCGTCCTGCGCGACTATCCGCTGGAAAAACTGGTGCCCTACATCGATTGGGGCCCGTTCTTCCAGGCTTGGGAACTGTCCGGGCCCTACCCGAAGATCCTGCAGGACCCGGTGGTCGGCGAGGCAGCGAGGAAGCTGTTCGCGGAAGCGAAGGAGTTCCTCGCGCGTGCCGTGAAGGAGAAGTGGATCCGCGCCAATGGCGTGTTCGGCCTGTATCCGGCGGCGCAGGTGAATGGCGACGACGTGGAAATCTATGAGGACGAAGCGCGAAAGTCCGTCGCCATTGCCTGGCACAACCTGCGCCAGCAGAACCACAAGCCCGAGGGCAACCCGAACCTGTGCCTGGCCGATTTCGTGGCGCCGAAGGATTCCGGCGTGCCGGACTGGGTGGGCGCGTTCGCGGTGAGCGCCGGCGGCTTCGACGAGCGACTGGCGGCCTACGAGCGCGCCCATGACGACTACAACGCCATCATGCTCAAGGTGCTGGCCGACCGGCTTGCGGAGGCCTTCGCCGAGCATCTCCACGAACGGGTGCGGCGCGAGTACTGGGGCTATGCGCCCGGCGAAAAGCTCTCGGGCGAGGAGCTGATCCGCGAGGCCTACCGCGGCATCCGCCCGGCGCCGGGCTACCCGGCCTGCCCGGACCACACCGAAAAGGCGGGCCTGTTCTCGCTGCTCGCGGTCGAATCCAACGCGGACATGCAGCTCACCGAGTCCTTCGCCATGCTGCCGGCTTCCGCCGTCTCCGGGTTCTACCTGTCGCACCCGGACGCGGCCTATTTCGCCGTGGGCAGGCTCGGTCGCGACCAGGTCGAGGACTATGCGCGCCGCAAGGGCATGAGCCTCGAGGACGCGGAACGGTGGCTAGCGCCGAACCTCGCCTACGAGCCCGCCGATATAATTTCGAGCGCCACAACCTCACCAACCTGACGGATTCAAGCGACCACCATGGGCAAAGGCGACAAGCGCACGCGCAAGGGCAAGATCTACAAGGGCAGCTACGGCAAGACGCGCCCCGGACGCATCAAGGCGAAGAAGAAGAAGGGCTAGGCGCCGACCAGCTCGACGTAATCGGCCAGCGGGCGCTCGCGCAGTGCGCGCGCCAGGGCCGGGAGATGGTCCCGGTCGGGAACGACCAGCAGCACGCCCTGGGGCCTGCCGGCCCGCAGCAGGCGCACCAGCGCGACCTGCAGTTCGACGCGCGCCGTGCAGCAGGGACAGCCTGGAAGGGACAGCACTGCCCAGCCTTCGCGTCGCGCGGCGGGATCGCCCACCGGCTCGAGCGGAACCCTCAGTTCAGCTTTCCTCGCGCCGGCCCACCGCCAGGCCCAGCGCCTTCAACTTGCGATACAGGTGCGTGCGCTCCAGGCCGGAATGCTCCGCGACTCGCGACATGCTGCCGTTTTCGCGCGCCAACAGGTTCTCGAAATAAAGCCTCTCGAAGGCCTCGCGCGCCTCCCGGTAAGGCCGGTCAAGCGCGATCTCCGGCGGCGCCACGGGGCCGGCATGCGCCGCGAGCACGCGCTCGACGTCGGCGAGGCCGATTTCCTCCTCCAGCGCGCCGAGGGCGAGGTTGCGCACCACACTCTCCAGCTCGGCGAGGTTGCCCGGCCAGGCGTGGTGGCGCAGTGCGTTCAGCGAGGCGATGGACAGGCGCCGCGGCGGGCATGCCCTCGCCTCCACCATCTGCGCGAGGGTGAGGGTGGCCAGGTCCGGCACGTCCTCGGCGAACTCGCGCAAGCTGGGCAGCTTCAGCACCAGTTCCGAAAGGCGCGCCAGCAGCGCGGGATCGAACTCGTGTTTTTCCGCCAGCGTTCGCGGGTCCACCGGGGAGAAGGACACCAGCCGCGCGCGGTGCTTGTCGGCGCGGCCGAGGAAAAACTCCAGGTTCTTCTGCTCGCCGCGTCCCAGTCGCGACAGGTCGCCCACGAACATGACCCCTCCACTTGCCCGCGCCAGCACCTCCGAGGACGCGTCGACGAGCAGGTCGACGCCGTCGAGGAACGGCGTCCCGGGCGCGGCCAGCAGCCGCGCGAACAGTTCGGGCCGCATGCCGCGGTCGCCACGCAGGAGCAACGGCGCCGGGGCAAGGGCGAGCTGCGCCAGGCGCTTGCGCGTCTCGGCCAGGGCCGGGGCGCGGCCCAGCGTAGCGAGCGACAGTTCGCGCGGCGCCGCAGTTTCCTGGTTGCGCAGCGCGCGCTTGACCGTGCCCAGCAGCCGCTGCAGCGCGATCGGCTTCTCCAGGTAGTCCAGCGCGCCAATACGCGTCGCCTCCACCGCAGTCTCGATGGTGCCATGCCCGGACATCATCACCACGGGCATCGTCAACTGGCCGTTCGCGGACCATTCCTTGAGCAGCGAGATGCCGTCGGTGTCCGGCATCCAGATGTCGAGCAGGACCAGGTCCGGCCGGCCGCGCTCGCGTGCCCGGCGCGCGTCCGCGGCGCTCTCGGCGAGCACCACCTGGTGCCCTTCGTCGGCCAGGATCTCCAGCAGGAGCTCCCGGATCCCGACTTCATCGTCCACGACCAGGATCTGCGCCATGGGCTCAGGCCGCCTTCAGCAGCACGCTAACTGCGGCGCCCTGCGCCGGACGGTTCTCGATCGCCACCTCGCCATGATGCTCGTCCACGATCTTCTTCACGATCGCGAGGCCCAGGCCCGTGCCGCGCGGCTTGGTGGTGACATAGGGTTCGAATATGCGCGCCATCAACGCCTCCGGGAAACCGCCGCCATTGTCCGATACCGTGAGCCGGACGCGGTCGCCGGCCGATTCGGTGCGTACCTCGATCGCCGCGCCCTCGCGCTTCTCCAGCGCGTCCTGCGCGTTCTGCACAAGGTTGTGCAGCACCTGGCGCATTTGCTGCGCGTCGGCGCGCACCGGCGGCAGGCTGGAAGCCAGGCTGCGCGCGATCGGCACCGGCGAGGTCTCGTACAGCGACAGGACTTCGGTCACCAGCGCATTCAGGTCTAGCTGCGCCAGCGCCGGCGCCGGCAGGCGAGCGTAGTCCCGGAAGTCGTCCACCATGCTTTTCAGCGCCGCGACCTGGTTGACGATGGTGTGGATACCGCGCCGGAGCACGTCGGCGTCGGCGCCCGAGAGCTTGTCGGCCAGCTTCATCTCCAGGCGCTCGGCCGAGAGCTGGATCGGCGTCAGCGGGTTCTTGATCTCGTGCGCAAGCCGCCGCGCCACCTCCGCCCAAGCCGTGGCTCGTTGCGCGTGCAGGAGTTGCGTGATGTCGTCGAACACCAGCACGTGGCCACCTTCGGGCGCGGAGGGCAGGGCCGCGCCACGCGCGAGCAGTGTCTTTCCTGTGCCCTTCAGTTCCAGTTCCAGCTGCCACACACGCCCCTGCTCTGCGGCGAAGTGATCGCTCACTGGTTTGGCGAAGGATGCGAGCCCGGCCGGCCACTCCGCCAAGGCGTGGCCCTGGCAGGCCGCGAGGTCCGCCCCCAGGATGGCGTGCGCGCCGTAGTTGGCGATGGTCAGGCGCAGCGCGCCATCGAACACCAGCACGCCGGTGGACAGGTTGGACAGGATGTTCTCCAGGCGCGCGCGCGCCGTCTCCAGCGCATCGCGGTTCGCCTCCAGCACGCGGCGCGCCTCGTCCAGCTGCCGCGTCATGGAGTTGAAGGACTCGGTGAGCACGCCCAGTTCGTCGCGGCTGGTCACCGGCGCGCGGCGGCTGAAGTCGCCGCGCGCCACCGCCTGGGTCGCCTGCGCCAGGTTGGCCAGCGGCTGCGACAGCCGGTCCGCGAGCAGCACCGCGAGCGCGATGGCGACCAGCAGCGCCATGGACAGGGCGAGGGTCAGGGTGACGATATAGATCCGCTGCAGGCCCTGGCGCGACAGCGCGAGCTCGCGGTAGTCGCGGTAGGCCGCTTCCACCGCCTCGGCGCTGCGCGCGAACTGCTCCGGGACGGTCTGGCGCAGCTGCAGATAGCGGGTTTCCTCGGCAAGCGTGAAACTGGCCAGCGGCACCACGACGCGCAGCGCCAGCGGCTTGCCCGCGGGCGCGTCCACCGCGCCGTATCCGCGGCCGATGCGCGCCTGACGCAGATTCTGCGCCGAGGGCAGTTCCGGCACAAACTTGGACATGTCGCCGCTCGCGCTGGCGATCAGGCGGCCGCCGGAGGACACCAGCACAGCGTCCTGCACCCCGGCCTGCTCACGCAGCCGGTTGAGCAGGCCCACCTGCTGAGTCTGCGGCTGCTCGGCCAGTTCCAGGGCCATGGCGCGCGCCTTCATCTGCATCTCGCCCAGCATCTGGTCGAGCGCCGACTGTCCGAGGCTGATGCCACCCTCGAGCGCCGCGTCCACCTTGACGTCGAACCAGGACTCGATGCTCTTGGACAGGAACTGCACCGACACCGTGTACACCAGCGCGCCGGGCGCCAGCGCCATCAGCGCCAGCATCACCATCAGGCGCAGGGTCAGGCGCGAACCGAACACGCGCCCGCGCACCTTGCGCCACAGCACCGCCAGTTGCCAGCTCGTCAGCACCGCAAGCAGTGCCGCGAGCACGGCGTTCAGGCCGAGCAGCAGCGGATAGTGCTGCGCGAACAGCGTGGTATTCCCGCTCGCGGTGGCGAGCAGGAAGATGAGGACTCCGGCAAGCGCGGCGCCGATGAGCAGCAGCAGCTTCATCGTCCGTCGACCTCCCTGGCATCCCTCGCGTCTTTTGCGTCCTTCGCATCCTTCGCCTCGCGCGCTTCCGCCGGAGCCGGCTGGAACGGGAAACGCTTCCAGGCCGATTCCAGGGTGAGCTCGCGGCTGGTGATGGCGCTCAGCTGGAACGGCTTGGGCAGCAAGGTGGTGTCCAGGCGCATGCGCACCGCCGCCTCGTAACTGCCCTCGGCCAGCGGCGCGGCGCGATCCACCACGATCCAGTTGCGCACGCGCCGCAGCACCGCGAGCGCTTCCTGCAGGGTGGAGAAATTCTGCTGCAGCAGCCCGGTGGACAGCCGGTAGTGCCGGGACAGGGCATGGTAGGACAAGCGCAACTGGATGCGCTTGGCGGCCGCCTTCTCATCGAACCACCACCAGCGCGTGCGCGTGAGCTCGAACTCGATCGCGAAATACAGCGGGATGCCGTTGGCCACCGCCTCGGCCAGGCGCGCATTGAAATCGAAGGCAAACTCGGCGCTGAGCGCCAGGCCGTCCTCGACGGGCGCCAGTCGGACTTCCCGCACCTCGATCTCGTCGGCGCGCGCGAACAGAGCCGCGCCGCACAGTGCAAGCGCCAACAGGATCTTTGGGAGGACGGCGCCCGGCATCGCGCGGAACGTCAGGCCGGCTTCTCTAGCAGGGCGAAATGGAATCCGTCGTGCGCGGCACCGGGCAGCAGCTGCGCCTCGCCGCCGTCGGGCATGGGCAGGCGACGCGCGCCCGAAGCGCGCGCGACGAACGCATCCACCACAGCGCCGTTCTCCGCGCCGAACACCGAGCAGGTGACATACAGCAATTTACCACCCGGGGCGAGCACTCGCCAAAGCGAATCCAGGATCTTCGCCTGGCGCGCGGCAAAGGATGCGGGATCGCCCGCCCTTCGCAGCCACTTGATGTCCGGGTGCCGCCGCACGATGCCCGAGGCCGAGCAGGGCACGTCGGCGAGGATGCGATCGAACAGGCGACCGTCCCACCAGGACTCCGGCGCGGTGCAATCCGCCGCGCGCACCCTGGCGCGGAGGCCGAGGCGCTGCAGCAGCCGCTCGACGTCGCGGCAGCGCTCCGGGTCGGAATCCAGCGCCGTGAGATCCACCTCCGCCGATTCCAGGATGTGCGCGCTTTTGCCGCCGGGCGCGGCGCAAGCATCCAGCACGCGCTGCCCGTCCTTCAGGTCCAGGTTCGGCGCCGCGCGCTGTGCGCCGGCGTCCTGCACCGACACCAGGCCCTCGGCGTGGCCGGGAAGCTTCGCGGTGGGCACCGGCCGCGCGAGCAGCAACGCCGCCGGACCGGCGCGGCTGGTTTCGACACCTGCTGCCGCAAGCCGCGCTTGCTGTGCTTCCAGCGTCGTCCGCTTCAGGTTCACGCGCAGGCACATCGGCGGGTGGCCGTTGCCCGCGGCCAGGATCGCTTCCCAGTCGCGTGGGTACTCAGCGCGCACGCTCTCGACCCACCAGAGCGGGTGCTGCCAGCGCGCCTGCGGGTCAGCCTGCAGTTTCGCCTCCATCCCGGCACCGCCACGCTGGAACGCGCGCAGCAGCGCGTTGACGTAGCCCTTGGCGCGCGCCAGTCCCAGCAGCTCGCAGGCGCGTCCGGACTGGTCCAGCACGGTGTAGTCGGCGTAGCGCTTCGATTCGAGCGCGCAGAAGGCGCACCAGAGCAGCGCCTCGGTGAGCGGGTCGGTCGACTGGCCGCGATGCGACAGCGCCGCGACGATCGCCTGGGAGCGGCCGTAGCGGCGCAAGGTACCGTAGCAGAGGTCGGCCGTGGCGGCGCGCAGGCTGCGCGCCTCCTCGTCGATGTCCTCGCCCGCGTCCTCGGCGTTGTCCAGGCGACGGCCGGCGGCGACGCGCGCCACGCGCCGCGCCGCAGCGGCGAGCGCTTCAGCGAGCGGCGCCAAGGCGCTCTCCGGCGGCGACCGGGAATCCGCGCAGGAATGCCGCCGCCTCTAGGCGCTTGCCGCCCGCGCGCTGCAGTTCCTGAATCTCGAGCGCGCCTTGCCCACAAGCGACCACGATGCCTTCCGCGCCAGCGGCAATCACCTCGCCAGGGGCTGCGCTTCCTGCCACGCAACGCGCGCGCCAGAGCTTGAGTGTCTCTCCGCGCAGCATGGATTGCGCGCCGGGCGAGGGCCTGAATGCGCGCAGCGTCCGTTCGATTCCGGCGCAAGGCTGCGACCAGTCGACGGTCGCCTCGCTCTTGTCGATCTTGCGCGCGTAGCTCATGCCCTCGGCGGGCTGCGGCACCCAGCGCGCGCCTCCGGCGGCGATCAGGGCCAGCGCCTCGACGATGGCCTCCGCGCCCTGCTCGGCCAGCCGGTCGTGCAGCGTCTGGGCGTCGTCGTCGGCCGCGATCGCGACGCGTCGCTCGAGCATCACCGGCCCGGTGTCCAGTCCAGCCTCCATCCTCATGATCGTGACGCCGGTCTCGTGGTCCCCGGCCAGCAGGGCGCGCTGGATCGGCGCCGCGCCGCGCCAGCGCGGCAGCAGCGAGGCGTGGATGTTGACCGCGCCCTGCGGCGCGATGCGGAGCACCGCCGGCGGCAGCAGCAGGCCGTAGGCGGCGACCACGAGGATGTCCGGACGCGCGGCCGCGATCGGCGCGGCGGCGGCGGGGTCCTTCAGCGTGCCCGGCTGGTGCAGCGCGAGGCCGCGCTCAAGGGCAAGGCGCTTGACCGGGCTCGCGACCGGGCGCAGTCCGCGGCCGGAAGGGCGGTCGGGCTGGGTGAGGACGAGCGAGACGTCATGGCCCGCGTCCAGCACTGCCGCGAGCGCGCGTTCGGCGAAGGCCGGCGTGCCAGCGAAGACGATGCGCATGCCGGTCGTCATCCGGTTGCTGGAAGTCGCGCGATGCGGGAAACGCGGCCCGCGGCGGCGCCGGTCAGGCGCTCTTGCGGAGCTGCTTGGCGATGCGCGCGCGGATGCGCTGCTGCTTGAGTTGGGACAGGTGCTCGACGAAAACCTTGCCCTTGAGGTGGTCCATCTCGTGCTGGATGCACACCGCGAGCAGGCCCTGCGCCTGCAGCATGAAGGCGTTGCCGTTCTGGTCGAAGGCGCGCACCTTGACGCGCTCGGCGCGCTCGACAGTGTCGTAGATCCCGGGCACCGACAGGCAGCCTTCCTCGATGTCGGAGACGCCGCTCGCCTCGATGATCTCGGGATTGACCAGCACCACCAGTGAATCGCGGCGCTCGGACACATCCACGACGATGACTTGCTTGTGCACGTCCACCTGGCTGGCAGCGAGGCCGATTCCAGGGGCCGCGTACATGGACTCGGTCATGTCCGCCACCAGGCGCTTGAGCGCTTCGTCGAATACCTTGACCGGCTCGGCGACCTTGTGCAGGCGGGCGTCCGGGTACCGCAGGATGTTCAGAATCGCCATAAATCCGGAAAAATCTTGCAGATTGAATTAATTACGGGCAGTATCTCACGCTGAGTGTAAGCACTCGGGGCTTTGTGCTACATTCCAGCAGAGAAACGGCAGCCACCGCTCGGGGGCCACATGTCTGACCTAATGCGTAAGTATATCACAACACTGGTTTTTGTCCTCACCCTGGGAGGCTGGCAGGGGGTCTACGCGCAGGCGCCGAAGTCTCCGCTGGCGCTCAAACCGGATGCCCCGGACCGGTACGTAGTGGTGCCGGGGGACACGCTCTGGTCCATCGCCGGTCGCTACACGGATTCGCCGTGGCGCTGGAACGAGCTTTGGAACCTGAACAAGGACGACATCAAGAATCCGCACCGGATCTATCCGGGCAACGTCATCGTGCTGGATCGCGCGCGAGGCCAGGTCGCGGTCAGCAACACCGTGCAACTCAACCCTCGGGTGCGCGCGGAGTCAACCGCGAAGGCGGCGATTCCGAGCATCCCTCCGGCCGCGATCGAGCCCTTCCTCACACGACCTCTGGTGATAGAGGCTGATGGCTTGGACAAGGCCCCTACCATCGTGGCCACTGAGGGCGGCCGCGTGGTGATTGGCGCGGGCAACCGCGCCTTCGTCAAGGGCGGCGGCGACGGCAACGACGGCGGCTGGTTCGTCTACCGCCGCGGCAAGGCACTCGTCGATCCGGACAGCAAGAGCACGCTGGGCTACGAGGCAATCTACCTGGGCACCGCCAGGACGGTTGTCGCGGGCGATCCGGCCACCATCGAACTCACCTCCACCACGCAGGAAGTCAGCGCGGGCGACAAACTCGTTGCGGCGGGCAAACCTGTCCCGGTGACCTACGCACCGCGCGCGCCCACTGCGAAGATCAGCGGCCGCGTCATCGGCACCTACGGCGGCGTCGGCCAGGTGGGCGAGGCCGGCCGGCATTCCATCATCACGCTGAGCGTCGGCCGGTCGCAGGGCGTGGAGCCTGGCCACGTCCTCGCGCTGTATCGCCTGGGCGCGACCGTCGCGGACGCCTCGACGAATGTGCGCGGCGCACCCCCGGTGAAGCTCCCGGATGAACGCTACGGCCTGGTATTCGTGTTCCGGTCCTTCGACCGGGTGTCCTACGCGCTCGTCATGGACGTCTCGCGGCCGGTCAATCCGCTGGACGTAGTGCAGAACCCCTAGGAACAGGGGAACCCAGGTTCCCCCGTAGCCCCCTCCTAGCGGCGGCCATGGCGCGCGGCCCGGATCTCGAGGGCTGGCTTCGCCTGACGCTTGCGCCGGGTCTCGGCCCGGCGGCGCTGCGCGCGCTGCTCGGCAAGTACGGCCTGCCGGGCCAGGTTCTCGCCAACCGCCAAGCGCTGCCACCGGAGTTCTCAAGGGCGCTCGATTCCGACGCCGTGTCCGCCGCCGTCGCCGGCGCTATGAGTTGGCTCGCGCAGCCAGCGCGCGCGCTGGTCACGCTTGCCGACGCGGAGTATCCCAGGCTGCTGCTGGAGATCCAGGATCCGCCGCCGGTGCTTTACTGCCGGGGCCGCGTTGAGCTGCTCGCGCGCCCCGCGCTGGCAGTGGTCGGAAGCCGAAACGCCACCGCGCAAGGCAAGCGTGATGCGGAGACCTTCTCGCGAGCCTTCAGCGCCGCCGGCATCGCCATCATCTCGGGTCTTGCGCAGGGCGTGGATGCCGCCGCGCACCGTGGCGGGCTCGCCGGAAGCGGTTCGACCATCGCGGTGCTGGGCACCGGCGTCGATCGCGTGTATCCGCATTCCAACGCGGCGCTTGCCGCCGACATCGAACGCGACGGACTGCTGCTGTCGGAGTTCCCGCTTGGCACGCGGGCGCTGCCGCACCATTTTCCGCGCCGCAACCGGCTGATCAGCGGGCTGTCGCAAGGCTGCCTGGTGATCGAGGCTGCGCTCGCCTCGGGTTCCCTGATCACCGCGCGCGCGGCAGCCGAGCAAGGCCGCGACGTGTTCGCACTGCCTGGTTCCATCCATTCGCCGCTCAGCAAGGGCTGCCACGCGCTCATCAAGTCCGGCGCCAAGCTGGTCGAATCCGCAGAGGACGTGCTTGCCGAACTGCCAGGGTTCCGGCCGATCGCCCCAAGCGCTCCAGGCACGTTGCCCGGGCGCGCCGTGGATCCAAGTCCATTGCTGGCGCACATGGACGTCAACCCAGTCGACGTCGATTCCCTCAGCGCGCGCTCCGGGCAGGCCGCGCAGCAGGTCAGCGCCGAACTGCTTCGCCTGGAACTCGCCGGACTGGTCGCGGCATTGCCCGGCGGGCTCTACCAGAAATTGCATTGAAAACAAGGTTGCGCGGCTGACGAGGTTGTAAGGCCGCGCGCTTTGCAGGTATCCTCTGCCCCCTTTTCGGGCAAGCCCATGTCGAAGAAGCTCATCATCGCCGAGAAACCTTCCGTCGCCGCCGACATTGCGCGCGCGCTGGGCGGATTCACGCGCAAAGGCGACTACTTCGAGAGCGACGACTACGTGCTGTCCTCGGCGGTCGGCCACCTGCTGCAGCTCGCCCTGCCCGAGGAACACGACGTCAAGAAGGGCAAGTGGTCCTTCGCGCGCCTGCCGGTGGTGCCGCCGCATTTCGACCTGGCGCCGATCGAGAAGAACGAGCCGCGCCTCAACGTGCTGCTGAAGCTGATCAAGAGGAAGGACATCACCGGGCTGATCAATGCCTGCGACGCCGGCCGCGAGGGCGAGCTGATCTTCCGCTACATCGCCCAGTACGCGAAGGTGAAGAAGCCCATTGAGCGCCTCTGGCTGCAGTCCATGACGCAGGGCGCGATCCGGGAAGGCTTCGCGTCGCTGCGCCCTGATCGCGACATGCTGCCGTTGGCCGACGCCGCGAAATCACGCTCGGAAGCAGACTGGCTGGTGGGCATCAACGGCACCCGCGCCATGACCGCCTTCAACTCGAAGGAAGGTGGCTTCTACCTCACCACGGTCGGTCGGGTACAAACTCCGACACTCGCGATCCTGCTCGAGCGCGAAGAAAAAATACGCGCCTTCAAGCCGAGGGACTACTGGGAAGTGCACGCTCGCTTCGGTGCCAAGGCAGGCGAATACCCGGGCCGCTGGTTCGATCCGAAGTTCAAGAAGGACGAGGACGGCGAGCGCAAGCAGGAGCGGATCTGGGACGAGAAGCGCGCGGTGGCTGTCGCGGCGGCGTGCACTGGCAAGATCGGCGTCGCCAGCGAGGAGACCAAGCCCTCCACCCAGGCCTCGCCGCTCCTGTATGACCTGACCAGCCTGCAGCGTGAGGCCAACGGCCGCTTCGGTTTTTCCGCCAAGGGCACGCTCTCGCTCGCCCAATCCCTGTACGAACGCCACAAGGTCCTCACCTATCCGCGAACCGACGCGCGCGCCTTGCCCGAGGACTACATCGCGACGGTGAAGAAGACCATGGACGCGCTCGCGCTGGCGAAGGAGTACGCACCCTTCGCGAAGCAGGTCCTGAAGGGCGGCTGGGTAAAGCCCAACCGCCGCATATTCGACAACAGCAAGATCTCCGACCACTTCGCCATCATCCCGACGCTGCAGGCGCCAGGCCACCTGTCCGAGCCCGAGCAGAAACTCTACGACCTGGTGGTACGGCGCTTCCTCGCGGTGTTCTTCCCATCGGCCGAGTTCCTCCAGACCACCCGCATCACCACCGTCGGCGAGGAGCAGTTCCGCACCGATGGCCGCGTCATGCAGAGCCCGGGCTGGCTCGCGGTCTACGGCAAGAGCCTGCAGGACGAGACCGTCACCCTGCCTGCGATCGAACAGCGCGAGAAGGTCAAGACGGTCGAGGTGAACGCGATCGCCAACCAGACCCGGCCGCCCGCGCGCTACAACGAAGCCACGCTGCTCTCGGCGATGGAAGGCGCGGGCAAGCTGCTAGAGGATGACGAACTGCGCGAGGCGATGGGCGCCAAGGGCCTGGGCACACCGGCGACGCGCGCCGCGGTGATCGAGGGCCTGATCAACGAAAAGTACCTCGAGCGCCTGGGCCGCGAGCTAAAGCCCACCTGGAAAGCCTTCCGGCTGTTCTTCGCGCTGCGCCACTTCGGCGTCGACGAAATCACCTCGCCCGAGCTCACCGGCGACTGGGAATCCAAGCTCAAGCAGATGGAGCAGGCCCGGCTGCCGCGCGAGAAGTTCATGGAGCACATCGAGCAGGTGGCGCGCGACCTGGTCGAGCGCGTCCGCAAAGGCACCATCCCTGAGACAGCCTTTGCAACGGTGTCCGCGCCCTGCCCGAAATGCGGTGGCGTGATCCAGGAGACCTACCGCAAGTTCCAGTGCCAGAACTGCGATTTCTACATCTGGCCGGTTCTGCTCGGTCGCGAATGGTCCCCCGAGGAGGTCGCCGAGCTGGTGACCAACAAGTTCATCGGGCCCCTGAACGGATTTCGCAGCAAGCAGGGACGGCCTTTCTCGGCCGGCTTGAAGCTCTCCCCGGAGCACCGCATCGAGTTCGATTTCGGCCAGCCGCTGGACGGCGAGGGCTCCGAAGCCCCCGATTTCAGCGGCCAGGAAGCACTCGGCGCCTGCCCGAAGTGCGACTCGCGCGTGTTCGAGCACGGGGTGTCGTATATCTGCGAGAAGTCTGTGGGGCCCAAGCGCAGCTGCGACTTCCGCAGCGGCCGCATGATCCTGCAGCAGCCGGTGGAGCGCGAGCAGATGCAGAAGCTGCTTGCCACCGGGCGCACCGACCTGCTGGTCAACTTCGTTTCCCGCAAGGGGCGCAAGTTCAAGGCCTTCCTGGTGAAAACCCCGGGTGGCAAGGTGGGCTTTGAGTTCATGGCGCGGACCGAGAAGCCCGGCGCCGCAGCCAAGGCGGCGAGAACCGCCGCCAGGGCTGAACCGGAAGCCGCACCCGAAGTGAAGCCGCTGAAGAAGAAGGCGACCACGAAGGCCAAGCCGGCTGCAAGGCCGGCCGCCAGGAAGCGCCGCGCCGCCTAGCCGGGCCTCAGACGTCGAGGTTGCGCACGCCCAGCGCGTTCGACTCGATGAACGCGCGGCGCGGCTCCACCTCGTCGCCCATCAGCTTGGTGAAAATCTCGTCGGCGGCGATACCGTCGTCGATCTGAACCCTTAGCAGGCGGCGCACGCCCGGATCCATGGTCGTTTCCCACAGCTGTCCCGGGTTCATCTCGCCCAGTCCCTTGTAGCGCTGAAGGCTCATGGACCTCTGCACCTCGGCCAGCAGCCAGCGCATGGCCTCGCTGAAATCTTTTACCGGCTGCTGCTTGTCGGCGCGGCGCACGTGGGCGCCCACCCCGACCAGGCCGCGCAGCATCTCCGCGGTCTGCCGTATCTGCGCGTAGTCGCCGGACTGCACGAACTCCGCGTCGATGGTGGTGACGCGCACGTTGCCGTGCCGCGTGCGCTCGATGAGAATCTGGTAGCGCTCTGTCTTGGTGTCGAAATGGGAGCCGACCTTGATGCCGCTGCCGGCGAGCGCGTCAGCCAGCGCCTCCGCGGAGGCCTTGGTCGCGTCGCTGCGCGCCAGGTCAACGCGCACCCCGCGCAGCATGGCATTCAGCACCTCCCGGTCCACCCAGCGCGATACGCGGTCGATCACCGCCTCGGACAGCAGGTAGGACTTGGCCAGTTCCGCCAGCGTGTCGCCGGTGATCGGATCGCGCCTCGACGCCGGGTACAACGCCGCGTCCACCAGGGCCTGGCGCAGCATGAACTCGTTCAACTCGTGTTCATCCTTCAGGTAGCGCTCGTCCTTTCCCTGCTTGGCGCGGTACAGCGGCGGCTGCGCGATATAGATGTGGCCGCGTTCCACCAGTTCCGGCATCTGGCGGTAGAAGAACGTAAGCAGCAGGGTGCGGATGTGGGATCCGTCGACGTCCGCATCCGTCATGATGATGATGCGGTGGTAGCGCAGCTTCTCGGGGTTGTACTCCTCCTTGCCGATGCCGCAACCCAGGGCCGTTATCAGCGTCGCGATCTCTGCTGAGCCGAGCAGCTTGTCGAAGCGCGCCTTCTCGACGTTGAGAATCTTTCCCTTCAGCGGCAGGATTGCCTGGAACTTGCGGTCGCGCCCCTGCTTGGCCGAGCCGCCTGCCGAGTCGCCCTCCACGAGGTACAGCTCGCACTTCGCGGGGTCCTTCTCCTGGCAGTCGGCCAGCTTGCCGGGCAGGCCGAGGCCGTCCAGCACGCCCTTTCTGCGGGTCATTTCGCGCGCCTTGCGCGCCGCCTCGCGGGCAGCGGCCGCCTCGATGATCTTGCCGGTGATGGTGCGCGCGTCCGCCGGCCGTTCGGCGAGGAACTCGCGCAGCTTGTCGGCCACGATTTCCTCCACCACCGGGCGCACCTCGGAGGACACCAGCTTTTCCTTGGTCTGCGACGAGAACTTGGGCTCGGGCACCTTGACCGACAGCACGCAGGCAAGGCCTTCGCGCATGTCGTCCCCGGTGGTTTCGATCCTGGCGCGCTTCGCCGCCTCGTTCTCCTCGATGTACTTGTTGAGCACGCGCGTCATCGCCGCGCGCAGGCCGGTGAGGTGAGTGCCGCCGTCCTTCTGCGGGATGTTGTTGGTGAAGCAGAGCACGTTTTCCTGGTAGGAGTCGTTCCACTGCATAGCCACGTCTACCGTGATGCCGTCCTTCTCGCCCGAGGCGTTGAACACGTTGGGGTGAAGCACGTTCTTGGAGCGGTTGATGTACTCGACGAAACCCTTGACGCCGCCGCCGAAGGCGAAGTTTTCCTCCTTGCCGTTCCTCTGGTCCAGCAGCACGATGCGCACGCCGTTGTTGAGGAACGACAGCTCGCGCAGGCGCTTGGCCAGGATGTCGTAATGGAAGTCCACCACGCCGAAAATGCTGCGCGAGGCGAGGAAGTGGACTTCCGTCCCCCGCTTTTCGGTGGTGCCGGTGACGCGAAGCGGCGCTGTCGGCGCCCCGTCGGCGAACTCGATCTGGTGCACCTTGCCGTCACGCCAGATGGTTAGGCGCAACCAGCTGGAGAGCGCGTTCACCACAGAGACCCCGACCCCATGCAGACCACCTGAAACCTTGTAGGTATTCGAGTCGAACTTCCCGCCGGCGTGCAGTTCGGTCATCACGATTTCGGCCGCCGAGCGCCTCTCCTCGTCGTCCTCCTTGATGCCGGTCGGGATGCCGCGGCCGTTGTCCAGCACCGATACCGAGTTGTCGGTGTGGATGGTGACCAGGATCTCGTCGCAGTAGCCGCCGAGCGCCTCGTCCACGGCGTTGTCCACTACCTCGAACACCATGTGGTGCAGCCCGGTGCCGTCCGAGGTATCCCCGATGTACATTCCGGGGCGCTTGCGCACCGCCTCGAGGCCCTTGAGGATCTTGATTGAATCCGAGTCGTAGCCGTCGGAGTCGAGCTGCTGCTGGTGCTTTTCCGCCTCGTCCACCGGGTCAGATCCTCATCGGCATGACGACATACCGGAAATCGGGCTCCGTTGGAAACTGCAGCAGGGCGCTGGAAGCCGAATCGCCAAAGCTGCACTCCACCTGTCCGCCAGCGACATTGTTGAGCACATCCAGCAGGTAGTTGACGTTGAACCCGATATCGAGTGCATCGCCCTTGTACTCCACCTCGATCGTCTCTTCGGCCTCTTCCTGCTCGGTGTTGGAAGAAACGATCTTCAGGGTTCCGTCGGTGAGCACCCAGCGCACGCCGCGGAATTTCTCGTTGGACAGGATCGCGGCCCGCTGCAGCGACTGGCGCAGGGTCTCGCGCTCGATGACGAGCTGGTTCTTGTTGCCTGTGGGAATGACGCGGGTGTAGTCGGGAAACTTGCCGTCGATCAGTTTGGACACCAACTCCACGCTGCCGAAGGCGAACGAAGCCTGGGTGGCGGAGAGTTCGACGCGGATATCGTCCTCGACGTCACCCAGCAGTTTGGCCAATTCCAACACCGTCTTGCGCGGCACGATGACCTCCTGGCGAGGCACCTTCACCGACAACTCCATGGAAGCAAAGGCAAGTCGGTGGCCATCGGTCGCCACTAGCCGCAACTGTCCTTCGTCCACCACCATCAACAATCCATTGAGGTAGTAGCGGATGTCCTGTTGCGCCATGGCGTACTGCACCAGTCCGATCAGCCGGCGAAGCGCCTTTTGTGGAAGCGAGAAGCGCGCCACTTCCCCGGACGGCCTGGCCAGCTTCGGGAAGTCCTCCGCGGCCAGGGTCTGCAGCGAAAAGCGGCTCTTGCCGGCCTTCACCTGAAGGCGCTTGTCCTGTTGCTGCAGGGTCACCTCGGCTCCGTCGGGGAGTGCCCGCAGGATGTCGACCAGCTTTCGCGCGCCTACGGTGACCGCGCGCGCCTCGCCGGATGGCTCAACCGCGCTGCGCGCGGTGATCTGGATTTCGATGTCAGTGGCGAGGAACGACAGTGCGCCCGCGCCGCGTTCGATCAGCACGTTGGACAGGATCGGCAGCGTGTGCCGGCGCTCGATGATGCCGCTGACCGCGGACAGCGGCGCCAGAAGTTCGTCCCGTTTGGCTTTCACCAGGATCATTCTTGATTCCTTAATTTAAAGTAGTAATAGCTAGTAAGGTATGGCCGGATCTTGGATAAGTCGGAATCCCGAACTAGTGCAACAGCTTGCTCAATGAATGCCGATCCGGAACCTGTTGATGCTTTCGCGACGGATTGTGGATGATTGCTGCGGCTGCGCGCGGCAGCCTCCTTATCCACATTTCTTCCCGCGCTTGCGCACAACTTGTTCATTCAGCCCTTCAGAACCTGTTCGAGCAGGTGGTAGTCGCGATTGAGACCCTGGTCCGTCTTGCGTAGCGTGGCGATGGTGCGGCAAGCGTGCAAAACAGTGGTGTGATCGCGGTTGCCGAAGGCTTCGCCGATCTCCGGCAAACTCATCTGGGTGAGGTCCTTGGCGAGCGCCATGGCCACTTGTCGCGGCCGGGCGACATTGCGCGTGCGCCGCTTGGAATGCATATCCGACATCTTGATCTTGAAGTACTCCGCCACGGTTTTCTGGATGCCCTCGACGCTGATCTGGCGGTTGGCCACGTGCAGGATATCGCGCAGCGCCTCGCGCGCCAGTTCCAGAGACAGTTCGCGCCCGGTGAAACGCGCGTAGGCGAGCACCTTCTTCAGCGCACCTTCCAGTTCGCGGACGTTCGAGCGGATGTGCTTGGCGATGAAGAAGGCGATGTCTTCGGGCAGCGCGGTGGTCTCTACTTCCGCCTTCTTCAGCACGATCGCGACCCTCATCTCCAGTTCCGGGGGCTCGATGGCCACCGTCAGCCCCCAGCCAAAGCGCGAAATGAGGCGCTCCTGCATGCCCGCGATTTCCTTGGGGTACGTGTCGCACGTAATCACAATCTGCTTGTGAGCCTCCACCAGGGCGTTGAAGGCATAGAAGAACTCCTCCTGGGTGCGGTCCTTGTTGGAGAAGAACTGGATGTCGTCGATCAGCAGCAGGTCAAGTGAATGGTAGTAGCGTTTAAATTCCTCGAAGGATTTCTGCTGGTAGGCGCGCACCACGTCGGTCACGTACTGTTCCGCGTGGGAGTAGCGAATCCTGGCCTCAGGCCGGGCCGCGGCGACGCAGTTGCCGATGGCGAGCAGCAGGTGCGTCTTGCCCAGACCGACGCCGCCGTAGATGAACAGGGGGTTGTAGGATATCCCGGGGTTCTCGGCCACCTGCACCGCGGCGGCGCGGGCGAGTTGGTTGGCTTTGCCGGTTACCAGACTCTCAAAGCTGAACTGGCTGTTGAACTGCGCCCGCTCCGGGACGACGCGCGTCGGTCCACGCGCGGTGCCGGGTGCCGCCCCGGGCGCGGCGGAAAGGGTGCCGCGGATGGGGTTCTCTGCCGGCCGGGCGAGCACCACCTTGACGAGCGTTTCGCGACCGCAGGTCTCCTCCGCCAGCCTGCCGATGCGGGCGACGAAGCGCTCACGCACCATTTGCAGCACGAACCTGTTCGGGGCGGTCAGAACCAGCGCCGCTGGGTCGGCCGCGTCGGCTTCCGGGGCCAGGGGCCGGATCCAGGTGTTGAACTGTTGCGCGGGCAGCTCCTGCTCGAGTCGGCGCAGGCAGGCATGCCAGAGGGTCTGCATCGTGTTCGCGGGGTCCGGTCGGGCGCTGGTTCGTTGTATTCGGGGAGATTCTTCGGGAGGAAGTAGCCGCTTCGAAGATAATGCACCGGCGGGAGAGAATTTTACTCGTTCCGGGACGGGTTATCCACAGGCCGGGACGCAATCGATCTCCCTGATTCCGACGCGACGGCCAGAATAAGGAACATTTGACAAGGCTTTGATGCGCGGGCTCTAATACCGCCCTTTTTCAATCGAGCGCGACGATGAAGCGAACTTACCAACCCTCCAAAACCCGGCGCGCGCGCCGCCACGGATTTCTTGTGCGCAAGCGCACGCGGGGCGGCCGTGCCGTGCTCGCCGCGCGCAGGGCGAAGGGGCGCAAGCGCCTCGCGCTCTAGACCGGCCGCCCGGCGTGCCCGACAGGCCGGAGCGGGCACGGCTGGGACTGGGGCCGGAGCGTCGCATCCGCGGCACCGGCGCGTTCGGACCGCTGCTGCGCGAGGGAAAGCGCAGTACCAGCAGGGGATTCGTGTTCTTCCTGGTGCGGCGCGAATCCGGGCCGCCGCGGCTGGGAATCCTGATATCACGCAAGCATTCGGCAAAGGCGACCGTGCGCAACCACATCAAGCGCTGTATCCGCGAGGCCTTCCGGCTTGAGCAGGCGGCGCTCGCTTCGCTGGGTGCCGTGGACCTGCTCGTGCGGCCGCCCTACGGGGCGATGCCCGGGCCGGGGATGATCGTGCTTCTGCGCGGCTTGCTGGCGGGGCTCAAGGCATGATCGCCGGCGCGATGCGCCTGCTGGTGCGCGGCTACCGCTATTGCCTCAGCCCGCTCCTGCCGCCGTCCTGCCGATTCCATCCGAGCTGCTCGGCCTATGCCGAGGAGGCCCTTGGACGATACGGCGCAGCGAAGGGTGGCTGGTTGGCCGCGCGACGCTTGTGCCGCTGCGGCCCCTGGAGCCAGGGCGGCTTCGACCCGGTGCCGGATCCGGCACCCGCCGCGGAGCCGGCGGTTACCGCGCAACCTTGATCGGGAAATTCCATTGGATACGCAGCGACTGATCCTGTTCTTCGTCTTCAGCTTCTCCCTGCTGCTGCTTTGGGACGCATGGGAAAAGCAGAACCGTCCCAAACCGGTGGCGGCACAGGCGCAGAGCGCGGCCGGGGTGCCGGCGCCCGCAGCGCCGGCGGCACCTTCGTCCGGGCCCGCAGCCACCGCACCGGCCGCGCCCGGGGTTCCGGGCCAGCCGGCCGCTGCGCCCGCGATTGCCACGCCTCAGGCCGCCGCCGCGACCAAGGGCGAGATCGTTCGGGTCCGCAGCGATCTGCTGCTGGCCGAAATCGACACCGTTGGCGGAACGTTGAAACGCGTTGAGCTCCTCAAGCACAAGGACACTGTCGACGAAAAGAAGAACTTCGCCCTGCTCGGGCCCGAGTTCGCCTACGAGGCGCAGAGCGGCCTGGCGGGCGAAGGCGGCCCCAACCACCGCAGCGCGTGGCGGCTGCTGCCGGGTGCTCGCGCGCTCGAGCCCGGCCAGGCGAGCTTCGAGGTTCGCCTAGCCGCCGAGGGTCACGACGGCCTCGCGGTAGAGAAGACCTACACCTTTCGCCGCGACAGCTACATCGTCGAGGTCGCCTTCGAGGTCCGCAACAACGGCGCCGCGCCGGCGTCGCCTTTTGCCTACTTCCAGCTGACGCACAACGGCAAGCTGCCTGCGGGCGGCGATTCCCTGGCGCAGTCCTTCGGCGCCCAGAGCTTCTTCGGCTTCGCGGTCTACACCGAGGAGAAGAAATTCCAGAAAGTGGCGCTCAGCGACATCGACAAGGGCAAGCCGGACCACGTCCGGCAGGCGAAGGACGGCTGGCTTGCCTTCGTGCAGCACTACTTCGTCACCGGCTGGCTGCCGGCGGCCGGCATCGCGCGCGACTATGCGATGGAGAAGCGCCAGGACGGGAGCTACGCCGCGCGCGTCATGGTGCCCTCAGCGGCAATCGCCCCGGGCGCCAGCGCCAAGCTGTCGGCGCCGCTCTACGTCGGGCCACAAGAACAGCGCCGGCTTAGCGCAGCTGCTCCCGGGTTCGAGCTGGTGGTGGATTACGGCTGGCTCACCATAATTGCCTGGCCGCTGTGGGCGGTGCTGGAGTTCTTCCACCAGATGTCGGGCAACTGGGGTGTGGCCATCATCCTGCTGACGGTGACTATCAAGCTGGTGTTCTTCCCGCTGTCTGCGGCGAGCTACAAGTCGATGGCCAAGATGAAGCTGATCACGCCGCGACTCACCAAGATCCGCGAGATGTACGAGCACGACCGCAACAAGATGAACCAGGCGATGATGGAGTTGTACCGCACCGAGAAGATCAACCCGCTCGGCGGCTGCTTCCCGATCCTGGTTCAGATCCCGGTGGTCATCGCGCTGTACTGGGTGCTCCTGGCCGCTATCGAGCTCAGGCACGCGCCGTTCATCCTCTGGATCCACGATCTGTCGGCGCTCGACCCCTACTACGTGCTGCCGGTGCTGATGACCGTCACCATGATCATCCAGACCAAATTGAATCCGGTGCCGCCGGATCCGGTGCAGGCGAAGGTGATGCAGTTCATGCCCTACGTCTTCAGCGTGTTTTTCTTCTTCTTCCCGGCCGGGCTGGTGCTGTACTGGCTGATCAACAACATCCTCTCCATTCTCCAGCAGTGGCAGATCCAGCGCATGTTCGAGCGCGACAAACCTGCCCATGCCAAGCGGTGATCTGACGAAGGAACCGCTAGCCCCCGACACGATCGCCGCCATCGCCACGCCCCCGGGGCGGGGCGGGATCGGCGTGGTGAGGGTCTCCGGGTCGCGCGTACCGGACATCGCCCGCGTGCTTCTGGGCGTGCTGCCCAAGCCCCGCGCGGCGGTCCTTGCCACGGTGCGCAATGCCGGCGGCGACAAGCTGGACCGGGGCCTGGCCCTCTACTTTCCCGCGCCGCACTCCTATACCGGCGAAGACGTGCTCGAGTTCCAGGGACATGGCGGGCCGGTGGTGATGCAAGCGGTACTGGGCGCGGTGCTGGATGCCGGCGCGCGCCTGGCCGATCCGGGCGAATACACGCGCCGGGCTTTTCTCAATGACTGCCTCGACCTCGCCCAGGCTGAAGCCGTAGCCGACCTTATTGATGCCGCCAGTTCGGAGGCGGCGCGCTCGGCGATGCGGTCGCTGGACGGGGAGTTCTCCGCGGCGGTGCGACAGCTGGTGGCGGAACTGACCGAGCTGCGCGCACTTACCGAGGCCATGTTGGATTTCCCGGAGGAGGAGGTGGACGAGCTGCACCGCGACGACGCGCACGGACGGCTGGCGTCGACGCGGACCGCGCTGGAGACCGTGCTGGCGCGCAGCCGGCAGGGAAGGCTGCTTCGGGAAGGGCTGCACGTGGTGATCGCCGGTCGGCCAAATGTCGGCAAGTCCAGCCTGCTCAACCGGCTGGCGGGCGCCGAGCGTGCCATCGTGACGCCGGTGGCAGGTACCACGCGCGACCTGGTGAGGGAGGACATCCGCATCGAGGGCGTGCCGCTGCATGTGGTGGATACCGCCGGCTTGCGGGATGCAGCGGATCCGGTGGAGAAGATCGGGATCGAGCGCGCCTGGCAGGAGATCGGACGGGCAGACGTTGTGCTCGCTGTGCAGGAAGCGGGAACGCCGCGTGACGATGGGGCGCTATCCGCGAGATTGGAGGCGATTTTGCCAGGGGGTGCGGTCCGGATTCGCGTCGTCAACAAGATCGACCTGGCCGGGGTGGCCGCCGGACGGCGCGAGGGCGAGGTCCGGCTGTCCGCGAGGACAGGGGAAGGGATTGACCTGCTTCGCGAGGCACTGCTGGAAGCCGCCGGCTGGACGCGAAGCGGGGAATCGGTGTTCCTCGCCCGCGAGCGGCACCTGCGCGCGCTGGGTCGCGCGCGGACGCATCTTGCGGCAGCCGCGGCACAGGGCGGTCGCTGGGAACTGTTCGCCGAGGAACTGCGCCTGGCGCAGGAGGCGCTGTCCGAGATCACCGGCGAGGTCACCTCCGAGGACCTGCTGGGCGAGATTTTCGGCCGGTTCTGCATCGGGAAATAGGGGCGCGCCAGGCGCGGTGGACGGATGGATGTAACCGATCGGGGCGAGTATATACTTGACAAACGCATAACAGGGGGCCAGAATAGGGTCACTTTCAGAGGCCCCCATGACCAAAGCACCCGCCAGCCATACCGAAGCCCACTTCCACGACGAGGAAGCCGCCCGCGCCCACCTTGAGGCCACCCGCTGGCCCAATGGCCCGGAATGCCCCCACTGTGGCGGCGTGGAGCGCATCAGCCGCATTGAGGCGAACCCGGCGAAGAAGGTCCGCGCTGGCCTTCTGTTCTGCGGGGACTGCCGCCAGCAGTTCTCCGTTACCGTGGGGACGGTCTTCGAGGACTCGAAGCTTCCCATCCACAAGTGGGTGTACGCGATTCACCTGATTTGCGCGTCCAAGAAGGGCATCAGCTCGAAGCAGCTTGAGCGCGTTCTTGGCGTGACCTACAAAACGGCGTGGTTCATGTCGCATCGCATCCGTGAGGCGATGGGCAAGGCCTACAGCACTCCGATGGGCGGCAAGGGCAAGATTGTTGAGGTTGACGAGACCTACTACGGCAACCTTCCGGGCAAGGAAATCCGCCCCGGCTCGAAGAAGCACAAGAACAAGATCATGGCCCTTGTGGAGCGCGGCGGGGACGTTCGCGCCATGCACGTTGCCGAGGTTGACGGGCGCAACGTGAAGGACATTCTCCAGGCCCAGGTCGCGGACCAAACCCACGTCATGACGGACGAGGCCCGTATCTACGCTTCCATCCCCTACAAGCACAGCACGGTTAATCACAGCATCTACGAGTACGCCCGTGGCAACGTGACCACGAATACCGTGGAAGGCTTCTTCTCCATCCTCAAGCGCGGCCTTACTGGCGTTTATCAGCACGTCAGCGAACAGCACCTCCAGCGCTACGTCTCGGAATTCGAGTTCCGTTACAACAATCGTGAGGCGCAAGGGATTGACGATCAGCAGCGCGCCGCGATCCTGATGAAAGGCATTCAGGGCAAGCGTCTCACCTATCGGCGGACTCACGAAGCCTCCGCGTGAGGCTTTGCTAGTGACCATCATCGCCATGCTCCGAGAGATAGCCAAGCGAAAGACGCCGGAGCAATTGAGTTTGGATTTTTACCGCTAGTCATGACAGTTGAGGAAAAACTTTCGGGGGTTAAGGTCAAAATTGAACGGGCCAACAAGCACATCCTCGAACTCGATGAAGCGATCAAGGGATTCCGAAATGCTCGCCCATACAAAATTGCGCTCAACCACGATTTGAAGACCGGAAAGCCTATTAGCGCAAAACTGATCAGCATTGAAGGCGTTCCCGATCCCCTCGCCGCTATTGCTGGTGACGTCATCCAAAATCTGAGGAGCGCTTTGGATCATCTCGCTCACCAGTTGTGGCTCATGGTCCCTGGCGCAGACCCGACGGTTGAGGTCAATTTCCCATTCTGGAACGAGCCCGCGAAATTCAAATCCGCGCTTAGCAGAAAAATAAAGCGCTGTCGGCAGGACGCGATAGATGTCCTCGGAGCGGTCGAACCATGCAAGGGACTTAAGGGTCACCAGTTGTGGGTTCTCAATCGCCTTAACAACGTCGACAAACATCGGCTGCTTATTACGATTGCCAGCAGTTGGTTCCACGACATGAGTTTTGAGGACCTGTTCAGCAATACTGGTATCGCAGACTTCTTCGCCGGGGCTGGAATCAGGGAGAAGATCAAGTTCCCCCCGATGGTTATTCGCGCCGCCAATCCGAGCATCAGCGCATTGAAAGCAGGCGACGTATTGCCGCTGGTTGTATTTGACCGCTCCGCGGAGTCGGAACTCGGCAAGAATCTGTACTTGAGATTTGAGATAACGCTCAACGAACCTGGCGTTATCGAGGGTAAGCCGATCTTGGAAACGGTCAAGCAACTCGCTGGCTTGGTTAACCGCACTGTTGACGCCTTCAGGCCCTGTCTTGTCTAGAGTCTTATTCACAGCCAAACTCCAAAGCCATGAATAAACGCCCAATGCCTTCGCCGGATGACGTACTGCGGACGATGCTGAACACGAAGCCGCAGCCTCGCGCCCAAAAGGCGACACCGAAGAAGAAGCCCAAGAAGGCCAAGTAGGGGCTAGTCACTTTGCCCCCTTCGCGGGCTGTGGTGCCCGCGTTTGTTTCGTATACAGTCGCCCCGATCGGTTACATCATGGCAGATTTTAGCGGGTTCATGGATTGACCTTGACCATACTTGTTCCACAAGCAGGCACCGGGTCGCGCGCCAAGTGAGGCCCGCCCGCGAAAGTTGGCTCAACCCCGCACTCGCGCTGGCGCTGTGCGCCGCAGCCGGCGCGCTGATGCAGGCGGTGCGTGCGCCGCTGCCGTGGATGATCGGACCGCTGCTTGTGATGGCGTTGTGCAACTTCGGCGGGGCGCGCCTGCGTGCCCCGGGACCGGCGCGCCCGGTCGGGCAAGTGATCATCGGAGTCGCGCTGGGCCTGTACTTCACGCCGGCGGTCGCGCGGGAGGTGCTTTCGTACTGGCCGATCCTTGTCGCGGGCGCGCTGCTCGCGATGCTGCTCGCCTGGGCCTGCGCATGGCTGCTGGCAGCCGTGGGCGGCGTGGACCGCATCACCGCGTTCTTCGCCAGCGTGCCTGGAGGCGCCACCGAGATGGCGGTGCTGGGTGAGCGCTACGGCGGACGAGTGGACCGCGTCGCGCTGGCGCAGAGCCTGCGCATCCTAACCGTGGTGGTCGTGGTTCCGTTTGCGCTGGTCTGGTCCGGCGCGCGCGGCGAGGACAGCTATCTGCCCGGAGCTGCTGTGGCGTTCGACGCCGGCGGCCTCGCGGCGCTGCTTGCGCTCGCGGCGGCGGCGGGCGGTCTGCTTTCGCTTGCGCGGCTGCCCAATGCATTCATGTTCGGGCCGCTCATCGCGACCATTGCGCTCACCGTCGCCGAGCAGAGCCTGTCCTCGGTTCCAGGATGGTTATCGGGTCTGGGGCAATTGCTGCTTGGCTGCGCGCTGGGCTCACGCTTCGAGCGCGCGTACCTCTCCAGCATGGCGCGATACGTCGCCGCGGTTTTCGCGAGCATCCTGTTCGCCATCGTCCTCGCTGCCGGAAGCGCTTTTGCGCTGGCCTGGCTTTCGGGCCTGCCGGCGGCCACGCTGGTGCTGGCCACCGCGCCCGGCGGCATTGCCGAGATGTGCATCATGGCCAAGGTGCTGCAGTTGGGCGTGCCTCTGGTCACGGCCGCGCACGTCACCCGGGTGATCGTGCTGCTGGCCACCACAGCCCCCGTATTCCGCTTCATGCGGCGATTCCTTTGACTGTGTATCTCGTTGTCGGGAAAGGGAAATATCGTTCAGTTCCCGGGCCGTCCCCAGCGCGGTAAAATCCGCCCCCACATAAAATCATGCCGGCCCGGGTTCTTGCCCAGGGCCGTTTTGCTTTCAGGAGTGAACGCGATGCCCGAATCCCTCGCCCGGCCTGACTGGGTGCGCCACCGGAAACTGGTCGATTGGGTCGCCGGATTCGTGAAGCTCGCCCAGCCCGCGCGCGTGGTCTGGTGCGACGGTTCGCAGGATGAGTATGACCGCCTGTGCGTCGAACTGGTGCAGTCCGGCACGTTCCTCAAGCTGAACGAGAAGCTCCGCCCGGGCAGTTTCCTTGCGCGATCGCACCCGAATGATGTCGCGCGCATGGAGGACCGTACCTTCATCTGCTCTGCGAAGAAGGATGACGCCGGCCCGACCAATAACTGGATCGAACCTGGCGAGATGCGTGACACGCTCCAGCGCCTGTTTGACGGTTGCATGCGCGGCCGCACCCTGTACGTGGTGCCGTTTTCAATGGGCCCGATCGGTTCGCACATCGCTCAGGTGGGCGTGGAACTCACCGATTCGGCATACGTCGCGGTGAACATGAAGTTGATGACGCGCATGGGTCGCGCGGTGGTGGAGCACATGGGCGAGGACGGCGCCTTCGTGCCCTGCGTGCACTCGGTCGGCGCGCCGCTGGCGCCAGGCGCCAGTGACGTGCCCTGGCCCTGCAATGACAAGGAAAAGTGGATCGTGCATTTCCCGGAGACGCGGGAAATCTGGTCCTTCGGTTCCGGCTACGGCGGCAACGCGCTGCTCGGCAAGAAGTGCCTTGCCTTGCGTATCGCTTCGGTGATGGCCCGCGACGAGGGCTGGCTGGCCGAGCACCTGGTGATCCTCGGGGTGGAATCGCCCGCGGGCGAGAAGCACTACGTCACTGCGGCTTTCCCGAGCGCCTGCGGCAAGACCAACTTCGCCATGGTGATCCCGCCGGCGTCCTTCGCCGGCTGGAAGGTGACCACGGTTGGCGAGGACATTGCCTGGATCAAGCCGGGCAAAGATGGCCGCTTCTACGCCATCAATCCGGAAGCGGGATTCTTCGGTGTCGCGCCGGGGACCTCGGAGAAGACCAACTCGAACGCGATGAAGATGCTTCGCGCGAACGTCATTTTCACCAACGTCGCTCTTACCCCGGAAGGCGACGTCTGGTGGGAGGAGATGACCAAGGAGCCTCCTGCGAGGCTCATCGACTGGCAGGGCAAGGAGTGGACCCCGGGCTGCGGTCGCCCGGCGGCGCATCCCAATTCGCGTTTCACCGTCGCGGCCTCGCAGTGCCCCTCGATCGACCCGGCATGGGAGGATCCCCAGGGTGTGCCGGTTTCGGCATTCATTTTCGGCGGCCGGCGTTCCTCCACGGTGCCGCTGGTGGTCGAGGCCTCGAACTGGGAGGAAGGTGTGTACATGGGCGCGACGCTGGGTTCGGAAACCACGGCGGCGATTACTGGCAAGGTGGGCGTGGTACGGCGCGACCCAATGGCCATGATCGCGTTCTGCGGCTATCACATGGCGGACTACTTCGCGCACTGGCTGAAGATGGGCAAGGCGGTGGCCAGGCCGCCGCGCATCTTCCGGGTCAACTGGTTCCGCAAGGATGCGAGTGGAAAGTTCATCTGGCCGGGTTTCTCCGAGAACATGCGCGTGCTGAAGTGGGTCGTGGACCGGTGCGCCTCGCGCGCTTCCGGCGCGGAGACGCCCTTGGGGGTCATTCCGCGCTATGAGGACCTGCAGTGGTCCGGGCTGGAGGGCTTCGGACGGGCGAACTTCGAGGACATTTCCCGGGTCGAGGAGCCAGCCTGGGCGGAGGAGCTGAAGTCGCACGACGAGCTGTTCGGCAAGCTCGGCAGCCGCATGCCGACGGTACTCGAGAAGCGCCGCGGCACCATGCATCAGAAGCTCGCCGCGTAGCTCAGGTCCTCGGCCGGATCATCGGCAGCGCCAGGGCGGCGGCGAGTACCGCAATGGCCGCCGCTGCCGCGAACACCGTCGGCGATCTGGTGAACTCCAAGAGCTGACCCCCCAGAGTCAGCCCGACGCCGACGCCAGCGAGCAGTCCCGTCGCCGACCACGTGAACGCCTCGGCGGCGTGCTCCGGCCGCGAGGTCTTCGCCACCAGCATGGCCTGCATGATCAGCGCCGGCGCCATCACCACGCCGGCGACGACGCAGTAGAGCGCGAACAACCACTCCGGCAAGCCTATCGCGAGTGGCGCGACGCCCAATCCCATCAAGGCCAATGTCAGCGGGAACTGGCGGTTTAGGGGCATGTGCCAGGTGCGGCTGCCGTAGAACAGGCCGCCCACGGCGCTGCCAATACTCATGATCCCCAGCAGCACGCCGGCATACGCGGGCATGCCGGCCTCGGCAGCGTGCGCGGTGGCGCCGATCTCGATCAGGCCGAAGGCGCTCGCGTAGCAGAGGATGACGATCAACAGGCGTGAGAAGGCGGGTTCGGTGAGCGGACCGAACAGGTTCGCGCTGCGGCTTGGCTCGATGCGCCATTGCGTGATGGCGCGCGCGCGCAAGAACAGGATCGGGCCGAGGAAGCCGCAGGCCGCTGCGAACAGGACGGCCATCGAGGGCGAGGAAAAGGCGACGAACATCGCCACCAGCATCGGACCGGTGATGAAGATGAGTTCGATCAGCACCGACTCCAGCGAATAGGCAGTGGTGAGCTGGACGTCCTCTTTCAGCTGCTGCTTGAAGAAGGTACGCATGCAGGCGGTGATCGGCGGGAAACTCGCGCCGGATGCGGCTGCGCAGCCGAGCGCGACCCAGAGCGGCGCCTGGATCGAATAGGCGAGCACAAGACCGACCAGCGCGGACGGAAACGCGAAGGCGCATGCAAGCAGCGTCGGCCGCGGTCCGAAGCGGTCGATTGCGCGCCCGAGCAGGGGCGCAACGGCCGCGAGCCCAATGACATAGCTCGCACTGGCGATGCCGCCTTGGGCGAACGATCCGGTGACCGATTGCGCGAGCAGCAGGATCGCCAGGCCCAATATGCCTATCGGCAGCCGCCCGAGAATCGAGGCAAGGATCAGCGAACGCAGGTGCGGGCGCTCAAGCAGCGTTGCATACCGGGACAGGGAAATCATCAGGTGCGAACCCCGCGGAGGGGGGCGGCGCAAAAGGGCGGCGATTGTCTCACGTCCAACGCTTGTGGATAAGTATTGCTGCAGTGCAACAGGCGTCGCTGCCTGGAAGGTTTCACGTGGAACATCAAACGGTGCCGCATCCTGGCCGAATCAGGGTGGTTCCACGTGGAACGCTCACGTATGATTGCGCCTCTTCAGATCCTGCCCATGCGATTTCCAGACACCTTCGACGTCATTGTGATCGGCGGCGGCCATGCCGGCACCGAGGCGGCGCTGGCGGCCGCGCGTGCCGGCTCGAAGACGCTTCTCCTTTCGCACAGCATCGAGACGCTTGGGCAGATGTCCTGCAACCCGTCCATCGGCGGCATCGGCAAGGGGCATCTCGTCAAGGAGGTGGACGCCCTGGGCGGCGCCATGGCACTGGCCACAGACGAGGCGGGCATCCAGTTCCGGACCCTCAACTCGTCCAAAGGGCCTGCTGTTCGGGCCACCCGCGCGCAGGCCGACCGGGTGCTCTATCGCAGGGCGATCCGCAGGCGATTGGAGTATCAGCCCAATCTCACCCTGTTCCAGCAGGCGGTGGACGACATTCTGATAGAGGGCGGTCGGGCTACCGGGGTCGTGACCCAGCTCGGGATCCGGTTCTGTGGCCGGACCGTGGTCCTGACGGCCGGGACTTTCCTCTCAGGGACAGTCCACGTCGGGCTCATGAACACCACCGCAGGACGGGCGGGTGACCCGGCGTCCGTGACTCTGGCCGCCCGGCTCCGGGAATTGAAGTTGCCGGTAGGACGGTTGAAGACCGGCACCCCGCCCCGGCTGGATGGCAAGACCATCGAATTCAGTCTGCTCGAAGAGCAGCCTGGGGACACGCCCGAACCGGTGTTTTCGTTCCTGGGCCGGCGCGACATGCACCCGCGGCAATTGCCTTGCTGGGTCACCCATACCAACGCCCGTACGCACGATGTGATCCGCGACGGCTTGGACCGCTCGCCGATGTTTACCGGCGTCATAAAAGGAGTCGGGCCGCGCTACTGCCCGTCCATCGAAGACAAAATCCACCGCTTCGCAGGCAAGCAGAGCCACCAGATCTACCTCGAACCCGAAGGCCTGGACACGAGCGAGATCTACCCCAACGGCATTTCAACCAGCCTGCCATTCGACGTCCAGGTGGATTTGGTGCGATCCATACGGGGCCTGGAGAACGCGCACATCCTGCGGCCGGGCTACGCCATCGAGTACGACTACTTCGATCCTTGCGAGCTGAAGTCCTCGCTGGAGACCAAGTCCATTCCGGGTTTGTTCTTTGCCGGCCAGATCAACGGCACCACCGGCTATGAGGAAGCCGCTGCACAAGGCCTGCTGGCGGGGCTGAATGCGGCCCTGCAGGCGAATGGGCGGGAGCCGTGGTGCCCGGGACGCGAGGAAGCGTACATGGGCGTCCTGATCAGCGACCTTGTCACGCGTGGCGTGTCCGAGCCCTATCGGATGTTCACCAGCCGAGCCGAGTATCGGCTCATGCTCCGCGAGGACAACGCCGACCTGCGCCTGACGGAAATGGGACGCAAGATGGGTCTTGTGGACGACATGCGCTGGGACGCGTTCAATCGCAAGCGCGATGCGATCGCGCGCGAGCGCGAGCGCTTGCGGAGCACCTGGGTCAACCCGAGAACGCTTCCGCCAGAGGTGGCCGAGCGCCTCCTGGGCCAGGCCATCGAACATGAGTACAGCCTCGAGAGTTTGCTGCGCAGACCGAATGTGAGTTACCACACACTTAACGAATTGGCGGCATCTTCAAAGGGCGTAGTAGATCAGGTGGTAGCCGAGCAGGTGGAGATTCAGACAAAGTACGAAGGCTATATCGCCCGACAGCGGGATGAGGTCGCGCGCCGCGCCGCACAAGACTCCCTGCGCTTGTCGGCCGACTTCGACTATGCGTCGGTGCGAGGGCTATCAGTAGAAGTGCGCCAGAAGCTAGCGCACTTTCGCCCCGAAACTATCGGTCATGCGACGCGCATTTCCGGCATCACGCCCGCAGCGATCGCGCTGTTGCTGGTGCACCTGAAGCGCACCGGGGCCGGCGCCTCGCGCCGTGCCTCGCCCGAGCAATCCGCCGCATGACGCCGCAGGCTGCGCTGTTGAGCGGGCTGTCGGAACTCGCGCCGAGACTCGTCGCGCCGCTGCCGGAAAGCGCGCCAGCCAAGCTCATGGCCTACCTCGAACTGCTCGCAAAGTGGAACCGCACGCACAACCTGACCGCGATCCGCGACCCTCTGCGCTCCGTGAGCCATCACCTGCTGGACAGCCTCGTCGTCCTTCCTGAGTTGCCGCCTGGCGCGCTCGCCGATGTTGGCGCCGGTGGCGGATTGCCGGGCATTCCGATCGCCATCGCCGAGCCCGCGCGCCGCGTGGCACTGAACGACGCCAACCAGAAGAAGGGCGCCTTCCTGCGCCAGGCGGTGATCGAGTTGGGCCTGGCCAACGCCGAAGTGCACGTCGGCCGCGTGGAAGAGTGGACTCCGTTCGAGCGTTTCGCGGTCGTGATCTCTCGCGGCTTGTCGGAATTGGGGCAATTCATCGTCTCCTGCAGGCACCTCGTCGCCCCCGGAGGCGTGCTCGCGGCAATGAAGGGCGTGCACCCGGAAGCAGAACTTGCCGCAGTGAACGGCTGCGATTGCAGTGATGTGCGCAGGCTCCGTGTTCCCATGCTCGATGAAGCGCGCCACCTGGTTCTTTGCAGGCCGGGCGGCTGACCGTGGCGCGCATCATCGCGGTGGCGAACCAGAAGGGCGGCGTGGGCAAGACGACGACCAGTGTCAACCTCGCTGCGGGTCTGGCCAAGTCTGGCAAGCGGGTGCTGCTGGTGGACCTGGATCCGCAGGCCAATGCCACCATGGGCAGCGGCGTGGACAAACGCGCGCTCCAGCGCACCGTGTACCACGTGCTGCTCGGATTGGGCGAGATCGCCGGCATTCGCGTCCGCGCGGAGAACTCCGGATACGACCTGATCCCGGCCAACCGCGAGTTGGCCGGCGCCGAAGTGGAGCTGGTGGACCTGCCCAACCGCGAAGGCCGCCTGCGCGCCGCGCTGGCGACCGTGGAGCGCGAGTACGAGTACATCCTTATCGACTGTCCGCCGTCGCTCAGTCTTCTGACGGTGAATGCCTTCGTAGCCGCAGCGGAAGTGCTGATTCCGATGCAGTGCGAGTATTACGCGCTGGAAGGCCTGTCGGACCTGGTCGGCACCATCAAGCGCGTGCGCGGCAATCTCAATCCGCGCCTGGAAATCGCTGGCCTGCTGCGCACCATGTTCGACCCGCGCAACACGCTCGCGCACCAGGTTTCGCAGCAGCTCGAGCAGTATTTCGGCGACAAGGTCTACCGCACAGTCGTGCCTCGCAATGTGCGCCTAGCCGAGGCGCCCAGCTACGGCGCTCCGGCGGTGATCTGGGACCAGGCGTCGAAGGGTGCGCAGGCCTACCTCGCGCTGACGGGCGAGATTATCGGGAGGGCCGGATGAGCACGAGACAAAAGGGACTCGGGCGAGGCTTGGACGCGTTGCTGGGCGCCGACACTGGCGCGAACGCGAGCAGGCGCAAGGATGAGGTAGGGACACTCGCCGTGCACGCAATCCAGCCGGGCAAGTACCAGCCGCGGACGAAAATGGGCGAAGCCTCGCTCAATGAGCTCGCGGCCTCGATCCGGGCACAAGGCCTGATGCAGCCGCTGCTGGTGCGTCCGATCGCTGGTGGCCGGCATGAAATCATCGCCGGGGAGCGTCGCTGGCGCGCCGCGCAGTTGGCCGGGTTGAGCGAGGTGCCGGTGCTGATCCGGGAGGTGCCCGACGAGGCCGCGCTGGCCATGTCCCTGATCGAGAACATTCAGCGCGAAGACCTCAATCCCATGGAGGAGGCCGCCGGCCTGCAGCGCCTTGTGGACGAGTTTCACATGACCCACGAGCGTGCCGCGGACGCCGTGGGCCGCTCGCGCAGCGCCACGACCAACCTGCTGCGCCTGCTGAGGCTGGCGAGGCCGGTGCAGGGAATGCTGATGCAGGGACAGCTGGAAATGGGACATGCGCGCGCGCTGTTGTCTCTGGACCCCGCGCGGCAGATCGAAGCCGCAAACCGCATCGCGGCACGCGGCCTTTCGGTGCGCGAGGCCGAGGCCCTCGCCGGTCACATGGCGCGTGGCCCCGTGTCGGTCCGGCGCAAGGCTGGCGGCGGTCGCGGCGACCGGGACCTGAAGCGCCTGGAAGAGGACGTGTCGGGGAGCCTGGGGACCACTGTGGAAATTCACCCGGGTCGCAACGGCGGCGGTAGGGTCGTCCTGCACTATTCGGGGCTTGATCATCTTGACCAGTTGCTGAAGAAGTTGCGCTGAGCGAACGCGCACCTTTTTTGCATCGCAACACGTTGACCCGAAGTGCGTGAAGCAAATATAATCCCGCCGCTTCGCACCGTACTTCGGTGGCAATTGATCGCCACTGCCGCCCTGACGCTATTGGCCGGGGTTCTGGCCGGCGCGCACGGCGCAGTTTCCGCAGCCTTGGGTGGCGCGGTCAGCGTCGGGGCCGGGTGGGCGTCGGCGAGGGTGGCGTCGGGTAAGTCAGGCAGCAAGTCGGCCTCCGCAGTGGGGGTTCTGGTCATCGCGTTGAAGGCCGAGGGCGTGAAGCTTGGCGTGATCGCGGTCCTGCTGTGGCTGGTACTGGCCTTCTACCCGGATGTCGTGGCGACGGCGTTCCTCGGGTCCTTCATGGCGACGGTCCTGATTTTTTCGATGGCCCTTTTTGTGCGTGAACACAACCAGTCCGGATCCTGATCCCGATGGCCGCAGGTAAAGAATTCAATGCCACCGAGTACATCGGTCACCACCTGACCCATGACGTGCGCCCGTTCCTGGGCGACGGCGGCTTCTGGTCGCTGCACCTGGACTCGGTGCTGGTCTCGGTGCTGCTCGGCTTCGTCGGCATCGGCTTCCTGTGGTGGGTGGTGCGAGGCGCCACCTCCGGCGTGCCTAACAAGCGCCAGGCCTTCGTCGAGTTGCTGGTGGGCTTCGTGGACGACCAGGCCAAGGGTATCTTCCGTCACGGCGACCGCAACGCATTCGTCGCCCCGGCCGCGCTAACCGTGTTCGTCTGGGTGCTGTTGATGAACTCGATGGACTTCCTGCCCGTGGACATCGTCGCCATGGTCACGCACAACATTTCCGAGCACGGTTTCCGCATCGTGCCTACCGCGGACATCAACACGACCTTCGCGCTCGCCCTGTCGGTGTGGATCCTGATGCTGGTGTTCTCGGTCCAGGCCAAGGGCTTCGGCGGCTTCCTGCATGAAATCTTCTGCTCCCCCTTCGGCGCAAAGCTGTTCCCCCTCAATGTGCTGTTCAACGCCATCGAGTACCTGTCCAAGCCGCTGTCGCACTCGCTGCGGCTCTACGGCAACATGTATGCGGGCGAGATCATCTTCCTGCTGCTTTGGCTGCTGGCCGCGGCCGGTCTGGGCTGGGCGGGCCTCGCGTTCCTGTTGGGCCTTGGCTGGGCCATCTTCCATATCCTGATCGTCGCCCTGCAGGCCTACGTCTTCATGATGCTGACCATCGTCTACTTCTCGATGGCACACGAGCACCACTAACCACCCCCCTTTTTCGCACAGAGAGGAAGCCGCAATGGAAAAACTGCAAATGATCGCCATGGTCCAGGCCTACACCGGGATCGGCATCGGCCTGATGATCGGCCTGGGGGCGCTCGGCGCCTGCGTCGGCGTCGGCATCATGTGCTCGCGCTTCCTGGAAGCCGCGGCACGCCAGCCCGAGCTGACCGATTCGCTGCAGGCCAAGGTGTTCCTGCTGCTGGGCCTGATCGACGCGTCCTTCATCATCGGCGTTGGCCTCGCGCTGTGGTTCGCCACCGGCAACCCGCTGCTCGCGAGGCTCGGCTAAGGCATCTCGCCCCGCGGGAGGACGCATGAATTTCAATCTCACGCTCATCACCCAGGCGATCGTCTTCGCCGCCTTCATCTGGTTCACGGTCAGGTTCGTGTGGCCGCCGCTGTTGCGCGCCATAGAGGCGCGCCAGAAGCAGATCGCCGACGGCCTCGCTGCCGCCGAGCAGGGCAAGAAATCACTGGAGATCTCGAGCAAGCAGGCCGACCAGGCGATCGCGGAGGCGCGCGCGCGCGCGGCCGAGATCATTGCGCAGGCCGAGCGCAGAGACGCGCAGATGGTCGAGGCGGCTAAGGTTGCCGCCAAGTCCGAAGGCGATCGCGAGAAGGCCGCCGCCAAGGCCGACATACAGCAGGAAGCGCAGCGCGCGCGCGAGCAGTTGCGCGAACAGGTTGCCGCACTCGCGGTGGCTGGCGCCGAGAAGATCCTGCGCCGCGAGGTGGATGCCAAGGCGCACGCCGAGCTCCTCGACGGGATCAAGAAGCAGCTCTGACAGAGAAACCCGGCGGAAATCCCTTGGCTGAACCCTCCACTATCGCCCGCCCGTACGCGGAAGCTGCCTTCCGGCTCGCGGACGCGCAAGGCAAGCTCGCGGACTGGTCGGCGACGCTGTCGAACCTCGCCGCGGTCGCGGCCGACGCCCGGGTGCGCGCGGCGATCGGCGACCCGAATGTCCCCGCCGCGAAGGTCGCCGGAATGCTCATTTCCATCCTCTCCGGGAAGCTCTCCAGCGAGGCGGACAACTTCGTGCGCGTGCTGGCCGAGAATGGCCGGCTCGAGGTGCTCTCCGAGATCCGCACCCAGTACGAGGCGCTGAAGAACGAGCGCGAAGGCCTGGTCGAGGCCGAGATCACCAGCGCGTTCGACATGGACCAGGCGCAGCTGGCCGACCTGGTGTCGCGACTGGAGAAGAAAACCGGCCGCAAGGTGAAGGCGCGCGTCAGCGTGGACAAGTCCCTCATCGGCGGGGTGAAGATCGCCATCGGCGACAAGGTCATCGACGGTTCCGCGCGCGCGCAACTTGCCGCGCTCGAGACCGCGCTTAAAGCATAGACGCAGGCAAATACGCAGGCATAGAAGGCAGGACGCTTAAGGAGCAGTCATGCAACTGAACCCCTCCGAAATCTCGGAACTGATCAAGAACCGGATCCAGAACATGGATGCCGGGACGCAGATGCGCACCCAGGGCAGCGTGGTCTCCGTAACCGACGGCATCTGCCGCATCCACGGCCTCTCGGACGTGATGCAGGGCGAGATGCTCGAGTTCCCGAAGAACACCTACGGCCTCGCGCTGAACCTGGAGCGCGACTCGGTCGGCGCCGTGATCCTGGGCGAGTACGAGCACATCACCGAGGGCGACGTCGTCAAGTGCACCGGCAAGATCCTGTCTGTGCCCATCGGCCCGGAGCTGCTCGGCCGCGTGGTCAATTCGCTGGGCGCGCCGATCGACGGCAAGGGCCCGATCAACGCCAAGCTGACCGACGTCATTGAGAAGGTCGCCCCGGGCGTGATCGCGCGCCAATCGGTGTCGCAGCCGGTGCAGACCGGCTTGAAGGCGATCGACGCCATGGTACCGGTGGGCCGCGGCCAGCGCGAACTGATCATTGGCGACCGCCAGACCGGCAAGACCGCGGTGGCGATCGACACCATCATCAACCAGAAGGGGAAAGACCTCTTCTGCGTCTACGTCGCCATCGGCCAGAAGGCCTCGACCGTGGCCAACGTGGTGAGAAAGCTGGAAGAACATGGCGCGATGGCCTACACCATCGTGGTCGCCGCCACCGCCTCCGAATCCGCCGCAATGCAGTTCATTGCGCCCTACTCGGGCTGCACCATGGGTGAGTATTTCAGGGACCGCGGGCAGGACGCGCTGATCATCTATGACGACTTGACCAAGCAGGCCTGGGCCTATCGCCAGGTGTCGCTGCTGCTGCGCCGCCCGCCGGGCCGCGAAGCCTACCCCGGCGACGTGTTCTACCTGCACAGCCGCCTGCTGGAGCGCGCCGCACGCGTCAATCCGGCCTACGTGGAGAGCTTCACCAAGGGCGCGGTCAAGGGCAAGACCGGCTCGCTCACCGCGCTGCCGATCATCGAGACCCAGGCGGGGGACGTCACCGCGTTCGTGCCGACCAACGTGATCTCGATCACCGACGGTCAGATCTTCCTGGAAACCGACTTGTTCAACGCCGGCATCCGGCCTGCCATCAACGCCGGCGTATCGGTATCCCGAGTCGGCGGTGCCGCGCAGACCAAGATCATGAAGCGCAAGGACACCGGCGGCGGCGTGCGCCTGGCGCTGGCGCAGTACCGCGAACTCGCGGCCTTCGCGCAGTTCGCCTCCGATCTGGACGAGGCCACCCGCAAGCAGCTGGAACTGGGCAGGATGGTGACCGAGCTCATGAAGCAGGCGCAGTACCACCCGCAGCAGGTGTGGGAGATGGCGCTGACGCTGTTCGCGGTCAACAACGGCTTCTTCAACGACATCGACGTCAAGAAGGCGCTGGCCGCCGAGCGCTCGATGCGCGACTACGTCAAGTCCAAGTATGTCGACCTGATGAAGCGCATTGAGGACAAGGCCGACCTGTCCGCGGACGACGAGAAGACGCTAAAGGACGCCATCGCCGACTGGAAGAAGAACGGCAGTTTCTAGGCCGGACTGACACGCCATGCCAGGCACAAAGGAAATCCGGGTCAAGATCAAGAGCGTGCAGAACACGCGCAAGATCACCAAGGCCATGGAAATGGTCGCCGCTTCGAAGATGAGGAAGGCGCAGGAGCGCATGCGCCAAGCGCGCCCCTATGGCGAGAAGATCCGCAACGTCGCCGCGCACATCAGCCACGCCAACCCGGAGTACCGCCACCCGTTCCTGGTGTCGCGCGACTCGGTCAAGCGCGTCGGCCTGATCGTGATCACCACCGACAAGGGCCTGTGCGGTGCGCTCAATACCAACCTGCTGCGCCTGACCTTGAACCAGTACAAGGCCTGGCAGGCCGAGGGCGAGGAAATCGACGTTTGTGCCATCGGCAACAAGGGCTTCGGCTTCATGCAGCGCCTGGGCGCCAACGTGGTCTCGCACGCGGTGCAGATCGGCGACCGGCCGCAGATGGACAAGCTGATCGGCACCATCAAGGTGATGCTCGACGGCTACGTCAAGGATCGCTTTGATCGCGTTGTCATCGCCTATACCCGCTTCCTCAACACCATGAAGCAGGAGCCGGTGCTGGAGCAGCTGCTGCCGTTGTCGGGGGAGAAGCTGGGCGCGCCGGATACGGTGTGGGACTACCTCTACGAGCCGGAGGCCAAGGCGGTGCTCGACCAGGTGATGACGCGCTACATCGAGGCGATCATTTTCCAGGCGGTGGCCGAAAACATGGCGTCCGAGCAATCGGCACGCATGGTGGCGATGAAATCGGCCTCGGACAACGCACGAGACCTGATCGACGAGCTGACGCTGATCTACAACAAGAACCGCCAGGCCGGGATCACCAAGGAACTGTCGGAGATCGTGGCCGGCGCGGCGGCGGTCTAGGGATTCAGAGCGAAACAAACTTTCGGGAACCAACCATGGCACAAATCCAAGGCACCATCGTCCAGAGCGTCGGCGCGGTGATCGACATCGAGTTTCCCCGCGAAGGGATGCCGAAGGTCTACGACGCGCTGACGCTGGTTGAAACCGCCGAGGGCGGGCTGGCCGAGAAGGGACTCACCTTCGAAGTCGAGCAGCAGCTGGGCGACGGCATCGTGCGCTGCATCGCGCTGGGTTCATCCGACGGCCTGCGCCGCGGCATGAAGGTGGTCTCGACCGGGGCGCCAATCTCGGTGCCGGTGGGGATTGGCACCCTGGGCCGCATCATGGACGTGCTTGGCCGCCCGATCGATGAGGTCGGCCCGATCAAGTCGGACAAGCTGCGCTCCATCCACCAGGCCGCGCCCAAGTTCGACGAGCTCTCGCCCTCTGTGGAGCTGCTCGAGACCGGCATCAAGGTGATCGACCTCATCTGCCCGTTCGCCAAGGGCGGAAAGATCGGCCTGTTCGGCGGTGCCGGCGTCGGCAAGACGGTGAACATGCTGGAGTTGATCAACAACATCGCAACCCAGCACTCGGGACTTTCAGTGTTCGCCGGCGTCGGCGAGCGCACCCGCGAGGGCAACGACTTCTATCACGAGATGATCGAGGCCGAGGTGGTGAAACCGGACAATCTGCCGGAGTCGAAGGTGGCGATGGTGTTCGGCCAGATGAACGAGCCCCCCGGCAATCGCCTGCGCGTGGCGCTGACCGGGCTCACCATGGCCGAGAGTTTCCGTGACGAAGGCCGCGACATCCTGTTCTTCGTGGACAACATCTACCGCTTCACGCTGGCGGGAACCGAGGTGTCTGCGCTGCTCGGCCGGATGCCGTCGGCGGTGGGCTACCAGCCGACGCTGGCCGAGGAAATGGGCCGTCTGCAGGAGCGCATCACCTCCACCAAAGTTGGCTCCATCACCTCGATCCAGGCGGTGTACGTGCCGGCGGATGACCTGACCGATCCGTCACCCGCCACCACCTTCGGTCACCTCGACGCCACCGTCGTGCTGTCGCGAGACATCGCCTCGCTGGGCATCTACCCGGCGGTCGATCCGCTCGATTCCACCTCGCGCCAGGTGGACCCGAACACCATTGGAGAAGATCACTACAATACGACCCGCTCGGTGCAGGCCACCCTGCAGCGCTACAAGGAACTGCGCGACATCATCGCCATTCTGGGCATGGACGAACTGGCGCCGGAGGACAAGCTGGCGGTCTCCCGCGCGCGCAAGATCCAGCGCTTCCTGTCGCAGCCCTTCACCGTGGCGCAGAACTTCACCGGCACCCCGGGCAAGTATGTGTCGCTGAAGGACACCATCAAGGGCTTCAAGATGATCGTCAACGGCGACTGCGACGCGCTGCCGGAGCAGGCGTTCTACATGGTCGGCGCCATTGAAGAAGCGTTCGAGAAGGCGAAGACCCTCCAGTAAGGGATTGCCATGGCCGCGCACACCATGCACGTCGACGTCGTCAGCGCCGAGGAAGCGATCTTCTCCGGCGAGGCGGAGTTCGTCGTCCTGCCGGGCGAATCGGGCGAGCTGGGAATCTACCCGCGCCACACCCCGCTCATCACCCGCATCCGGCCCGGCGCGGTACGCATCCTGCCCCCCGGCGGCGGCGAGGAGCAGCTGATATTCGTCGCCGGCGGCATACTGGAGGTCCAGCCCAAGGTGATAACCGTGCTCGCCGATACCGCCATCCGCGGGCATGACCTGGACGAGGCCAAGGCCAAGGAGGCCATCGCGCGCGCCGAGGAGGCCCGGCGCAACGCCAAGGACAAGCAGGAAATTGCGACCGTGGAAGGGGAGCTGTCCATGCTCGCCGCCCAGCTCGCTGCGATCCGCAAATTGCGCAAGAAGTAGCCAGGCCGGCCCCCGGGGCGCGTCCGGCCCCCTCTTCTCCTCTAGAATCCAACGGGTGCGAGACCTCCTGCACCGGTTCCGACCCTGCCTGATCTGGGCCGGGCTGTTCAGCATCGCGGTCAACCTGCTCATGCTGGTGCCGGCGCTGTATATGCTGCAGTTGTTCGACCGGGTCATCACCAGCCGCAGTGGTGAAACTCTCCTGCTCCTGACTCTCGCGGCAGTGCTGGCACTGGCGATCATGGCGGCGCTGGATGCGCTTCGCGCGCGTTTGCTCGCCGTGGCCGCCGCAGGCCTGGACCGCCAACTGGGTCCGCAGGTGCTCGAGGGAGTGGTCGCGCAGGCAGCGCGGCTGGGGGGCAACGACTATGCCATCGGGCTGCGCGATGCGCGAACGCTGCGCGGCTTCCTGGTCAGTCCCGGCATCCTCGGTCTGTTCGACGCGCCCTGGTTGCCGCTGTTCCTGTTGATCGTGTTCCTGATGCACCCGATGCTCGCGCTGGTCGGCCTCGCGGGCGCGGTTGCGATGATTCTGCTCGCGGTCTTCAACGAGCGCTTCACGCGCCGGCCACTTGAGCGCGCGCAAGCGGAAGCGCGCCGCGCCAGCCGCTTTGTCGAGGCTGGCGTGCGCAATGCCGAAGTCATCACCGCGCTCGGCATGCTGCCGGCACTGGCGCGGCGCTGGTCCGCCCTCACCGAGGGCGCGTCGCGCGAGCAGGCCGCCGCGGGTACGCTGGGAAGTTCCTTCGCCGCGGCGACCAAGTTCGCGCGACAGTTGGTGCAGGTCGCGATGCTCGCCGCCGGCGCCTGGCTCGTGGTGGAGCAGCAGGTCACACCCGGCGTGATGATCGCCGCGAGCATCATCCTCGGAAGGGCACTCGCGCCAGTCGAAATGCTGGTGGGAAGCTGGCGCACGCTGGTCGAGGCGCGCGCGGCGTGGGAGCGGCTGGAGCGCCTGCTCGGCGCTGCGCCTCGGCTTCAGTCTTCCACCGAGCTGCCGGAAACGAAGGGCGCGCTTTCGGTCGAGCGCGCGGTGTTCGCGCTAAAGCCCGGCGATAGACCAATCCTGCGCGCGATCAATTTCGACCTCGATTCCGGCGAGTCGCTGGGCCTCATCGGACCCAGCGGCGCCGGCAAGTCGACGCTCGCGCGCCTGATGGTCGGCATCTGGTCGCCGCAGGGCGGCGCCGTGCGGCTGGACGGCGCGGACGTGTCGACCTGGCCTCGAGACCGCCTCGGGCCGCGCATCGGCTACCTGCCGCAGGACGTCGAGTTGTTCGGTGGCACGGTGGCGGAGAACATCGCGCGCCTCGACGAAGTGGATTCCGCCGCCGTGGTCCGCGCCGCGCAGCGCGCCGGCGTGCACGAGCTCATCCTGCGCCTGCCGAACGGCTACGACAGCGACGTCGGCGAATCCGGAGGCGCGCTTTCGCCCGGGCAGCGCCAGCGCATCGGGCTCGCCCGCGCGCTCTATGGCGAGCCGCGCCTGGTGGTGCTGGACGAGCCCAACGCCAACCTCGACAGCGAAGGCGATGAAGCGCTGCTGCGCACATTGAGGGACCTCAAGCAGTCGGGCGTGACCACGGTGGTGGTTGCACACCGCCCCTCCCTGCTTGGCGGCGTGGACAAGTTGCTGGTGCTGCGTGACGGCGCGGTCGAGCTGTTCGGGCCGCGTGCCGAAGTCATGGCCCGGGTGACGCGGGCCGCCCCGCACCAGGTGGGGGCTGCGGGATGACAGCGCCGATGCGCAATCCCGTGCACGATGCACTTGCGTTGGCGGCCAGGAACGGCACCGACGCCGAGGCCCGGGCGATCATCCGTTCCGGCTTGTTGGTCGTTGGCGCCGGCGCGGTCGCGTTTGTCCTGTGGGCCTCCCTCGCGCCATTGAGTGGCGCCATCATCGCGCCGGCGTTCGTCAAGGTCGACATGAACCGCAAGGTGGTCCAGCACCAGGAAGGAGGTCTGGTGAAGGAGATCCGCGTGCGGGACGGCGACCGCGTCAAGGCAGGCCAGCCGCTTATCCTGATAGAGGACGTGCGCGTGGACGCGGCGGTGGAGTTGCTGCGCCAGCAACTGGATGCCGAGCGCGCCAAGGCGGCGCGCCTGGAGTCTGAGCGCACGTTCGCATCGAAGCTCGTTTTCCCCGCGTCGCTGGAGTCGCGCCGCTCGATGGCGCGGACCGCCGAGACACTGGAGCGGGAGACGGCGCAATTCCGCGCCCGCCGCGAGGCCCTCGACGGCCAGGTCGCGGTGCTGCGCAAGCAGATCGCCGAGACCCAGGAGGAGGTACGGGCGCTCGACGACCAGATCGCCGCCGAGGCGCGCGCCATCAAGCTGCAGAAGGACGAGCTGGCGGTCAACGAGAAGCTGCTGAAGGAGAACTTCGTGCAGCGGACCCGATTGATGGCTCTGGAGCGAGCTGTGGCGGAGTACGAGGCGCGCTGGGGCGAGCACCGTGCCGAGCTTGCCAAGACGCGCCAGCGGACCTCCGAACTCGAACTGCGCGTCCTGTCCATGCGCAACACCTACATGCAGGGCGCGACTGACGAACTGAAGGAAACCACGGCTCGCATCTTTGACCTGGAGGAACGCCTGAGGCCATCGCGCGACGCCGCCGAGCGCCAGACCATCCGCGCACCGGCTGCAGGGGAAGTCGTCGGGCTGCGCGTGTTTTCCGCCGGCGCCGTCGTCGGTCCGCGCGATGTGCTGCTCGAGGTGGTGCCGGACGACCGTACGCTGATCGTCGAGGCGCGCATCCGGCCCGAGGACGTCAACCACGTAAAGCAGGGTTCCATGGCCGACGTCCGGCTGACCGCATACCAGCAGCGCAGCACGCCTCTGGTAGAAGGCCGCGTGCTCTACGTTTCGGGCGACCGACTGGTGGATGGACAGGGCACCAACGCCCAAGCCTACTATGCGGTGCACGTGGAGGTCCCGGCGTCCTCTCTCGCGGCGGCGGGAAACCTGCACCTGCAGGCGGGAATGCCGGCCGAGGTCTATATCCGGACCGACTCCCGCAGCACGCTCGACTATGTGCTCGCGCCAATCACCAATTTCCTGCGGCGTGGCATGCGGGAGCCGCTGTAGCTACTCGGGCGGGTCCGCGTAGGGCTCGTCTTCCTTGAAGAACTCGGTTTCCTTCAGGCCTTCCACGGTCCATTCCCGGACCGCCGGACACTGCAATAGCGCCTGCTGGTACGCCTTCGCCACCCCGACCAGTTCCACCGCGTAGGTCGCAAAGCGCGTAGCGACCGGGGCGTAAAAGGCATCAGCGGCGCTGAAGGCGCCAAACAGATAGGACCCGCCTTTGCCGAACTTCGCGCGCGCTTCGGTCCATATCACACTGATGCGGGCGATGTTCTTCGCCACGTCCGGATTCATGCCCATGCCAGGGTGCCTGCCGCGAAGGTTCATGGGCATCGCATCGCGCAGCGCGCGGAAGCCGGAGTGCATCTCGGAGGCCACGCTACGCGCCCACGCGCGCGCGTGCGGATCAACGGGCCACAGGCCCTTGTCCGGAAACAACTCGTTGGCGCGTTCTACGATGGCCAGGGTGTCCCAGGTGGGAAAGCCGGAACCCGGCGCGCCTTCCCACAGGACCGGCACCAGGCCGGAAGGCGACAGCGTGCCGATGTTTGCCTTCCAGTCCTCCGACTCGAACTTGACGACGCGCTCAGTGAACGGCACGCCGCAGCCGCGCAACGCGACCCAAGGACGCATGGACCAGGAGGAGTAGTTCTTGTTGCCGACGACGAGGGTGAGGCTCATGCCGTGATTTCACCGCGCCCGCGGGACGATGGCAAGAGCAAAGGTGTCTGCCGAAGCGGCGGGGCTGCGCCTTCCTGTTCTTGGTCCTCCTTTCTGGAAGGTGCGCCCCGCGCCGCGGTTCGTGTGTTCTGGTGCTAGGTCCCCTCGGCGATCACGACGTAGCGCCCCGGCCCGCCAGCGCGCAGCGCGTCGAAGGGCCAGCAGGTGACCAGCGTGAGGCGGGCGCCACCGGTGTTGCGCGCCACCCAGGTGTCCGACTTGTCGAGCACGTCCAGTTGCGCGACGCGATACTCCGCGTGCGTGCCGTCGGCGCGCTGGATGCGGAGGACTTCGCCTTTCCTCAAGTGCCGCAGGAAAGACAGGTGGGTATCGCGATGCCCGCCGATCACGCTGTTGCCCCTGGTGCCGGGCAGCGCGGTCCCGTCCTGGAGGCCCGGGCCGAACGCCATGGTGCGGCCGCTCACGCCGGCGAGGACCAGCAGCGACACGCCCTGCGCGGGGGCCTCCAGCTTCGCCACCGGCCAAGTGTCCGCCCAGGGCCAGGGCTTGACGGCGGCTTCGCCCGCGAGCGTGCGCGTCCAGGCGCGCTCGATCAGGACCTGCGCGAGTTGTGCCTTGGCGTGGATCCATGCGCCCTGGCCGAACTGGTACGCGCCGGCGAAGAGTAGCAACGCGGCCATCCAGGGCAAGGCCCGCCACTTCGGCACCGCTCGCCATTCCTGGGGCGGAAGCGCGCATTCCACGCCCAGCGCGACATCGCCGTAACTGTTCGATCTGCAGTTCATTCCCACCTCTGGCTGCGGCGATAGAGCAGGAGTCCCAGGAGGAGGAGCAGCGATCCCAGGAGCAGGTCGAAGCGCGCGCTGGTCGCGCCGCGCGGCAGTTCGCCGTGCACTTGCCCTACATTCCCTTCCATGGTCCAGCCTTCGGGCAGGTTGGTCGGCAGGGACGCCGACTTGAGCAAAGCCTCCGCGGTGCGCGCCGGAGTCTTGTCTACCGCCACCAGGCTGGTGTAGCGGGACACCAACTGATGCTCCAGCGCCAGCTTCAGCACCGCCTCGCGAATGTCGTCCTCAGGGACGCCTTCGCGCATGCCATCCATCAAGGCGCCGATCCGTTCGCGCGCCCACAGTACCGACAGGGCATTCGCGCTTTCGGCTGGCGCTACCGGCACGCGGGCCATCCAGGCCTTGTCGCCCGCGGTCGCGGACACGGTGAGCGCCCCACCCAGCTTTTCCGCCGAGAACAGCACCATCACGGGCTCGCCGGCGTAGAGGTCGGGGACCTGCTTCGGCCACGCCTCGATGCCGACGGCGCCGCCCCAGTCGATGCGTACCCCCTTCAGAACCGGAGACTCCAGTTTCGAGAACAGCGCGTCCATCTTCTGCTTCACTTCCTCGATGCGGCCGATATAGGTAAAACTGCCGGCGCCGAACCGCGCGGCCCTGGACATGAAATGGCTGTTCGGCGCCGAGCCGATACCGACGGTGAACAGGCGAGAGTCGCCGAGGCGCTCGCGGATCATGCGGAACAGCTGGTCCTCGTTTCCCACAGCGCCATCGGTGAGGAACACGATCTGGCGGATCCGCCCCGGCGTCTCCTTCCCGTCCAGCGCGAGGTCCAGAGCCCTTGCCATTTCGGTACCGCCGTTGGCGCGCAGGTCGCGCACCCAGCGTATCGAGGCCTCGAGGTTGTCGGGAGAGGCCGCTCTCGCTTCCGCGAAAAGCGGCCGTGCATGGCTGTTGAACTCGATGATGTTGAAGCGGTCGACGGGAGCAAGGCGTCGCACGGCGAGTTCAAGCGCCTCCTTCGCCTGCGCGATGGACGCGCCCTGCATCGAACCCGACGTATCAATGACGAAGATGGCCTCTCGCGGGATGGTGCTGTCAGGGCTCGCCTGGGCCGGCGGCACCACCATCACCAGGCCGTAGTGCCTGCCGTGCTTCAGTTCGGTGATTGCCGCGGCGGCGGGGACACGCCCGGACTCGAGTGTCCACTCCAGGACAAAGTCCTTGTTGGCGGGCGTGCCGGACGAAAGTGGATCGTGCAGCACTGCGCGGCACCCCGCCTCGCCGCAGGGACCGGTCTCGATGCGATGGGACGGGCTTCTAAGTTCCGCGACGGAGACGCCGGCATGGACGTCCACGCGAAGCGTCACCGGATTGCGCACGACGGATTTGCTCGCCGGCCGGAACAACGCCGTGGTGACGCGAGCGGCATCGGAGCCCTTGGCTTCGGCGGCCGGAAAGTACCGCGGGCCGACCACCATCGGAAAGCGCAGCGAGTAGCGCCCCTGGTCGTAGCGTAGCGTCTGCTGGTACTCGATCTCGATCTGGACCTCTTCGCCGGGGGCGATGTTGGCAACACTGGAGGTGAAGATGTTCGGCCGCTCCTGCTCCAGCAGCGCCGCACGCCGGCCCTCAGCCTTGGCTTGGGCGTAGGTGGCCCTGGCCTTCTCCTTTTCGCGGATTTCGCCTTCGACAAGCCGCTCGCCGATGCGCATCCGCAGCCGGTCCACCGCAGCGTCCTCGGGCAGCGGAAACACATAGGTGCCCTCGTACCAGTCTGGCTGCGTGTTGCGGAAGCGCTGCGTCACCTTTGCCCGGGCCACGTGGCCGACCACCTGGATCTCGACATCGGTGGCGAGGAGCGGTGCGGTGAGCACGGCGCCTCCAGCCCGCGGCATGAGCAGCAGGCCACCATCGCGCTCGTGCTGGGCGGCCTGCGCGCTGCCAGACAGCAGCAGCACGGTGCCGGCCAGCACCAATCCGACCGACAGCGCGATGCAGGCGGCCAGCGAAACGAAAGTGAAAAGGTCGAGCAGGGCGAGGCGGGTAAGACTAGGGTTCTGGGTTTTCATGGGATGCCATTACGCTCGCCAGGAAAGGCGCGGCGGCGGCGCGATGCGGGCAAGGCGGAGAAGAATTCTGGCAAACCCGTGGCAGGGGGGCTTTGCGCCGGCGCGCGCCGAGTTTTCGTTGCTATAGTCGGCTCCGGTCCAGCCCATGCGCCGCATCGCCATCGTCGAGGATGACCCCGCCATCCGAGCCAATACCTCGGAGGCGCTGCGCAAGCACGGCTTCGAAGTGGCCGCCTTTTCGGGGCGCGCCGAGGCACTGGCGGCGCTGCGCTCGCGTTTGCCCGAACTTGCCATCATCGACATTGGCCTGGGGGACGATATCGATGGCGGCTTTTCGCTTTGCCGCGAGCTGCGCGCGCTGTCGGCGACGCTACCCATCATCTTCCTCACCGCGCGCGACAGCGATTTCGACGTCGTCTCCGGGCTGCGTCTGGGCGCGGACGACTACCTGACCAAGGATGCGAGCCTGCCTCACCTGCTGGCGCGCATTGGCGCCCTGTTCCGCCGCGCCGAGTTGTCGCGCGAGCCGCAGCAGGAGGAGGAGAGACTGGAGCGAGGATCCCTGGCGCTCGACCTCAAGCGCTTCACCGTGGCGTGGAACGGAAAACCGGTGGAACTCACGCTCACCGAATTCTGGATGGTGCACGCGCTGGCCCGGCACCCGGGCCACGTAAAGAACCGCGAGCAGTTGATGAGCGAGGCGCAGTTGGTGGTGGACGACGCCACCGTCACCTCGCACGTCAAGCGCATCCGGCGCAAATTCCAGGTCGTGGACCCGGACTTCGACCACATCGAGACCGCGTACGGCATGGGCTACCGCTGGAAGAGCCCTTGACGCGCCGATGACATTCGCATGAGATCCATCGGCCTGCGCGGCAAGCTCGCGCTGGTGGCCCTGGTGCTGCTGGCGCTGCCCTGGGCTGGCGTGATGTACGTGAACGAGATGGAGCGTGTCCTGCTGGACGGCCAGGAGCGGAACCTGCTCGCCACCGCGCGCGCGGTGGCCACTGCGCTGCACGACCGGCCGCAGCTCCTCAACGCGGCACCGGTGCGCGACGATCCGATGCGTCGCGAGGCCGAAGCGGAGTTGCGGCGGCTCGCGGAGCGCGCGCTGGAGCTGCCGGCGGAGCAGGTGATCCTTGAGCGCGAGCAGGCCCTGGCGGCGCGTGCGGCGCAGGAGGACATTGCTGCCATCCTGAAGGGCGTCGAGCGCACCGAGTCGCGCATCTGGGTGGTGAACCGGAAGTATCAGGTGCTGGCGCTGGCGGGCAGCCTGAAGAAGCCGGCGCGACACGGCGAAGACGACGAGGAATCAGGCCTGCGGCGTCTCTGGCGCAGCTTTGTTGGCGCGCTCATCCAGAGGCCCAGCGAGGAGTTCGCCGAGGCGGTACCCGACGACGCGCTCGCCAGCGGGCGCGACATCGGCGCCGCGCTTCAGGGCGCGCCCGGAACGCGGGTACGCCGAACGCCGGACGGGCGCGCGATCGTGATGTCCGCGGCCAGCCCAATCTGGAATCGGGACCAGGTCGTGGGTGCGGTAGTGGTGGAAGAAACCACCAACCCGATTGCCACTTTGAGGAGTGGGGCGCTGGAACGCCTTCTGGTGCTGACCCTGACGGTGTTCGCGGGCGCGGCGGCGGTACTCCTCGCCTGGGCGACACGCCTGTCGCTGCGTATCCGGCGCCTTCGCGACGAAGCCGAGTCGGCGATCGATGCCCGCGGTCGGTTCACACGTCTCGCTTCTGGCTCGAACGCGGGTGACGAGATCGGCGACCTGTCACGCAGTTTCTCCGCGGTGCTGGGCAAGCTCGCACAGCACCACGCCTACCTGGAGAGCATGGCCGGGCGCCTGTCGCACGAACTGCGCACACCTATCGCTGTGGTGCGCTCGTCGCTGGAGAACCTGAAGCTGGCGCCGACGCCGGAGGAAAGCCGCACCTACATTGCCCGCGCCGAGGAAGGCCTGGCGCGCCTGTCGCGGATCCTGGAGCGCATGGGCGAAGCGAACCGCCTGGAGCAGGGCTTGTCGGCCGCAGCGCGCGAGCGCTTCGACGCGGTGCCGGTGGTGCGAGGCTGCGTGGAGGGCTACCGGATGGCCTACGCGCCGCGCGCATTCGACCTGGAGCTTCCGGGCTCGCCAACCCTCGTTGACGGCGCACCCGATCTGCTGGCGCAGATGCTGGACAAGCTGGCGGAGAACGCCGCCGACTTCGCCGCGCCGGGGACGCCGGTCCGCGTCTCGCTCGCCGTGATCGGCGGCGGCGTCCGGCTGATCGTGGAGAACGAGGGACCGCCTATCCCTGAGGCGGTCAAGGACACCCTTTTCGGCTCCATGGTGTCCGGCCGCGCCGGGCATTCGGGCACCGATCCCCACCTCGGGCTGGGCCTCTACGTGGCGCGGCTGATCGCGGAGTTCCACGGTGGCGGCGTCGCCGCTGAGAACCTGTCGCACGGCGTGCGTGTCACCGTGACGCTGCCTTAGAATCGGCCGCTTGCAGACGCAAGCTCCCCTGTCGGATAGCCTGGACCTCCTGGTCGTCGGCGGCGGCATCAATGGCGCCGGGATCGCGCGCGACGCGGCCGGCCGCGGGATGACGGTGCTGCTGGTGGAGAAGGATGACCTCGCCTCAGCGACCTCGTCGTGGTCCTCCAAGCTCATCCACGGCGGCCTGCGATACCTGGAGCAGTACGAGTTTCGCCTGGTCGCGGAGGCGCTCGCCGAGCGCGAAGTACTGCTCAAGGTCGCGGCGCATCTGGTCTGGCCGGCGCGTTTCGTCATGCCGCACGTGCCCGAACTGCGGCCTCGCTGGATGATCCGCGCCGGACTGTTCCTCTATGACCACCTGTCACGCCGAGCCAGCCTGCCGGGCTCGCGTGCAGTGCGACTCGACGCGCCGCCGTACAACGCGGGCCTGAACGAGCGCCTGAAGCATGGCTTCATCTATTCCGACTGCCGGGTGGACGATGCCCGGCTGGTGATTGCCAATGCGCTGGACGCACAGTCCCGCGGCGCCCGAATCCTGACGCGGGTGGCCTGCCTGGAGGCGCGACGCGAGGGCGCGCTGTGGTACGCGACGCTCTCCAACGGCGAACGGGTGCGCGCCCGCGCCGTGGTCAATGCCGCAGGCCCGTGGGTGAAGCGGGTCCTGAACGAGCGACTCGGCCAGGCGTCCGAAGACCGGGTGCGGTTGGTGAAGGGCAGCCACATCATGCTGCCGAGGCTGTACGAGGGAGAGCACGCCTTTATCCTGCAGAACAATGATCGACGTGTCGTGTTCATGATTCCCTACGGCGACCTGCACACGCTGGTCGGCACCACTGACGTGCAGCAGGCGGACGAGAACGAGCAGCCGCGCGCCACCGAGGAGGAAGTGGGGTATCTGTGCCGCGCGGTGAACCGATACCTGAAGCAGCCCGCGCGCCCGCAGGACGTGGTATGGCGCTACTCCGGCGTGCGACCCCTGTACGACGACGGTTCGGACGATCCGTCTGCGGTGACGCGCGACTACACGCTGCGCGTGGACGACGCCGGCGGCACGGCGCCGGTGTTGTCGGTCTTCGGCGGCAAGATCACGACCTATCGGCGCCTGGCCGAGCATGCGATGGAGAAGCTGGCGCCGTACTTCCCTGGCATGAGGCCCGCGTGGACCGACGGACCGCCACTATTGGGCAGCGATTTCGGGGGTGTCTCGCGCAGGGAGGCCCGTGACGCCTTCTTCCAGACCCATCCGCATATTCCAGAGTACATCCTGCGCGGCATCTTCCGACGCCATGGCGTGCAGGCGCCGGCGGTGGTGGGAGACGGTGACCTGGGCGAGGACTACGGCGCGGGCCTCACTGCGCGCGAGGTGCGCTGGCTCATGGAGAACGAGTGGGCGCGCACCGCCGAAGACGTGCTGTGGCGGCGCACCAAGGCCGGGCTTCTCATGACCGGCGCGCAGCATGAACGCGTCAAGGCTGCAGTGGGCGACTGATGAAGCCGATCGCCGAACTGTCCGGCGCCACCCGCCTGAAGGGCCTGCTGTTCGATATCGACGACACGCTCACCACCGGCGGCGCGCTGACGGCCGAAGCCTATGGCGCCATGGAGCGATTGAAGCGCGCCGGCAGGCTGGTGGTGCCCATCACCGGCCGTCCGGCGGGCTGGTGCGACCACATCGCGCGCATGTGGCCGGTGGACGCAGTTGTGGGCGAGAACGGCGCGTTCTATTTCCTGATGGCGGGGGGCAGGCTGAAAAAGTGTTTCCAGGATGATGCCGCGACGCGCGCGGAAAAGCGCTCGCGGCTGGATGCGATTGCGCGCCGCATCCTCGCTGAAGTGCCCGGCTGTGCGATCGCTTCGGACCAGGCGTATCGCGAGACCGACCTCGCGATCGATTTCTGCGAGGACGTGCCGCCGCTGGGCCTGGAGTCCGCGACGAGGATCAAGACCCTGATGGAGGCCGGGGGCCTGACAGCGAAGGTCAGTTCCATTCATGTCAACGGCTGGTTCGGTGCCTACGACAAGCTGGGAATGGCGCGGCGCCTGTTCGTGGAACGCTTCGGCGTGGACCTCGAAGCGGCCAATGGCGAGTACGCGTTCGTCGGAGATTCGCCCAACGACGCGCCCATGTTCGTGTTCTTCGAGAACTCGGTGGGCGTAGCCAACGTGCGGCGCTTCGGCTTGCGGCCGGAGTCGGCGCCGAGGTACGTCACCCGCGCCAAGGCAGGCGAGGGTTTCGCGGAACTGGTCGCGCACCTGCTCCAGGGACCGGGCTGATGGACTGGTGGCCGGCCTACCTCGCCATCGGGGCGACGGTGGGTTTCCTGGCCGGGCTGCTGGGCATTGGCGGCGGCATGGTGATGGTGCCCATGCTCGTCTTCGTTTTCACCGCCAAGGACTTTCCGCCGCAGCACCTGATGCATCTGTCGCTCGCGACCTCGATGGCGACAATCCTGTTCACCTCGGTCGCCTCGGTGGGCGCGCACCATCGCCACGGCGCGGTGGACTGGGCGGTGGCGAAATCCATGGCGCCGGGCATCGTAGCCGGAGCGCTGGTGTGTTCCATCGGCGCGGGCTTCGTGCCGACGCGGCCGCTGGCCATTTTCTTTTCCTGCTTCATGTTCTATGCCGCGCTGCAGATGTTTTTCGAGGTCAAGCCGAAACCTTCGCGGCAACTGCCGGGGCCGGGCGGGTTGTTCGCCGCCGGCGCCGCGATCGGCGGCTTCTCCAGCGTGCTCGCAGCGGGCGGCGCGTTCCTGTCCATTCCGTTCCTCGCACGCTGCAACGTGCCGCTGAAGCGCGCCATCGGCACCGCCGCGGCCAACGGCTTCCCGATCGCGGTCGCGGGAACGGTGGGTTACGTGGTCCAGGGCTTTCGTACGAGCGGGCTGCCCGAGTGGTCGCTGGGCTATGTCTACCTGCCCGCGCTGGCGCTTGTCGTGGTGACCAGCATGCCGCTGGCGCCGCTGGGCGCGCGCCTTGCACATCGACTGCCGGTAAAGCCGCTGCGCATCCTGTTCGCGCTCACGCTGCTCGCGCTCGCTCTGCGCATGGCTTTCGCCGTGTAGGTACGGTCGTCACGTTTCGTAGTCGGCGATCCAGTGTTCGTCGGCGAGTGGATCCACGATGGCGCGCGTCTCCGCGTGCGCCGGGTGCCGATGGTATGCGGCAAGCGCCTCGCGGCTCTCGAATTCCGAATAAAGCGCAAAGTGCACGCCGCGACGCCCGGTGTTGAAACTCGCGCCGGCTTCGATTCGGATGAGGCCCGGGATGCGCCCGTTCTGCGCCTCGAGCGCGCGCTTCACCCGGCCCAGACTGTCGCCATCCGGCGACTTGAATTTCCACAGAACGATGTGCTTCACCATGTGTCGAATGAGGGCAGTCCCGTATCAAAACCAATGGAGGCATGCATGAGGAAGCTGATCGTAATCGCTTTGGCCGCCGCCTGTGCGGGTCCCGTGTCTGCGCAGCAGAAGAAGGAGTCGGGCAACGCGGCGTTTGATGCGCTCGACCGCAATGGAGACGGCGTGCTCAGCCGCGAGGAGCTCGCGGCCGACAACGAGCTCGCCAAGCGCTTCAGCAGGTTCGACGCCAACAGAAACGGGAGCTGGGATGCCAATGAGTATGTGACCGCGAACCGGGACAACGATGGCCGAGTCCTTGCCGACACCGCCGTGACCACGAAAGTCAAGGCGTTGCTGCTCGCGGAGAAAGGGATTCCCTCGACGGCGATCTCGGTGGAGACCTATGAAGGCCGCGTGCTGTTGTCCGGCTTCGTCGAGTCAGAGACCGTGCGGTCGAAGTCGGGCAAGGTGGCCGCCGGCGTCTCCGGAGTGAAACGGGTTCAGAACAACCTGGTCGTGAAGTAGCTTTCGCGGCGTTGCGCCGCTTTTCGTCGGTACAATCGCGGGCCATGCCCGGTCCGCTTTCCCACGTCCGCGTCCTAGACCTGTCCAGGGTGCTTGCCGGGCCCTGGGCGGGACAGAACCTCGCCGACCTTGGCGCCGAAGTGATCAAGGTGGAGCGCCCGAAGGTGGGCGACGACTCGCGTGCCTTCGGCCCGCCCTGGGTGAAGGACGGCGAGGGCCGAGACACGAAGGACTCCGCCTACTTCACCTCCGCGAACCGAGGCAAGAAATCGGTGACCGTGAACCTCGCGTCCCCCTCTGGACAAGCGCTGGTGCGGGAACTGGCCCTGAAATCGGACGTCCTCATCGAGAACTACAAGTTCGGCGATCTCGTGCGCTACGGCCTGGGCTACGACGACCTGGCGAAGCTGAACCCACGCCTGGTCTATTGTTCCGTGACCGGCTTCGGCCAGACCGGGCCGCAGCGCGAGCACCCTGGCTACGATTTCATGATCCAGGGCATGGGCGGCATGATGAGCGTAACCGGCGAGCCCGATGGCGCGCCCGGCGGCGGCCCGCAACGCGCCGGCGTCCCTGTGGCCGACATCATCACCGGCATGTATGCCTCGATCGCGATTTGCGCCGCGCTTGCCAGCCGCGCGGAGACGGGGAAGGGCCAGCACCTCGACCTCGCGTTGCTGGACTCGCAGATCGCGCTGCTCGCCTACCAGAACACCAACTACTTCGCGACCGGCACGCCTCCGAAGCGCATCGGCAATCTCCACCCGAACATCGTTCCCTACCAGCCGTTCAAGACTGCGGACGGTGACGTCATCCTTGCCTGCGGCAACGACAATCTGTACCGCAAGTTCTGCGACGCGGCGGGCTGCGGCGAACTGGCGGTGGACCCGCGCTTCGTGACCAACGCCAAGCGCGTTGAGAACCGGGTCGAAATGACGCAACTGCTGCAGGAGATATTCCTCAAGCGCGGGACCAAGGAATGGCTCGCGCTGCTGGAGGCCGCTGGCGTGCCCAATGGGCCGATCAACAACGTCGCGCAGGTGTTCGAGGAGCCGCAGGTGAAGGCACGCGGCATCCGCCTCAAACTGGACCACCCGGCGGCCGGGAAACTGGATTCGGTGGCGAGTCCGATGCGCTTCTCCGGGACGCCGCTCGCGTTTGAACGCGCGCCCCCCCTGCTGGGGCAGCACACGGACGAGATCCTGCGGGGGTTGCTGGGCAAAAGCGACGCGGAGCTGGCAAAGCTCCGCGCCGATGGGGTCGTTTAGCCCCGCTTAGTTGTCGACCTTCGCGCCGGCATCCTTCACTACCTTCGCCCACTTCGCCATCTCGGTTTTCACCAGTGCGGCCATCTCGGCGGGCGGCATGCCGCCCGGGGTGGCGCCCTGCTCGGCCCAGATCTTCTTCAGCTCCGGGGTGTTCATCGCCGCGACCATGTCCTTGTAGATGCGATCCTTGGCAGCCTGAGGCGTGCCCTTGAGTGCCCAAAGTCCGTACCAGGTGCGCACCTCATAGCCCGGCACGCCGGCCTCGGCCATCGTTGGCACGTTGGGCAGCACCGGGTTGCGCGCGACACTGGTGATCGCGAGCGGGATCAGCTTGCCGCCTCGAACCTGCACCGATGAGGTGCCCAGCCCGTCGAAGGCCAGGTCCACCTGTCCCGCCAGCAGGTCGAGCATCAGCGGGCCGGCGCCGCGGTAGGGAATGTGGACGATGAAGGTCTTGGTCATGGTCTTGAACAATTCCACCGCAAGGTGGTGCGTCGTGCCGCTGCCCGCGGATCCATAGTTGAGCTTGCCGGGGTTGGCCCGGGTGTAGTCAATCAGGTCCTTGAGGGTCTTGAACTTGTCCGCATGCTTGGGATGCACCACCACCACGTTCGGAACGAACGCCGCGACCGTGATCGGTTCGAAATCGCGCTCCAGGCTGTAGGGTAGCCGTGTGTAGAGGCTCTCGGCGATGGTGTGGTGTACCGCGCCGAAAAACCAGTTGTAGCCGTCGGGCGCGCGCTTGGCGACGTTGGCCGCTCCGACCGTGCCGCCGGCGCCGCCCTGGTTCTCGATGATGACCTGCTGGCCGAGTGTCTGCGACATACGCGCCGCGATAGGCCGTGCAAAGGTGTCGGTCCCGCCGCCGGCGGGGAACGGGTTCAGGAACGTGATCGCCTTGGTGGGCCAGGCCTGCGCCTGGGCGGGCAGGGCGGTGGCGACCGCGGTGGACATGAGGCCGGCAGCAAAGATTCTCTTAAGCATTTTTCCTCCTCCGGAAATGGGTGGAACGATCTCCCGCGAAAATCATAACATCCGGCCGCCCAGGAACCCCTCAGCGACCTGCGAACTTCGGTTTTTCCTTGGCGAGGAACGCGGCGACTCCGATCCTGAAGTCCTCGGTGTCGAAGCAGGCGTAGCCTTCGTCCCGTTCGGCATCCGTGATCGGGCGCGGGTCGAGCAGGCGGCGGATGAATTTCTTGTGCCAGCGCGCCACCAGCGGCGCCCCGGCGGCTATGCGCTGCGCGGTGGCGCAGGCTTCCTCAACCACCTTGTCGTCGGCGATGACGCGGTTGACGAGGTTCTTCTCGTAGGCCTCGCGCGCACCCCAGATGCGTCCCTCGAGCAGCATTTCCAGCGCCACGTTCGGGCCGGCGGCACGCAGCATGCCCGCGAGCTCGTCGTAGGACTCCGTGAGGCCGAGGTTCTTCACCGGAACGCCGAACCGCGCCGATTCGTTGCAGATGCGCAGGTCGCACTGGGAAGCAATCAGCAGCCCGCCGCCGATGCAGGCGCCCTGGATCAGTGCAACTGTCGGGTGCCGGCAGCCGGCCACCGCCGCCATCCAGTTGATGCCCTCGCGGCTGTATTTCCGCGCCTGAGCCGAGTTGGCGCGTTCCTTGTGGAACTCGGCGATGTCGGCGCCTGCGGCGAAAGCCTTGTCGCCGGCGCCGCGGAGGACGACACAGCGCAGGCTCTCGTCCGCGTCCAGTTCCTGCATGATTTCGCCCAGGCGCTGCCACATCGCCTTGTCGAGCGCGTTCATGCGCCCCGGGCTGGACAGGGTGACGGTGGCGATGGCGCCGTCACGCGCGAGCAGGACGCTGCCGCCCGCCACGGGTCAGGCCGCCACGCGCGCGGGTTTGGCGTGGAACTCCGCGAGGTATTCCATCGCTGCTTGCACGCCTTCCTTCCTGAGCGGCACGCCGGCTAGTTGCATGCCCATTTCGCAGCCCGCAAGAGTGCCCATGAGCGTCAGGTCGTTGAAATCGCCCAAGTGCCCGATGCGGAACACCTTGCCGGCGAGCTTCGATAGCCCGGTGCCCAGCGACATGTCGAAGTTCTCCAGTATGACCTTGCGCAGGCGGTCGGCATCATGGCCCGCGGGCATCAGCACCGCGGTGAGCGAACCGGAATATTCCGCCGGGTTCTTCGCCAGCACTTCCAGGCCCCAGGCGCGCACGGCGCGCCGCGTGGCTTCGCCATGGCGTTGGTGGCGGGCGAACACGTTCTCCAGGCCTTCCTCCTCGAGCAGCATCGTCAGCGCCTCGCGCAGGCCGTAGAGCAGGTTGGTGGCCGGCGTGTACGGAAAATAGCCGTCCTTGTTGGAGGCGATCATTTCATTCCAGTCCCAGAAGCTGCGCGCCAGCTTCGCGGACTTCGACGCCTCGAGCGCCTTCGTGGAGACCGCGTTGAACGACAGCCCTGGCGGGAGCATCAGGCCCTTCTGCGAGCCCCCGACGGTGACGTCCACGCCCCACTCGTCATGGCGGTAGTCAAGCGACGCCAGCGACGAGATCGTGTCCACCATGAGCAGCGCCGGGTGCTTCGCTGCGTCGATGGCCTTGCGGACCTCAGCGATGCGCGACACCACGCCGGTCGAGGTCTCGTTGTGCACCACGCACACGGCCTTGATCGCCTTGGCGCCGTCCCCGCGCAACCGCTTCTCGATTGCCTCCGGATCGGCGCCGGTCCGCCAGTCGCCGGCGATGAACTCGGGCTTCAGGCCCAGCTTGAGCGCCATTTTCTGCCACAAGGTGGCGAAATGCCCGGTCTCGTACATGAGGACCGAGTCTCCCGGGGAGAGCGTGTTGGCGAGCGCGGCCTCCCAGGCGCCGGTGCCCGAGGCGGGGTAGATGACGACGTGGCTGCTGGTCTTGAAGATGCGCTTCATGCCCTCCAGGACGGTCTTGCCCAGGGGCGCGAAGTCCGGCCCGCGGTGGTCCATGGTCGGCATGTCGATGGCGCGCAGGACCCGGTCGGGGACGTTGGTCGGCCCGGGGATCTGGAGAAAATGGCGTCCGGCTGCTCTTGGCATCTCTGTCTCCTACGTTTGCATGCAATTTTATCTATTGTGCGCAACATAAGGGCAAAATGTTGCGTGATGCCCATATTTTTTGTATTCTGCATGCAAAATGAGCCCTCCGCAAGAGTCCACCCCTATCATCCGCCGCCCCCTCCACGAGGAGGCTGCGGATCGCGTCCGGGACCTGATCGTACAGGGACAGCTTGCACCGGGCGCCCGGCTGAACGAACGCCTGCTGACCGCCGAACTAGGCCTTTCTCGCACGCCATTGCGGGAGGCCTTCAAGGTACTCGCCACGGAGGGATTGATTGAACTGCTGCCCAACCGCGGCGCGATCGTGTCGCAGATCGACGCCGCTCGCCTCGCGGAGACGCTGTCCGTCATGGGCGCTCTGGAGGCGCTCGCAGGCGAACTTGCCTGCCGCCAGGCCACCAGCGCGCAGCTGAACGAGATCCGCGCCTTGCATTACGAGATGCGAGCGCACCACGCGCGCGGGGATCTCGCCGGCTACTTCAAGTTCAACCAGGCCATCCACCTCAAGATCGTCAAGTACTCCGGCAACGCCGTGCTCAACACCACCTACCGTCAGATGAACGGCTACGTGCGCCGCGCGCGCTACATGGCCAACCTCTCGCAAGAGCGCTGGGACGCCGCGGTGCGCGAGCACGATGAGATCCTCGCCGCACTGGGCGCGAGGGATATCAACCGCATCAAGGCGCTGCTCTCGGATCACCTTGCGCACAAGCTGGCCAGCGTGCTCGCGGAACTCGGCCAACCCGCCGCCCGGCAGGCGGCATGAGCACGTTGGAGCAGAGGCTTCGCAAGGAAGTCGACGGCGAAGTCCTGTTCGACACCGCCTCGTGCGGCCGCTATGCCACCGACGCCTCCATCTACCAGGTGATGCCGGTGGGCGTGGTGGTGCCGAGGACAGAGGAAGCGGCGCGCATCGCGATCTCGGTAGCCGCATCGGAGGGCGTGCCCGTGCTGCCGCGCGGTGCCGGCAGCTCGCAATGCGGCCAGACCGTGGGCGAGGCCCTGGTGATCGATACCTCGAAGCACCTTAACCGGGTCATTGAAGTGAATGCGGCCGAACGGACTGCGGTGGTGCAGCCCGGCCTGGTGCTCGATGCGCTAAATGCCAGCCTCCGTGCGCAGGGCCTGTGGTTCCCCGTGGACGTGTCCACCAGCGCCCAGGCGACGCTGGGCGGCATGGCCGGCAACAACTCCTGTGGCTCCCGGTCCATCGCCTACGGCAACATGGTTCACAACGTACTCGCCATTGATGCGTTGACCGCAGATGGCGTGGCCCGCCGCTTCGGCCCGATGAGCGACGGCTCCGAGCTCTCACGCAAGCTGAAGGCGATCTACCAGCGCGACCGGCAGGAAATCGAGGCGCGCTTCCCGAAGGTTCTGCGCAAGGTCGCGGGCTACAACCTCGATCACCTTGGTCCGCCCTACGAGAATTCGGCTCACCTGCTGGTGGGATCGGAAGGCACGCTTGCCTGGTTCGAGCGCCTGCACTTGAAACTTTCGCCGCTCCCCGCGGCACGCGCACTGGGCGTCGTGCACTTCCCGAGGTTCTATACCGCGATGGACCTGACCCGGCACATCGTGAAGCTGGGTCCCTCGGCAGTGGAACTGGTGGACCGGACGATGATCGGCCTGGCGCGGGAGATCGACGCTTTCCGAGCCACGGTGGACGCCATCATCAAGGGTGAGCCCGACGCCATCCTGCTGGTGGAGTTCTCCGGCGCCGACCAATCCGGGCAGAACGCCAAGCTGAGGCAACTGGTGCAGCTGATGGGGGACCTCGGCCTGCCCGGAAGCGTAGTGGAGCTAACCGGCCAGAAGCAGCAGAAGGACCTGTGGGAGGTGAGGAAAGCCGGCCTCAACATCATGATGTCCATGAAGGGCGACGGCAAACCGGTGTCCTTCATCGAGGACTGCGCGGTGCCGCTGGAGCACCTGGCCGAATACACCGACCGTCTGACGCAGGTGTTCGAAAAGCACGGCACGCGCGGCACCTGGTACGCGCATGCCTCAGTGGGCACGCTGCACGTGCGCCCGGTGCTGGACATGCGTCGCGACGGAGCGGAGAAGATGCGCGCCATCGCCGAGGAAGCCAGCGCCCTGGTGAAGCAGTACAAGGGCGCGTACTCCGGTGAGCATGGCGACGGCCTGGTGCGTTCCGAGTGGATCGCACCGTTCTTCGGCCCGCGCCTCACCTCCACGCTGGCGGAGATCAAGGGTCTGTTCGATCCGAATGGCCTCATGAATCCCGGCAAGATCGTGAACCCGCCGAAGATGGACCAGCGCACGCTGTTCCGCTTTCCGCCGGGCTACGCAACGCAGCCGCCGTCCGCGGCCCTGGACTGGTCCGAATGGGGCGGCTTCGACAAGGCCGTGGAGATGTGCAACAACAATGGCCATTGCCGCAAGCGCGACGCCGGCACCATGTGTCCTTCCTACCGCGCCACCGGCGACGAGCGGCACGTGACGCGCGGTCGCGCCAACACGCTGCGGCTGGCGCTGTCCGGACAACTGGGGACGCAATCGGACGAGCAGGTGAAGGAGGCGCTCGACCTGTGCGTGTCCTGCAAGGGCTGCAAGCGCGAATGCCCTACCGGCGTGGACATGGCACGCATGAAGATCGAGTTCCTCGCCCACTACAAGAAGCGCCATGGTCATACGCTGCGCGACCGCGTCGTCGCCTGGCTGCCTCGCTACGCCCCGCTCGCCTCGAGCCTGGCCCCGCTCGCCAACCTGCTGCAGCCGCTGGGTGCGCGCATCGCCGGGTTCACCGGCAAGCGCGCGCTGCCGCAGTGGCGCCGCGATCGCTTCGTGGACGGCGCCTGGCCCAAGCGCGGCAAGCGCGAGGTGGTGTTGTGGGTCGACACGTTCAACCGCTACTTCGAGCCGGACAACGCGCGCGCCGCGGTCCGCGTGCTGGAAGCGGCGGGCTACCGCGCCCGTGACGTCGAGGCTCCCGGCGGCGGCCGGCCGCTATGCTGCGGCAGGACCTTCCTGTCGGCGGGCATGGTGGACGAAGCGAAGGCCGAAGCGCGGCGCACGCTGGAGGCGCTCGCGCCTTGGGTGGTGAACGGCGTGCCGGTCCTCGGACTTGAGCCTTCCTGCCTGTACACCCTCAAGGATGAGCTCACTGTGCTGCTGCCAGGCGAGGAATCGAAGTCGCTGGCGGCGAACGCCATGCTGTTCGAGGAGTTCCTGGTGCGCGAGAGCGAGGCCGGCCGCCTCAAGCTGGCGCTCAAGCCGCTCGCCACCGACGCCCTGCTGCACGGCCATTGCCACCAGAAGGCATTCGGCGCAATGGGCGCGGTGCAGAAGGCGCTCGCGCTGGTACCCGGACTGACGACCGCCACAGTCGACTCGAGCTGTTGCGGCATGGCCGGAAGCTTCGGCTACGAATCGGAACACTACGATGTGTCGATGAGCATGGCGGAAGCGGACCTGCTGCCCGCGGTGCGCAAGGCATCGAGAAACGCGGTCGTGGTCGCCGACGGCACCAGCTGCCGCCACCAGATCGCCGATGGCGCTGGCCGCGACGCGCTGCACGTCGCGCGCGTGCTGGAAATGGCGTTGGCAGGATAAGGAAATAACCGGTCTTCCCGCGTTAGCATTGGGCGCATGACTCCCGCGCCCCTGCCGGAGGGAACCGAGACCGAACCGGCGCCGATCCGCGTCCTGCTGCTCGAGGACAATCCGGACGACGCGTTTCTGATCCGGCGCGCGTTCGGATCGCCTCGATTGCGGGGATTCGAGTTGATGGACACCGCGCAGCGCGTCAGCACGGCAGTCGCCGCCCTCGCGAAGAACCGGGGCCGGGCCTTCGACATCGTGCTGACGGACCTCGACCTGCCTGACAGCGTCGGTGTGGAAACGGTGACGGCGCTGCACCGCACCGCGCCGGACATGCCGATCGTCGTTCTCACGGGACAGCCGGACGAGGCGCTTGGCGTGGCGGCGCTCCGGCGCGGCGCTCAGGACTACCTGATCAAGGGGCAGGTGGAGCCCACGCTGCTCGCGCGTACGCTTCGCCACGCAATAGAACGCAAGCGCCTGCTGGTCGAGCTCGACCGCGCCCGCGGCGAACTGGAGGAACGGGTGAGGGAGCGCACTGCCGCGCTGGTCCAGGCCAACCAGAGCCTGCGCGAGACCGAGGAGCGCTACCGCAAGCTTATCGAGATGTCGCCGGACGCAATCCGGGTGCAGAAGGGCGGACGCATCGTGATGGCCAACCCCGCCGCCCTGGCGCTGTATGGCGCACGCAGCGAGATCGAGATCCTCGGTCGCTCGCCGCTTGATTTCATCGACCCTGCCTTCCACGGCATGGCACATGAGCGGACGGCCCTGCTGGACCGGCCCGGCACAACGATGGCGCCGCTGGAGCAGGTGCATCGACGCCTGGACGGCACGCGCCTGCAGGTCGAGGTGCGCGGCGCCTCGGTCGAACTGGGCGGGGAGGTGCATGCGTTGATCGTGGTGCGCGACATTGGCGAGAGAAAGGCGCAGGAAGAGCGCATCGCGCGACTGCACCGCATCCAGGTGATGCTGTCGGCAATCAACTCGGCGATCGTGCGCATCCGCGACCGCGGCGAGCTGTTCCAGGAGGCCTGCCGCATCGCGGTGGAGCATGGCGGGTTGCCCATGGCCTGGATCGCCGCGCGCGACGGCGCCGGCAGCGATTTCCGCCCGGTGGCGGGCGCCGGGTTCGACGTCACCGGGCTGGGAAGCGTGCCGATGCGCCTGGAGGCGGACGCACCCGAGGCGCGAGGCGTGGCGGGCAGGGCGATTCGCGAGAAGCGAACCGTGGTGGACAACGACATCCTGGCCAATCCCGGCGTCGGCTACTACCGCACCCACGCCATCCAACGCGGTTTCCGCTCTTCGATCGCGCTGCCGCTGGCGGTGGAGGACCAGGTCGTAGGCGTCTTCATCATGTACGCGGAGGGGTCCGGGTTCTTCACCACGGAGGAAGTGAAGCTTCTGGAGGAACTCGCCACCGATGTGTCCTTCGCGCTCGACTACCTCGAGAAGGCGGCGCGCGCCGACTATCTCGCCTACTACGATCCGCTCACTGGCCTGCCCAACCGCACCCTGTTCCACGTCCACCTCGGCCAGCACCTGCGAACGCGCGGCGCCGAGCAGGCCATGGTGGCGGTCCTGCTGTTCAACATCGACCGATTCCGCAGCGTCAACGAGACCCTGGGACGCGAGGCCGGGGACAAGCTGCTGAAGAAAGTGGCGGCGCGGCTGAAGGCGGCAATGGAGGGCAGCGAGATGCCGGCGCGAGTCAGCGCCGGTGCCTTCGCGCTCATTCTGCGTGGTGCGTCGCATGCGGGGGACCTCGCGCGCGCGGTCGAGGGCATCATCCGCGCGTGCTTCGACCCGGCGTACGAGATCAACGAGCATGAACTGCGTGTCTCGGTCCGCGTTGGCATTGCCCTGTACCCGTCTGACGGGCGCGACGCGGAGCGCTTGTTCCGCAATGCCGAGGCAGCGCTCGCCAAGGCCAAGGCGGGCGGAGAGCGCGTAGAGTTCTACGCGCCGGAGTTCAACGCCCGAGTCGCCGAAGCCCTGGTGCTGGAAACGCGGCTGCGGCGGGCCATCGACCGTGGCGAGTTCATCCTCCACTACCAGCCGAAGCTGAGCCTGGAGAGCGGCCGCATCACGGGCGTGGAAGCGCTGATGCGCTGGCAGGATCCGGTCGACGGGCTGGTGCCGCCGGGCAAGTTCATCCGGGTACTGGAGGACACCGGCCTCATCCTCGAGGCCGGGCGCCAGGTACTGGCGCGCGCCCTTGCCGAGCGTCGCACCTGGGAAGGCACGGGCCTTGCGGTGCCGCGGGTGGCGGTGAACGTCTCGTCGATCCAGTTGCAGCGGCGCGACTTTGTGCGAGAGGTGCTCGACGCAATCGAGGCCGCGGGCAGCGGCGGCTCGGCGCTGGAGCTGGAGATCACCGAGAGCCAGGTGATGCGCGAGCTGGATACCAACATCGCCAAATTGCGCGAACTGCGCGCGCTGGACATCGAGGTGGCGGTGGATGACTTCGGCACCGGCTATTCGTCGCTCAACTACGTCGCCAAGCTGCCGGTCACGGCGCTGAAGATCGACCGCTCGTTCATCGTTGGCATGACCGAGGGCCCGGGCGGCCTGGCGATCGTGTCTACCATAGTAGGCCTGTCGCATTCCCTGGGTTTCCGCTCGGTAGCCGAGGGCGTGGAAACCGAGGAGCAGGCCGGCCTGCTGCGCTCCCTGCGCTGCAACGAGATGCAGGGCTACCTGTTCAGCAGGCCGCTGCCTCCGGCGGAGTTCGAGGCGCTGCTGCGCAAGACCAACGGGCAGGAACCGGGCCTCGCTAGGCCAGCACCGACATCACCACCGACACCGTGAACACGGAAAGCGCGGTGGACAGCACCGCGCTGCACGAGGTCTCCACTTCCAGCAGCTTGTAGCGCTGCGCCAGCACGAACGCGGTCGCCCCCAGCGGCAGGCTCGCGCCCACCACCGCGACCTTGGCCCACAGAGGATCCACCGCCACTGCGCCGTAGAACACCGCGGCCGCGATGATCGGGTGCAGCGCGAGCTTCAGGGCCACTCCCGGCCAGGCGGCCGCCATGCCCTCGCGCATGGATTGGCGCGAAACGAACAGGCCGAGCGCGAACAGCGCACCCGGTCCGGCGGCGGCGGCGAGCAGGTCGGCGAGCCGCATTGCCGGCAGCGGCAGGCTGAGACCCACCGCCACCAGCGCGATGGCGAGCGCGATCGGCCATATGAGCGGGCTGCGCGCGGTCGTGAGCAGCGCGAGCACGATATCCTTGCGGTGGTTGGCATGCTGCCGGTCGAACAGTTCCAGCAGCGTCTGCCCGGTGGCGAACAGCATGATGTTGGTCGCCACCGTGGCCATCGCCGCGGGCAGCGCCGCCTCCGGGCCGTAGGCCACGGTCACCAGTGGGATGCCTAGGTAGCCGGTGTTGCTGAAGGAAGCATTGAGCGCGCGCAGGCTGTGTTCCTGAGGGGTGCCGCCCTGCAGCCAGGCCGAGACGGCGAAGCCCGCCGCGGCACAGGCAAGCGTGGTCGCCACGACGCCGGCGAGGAACGGCCAGTCGAGGATCTGGTCGAGCGATCCGCGCGACACGGCGGCGAACAGCATCGCCGGCAGCGCGAAGTAGTAGACGAACTGGTTCAGCGCGTCGCTCGACTCCGCCCCCACCAGGCGTGCGCGGCCGGCGCCCCAGCCGCACAGCACCAGGCCGAACACCGGCAGCACCGAAGAGAGGATCAGTTCCAGGGGATCATCCGGCCGGCGACCCGGAATCCTTCCCTGCCGCCGGGAGAGAGGACCACGATCTCGCCCGTGGCGGGGCTCACGCCGGTGAGGGCGTGGGTGGTTGAGCCGTGCGTCACCAGCACCAGGTTCTCATTGCCTCGATGCGCCGCGACGCGCGGGCGCAACGCCTTAAGTTGCGCGGCCACGTTTTCAGGTCGCCCGAATACGTTCGAAAGGGCGTCCCACCGCTCGCTGCGGTCGAAGGCGAGGCGCGCGGTCTCGACGCAGCGGCACCATGGGCTCGACAGGACCTGTCCGAGCGGGATGCGCCGGGCCTTCAACGCCGCGCCGAGCTTGCGCGCCTCGTCGCGACCCTCGTCCGACAGGTTGCGCTGCGTGGCGCAGTCCTCGAGCCTGAACCCGGTCGGGTCGCCCACGCCAGGCGTGGTCAGGGCATGGCGGATCACGAGCACCTGCCCGCCCTTCGCGAGGAGTTTCCACAGCGCCTCGTCGGCCAGAGCGAGCGGCTGCCACAGCACAAGCGCGAGCAGCGCCAACAGCCTCATTTCTGCCTGGTGCTCCACACGAAGAGGGCGATGCCAGCGCCGATCATCGGCAGGCTGAGCCACTGGCCCATGGAAAGGTTGAAGGCGAGCAGGCCGAGGAAGGCATCGGGCTCGCGCGCGAACTCGGCCAGGAAGCGGAACGTGCCGTATCCCAGCAGGAATACCGCTGACACTTGCGCGCGCGGCCGTGGCCTCGAGGAGAACCACCACAGAATCGCGAACAGCGCTACACCTTCGAGCGCGAACTGGTAGAGCTGCGACGGATGGCGCGGTTCAGGCCCGGCGCCGCGGAACACCATGCCCCAGGCGAGATCGGTGGTGCGGCCCCAGAGCTCGCCATTGATGAAGTTGCCCATGCGGCCGGCGGCAAGCCCGAGCGGCACCAGCGGCGCAACGAAGTCCATCACCCGCCACCAGTCCAGCCGATTGCGCCTGGCATAGATGGCCATGGCGATGAGCACGCCGAGGAAGCCGCCGTGGAAGGCCATGCCGCCCTGCCAGATGTAGAGCACCTCCAGCGGGTGCGACAGGTAATGCGCGGGCTTGTAGAACAGCACGTAGCCCAGGCGCCCGCCAAGGATGATTCCCAGAACTGCGGCGAACAGAAGGTCGTCGAACTGCTCGCGCGTGACCGGTGCCAGGCCCTGCGCAATGCGGCGCCGCCCGAGCCACCAGCCCGAGGCGAACGCGGCGAGGTACATAAGGCCGTACCAGCGCACCGCCAGCGGGCCCAGCGAAATCGCGATCGGATCGAAGTTCGGGTGGATGAGCATGGCGCCGGGCGCAGGTTAGCGTATTACACTCGCGTTTCAACATCAGGAGAGCAACATGGCAGCGAAAAAACCGGGCGGCGATTCGGCCGTGAACCGCCGTTCCCAGCTCATCACCAAGGGTCCGGCACGCGCGCCCAACCGCGCCATGCTGCGCGCGGTCGGCTTCAGGGACGGGGACTTCGACAAGCCCATCGTGGGCGTGGCCAATGGCCACTCCACCATGAATCCCTGCAATGCCGGGATCCAGCCGTTGGTTGACAGCGCCATGGCGGCGCTGGAGGCTGCGGGCGCGAAGCCCCAGGTGTTCGGCGTGCCCACCGTGACGGACGGCATCGGCATGGGCACCGAGGCCATGAAGTATTCGCTGGTGTCGCGCGAGGTCATTGCCGACGCCATCGAGACCTCGGTCAACGGCCAGGCCATGGACGGCGCGCTGGTGGTGGGCGGCTGCGACAAGAACATGCCCGGCGGCATGATGGCCATCGCGCGCATGAACGTGCCCGCGATCTACGTCTATGCCGGCACCATCAAGCCGGGCAAGTGGAAGGGCGTGGACCTCACCATCGTGTCCGCTTTCGAGGCGGTGGGCGCCTACAGCGCCGGCAAGATGAGCCAGGAGGACTTCATCGGTATCGAGAAGAACGCCTGCCCGTCGGTGGGCGCCTGCGGCGGCATGTACACCGCCAACACGATGTCGTCGTCCTTCGAGGCGCTGGGCATGAGCCTGCTGGGCTCCTCGCAGATGGCCTCGCCGGATTCCGAGAAGGCAGACTCGGCGGCCGAATCCGCCAAGGTGCTGGTGGCCGCGGTCAGGAACAACCTGCGACCGCGCGACATCATCACCCGCAAATCCATCGAGAACGCGGTGGCGCTCATCATGGCCACTGGCGGCTCCACCAACGGCGTGCTGCACTACCTCGCGATCGCCTCGGCGGCGGGCGTGAAGTGGACCATCGACGACTTCGAGCGCGTGCGCCGCAAGGTTCCGGTGCTGTGCGACCTCAAGCCCTCCGGGAAGTACGTCGCGGTGGATTTCCATCGCGCCGGCGGGGTGCCGCAGGTACTGAAGGTCCTCCTGGCCAATGGCGTCCTGCATGGCGAGTGCATGACCATCCACGGCAAGACGATGGCAGAGATGCTCAAGGACGTGCCCGCCCAGCCGCGCGCCAATCAGGACGTCATCCGGCCCTGGTCCAAGCCCATCTACAAGCAGGGCCATCTCGCCATCCTGAAGGGCAACCTCGCGCCGGAAGGCTGCGTGGCGAAGATCACCGGCCTGAAGAACCCGGTTATTACCGGGCCGGCAAAGGTGTTCGATTCCGAGAACGCGTGCATGCAGGCCATCATGGCGCGGAAGGTCAAGGCGGGCGACGTCATCGTGATCCGATACGAGGGTCCAAAGGGCGGGCCGGGGATGCAGGAAATGTTAGCACCCACTTCTGCGTTAATCGGCCAAGGGCTTGGAGAGTCTGTGGGCCTTCTGACCGACGGTCGGTTCTCGGGCGGGACCTGGGGCATGGTCGTGGGACACGTCGCGCCCGAAGCCTATGCCGGCGGCCTCATCGCGCTGGTGAAGAACGGCGACTCGGTCACCATCGACGCGAAGAAGCAACTCATCCAGCTGAACGTCCCGGCGAAGGAGATTGCCGCCCGCCGGAAGAAGTGGAAAGCGCCCAAGCCGCGCTACACGCGAGGCCTGCTGGCGAAGTACATGCGCCTGGTGTCCAGCGCCTCGAAGGGCGCGATCACCGACTCAGAAACTTGAGCCGGGTTCCTTGAGGAACTCGATCTCGGCCGGGTTACTTTGCCGGCCGAGAATGTCGTTCCGATGCGGAAACCGCCCGAAGCGCCGGATGATGTCCAGGTGCGCCTGTGCCCATTTCGGCAGGTCGGCGGTCTCCGGAAACACCGCGATCTCCCGCATCAGTTCAAGGCAGCGTTCCTGGTCGGCGAGCGATTCGGAATGCTCCAGCGGCAGGTACAGGAACTGCCGTTCCACCGGCAACATCGCCTTGTCGAAGCCGAGGGCGATGGCGTGATTGGCGCAATCCCGGGCCAACGGGTCGGCGGCGAAGGCGCGCGCGCTGCCCCGGAACATGTTGCGCGGGAACTGGTCCAGCACGACGACCAGCGCCAGGCAATCCCCAGCCGAGCGCTTCCATGCGGAGAGTCCGCCGCCGGCCGCGGTCTCGTACAGCGGCAGGAACCGGTCTCGGATCGACGCATCGAAGGCCGGATCCTTCTCAAACCACGCCTTGCGCTTCTCCGGCCCGCGGAACCAGAATGACAGCACTTCGGCTGCGCGCGAATCCCTGGCGACGAACTGGGCGCCTGTTCCGGTTTCTCGAGTCATTTGGCGGTTCCCCGGGCCTGTCGTTGCGGTGCCGCCATTATGCGGTCGCCGGCTGACGGGAGAGGGAACTTGGGACGACGCCGTGACATCCTGGAACTCGCAGCCGCGTCCGCGCGGCTGCGCGACCACGCCGGCGCGGCGCGCGAGGCAAACTGGCTGTACCGGCTCGTCGGCGCGGTTCGCGCCAGAGCCCGCCGCAAGCTCGTCGATGGCTGGCGCCGGTTCGAGGGCGCGTATGTGCCGCTGCAGGATGGGACGCTGTTTTTTGTTCCGCGCGAGCTCGACCTGCATGGCTACACCGTGCTCACGAAGGGCGATGCGGACCAGGTCAACGCACCGATCCTGGCGCGGTTCTGCGCGCCGGGGAACGCGGTGATCGATGTTGGCGCAAACATTGGCGAGCTGACCGTGCCCTTCGCCCGCTCAGTCGGCGCCGGAGGCGCCTGCCTTGCCATCGAGCCGATCCCGTTCCTCGCCGACGCAGTGCGCAGGACCGCGTTCGCGAACGGCCTCGACTGGGTAGAGGTGTTCCAGTGCGCGGCTTCCGCCGATGCAGCCTCGGCGAACCTGGAACTGCGCTACCGCGAGGGCCAGGTGCTCGATACCGGCGGCTCCCGCCTGGTGGATGCAGCCCCCACGGGCACCATCCAGGTTGCGACCGAAAGGCTGGACGACATCGTCCGCCGCTCTCGCATCGGCGCGCGCAGGGTCAGCCTGATCAAGGTCGACGTGGAGGGGCATGAGCTTCCGGTCCTGCGCGGGGCGGAGGGCACCCTGCGCCAGCACCGGCCGGCCCTGGCGATAGAGGTCGGCAACGAGACGCCCGCGGCGCGCGCCGAGATGGTCGCGCTGCTGCAAGGGCTCGGCTACGAGCCTGTCGGCGCGCTGTTCCGCCACGCGGTCCTTCCGGTGACCTGGCGGGCGCTGCATGAGAACACCTTCCCGCTCGGGGAGGACGGTGTTGTCGACATCCTGTTCCGCACGAAAGGACCGTAGACCAGGGCGGTCTTGCGCATATCCCGTCAACTGGAGGTAGATTTGGCGCGTTATGGAGGCTCGGCGGCGAAGCGTCAGCTTGCAAAACCGGCACGTTCCGGTAGCATGGCGGCCGAATCGATAAAAGGAACCCCATGAAGAATCAAACACTTGTGTTCGCTGCGGTAGCTGCCCTGTTCGCCGTTCCGGGCCAGGCCAGCGAGGACCTCGCCAAGAAGCACGCCTGCGTCGCCTGCCACAACGTGAAAGGCGCCAAGACCGTCGGGCCAACTTATGCCGAGGTGGCCAAAAAGTACGCTGGCCAGAAGGACGCGGCGGCCAAGCTCGCCGACAAGGTGAAAAAGGGCGGCACCGGGGTCTGGGGGCAGGTTCCGATGCCGCCGAACGCTGCCGTGCCGGATGCTGACATCCAGACGCTGGTGAAGTGGGTGCTGTCGGTCAAGTAGCTGGATAACCACGTTCGTTGAACGGAAAAAGGTCGGGTTCGCCCGGCCTTTTTGTTTTTCCTTCCCGGCTGTAATATGCGCGCGCATATCAGGCGCACGTCATGTAACTGTGCCCGACCGCCTTATTTCCAACCCAACCCCGAATCCGGAGAACCCATGAAGCTGAAGCTTGGACTGACTGTCCTTGCCGCCTCGCTTGCCGTGATCGGCTGCGGCGACAAGCCGGCCGACACGAAGAAGACCGCGGAAGTCAAGAAGGATGCGCCGCCCCCGCCGCCCCCGTCCATCGAGATCAAGATCGGCCACGTCGGCCCGCTCACCGGTGGCATCGCGCACCTGGGCAAGGACAACGAGAACGGCGCGCGCCTCGCGATCGACGAAGCCAACGCGGCCAAGATCAAGATCGACGGCAAGGATGCGAAGTTCATCCTCGTGCCCGAGGACGACCAGGCCGACCCGAAGGTCGGCACCACCGTCGCGCAGAAGCTGGTGGACGCGAAGGTCGCCGGCGTGGTCGGCCACCTGAACTCTGGCACGTCCATCCCTGCCTCCGACATCTACAACAAGGCGGGCGTGCCGGTGATCTCCGGCTCGGCCACCAACCCCAAACTCACCGAGCAGGGCTTCAAGGTGCAGTTCCGCGTCGTCGCGCGCGATGACCAGCAGGGCCCGGCGGTGGCGAACTACATCGCCAGCGCCGCGAAGCCCAAGCTGGTGGCGGTGATCGATGACGCCACCGCGTACGGCGAAGGCCTCGCCAACGAGGTGGAGAAGTCCCTCAAGGGCTCCAACATCAAGGTGCTGCCGCGCGAGAAGGGCACCGACAAGACCACGGACTGGAAGGCGGTGCTCACGAAACTCAAGGGCCGCAACCCGGACGCGATCTTCTACGGCGGCATGGATGCCACCGGCGGGCCGATGCTCAAGCAGGCGCGCGAGCTGGGCATCAAGGCGGTTTTCTCGTTCGGGGACGGAGCCTGCACCGACGAGATGCCGAAGCTGGCCGGCGCCGCGGCCGACGGCATGCTGTGCTCGCAGGCCGGCCTGCCGCCCCAGGCGGCGGACAAGAAGTTCCTCGAAGCCTACAAGAAGGCGTTCAATGTCGACCCGATCATCTACGCGCCGTTCACCTACGACGCCGCGAACCTGCTGATCGAGGCGATGAAGAAGGCGAACTCGGCCGAGCCGGCAAAGTACCTGCCGGAGCTGGCCAAGATCGACTTCAAGGGCGCCACCGGACAGATTTCGTTCGACGACAAGGGCGACCGCAAGGGCGCCGAGATCACGATCTTCACCATGAAAGGCGGCAAGCTGGAGCCGACCGCGATCGTCAAGGACGGCAAGAGCATGTCCTACGCTGAGTTCGTCGGCGGCGCCGCGCCCGCGGCCGCGCCGGCGAAGGAAGAGGCCAAGAAGTAAAGCAGGCTTCACCGGCAATCGAAAACGGCGCCTTCGGGCGCCGTTTTTTTTGCTAGGCTCGCCGCGTGGACATCTTCGTCCAGCAGATGGTGAACGGGCTGACCCTGGGCGCGGTATACGCCGTGGTCGCGCTCGGCTACACCATGGTGTACGGCATCATCCAGCTGATCAACTTCGCGCACGGCGAGGTGGTGATGATCGGCGCCATGGTCGCCTTCACCATCATCAACCTGCTCGCCGCCGGCGGCCTGCCGCCGCTTGCGGTGGTGCTGATCGGAACCGCCTGCGCCGTCCCGGTGTGCATGCTGGTGGGCTACGGCATGGAGAAGCTCGCCTACCGGCCGCTGCGCCGCGCGCCGCGCCTGGCGCCCCTGATCACCGCCATCGGCGTGTCCATCATCCTGCAGCACCTGGCGATGCTGGTGTGGAGCCGCAATGTCCTCGCCTTTCCACAAATAATTCCGCTGAAGACATTCCACTTCTTCGGCGCCACGGTGACCGGGGTGCAGCTCACCATCCTCGGCCTGTGCTTCTCGCTGATGGCCGGCCTCGCGCTGCTCGTTTACCGCACGCGCCTTGGCACCGCCATGCGCGCCACGGCACAGAACCCGCAGGTGGCCGGGTTGATGGGCGTGGACATCAATCGCATCATCGCCTCCACCTTCGTGATTGGCGCCGCGCTCGCCGCAGTGGCCGGGGTCATGGTCGGCACCTACTACGGCGTGGCGCAGTACACCATGGGCTCCATCCTCGGCCTCAAGGCGTTCGCCGCGGCGGTGCTGGGCGGCATCGGCAACGTGCCCGGCGCGATGGTGGGCGGGTTGGTGCTCGGCGTGGTGGAGGCGCTGGGTGCGGGCTACATCGGCGAGCTCACGGACTTGTGCCGGTACGGCCTGGGTCCCGCCGAAAAATGCGCCGACGGCGGCCACTTCATCCTGTTCGGCTCCAATTACCAGGACGTGTTCGCGTTCGTGGTGCTGATCCTGGTGCTGGTGTTCCGGCCCTCCGGGTTGCTCGGCGAGCGGGTGGGGGACCGTGCATGACTACGGCGGTTGCGACGCCGCGCCGGATCTGGATCGCGACCGCGCTGGTTGCGTTGGCGCTGATCGCGCTGCCGTTTGCGCTGTCCTATGCCGGCACCGCCTGGGTGCGGATCGCGAACTTCGCCGTGCTCTACGTGCTGCTCGCGCTCGGCCTGAACATCGTGGTCGGCTTCGCGGGTCTGCTCGATCTGGGTTACATCGCGTTCTACGCCGTGGGCGCCTACGCCTATGCGCTGCTCGCTTCGCCGCATTTCGGCCTGCACCTGCCGTTCTGGGTCATCCTGCCCATAGGCGCGGCGCTCGCGGCGCTGTTCGGCGTCATGCTGGGCGCGCCGACGCTGAAGCTGCGCGGCGACTACCTCGCCATCGTCACCCTGGGATTCGGCGAAATCGTGCGGATTTCCCTGAACAACCTTTCGCAACCGGTGAACATCACCCGCGGACCGCAGGGCATCGCGCAGATCGACCCGTTTCGCGCCGGGGGCTTCGATTTCTCGAGCACCGACACCGTGCTGGGGGTCGCGATCAGCGGACCGATGAAGTACTACTGGCTGCTGGTGGCGGTGGCGGTGGTGATCATCGTCATAAACATCCGGCTGCAGAACTCGCGCATCGGTCGCGCCTGGGAGGCGGTGCGGGAGGACGAGATCGCGGCGCGCGCCATGGGCATTGACACCACCGCGGTCAAGCTGCTCGCCTTCGCCATGGGCGCTTCCTTCGGTGGCATTGCCGGGGGCATGTTCGCCGCCATCCAGGGGTTCATCTCGCCCGAGAGCTTCGTGCTGGTGGAATCGGTGCTGATCGTCTCGATGGTGGTGCTGGGCGGCATGGGCAACATCTGGGGCGTGATCCTGGGCGCGGTGCTGCTGTCCTTCGTGCCGGAGATCCTGCGCTACACCGTGACGCCGCTGCAGAACGCCCTGTTCGGCAGGATCGTGGTCGAGCCGGAGGTGATCCGGATGCTCATTTTCGGCCTCGCGCTGGTGCTGGTCATGCTCTACCGCCCGGCGGGCCTGCTGCCCTCGGCGGTGCGCAAGCGGGAACTGGCAGGGGAGACGCAGTGACGGCATTGCTGGAGGCGACCGGCATCGGCAAGCGTTTCGGCGGCGTGCAGGCGCTCTCCGGGGTGTCGTTCGCCATCGCGCGGGGCGAGATCTACGGTCTTATCGGCCCCAACGGCGCAGGCAAGACGACGTTGTTCAACGTGCTGACGGGCATCTACATGCCGGATGCGGGCAGTTTCACGTTCGACGGCGACCCGCTGGCCGGATTGCCTCCGCATCGGGTCGCCGCGGCCGGCATCGCGCGCACCTTCCAGAACATACGCCTGTTCGCCAACTTGTCGGCGCTGGAGAACGTGATGATCGGCCGCCACGTGCGTACGCGCGCCGGCGTGCTGGGCGCGGTGCTGCGCAACCGCGCCACGCTGCGGGAAGAGGCGGCGATCGAGCGTCGCGCGCTGGAACTGCTCGAGTACGTGGGCATCCGCGCGCGCGCCAACGAAGCCGCGGGTGGCCTGCCCTACGGCGACCAGCGGCGCCTCGAGATCGCACGCGCGCTTGCCACCGAGCCCAAGCTGCTGGCGCTTGACGAGCCTGCGGCAGGCATGAACCCTTCGGAGCGCCTTGCGCTGGCGAAACTCATCGAGCGTATTCGCGCCGACGGTGTCACCGTGCTGCTCATTGAGCACGACGTGCGCCTGGTGATGAACGTCTGCGACCGCGTGCTTGTGCTGGACTACGGCGAGCGCATCGCCGAAGGAGCGCCGGCGCAAGTGCAGCGCGATCCCAAGGTGATCGAGGCATACCTTGGAACCCCGGTCGCGGCATGAGCCTGCTCGAAGCAAAGGGCCTGGAGGTCCACTACGGCGGTATTCGCGCGGTCAAGGGCGTCGACCTGCATGTCGAGGAGGGCGAGCTGGTGTGCCTGATCGGCGCCAACGGCGCAGGCAAGAGTTCGACCCTGAAGGCGATCTGCGGCCTGGTGGCCCGGACGGGCTCGGTGCGCTACGCCGGCGCGGACACCGCCGGCGCGCCGGTGCACGAACTGCCGCGCAAGGGCCTCGTGATGGTGCCCGAAGGCCGCGGCATCTTTCCTCAGCTCACCGTGGCCGAGAACCTCGCCATGGGCGCGTACGCGAGGAATGACGATTCAATACAAGACGACGTCGCGCGGCAGTACGACATGTTCCCGCGCCTCAAGGAGCGCCGCGCGCAAACCGCAGGCACGCTTTCGGGCGGCGAGCAACAAATGCTCGCCATGGGCCGGGCGCTGATGGCGCGGCCCAAGCTCCTGCTGCTGGACGAGCCGTCCATGGGCCTCGCCCCTATGCTGGTGGCGAAGATCTTCGACATCGTGCGTAACATCGCAAAGCAGGGGGTCACCATCCTGCTGGTGGAGCAGAACGCCCGCATGGCGCTGGAGATCGCCAGCCGGGGCTATGTCATGGAGTCGGGCGCGGTGACCCTCGCCGACGAGGCGAAGAAGCTGCTCGCGGACCCGAAGGTGCGCGAGGCCTACCTGGGCGAGGAAGCGGGCTCGCGCTAGGTCCCGCCGGACCGGGCCAAATGTGTACGATCGTGCACATTTGCGGCCGCTAGCCGCCTGCCTTGCCCCCCGCCAGGTCCGCTTGCGTGGTGAAGGTGTCGGCGTAGAACTCTTCTTCTGGCAGCCGGCACTGTTCGATGAAGTCCTTTTTCGCCGAGTCCACCATGATGGGCACGCCGCAGGCGTAGACCTGGTGCCCGGAGAGGTCCGGGAAGTCCTGCATCACGGCGCGGTGGACGAATCCGGCACGTCCGGTCCAGCGATCCTCGGACAGCGCGTCCGAGATCACCGGCACATACCTCAGCCAGCCCTGCGCCGCCCAGCCCTCGGCGAGCGCGTTCAGGTACAGGTCCCTGGGCCGCCGCCCGCCCCAGTACAGCGTCGCGGGGCGGGAGATTTTCTTTTCGATCATGTGCTCGATGATCGCCTTGACGGGCGCGAAACCGGTGCCGGAGGCGACGAACACGATGGGCTTGTCCGAGTCCTCGCGCAGGAAGAAGGTGCCCAGCGGCCCTTCGAAACGCAGAATGTCGCGCTCCTTCATCTTGCCGAAGACGTGATCGGTGAACTGGCCGCCGGCGACGTGGCGCACGTGCAGCTGGAGGAGTTCCGCGTCGTGCGGCGCGTTCGCCATGGAGAAGCTGCGGCGCGCACCCTCCTTCAGCAGGAACTCGATGTACTGCCCGGCGAGGAACGCGAGCTTCTCGTTCGCCGGCAGCTTGAGGTGCAGCGCCATGACGTCTTCGGCCAGCCGCTCCATCTTCTGCACCCTGCAGGGCAGCGTCTTCACCTGGATGTCCCTGGCGGCGCCGACGGTGCGTGCCTCGATCACCAGGTCCGACAGCGGCTTCGCCTGGCAGAACAGCGCCTTGCCCTGCGCCTTCTCCTCGTCGGTGAGCGCCTTCTTCTGGTACGTGCCGTAGTCCACGCTGCCGGAGAGGATCTTTCCCTTGCAGCTGCCGCAGGCGCCGTTCTTGCAGCCGTAGGGCAGCACGATGCCCTGGCGCAGCGCGGCGATGAGCACAGCCTCGCCGTCCTCGACCTGGAAGGCGTGGCCTGCGGGCTGGACCGTGACGGTGTGCATACAATGTCCGTTGTGAAAAAGCGCCTGCTGATCGCCGGTTTCGGGGACGTCGCGCGCCGTGCTCTGCCGCACCTGGAGCCCGCGTTCGACTGCCGGCGCGGCTCGCGTGCCTCGGGCTTCGACCTGGACCGGCCCGAAACCCTCTCGGGGATCGAAGCGGACGCCGTGCTTCATTGCGCGCCCCCTCCGCCTTCCGGAGAAGCCGACCTGCGCACCGCGAACCTTCTCGCGGCGCTGGAAAAGGCCCGCATTCTACCCAGCCGGGTGGTCTACGTCAGCACGAGCGGCGTCTATGGCGATTGCGCCGACGCCCTGGTGGACGAATCGCGGCCGGTCCATCCGCAGACCCCGCGCGCGGTCCGGCGCGCCGATGCGGAGCGCCAGCTTGCACTATGGTGCACCGGGCGCGGCATTCCCCTGGTGGTACTTCGCGCGCCCGGCATTTACGCCGCCGACAGGCTGCCGGTGGACCGTCTGCGCGCCGGCACGCCGGTGCTGCGGGACGAGGACGATGTGTTCACCAACCACGTCCATGCGGAGGACCTGGCCACCGCCTGCGCGCGCGCGCTGGAACCCGATGCGCCTGCCGGGACCTACAATGCGAGCGATGACAGCCGTCTGAAGATGGGTGAATGGATGGACCTGGTCGCCGACCACGCCGGCCTGCCGCGCCCACCGCGCGTCGCGCGTGGCGAGGCGGCAGTGCGCATCCGCCCGGAACTATTGTCGTTCATGGGTGAATCGCGGCGCCTAGACAACACGCGCCTGAAGCGCGTGTTCGGCCTCCGCCTTGCGTTTCCGACGGTGCTCGAAGGACTGAAACATGCCCGCCTTGCTGGTGCTGACCAACTTGCCTGACCGCGCCGCGGCCGAGGGCATCGCGGAGATGCTGGTTGATCGGGGCCTCGCTGCCTGCGTCAACATCCTTGCGCCCTGTCGTTCGGTGTACCGCTGGAAAGGCACTCTGCAGCGCGACGAGGAGCACCCGCTGCTGGTGAAGACCACGACGGAGCGTTATGCCGCGCTGGAAGCCGCAATCCGCGCCGCGCATCCCTACGAACTTCCGGAGATCATCGCGGTCCCAATCGAGCGCGGCCTGCCGGAGTACCTGACGTGGATCGCAGCCCAAGCCAACCCATCCGACCCGTCCACGCCTCCATGATCCGCGTCCTCCTCCTGCTCCTGGCGCTTGCCTCCGGTTCCGCGCATGCGGTGAACCCGGAGGACCTGCTCGAGCCCGAGAAGGCCTTCCGCATCTCGGCGCGGGCGCTGGACGCGCGTACCGCGGAGGTGAGCTTCGTGATCGCGGAGGGCTACTACATGTACCGCGACAAGTTCCGCTTCGCGGCGCAGCCCGGCGCGAAGCTGGGCACGGCCGAGTTTCCCGCGGGCGAGCGCAAGAAAGATGAGTTCTTCGGCGAAGTGGAAACCTACCGCAAGCGCGTCGCCGTCCGCATCCCGGTGGAGAGCACGGACGGCACGCTGCGCCTCAAGGTCACTTCGCAGGGCTGCGCCGACGCCGGCGTGTGCTACGTGCCCATGGATTCGCAGATCTCGCTACGCATGGCCGCGTTTGCGGGCGGATCCGGGGCATCGGACAGCAGGTTGTTCGGCGGACTGCTAGACCTCGCGGGCCGCGCCAGCGACCTCGAGATGGCGCAACTGTTCGAATCCGGCAACCTTGCGCTGGTGCTGGCGAGCTTCCTCGGCCTGGGGCTGCTGCTCGCGTTCACTCCCTGCGTGCTTCCCATGATCCCGATCCTGTCCGGGATCATCGTCGGCGAGGGCGCGCGCATCGGCAAGCGGCGAGCGTTCCTGCTGTCGCTCGCCTACGTGCTCGGCATGGCGGTGGCCTATGCCGCCGCCGGTGTCGCCGCCGGGTGGTCGGGCACCTACATCGCCGCCGCGCTGCAGAACGCCTGGGTGCTGCTTGCCTTTGCGGTGGTGTTTGTCGCGCTCGCGCTGTCCATGTTCGGCCTGTATGAGTTGCAGTTGCCCGGATTCCTGCGCCACCGCCTGCAGTCGGCGCAGGGCCGGCTCACCGGCGGGCGCGTCGGTTCGGTGGCAGCGATGGGCGCGTTTTCTGCGGTGATCGTCAGTCCCTGCGTCGCGGCGCCTCTGGCGGGCGCCCTGCTGTACATCGGCCAGACACGTGACGTCGCGCTCGGGGGCGCGGCGCTGTTCGTCATGGCGCTTGGCATGGGTGTGCCGCTGATCGCGGTCGGCGTCTCGGAAGGCGCGCTGCTGCCGAAGTCCGGGCCCTGGATGCGCCATGTGCAGCGCTTCTTTGGTGTGCTGCTGCTCGGCGTCGCGGTATGGGTTGCGTGGCCGGTGCTGAAGCCCTCCCACGGCAGCACCGATTTCGTGCGCGTCGATTCGTCCGTCGAGCTGGACGCGAAGCTGCTCGCACCTGGGCGCCCGGCGATGCTCGATTTCTATGCCGACTGGTGCGTCTCCTGCAAGGAAATGGAGGCGCTCACCTTCAGCGACCCGCGCATCAAGGCGAAGCTGGACCGGATGCTGCTCCTGCAGGCCGACGTCACCGCCAACAGCGACGCGCACAAGGAGCTGCTCAGGCGCTTCCGCCTGTTCGGTCCGCCCGGGATCATCTTCTTCGACGAGAACGGCAAGGAAATCCGCGGCCTGCGGGTGATCGGGTACCAGGACGCCGATCGGTTTCTGAAGACGCTCGAGCTGCTGTTGCCGGGATAACCAGTGCGGAGGGCGCCATTGTGGAGCGCGCGCGAACCGCCTAACATCCTGCGCTTCCTGTCCTGAAAGGATGGCCATGTCGCTCCGCGCCGCTGCATTTCTCCTCGCCCTGGTCTGGCTGCCCGCGATGGCACAGCCCAAGCTCATCGCCATTGCGAACTTTGGCGAACACCCGGCGCTGCGCGCCGCCGTGAACGGGTTCAAGGCGGAGGTCGGCCGACAGGGCCTCGCCGAGGGAAAGGACGTGGCCTTCGACGACCAGCACGTCAACTTCGACCGCACCCTGATCCCGCAGCTGCTCACCAACGCGCAGGCGAAAAAGCCGGCGCTGATCGTGGCGGTGACCACGCCGGTGGCGCAGTCCTCGATCCGCGTGGTGACCGACAAGTCCATCCCGATCGTGTTCATGTCGGTGGTGGATCCGGTGGTCGCCAAGATCGTGCCGTCCTGGGACAAGGGCTCGGACACGCATACGGGCGCGACGCTGTACCCGGACTTCAACGCCTCGCTCGCCTTCGTGCGCCAGTTGCTGCCCAGGGCCAAGCGCCTCGGTATTCCGTACAACCCGGGCGAAGACAACGACATTTCCAACATGAAGGAGATGCGCGCCGCCGCGCCCAAGCACGGCTTTGAGATCGCAGAAGTCGGAATCGACTCCGCGGCGGACATCCCGCAGCGGTTGCAGTCGCTCTCCGGCAAGGTGGACGCGGTGTTCGTCATCCAGTCGAATATCCTTCAGACCAGCCTGCCGGTCATCGCCGCGACGACGCAGCGCATCGGCGTGCCCGCCATCAACACCCTGGACACGCCGGTGCGCCAGCATCAGTTCCTCGCGGCCCACGCGCTGTCCTACGAGCGCATGGGCGCGAATGCGGGCCGCATCGCGGCGCGTATCCTGAAAGGCGAGAAGCCGGCGGCGATCGCGCCGCACCGGCCGGGCGCGGACGACTACTCCATCGTTATCAGCCGCAAGCAGGCCGCGCAATGGAAGATCGAGGTGCCGCCGGCGCTCGCCAAGGGCCTGATCGACTGATGGTCCGCCTGTCGCGGGCGGAGAAGCGCTTCCACCGCGGTACGGTCGACGAGCGCGCTGCGCTGGACGGCGTCACGCTGGAACTGGCGCCGGGCGCCTTTGCCGTGGTGATCGGCTCCAATGGGGCCGGCAAATCCACGCTGCTCAACGCGCTTGCCGGCACGATGATGCTGGATGCGGGGCAAGTGGTCGTCGACGGGCAGGAAGTCAGCCAGTGGCCCGAGCATCGGCGCGCGCGCCTGGTTGCGCGCGTTCACCAGGACCCGATGCTGGGCACGCTCCCCACGCTCACGGTGGCGGAAAACCTGGCGCTCGCGGAAATGCGCGCCACCGGCGCGGGGTTCGGGCGCGCGCTGACGCCCGGGCGCCGCGCGCGCTACGCCGCGGCGCTGGCGGCCTACGGACTGGGGCTGGAGGGCCGGCTTGAATCGCGTGTCGGCCTGCTCTCCGGGGGGCAGCGCCAGGTGCTCGCGCTCGCGATGGCGGTGGTGTCCACGCCGCGCGTGCTGCTGCTCGATGAGCATTGCGCGGCGCTCGACCCGAAGACGGCTGAGCTGGTGATGCAAGCGACGGTGCGGGCGGTGGCGGCGGGCCGGCTCACCACGCTCATGGTGACGCACAACATGCAGCATGCGATCCGCTACGGCGACCGCCTGCTGATGATGGACTCCGGAACGGTGCTGCTCGACGTCGCGGGCGAGGCGAAGGCCGCGCTGACGGTGGAGTCGCTGGTGGAGCGCTTTCACCTGTCCTCCGACCGGATGCTGCTCGCATGATGGAGGTGCTCGCGAGCTTCTCGAACCTGGTGCCGGTCACGCTGGTGCAGGGCGTGCTCTACGCCTTCGTCGCCCTCGGCGTGATGATCCCGTTCCGCTTGCTGTCGTTCCCGGACCTGACCAGCGAGGGCAGTTTCCCGCTGGGCGGTTGCCTGTGCGCGGCGCTGATGGTGGCCGGGCTCAATCCGCTCGTGGCCACGCTGGCAGCGGTGGCGGGCGGCATGCTGGCGGGGCTCGCCACCGCGTTCGTGCACCTTCGCTTTCGAATCAACACCCTGCTCGCCGGAATCCTCATCATGACGATCCTCTACAGCGTGAACCTGCGCGTGATGGGGAAATCGAACATCGCGCTCATCGGCATGGATTCGGTGCTGCACTGGGTCTCGCCGCGCGTCGTTACCGACGTCGGACTGCAACTCGCGGTGGTGGGCACGCTGGTCGCGCTGGCCATGGCGGCGCTGCTCTGGCTGCTGTCCACGCAGGTCGGGCTGTCCATGCGCGCGGTGGGCGCGAACGCGGCGCTCGCGCCGGCGCTGGCGATCAACCCCTGGACCTACGTCCTCGCCGGCCTTGCGCTGGCCAATGGCCTGTCCGCGTTCGCGGGCGCGATCGCGGTGCAGCTGCAGGGATTCGCCGACGTGCACATGGGCTTTGGCGTCCTCATCAACGGACTCGCGGCGGTGATCATCGGCGAGACGCTGCTCGGTCGGGGCACCATCCTGCGCCAGGTGGCGGCGCCGCTCGCGGGCTCGATCCTGTACTACCAGATCATCTCGCTGGGACTCGCGCTCGGGCTGAAGCCCGCCGACCTGAAGCTCGCTACGGGCGTGTTCGTGCTCATCACGCTTGCGCTCCCGGCCCTGCGCCGGGGCGTGGAGCCAGAGCGAATGCGCGAGTAGGCACTAGAATTCCCGAATGCGAAAACACCTCAGTGGCATCGACCACGTCGTCATCCTGGTGCGCGACCTCGATCGCGCCGCGGACGCCTACACGCGCATGGGCTTCCGGCTCACGCCGCGCGGCTACCACACGCTCGGCTCGGAGAACCACTGCATCATGTTCGGCGAGGACTACATCGAGCTGCTCGCAGTGCCCAAGCCGCATCCGGCCATGCAGTACTTCACCGACTTCCTGGCGCAGGGCGAAGGCCTGGGCGCCGTTGCGTTCGCCACCCGCGATGCGGCCGGCGCGCACGCGGAGCTCGCGGCGGACGGCGTCGCGGCGGATGCGCCGCTTGATTTCTCGCGGCCGGTCGAAGACCTGGGTGACGCGAAGTTTCGCATCGTCCAGTTGCCAGCCGGTCTCACGCCTGGTTGCCGCATGTTTATCTGCCAGCATTTCACGCGGCACCTCGTATGGCGCAAGGGTTATGACGAGCACGCCCTTGGCGTGACCGGCATCGCGGGCGTGGCGGTGATTGCCCCTGCTGTGACAACCATGGATGGCGGCGGCTATGGCCGCGTGATGGGCGAACGCGGGCAAGCGATCGCGGAGGGCAGGAAGTTCGACACCGGTTCCGCGCCGATCGCCGTCTGCGAGGAAGGAAAGCTGGCGCAGCGGCTGTCTGGCGTGGCGCTGCCGGAAAGGCCAAGGCCGGTGGTGGCAGGTTTGTTCCTGCGGGTCGCGGACCGCGCGCGCGCGGCGGCGACGTTGCGCAAGGGCGGATTTCGGCCGGTGGCGCTGAAGGACGGGTCGTTCGCGATAGGCGCCGACGCGGCCTTCGGCGTGGCGCTCGTCTTCGGCTAGCCGGCCTTGATGGCCTTCGCCGCGTCGAGCGCGAAGTAGGTCAGGATGCCGTCCGCGCCGGCGCGCTTGAACGCCAACAGCGATTCCATGACGCAGGATTCCGGCAGCCAGCCATTGGCGATTGCCGCGCGCAGCATCGCGTACTCTCCGGAGACCTGGTAGACGAAAGTCGGTGCCCGGAACTCGTCCTTCACGCGACGCACGATATCGAGGTAAGGCATGCCGGGCTTGACCATCACCATGTCGGCGCCCTCGGCGAGGTCGAGGCCCACTTCCCACAGCGCTTCATCGGAGTTGGCCGGATCCATCTGGTAGGTTTTCTTGTCGGACTTGCCCAGGTTCTTCGCCGACTGCACCGCGTCGCGGAACGGGCCGTAGAAGCCCGAGGCGTATTTCGCGGAGTAGGCCATGATCTTGGTGTGGATGTGTCCCTTCTTCTCCAGCGCCAGGCGGATGCGCCCGATGCGCCCGTCCATCATGTCCGACGGCGCGACAATGTCCACGCCAGCGGCAGCCTGCGCGAGCGCCTGCTTCTCCAGTACGTCCAGGGTCACGTCGTTGAGGATGTAGCCCTCGCCGTCGACGACGCCGTCCTGCCCGTGCGAAGTGTAGGGATCGAGCGCGACGTCGGTCATGACGCCGAGCTCCGGGAAGCGTCGTTTGAGCGCCGCCACCGCACGCGGGATCAGGCCCTTCGGATTGAAGGCTTCGCGCCCGTCTGGCGTCTTCAGTTTCTGGTCGATTGAAGGAAACAGCGCCAGCGCCGGGATCCGGTATTTCACGCATTGCTCGGCGTGTGCGAGCAACCGGTCCACGGTCATGCGTTCGACGCCGGGCATGGAAGCCACACTTTCGACGCGGTTTTTCCCTTCGATGATGAACACCGGGTAAATGAGGTCGTCCGCGCTGAGCAGGTTCTCGCGCATCAGGCGGCGGGAGAACTCGTTGCGCCGCATGCGTCGCATGCGGACGGCTGGAAAGGCACCGAGAATTTTCATAGTGCTGATTTTTCAGGAAGTTTTCGGAAGCAGGCGCATGCCGGAACTTTTTGCGGCGCCGGGCATCTTACCTTCAGATGGCGCGAGCCGTCTCCCGCTTCTCCTCCCTGAGCGGGTTGCCTTGATCCAATCAAGGCTCTTCGCCCCCGGTTGCATTCCCCTTTGCCGGGGGCTTTTTATTCCCCGCCGCCTGCTCCAGCCAATCCTGGAGCAGGTCGCTGGCTTCCTCCACCCCCAGCTTCTTTGGCGCGGAGAACAGCATGACTTCGGCGTGGATGGCCTTGGCGCGCAGTGACGCACGTACCGCCAGGAGCGTTGCCGTCGCGGCGCCGCGTGAGAGCTTGTCCGCCTTCGTCAGCAGTACCAGCAGTTTCGAGCCGAGAGGCCGGAGCCACTCGAACAGGTGCAGGTCGTGGTCCTTCAGCGGATGGCGGATGTCCATGAGCACCACCACGACGGCAAGGCAGGCCCTGTTGCCAAGGTAGCCGCCGACCAGCGCGTCCCATTCCGCTCGCATCGCCTGGGGCACCGCGGCGTAGCCATATCCCGGCAGGTCCACCAACCTGGCCGCAGGCCCGATCTCAAAGAAATTGATGGTCTGCGTGCGCCCGGGCGTCTTGCTTGCGAAGGCGAGCCGCTTGCGATTGACCAGGGCATTGATGGCGCTCGACTTCCCCACGTTGGAGCGCCCGGCAAAGGCGATTTCCGGGCGATCCGCGGGCGGAAAGCCGGCCGGGCCGACCGCGGAGGTGAGGAATTGGGTCTGGGAGAAGACGGTCATCGGGGCCGGTTCGTGCCGGAACGCGGAAATCCTATTAAAATCGCGGCTTTCGTGCGCTTTGGGCGGGGAGCTTCGGCATGGTTCGCAGTATCGCGGGTGCGTTGGCAGTGTCCCTGATCTCGGTCGCCGGCAGTGCATGGGCCCAGGGGCCGGCAAAGCCCGACCTCGCCAAGGGCCAACAGATCGCCAGCCAGGTCTGCGCTGCCTGCCACGCCGCCGATGGCAACAGCCCGGTCGCGGCAAACCCGAAACTCGCGGGCCAGATTCCAGAATACCTCCATCGACAGCTGACGAACTTCAAGCCGCAGGGCGGCAAGAAGGCCGAGCGCGAGAATGCGGTGATGGCCGGAATGGTCGCGGCGCTGTCTGCTGACGACATGAGGAATGTCGCAGCCTACTACGCATCGCAGAAGCTGAAGCCTGCCGAGGCAAAAGACAAGGAACTCGCGGCGCTGGGCCAGAAGCTGTTCCGTGGCGGCAACCCCGCCGCCGGCCTGCCGGCCTGCGCTGGCTGCCATGGCCCGGCCGGCGCTGGCATGCCGGCGCAATATCCGCGCATCGCCGGCCAGTTCGCCGAGTACACCGAGGCGCAGCTGAAGGCATTCCGCGCCGGCGCCCGCGCCAATGACCCCAACGGCATGATGCGCGGCGTGGCCGCGAAAATGAGTGACAGGGACATCCAGGCGGTGGCCGAGTACGCGGCCGGCCTGCGCTGACGGCTTCAGAGAGGCGGAATAAAGCCTTCCGGGGCCGTGTTAGTCGCTGGGTAACCCCGAAAAATCAAGGAGGAACGGCATGAACAGGATCATGACAGTGGCGGTCGCGGGCGCGGCCCTTGCGTTGGGCGTGGCAACCGAGGCGATGGCGCAGGCGAAGCCGGATGTCCTGGTCAAGCAGCGACAGGCCGCGATGACGCTGATCGGCAAGTACTTTGGTCCGGTGGCTGGCATGGCCTCGGGCAAGGTGCCCTACAACGCGGACGTCGTTGCCCGCAACGCAACCTACCTCGAGAACCTCTCGCAGATGCCCTGGGACGGGTTTCACGAGAGCACCAAGGGGGAGAAGAGCCGTACGCTGCCGGAAGCCTATTCCCAGAAAGCGAAGTTCGACGAGATTGCTGAGCGGATGCAGGCGGAGATCGCCAAACTGGGTGCCGTCGCGCGGGCAAAGAACGAGGCCGGCGTGAAGCAGCAGTTCGGTGCGGTCGGCAAGACCTGCGGCGCCTGCCACGACGGGTATCGCGCGAAGTAGCGCGACTGTCGTCCCGAATGTCGTTTCCTGGAAGCCCCGCTGCGGCGGGGCTTCTGCTTTTGGTCGGCGTGCTGGCGCCAAGCGTCCTGGCGCAAGTCCCGCCACCGCCACCGCCACCCCCACCCCCGGCGCCGGTGGTGCAGTCGGGCGCGGTGTCCGGCGCCGCGCCGGCCGTCACCTTGCCAAAGGTCCCGAAGGCGAGCGTTTCGCACGCTGATCCGGCCGTGAGGCGCGGCGAGTACGTGGCAAGTTCCGCCGGTTGCCTCGGCTGCCATACGGAGGCGAAGGACAATGCAGTCGCGTACGCGGGAGGCCGCGCGCTGAAGACGCCCTTTGGCACGTTCTACGGCCCCAACATTACGCCGCACCCGGGCGCCGGAATCGGCAAGTGGTCGGAGGCGGAATTTGCTCGCGCGATTCGCCAGGGCCTGAGGCCGGACGGCGCACATTACTTTCCTGCGTTTCCCTATCCATCGTTCGCGCGCATCACGGACGCGGACCTGAAGGACCTGTGGGCGTACCTGCGTGCGCTTCCGCCCAGTGCCCGCCAGAACCAGGCCCATGACGTTGGCTTTCCGTTCAACCTGCGCTTCCTGGTGCGGTTCTGGAAATGGCTCTACTTCACGCCAGGCATATTCACGCCGGACCCCAAGCGCAGTGCCGCCGTCAACCGGGGGGATTACCTCGTCAACGTGCTCGGCCATTGCGGCGAGTGCCACACGCCGAGGAATTTCCTCGGCGGACCGAAGCGTGCGCGACACCTGGCGGGCACCCCCAAGGGCGCCGATGGCGGGGGGACTTCGAACCTGACCCCGGCCGGCCTGAAAAAATGGGGTGACGCCGAGCTCGCTGGTTTCCTGCAATCGGGCATGACCTCGGAGGGCGACGTCACCGGCGAGAAGATGGGAGAGGTCGTCACGAACACCACCAGCCGACTCACTGCGCAGGACCTCGCCTCGGTCATCGCCTACTTGCGGGCGCTGCCAGCCATCGCCGATGAGCGCTGACTGACAGTTTCTGACGCCCGGGTTCCGGTTTCGCTGGGCGGGGCAGCGGAATAGCGGGGCGGGTAGACTGTTATTCCTCATGAGCGACGCCGAGAGCATCGTCGGATTGATTCCCAGGCTGCGCCGCTACGCGCGTGCTCTGGCCGGGGACAAGGCTGCCGCCGATGACCTGGTGCAGGACACGCTGGAGCGCGCCTGGGCGAAGTTGCATCTCTACCGGCGCGGGACTGACCTGCGCGCCTGGATGTTCACGGTGATGCACAACGTGTTCGTCAATCAGCTGCGGGCCGCGCGCCCGGGCGTGCAGCTGGAGGATGACATGCCGGAGTTGTCGCGGCCGGCGCGGGAGTCCGAGTCGCTGGAATTGCGCGACCTGGACCGCGCCATCCGCCGCCTGCCGCCGGAGCAGCGTGAGGTGCTGCTGCTGGTCGTGCTGGAGGACATGAGCTACGACGAGGCGGCGCGCACGCTTGGCATCCCGATCGGCACGGTGATGTCGCGGCTGGCGCGGGCGCGAGAGAAGTTGCGGGTGATGCTCTCGGGGCTGCCGCCCGGAGGCAAGCTGCACGTGATCAAGTAAGCGGAGCAATCGACGGAGAGATGGGAACCGAAGCCAAAGACGATCCGGAGCTGAAGGCGCTGTCCGACGCGCTGCACGAGCTCTACGACCCGGTGCTGCAAGAGCCGGTGCCGGTGAGCCTGCGCGCGCGCGGGATGACCGGCGCCGGGCCCTGGCGAGGCTACGCGCGCGCGGCCAGCCTGGTGGCCATCGGCCTGGTGGTGGGCGCAATGTCGGGCTGGTTCCTGCATCCCGCGCAACGGCCCGCTGCCGCGCAGGGCGACACGCCGCTGTTCGTGAAGCGTGCGGCGGTCGCGCACGCGACCTACTCGCCCGAAGTGCGCCATCCGGTGGAAGTCGGCGCCGACCAGGAAGCGCATCTGGTGGCCTGGCTGTCCAAGCGCCTCGGCGCGCAGGTGCGCGCGCCCAAGCTGGAGAGCGTCGGCTACAGCCTGGTGGGCGGACGGCTGCTGCCTGGCGAGAACGGACCAGTGGCGCATTTCATGTACCAGTGCAAGGCGGGCACGCGGGTGACGCTCTACGTGCGCACCGACGCGACCAACAATCGCGAGACCGCCTTCCGTTACAAGACCGAGGGCAACGTGAAGGTCTTCTACTGGATCGACAAGAAGTTCGGCTACGCGCTGTCCTCGGCGGACATTCCCAAGGACAACCTGCTTGCGGTCGCCAACTCGGTCTACCAGCAGCTCAATCCAGAATAGTGCGCGTCGGGATGCCGCGCACCCGCGCGGTGCGCGCGCGGTGCGGTCCATGTGCCGCCAAAGGGCGATCCCAGAGCAGGTGACTTGGCACGCTTGATGCAGTAGTCCCGGTACCTGTTCCTTCCGGGAGATCGCCATGTCGCTTTCGAAAAACCCGTTCGATCCGAGCGTCCGGCTTCAATCCGGCTGCAGTTGCGGCCGCCACGGGTCGCAATCCGAGCACGAAGCGGCGACCGGGGATGCGCTCGCGGAACGGGCGGTGGAGCAGGCGGTCATGCGCGCGCTGTTCCCCCGGGACGACCTGAGGCGCAGATTCCTGTCCGCCGTGGGCGCGGGTACCGCTCTCGCCGCAATCTCGACGCTATTCCCTCTGGGCGCGGCGAAGGAAGCCTTCGCGCAGGGCGCCGGCAAGCTGGAGAAGGCAAAGCTCAAGGTCGGCTTCATTCCGATCACCTGCGCAACGCCGATCATCATGGCGCATCCGATGGGCCTCTACGCCAAGCAGGGCCTTGACGTCGAGGTGGTGAAGACCGCGGGTTGGGCGGTGATTCGCGACAAGACCCTGAACAAGGAATACGACGCCGCGCATATGCTGTCGCCGATGCCGCTGGCCATTACGCTGGGCGCCGGCGCGAGCGCGGTTCCGTACACGATGCCGGCGGTCGAGAATATCAACGGCCAGGCGATCACGCTGGCGATGAAGCACAAGAACCGGCGCGATCCCAAGTCCTGGAAGGGCTTCAAGTTCGCCGTGCCCTTCGACTACTCGATGCACAACTACCTGCTGCGCTATTTCGTCGCGGAGCATGGCCTCGACCCGGACCGGGACATCCAGATCCGCTCGGTGCCCCCGCCCGAGATGGTCGCCAACCTGCGCGCCGACAACATCGACGGCTTCCTCGCGCCGGATCCGGTCAACCAGCGCGCGGTCTACGACGGGGTGGGCTTCATCCACATCCTGTCCAAGGAGATATGGGACGGGCATCCGTGCTGCGCCTTCGCGGCCAGCAAGGAGTTCGTCACGACCATGCCCAACACCTACCGGGCCTTGCTCAAGGCCATCATCAACGCGACGGCGATTGCGCGCGCACCGCAGAACCGCAAGCAGATCGCGGAGGCGATTGCGCCGGCGGCCTACCTGAACCAGCCGGTGACGGTGGTGGAGCAGGTTCTGACCGGCACCTTTGCCGACGGCCTAGGCAATATCCGCAAGGTCCCCGACCGGATTGATTTCGATCCGTTCCCCTGGCATTCGTTCGCGGTCTGGATCCTCACCCAGATGAAGCGCTGGGGACAGATCAAGGGCGACATCGACTACCAGAGGATCGCGCGCGAGGTCTTCCTTGCCACCGATGCCGTGGCGCTGATGAAGGAAGCAGGCCTGACAGCGCCCTCGTCGACGAGCAAGCCGTTCACGGTGATGAAGAAGGTGTTCGATCCTTCCAAGCCGGCGGCCTACGTCGAGAGCTTCGCCATCCGCAGGACCTGAGCCAATGGCGGCTGCGCGCTGGAAGGCGGCGCTCGTCTCGCTGCTCCTGCTGTCCGTGTTCCTGGGCGCGTGGCATCTCGCCACGCTGCCCAAGACGGGGACGCAGGTCGTGGATCCGGAGTACGCGAAACTCGTCGGGCAGCAGGCCTCTACCGGACAGAAGTCCGCGTTCCCCACGCCAGCCGATTTCGGCGCCAAGCTGGTGGAGCACCTGCGCGACCCGTTCTACGACAAGGGGCCGAACGACAAGGGCATCGGGGTGCAGCTGGCGTACTCCATCGGCCGCGTGCTGCTCGGGTTCGTCCTCGCGGCCCTGGTGGCGATCCCGGTCGGCTTCCTGATCGGCATGTCGCCGCTGTTCTACCGCGCGCTCGACCCTTTCCTGCAGGTGCTCAAGCCGATCTCGCCGCTGGCCTGGATGCCGCTGGCGCTGTTCACGCTCAAGGACTCCGACGTATCGGCGGTGTTCGTCATCTTCATCTGCTCGGTCTGGCCGATGCTCATCAACACCGCGTTCGGCGTCGCCTCGGTGCGCCGCGACTGGCTGAACGTGGCCAAGACGCTGGAAGTCAAGCCGCTGCGCAAGGCCTTCGAGGTGATTCTGCCCGCGGCGGCCCCGACCATCCTCACCGGCATGCGCATCTCCATCGGCATCGCCTGGCTGGTGATCGTCGCCGCCGAGATGCTGGTCGGCGGCACCGGCATCGGCTACTTCGTCTGGAATGAATGGAACAACCTGTCCATCGTGAACATCCTGTCCGGGATCCTCGCCATCGGCCTGGTGGGGATGCTGCTCGACCACCTGGTCGGCCGGCTGCAGAAATCGGTCACCTACGTGGAATAGCGCGATGAGCTTCCTGCGCATCGAGAACCTGGCCCGCCGCTACGCCGGCACGACTGTCTTCGACGGAGTCAGCTTCGGCGTCGAGCGTGGCGAGTTCGCCTGCATCATCGGGCATTCCGGCTGCGGCAAGACGACCATCCTCAACATCCTGGCGGGGCTGGACGGGGCGAGCGAGGGCGTGGTGGTGATGGACGGGCGCGAGGTCGCCGGCCCGTCGCTTGACCGCGGCGTCGTGTTCCAGGGCCACGCCCTGATGCCCTGGCTCTCGGTGATGCGCAACATCGCCTTTGCGGTCCGCAGCCGCTGGCCGGACTGGAACCGGATCCAGGTGCAGACCCACTGCCAGAAGTTCATCGACCTGGTGGGCCTGACGGGCGCCGAGCACAAGAAGCCAGCCGAACTCTCCGGCGGCATGAAGCAGCGCGTCGGCATCGCCCGCGCCTTCGCCATCCAGCCCAAGATGCTGCTTCTGGACGAACCCTTCGGCGCGCTGGACGCGCTCACACGAGGCACCATCCAGGACGAGCTGGTGCGCATCTGCGCCGCGACAAGGCAGACCGTGTTCATGATCACGCACGACGTCGACGAAGCCATCCTGCTCGCCGACAGGGTGCTGTTGATGTCCAACGGCCCGAACGCCTGCATCGCCGAGATCGTGGACAACACCCTGCCACGGCCGCGGGACCGCCAGTCCATCCACCACGATCCGCAGTACTACCGGGTGCGCAACCACCTGGTGGACTTCCTGGTCAACCGCTCGAAGCTCTACCAGACCGGCGAGCTCGCGCGCCCGGCGGCGCCGAAGCTGGTGCGGCCGGGCCTGGAATACGACCCGGAGCCGGAGCCGCAGCGCGGCGCCAAGCCTGCCAACGTCGTCAACCTTAGGCATTGAAACGAGGAGAGGAGAAGCAGATGAAGAACGCGACCCCCATGACCCGGCCGGACGTCACCGCCCTGATCGTGTCCGCCCGCATCCGCAAGGGCGTCAAGTGGAGCGCCGTGGCGAAGAAGGTCGGCCAGTCCAAGGAATGGGTCACCGCCGCCTGCCTCGGGCAGATGCAGATGACGAAGAAGCAGGCGCAGACCGTGGGCAAGCTGTTCGGCCTGCCCGAGGAGGCGGTGCTGCTGCTGCAGCAGGTGCCCTACAAGGGCTCGTTCGCGGGCGGCGTCCCGGCCGACCCGCTTATCTATCGCCTGTACGAAATGGTCCTGATCTACGGCACCACCATCAAGGAGCTGATCCACGAGGAGTTCGGCGACGGCATCATGAGCGCCATCGACTTCGACATGGACCTGAGGCGGCTGCCGAACGAAAAGGGCGACCGGGTGAAGATCGTACTCACCGGGAAGTACCTGCAATACAAAACCTTCTAAGCCGGCCGGTTCAGGCCCGGCTGAGCACGTAGCCGCCCGACTTCTCGTCGGGCTCCAGCTTGATGAAGCCGCGCTTCTGGGCTTCCTCGAGCAGGTCGGAGAAGGCGCGGAAGCCGTAGTAGGACTCGTTGAAGCCCGGCTTCCTGCGCTTGAGGGCCTGCTTCACCATCGAGCCCCAGATCTTCTCGCCCTCGCTGCGCTCGGCAACCAGCGCGTCGAGCGTCTCCAGCACAAGGTCGAACACCTCCTGAACCTTGTCGTCCCCCGCGGGCGCATTCCGGTCCCGGGACGAGGCCGCCGGCTTCTGGTTCTCGCGGCGCTTCTTCTGTGCCCGGAGCTTGACCTCGTCCTCGCGCACCAGGTCGTCGTAGAAGATGAACTCGTCGCAATTGGCGATCAGCAGGTCGCTGGTGGAATTCTTCACCCCGACGCCGATCACCACCTTGGCGTTCTCGCGCAGCTTGGACACCAATGGCGAAAAGTCCGAGTCGCCGCTGATGATGACGAAGGTGTCGACGTGGCCCTTGGTGTAGCAAAGGTCGAGGGCGTCAACGACCATGCGGATGTCCGCGGAGTTCTTGCCAGACTGGCGCACATGCGGGATCTCGATCAGCTCGAACGAGGCGCCGTGCATGCCGGCCTTGAAGTCCTTGTAGCGCTGCCAGTCGCAGTAGGCCTTCTTGACCACGATCGAGCCCTTCAGCAGCAGGCGCTCGAGCACCCGGTTGATGTCGAACTTCTCGTACTTCGCGTCCTGCACGCCGAGGGCGACGTTCTCGAAGTCGCAGAACAGCGCCATGTTGCGCGTTTCCTGGATGCTGGCCATGTTTCGAATCTCCGCCGGATCTCCCGGGGCGCCGATGCTAGCATCCAATCCATGAACGGAGCCGAAAGCCTTGCGCGCACGCTGGTTGCCGGCGGCGTGGACACCGTGTTCGCCAATCCCGGCACTTCCGAGATGCACTTCGTCTCGGCGCTCGATCGCGTGCCCGGCCTGCGCTGCGTGCTGGGCCTTGCGGAGACTGCGGTGGCGGGATTCGCCGATGGCTATGGCCGCATGGCGGGCAAGCCCGCGGCGACGCTGTTCCATTGCGGGCCGGGCCTCGCCAACGCGGTGGCGAATCTGCACAACGCGAAGCGCGGCTTCTCGCCGATCGTCAATATCGTCGGCGACCAGGCCACCTACCACCAGGAACACGACGCGCCGCTCACCTTCCAGACCGAAGTGCTGGCGAAGACGATGTCCAAGTGGGTCAAGTCGGCGCGCAGCGTGAAGGACGTCGGTCCCTATGCCGCCGAGGCGATCCAGGCCGCAAGCACGCACCCCTGGGGCAACGCCACGCTGATCCTGCCGGCCGATTGCGCCTGGGACGAGGGCGGCGAGCCGGGCAAGGCGCTCGCGCCGGTCGCCGGCGCCCGGGTTCCCGGGGAAACCGTTCGCGAGATCGCCAAGGTCCTGCGATCCGGCGGGCGCGCCGTGCTGGTCCTGTCCAATGAGGCGTTGACCGAGGCGGGCCTCAAGGCCGCGAACCGGATTGCCCACGCCACCGGCGCCGAACTGCGCACGCCCACGCAGGTGCCGCGCATGCAGCGCGGGCGCGGGCGCGTACCCGTGAACCGCATCCCCTACGTGGTCGACCTGGCGGTGAAGGACCTCGAGGGCACGCGCAACCTGGTACTGGCAAGCGCCAAGGCACCGGTGGGATTCTTCGCTTACCCAGGCAAGCCAAGCACCATGTGGCCCAAGGACTGTGCGGTGCATGCGCTGGCGGGCATGGAACAGGACGCGGTCGCGGCGCTGGAAGCGCTGGCCGACGAGCTGGGTGCGCCGCGCCAGGTCCCGATCCGCGACGACGTCGCGAAGCCCGAGCTGCACGGCGGCCCGTTCAAGCCCGAGCCCTTCGGCCTCACGCTCGCCGCGCTGCTGCCGGAGAATGCCGTGATCGTCGAGGATGCCGTGACGTCCGGCCGCGCGCTGTTCCCGCTCACCTGGGGCGCGCCGCCGCACGACTGGATCCAGGTCACCGGCGGCGCCATCGGCTACGCCTTCCCCTCCGCCACCGGCGCCGCAGTAGCCTGCCCGGAGCGCAAGATCGTCTGCCTGCAGGCCGATGGCGGCGGCATGTACTCGCTGCAGGCGTTGTGGACGCAGGCGCGCGAAAAACTGGATGTCATCAATGTCGTGTTTGCCAACCGGCGCTACGCCATCCTGCAGAGCGAGCTTGCCGCGGTCGGTGCGCAACCCGGGCCGGCATCAAAGGACCTGCTGGACCTGTCGCGCCCCGAGCTGCGCTGGACCAAGCTTGCGGAGGGCATGGGCGTCGAGGCGGTGCGCGTGGAGACGCTGGAGGCCTTTACTGATGCGTTCACTGCCGCGCGCGGCCGGCGCGGGCCGTTCCTGATCGAGTTCTCGATCTAGTCAGTCGCCGTCGCGTCGCGGCGCGCTTGGCGCGTCGCTCACCACGCCGCCGCCCGTGGCCGCGACCAGGCCGCGGCGTACGCGCCAGTTCTCCACCAGCGAATAGCCCGCCGGCACCACCACCAGCGTGAGCAGGGTAGAGGTGATCATGCCGCCGATGACGGCTACGGCAAGCGGGGCGTTGGTTTCGGCGCCGGCGCCCAGTCCGAGCGCCGCGGGCGCGAGCGCGAGCACGATGGTGAGGGAAGTCATCAGCACCGGGCGCATGCGGATCGGGCAGGCGTCCAGCAACGCGCCATCCACGTCCATGCCCTGCGCGCGGCGCTGATTGGTGAGATCCACCAGCAGGATGGAGTTCTTCGCCACCAGGCCAATCAGCAGGATCAGCCCGATCATGGAATAGATGTTGAGCGTATGCAGCGGGATCCTGAAGCCGAGCGACTGCCCCAGTTGAGACAGCGGCACGAACAGCCACAGCGCGAAGACTCCGCCGATGATCGCCAGCGGCACCGCCAGCATGATGAACAGCGGCTGCAGGAAGGAATTGAACTGGCTTGCCAGCACCATGAAGAGGAGCACCAGCGCGAGACCGAAGGTGAAGGCGATGGAATCGCGCGTCTTCTCCAGCTGCTCGGCCTCGCCGACGAACACCACCTGGTAGCCGAGCGGGAGCTGGCGCGCCGCTTCCTTCACTTTCTCGATCGCGTCGGCTAGCGGGATGGAAGGCGAGGAATAGAAGGACGCGGAGTACTGCAGGTCGAAGCGCGCCACCACCGCGGGCCCGACGCGCTCCTTGAACGCCGCCACGGTGTCCAGCCGCACCAGCTGGCCCTGGCGATTGCGCAGGTAGATCTTGGACAGGTCAGCCTCCCCATTGAACTCGCCGTCCTTGGCCTTGACCCGGATGTCGTAGCGCTCGCCGTCGCCAGGCTGGTCGTTGTACTTCGCGATGTCGACCCCGCCGGTGAGCATGCCGATGGCGAGCGCGAGGTCCTGCGAGCTGAGGCCGACCGAGGAGGCGCGCGTGCGGTCAGGCTCGAGGATCAACTGCGGCAGTTCCAGCTGAAGGTCGGTGTCCATGCGGCCGATCTGCGGATCGGCCTGCAATGTTCGTTGCAGCTCGCCTGCGAGACGGCCCATCTCCTGCAGATTGGGACCCTTGACGACGAACTGCAGGGGTTCGGAGCGCTGTCCCTGGACGATGCCAAAAGCGCGCGGAAAGGCGCGCGCCCCGGTGATCTGAGACAGGTCGCGGCGCAGGAACCGCAGCACTTCCGCCTGCGACAGGCCGCCGTCCTTGCGGCGCTCCGATTTCGGGCGCATCCGGCCCACCAGCGTGGCCTGGTTGACCTGACCGGCCGAGCCCAGGCCGATGACGCCGAACTCGGTGACCACGTCCGGGTAGCGGTCCACAATCGCTTCGACCTCGCGCAGCTTGCCCTCGGTGTAGTTGATAGAGGAACCCAATGGAGCGCGGATCGCCACCAGGAAGCGTCCCTCGTCGGCCTGCGGCGCGAGCTCCGTCGGCAGCGCCCGGAACAGCGGCACCGCGGCGGCGCTGATCAGCGCGGCGCCGACCAGCACCGCGCCGCGGTGCGCAAGCGCCCAGCCCAGCGTGCGCCTGTAGAACGACTCCAGTCGCTCGAAGGCGTGCTCCAGCGCCCAGTAGACGCGGCCGTGCTGCTTCTCGACGTGCATGTAGCGCGAGCACAGCATCGGCGTCAGCGACAGCGAGACGAACAGCGACACCATGACGCCGAAGGTGACGACCACGGCGAAAGAACGCAGGAACTGCCCGGTGATGCCGGAGAGGAAGATCACCGGCGCGAAGATGGCCACCAGCGAGAACGAGGCGGCGATCACCGCAAAGGTCACCTCGCGGCTGCCTTCCACCGCCGCGCGCGCGGTGTCCTGCACCAGGTGCTCGCGGTGGCGGTAGATGTTCTCCAGCACCACGATGGCGTCGTCCACCACGACGCCCACCAGCAGCAGCAGCGCCAGCAGCGTCACCGAATTGAAGGTGTAGCCGAAGAAATACATCACCGCGATGGCGCCGAACAGCGACACCGGGATCGCGGTGGCGACGATGATGGTGGCGCGGAAGCTCTTCAGGAACAGCCAGACGATGAGCGCCGCGAGCAGCGTGCCCTCGACCAGGTGGCCCTTGAGGGAATCGACCATCTCGCCGATGAAAATGGCGTCGTTCTGGACGTAGTGCAGCTCCAGCCCCGGCGGCAGCTGGGGGCGGATCTCGGTTTCGATGCGCTCGCGCACCTTGCGGATGATCTCCACCGTGTTGGTGTTCGGGACCTTGACCACGCCCACGCCGACGGTCGGCTTGCCGTTGAAGCGCGCCAGCTGGCGGAAGTCCGACAGGCCGTCCTCGATCTCGGCGATGTCGCGCAGCCTGACCGGAGAACCGTCGCGGTAGGCGAGCACCATCTTCTCCAGGTCGTCCAGGCGGTGGAATTCAAGGTCCAGCTTGAGCAGGTGCTCGGTCGCTTTGCCGGTCAGGAAGCCGCCGGCGACCTGCAGGTGCTCGTTGGCAAAGGCCGCGCTGACGTCCTGCGCGGCGATGCCGTAGGCTGCCATACGCGCCGGCAGCAGGTTGACGCGGATAGTGCGGTCGCGTCGGCCGCCGATGCGGATCTCGCCGACGCCGTCGATGGTCTCCAGCCGCTTCTTGATGATGTTGATGGCGTACTGGTTGAGCTGCTGCTGGGTGCGGTCGCCCTGCAGCGCGGTCCAGAAGATGGGCTGTGTGTTGGTCTCGACCTTGGCGACCACCGGCGGGTCGGCGTCCTTGGGCATGCGCCGCAGCACCTGATTCACCTTGGCCTGGACCTCGTTGAAGGCGACGTCGATCCGCTTGTCGAGGTTGAAGGTGATGGTGACGATGGAGACCCCGGGCGAGGAGGTTGACTGGATGTGCTCTATGCCCGGCACGCTGTTGACCGCGGTCTCGACCAGGTTCGTGATGGATGCGTCGATCACGTCAGGGTTGGCGCCGCGCTGGTTGGTGGTCACCGAGACCACGGGGAACTCGATGTAGGGGAGCTTGTCGACGCCGATGCGCGTGTACGCGATCAGCCCGAACAGGATCAGCACCGCGTTCACCATGAACGCGAATACGTGGCGCTTGATCGACAGTTCGGGCAGCGTCATCTCAGGCCTTCTTGCCGGCGTCCTTCGCGCCGTCCTTGCCTTCGCCCTTTTTTCCCTCGGGCCGCGGCTTGGGCAGCGCCACCACCGCATTGTTGGTGAGGAAGCCGGCGCCGTCCACGGCGATGCGGTCGCCGGGGGCGAGGCCCTTCACGATCTCGTAGTACCCGTCCTGGCGCACGCCGGTCTCCACCGCGCGCTGCTGCGCGACGAGCTTGCCCCCCTGCTCGGCGAGTACGTACACCACCTTGCCGGCCGGGCGCAGCACCACGCTCTGCTCGGGCACCGTGAGCGCCTTCTCGCGCACCGCCAGCACGATGCAGGCGTTGACGCTGCCGCCGCCTCGGAACGAGCCGTCGTTGTCGAATTTCACGATCGCGTCCAGGGCGCGGTTCTGCGCGCCGACGGTGGGACGGATTTCGTCGATCTTCGCCTCGATGGACTTCTCCGGCGCCGAGGGCGCCGACAGTCGCACCTTCAGTCCGGCGCGGATCTTCGGGCCGGATGCCTCGGGCACGGGCAGGTGCGCGTTCAGGCGGCCGGTGCCGACCAGCTTGAACAGCGGATCGCCCACCTTTACGTAGTCGCCCGCGGCCACGATCTGCACCTCGACCTCGCCATCGATTGGCGCCACAACGCGGGTCTTGCCCAGGCTGCGGCGCGTCTGCTCGGCGCGCGCGCCTGCTGCGGCGATGCTCTCGCGCAGCGCGTTCCGTTGCGCCATTGCGTCGTCCACCGCGTTCTGCGAGATGAAGCCCTGCGACACCAGCTTTTGCTGGCGCTCGACCAGGCGCTCGGCCTGCGCCAGCAACGACTGCAGGCGGGCGATCTCGGCGGCGTCGCCGCGCGACTGGATCTCGAAGTCCTGCGGGTCGATCTCGGCCAGCAGCTCGCCACGCGCCACCTTCTTGCCGGTGAATGCGAGCACGCGCACCACGCGGCCGGCGACCTCGGCGCCCAGGCTGGGGTCGACCACGTTCTCCAGCGCGCCAACGACGTTCTCGACCACCTCGAGGTCGCGCGCCTGGACCACGACCGCGCTCACCAGCGCCGCCGGCGGTCCGGACGGGCGCTTTGCCGACTCGGCGTCGCCGCCGCAGCCCGCGGCAAGCACCGCCGCTGCGAGCGCGACCAGCGCCGTCGGGCAGCCCGCACGCTTCAGTTCCATTCCGGCACCTGTTCCCCTCCGAAAAGATCCGCCATGGTCTCGCGCCGGCGCACCAGCTGCGCTTCAGCGCCCGAGACCATCACCTCGGCCGCGCGCGGCCGCGAGTTGTAGTTCGAGCTCATCGCCATGGCGTAGGCCCCGGCAGACATGATCGCAAGAAAATCTCCCTGCTGAACGGCTAGGGAGCGGTCTTTTGCGAGCCAGTCCGCGCTTTCGCACACCGGACCGACAATGTCGTAAACACCATCGGCGGCTCCGGATTCCGCCTGGCGGAGTGGTTTCACCTCGTGCCAGGCGTCGTACAGGGCCGGCCGGATGAGGTCATTCATCCCCGCATCCACCACCAGGAAATTCTTCGCTTCGCCCGGCTTGACGTACTCCACCCTGGTCAGCAGCACCCCGGCGTTGCCGACGATGGCGCGGCCCGGGTCGAGCAGGATGGTCTCCTTGCGCCGGCCCAGCGCGTCGAGCGCGCCGTGGACGAAGGCGGCGACGGGCGCCGGGATTTCGTCGCGGTAGCGAATACCCATCCCGCCGCCGAGGTCGATGTGGCGCAGCGCGATGCCGGCGCGATCGAGCCGCTCGACCAGATCGAGAATGCGCTGCGTGGCGGCAACGAAGGGCGCGCTGTCGAGCATGAGCGAGCCGATGTGGAACCCGACCCCGGTGATGTGGATGTTGGGCAGCGCCGCCGCCTTGCGGAACAGTCCTTCCGCGTTCGGCCACGCGATGCCGAACTTGTTCTGTTTCAGGCCGGTGGAGATGTAACGATGGGTCCTGGCGTCGACATCCGGGTTGACCCGGAAGGCCACCGGCGCGCGCATGCCCAGAGAACCGGCCAAGGCGTTGACCCGGTCCAGTTCCGCCTCGGATTCCACGTTGAGCGAAAGTACGCCCGCCCGTAGCGCAGCCCGGATTTCATCCTCGGACTTTCCGACGCCGGAGAACACCACTTTCGCCGGATCGCCGCCGGCCGCGATCACACGGGCCAGCTCGCCGCCGGAGACGATGTCGAAGCCGGCGCCGAGTTTCGCCATTGCCGACAGCACCGCGAGATTGGAGTTGGCCTTGACCGAGTAGCAGACGAGCGACGGTCTGCCGGAGAGCTCGTTGGCAAACTCGCGGTACGCTCCCTCGATCGCGGCGCGCGAATAGACGTAGCAGGGCGTGCCGAAACGGCGCGCGATGTCCTCGAGCGGGACCTGCTCGGCGCAGAGCGCGCCGTCGCGGTAGAGGAAGGCCATGGTGGGCGCGCTACTTCCTGGACTCGCCGGCGCCTTTTTCCTCGACGGATTCCTTGGAATAGGGCGTTGGCTTGTAGGCCGCGGGCTTCTCCGGTTTCAGTCCAGGCGGAGGTTTCTCGCGCAGGTAGAGGTCGCCACGTTGGCCGCAGCCGGCCAGGAGGGCAAGGGCCAGAAACACGGTGACGCGGGTTGCGGAACGCGGACGGCGGATCACAGGCGGGTTACCGGGCGACGGCTAGAATGGGCATGTTATCAGCCTATCCCCGGGCGCAAGTGACCGATAGCGAATTCGAAACTCTGGCCGACGCTGCTCTCCAGGCGTTGGAGCGGGCCTTCGAGGCCAGCCTTCCGGACGCCGACGTGCAGGCGAAAGGCACCGGTCTGCTCGAGGTGGAGTTCGACGACGGCTCGAAGATGGTGATCAACCGGCACGGCCCGGCGCGCGAGATCTGGGTCGCCGCCCGTTCCGGTGGATTCCACTTCCGTCACGACGGCCGGCAGTGGCGCGACACGCGGGACGGCGGCGAGCTGTTCGCGGTCGTGTCCAGGCTTGCTTCCGCCCAGGGCGGCGAGGCAGTCGTGCTCGCGTCGCGCTAGCTGGTCGGCGCGGGCAGCGGCGGTTCCCAAGGCGCGGCTCCCGGCGGCAATGCCGGCTCTGCCGGGTCCCCGGGCAGGAACTCTCTGTAGAAGAATTCCGGACCACCGGAATTCGCTCCCGCCGGCGCGGCGGGATCGGGGCTGGTAGTTGCGCTGACCACGCCCTCGGGAGCGGGGCGCTGCATCTCCGGCACGCCCTTCAGTGCCTTGCCCATGTACTCGATCCAGATCGGCAGCGAGATGCGGCCGCCGGTTTGGTTCTTGCCTAGCGTCTTCGGCTGGTCGTAGCCCACCCAGGACACGCCCACCAGGCCGGGCTGATAGCCGCAGAACCAGGCGTCGACGAAGTCGTTGGTGGTGCCGGTCTTGCCCGCAAGGTCGCGGCGGCCGAGCTTGGAAGCGCTGGCTCCGGTGCCGTAGCGCATCACGTCCTGCATCATCGAATCCATGATGAAGGCGTTGCGCGCATCGATCACGCGTAGCGCCTCGTCCCCGGCCTGCGACGGTTGCGCGGACCCCAGCGGGTTGCCGCGGTCGTCCACGATCTTCTGGATAAAGTAGGGCTGCACCAGGTAGCCGCCGTTGGCGAACACGGCGTAGGCGCGCGCCATCTGCAGCGGGGTCACCGCGCCCGCGCCCAGCGCCAGCGTCAGGTAGGGCGGGTGTTTGTCGGCGTCGAAGCCGAAGCGCTGCACGTAATCCTGCGCATACCTGGGCGAGATGTCCTGCAGGATCCGGATCGACACCATGTTCTTCGACTTCGCCAGCGCGGTGCGCAGGCGCATCGGGCCCTCGAACTTGCCGTCGTAATTCTTCGGTTCCCAGCGCTGGCTGCCGGTCACCTCTGCCTCGACCACCACCGGTTCGTCCGGGATGACGGTGGCGGGTGTGTAGCCCTTCTCAAGCGAGGCCGAATAGATGAACGGCTTGAAGGATGAGCCCGGCTGGCGCCATGCCTGAGTGACGTGGTTGAACTTGTTGCGGTGGAAATCGAAGCCCCCGACCAGCGCGCGGATGGCGCCGTCGGCGGGGTCGAGCGACACGAACGCGGCTTCGGCCTCCGGCAATTGCGAGATCTGCCAGTTCTTCTTCTCGTCCCGCTGCAGGCGGATGATGGCGCCGCGGCGGATGCGCTTCTGTGCTGCTGCCTTCTCGTCCAGCGCGCGGGCTGCGAAGCGCAGGCCCTCGCCGGTCACGGCGATCGTTTCGCCGCTGCGCAGGACGGCGCGAACTTCCCTTGCACCAGCGGCCAGGACCACCGCCGCCCGCTGGTCGTCGACGTCGCCGTGCTCGGCCAGCGCCTCATCGTAATCGTCCTCGCCAGCGCCGTCCTTCAGCGTCGCGAATGCCTCAGGGCCGCGGTAGCCCTGGCGGCGGTCGTAATCGAGCAGGCCGCGGCGCAGCGCTTCATACGCCGCTTCCTGGTCGGCTTTCCGGATCGTGGTGTAAACGCGGAAGCCCCTGGTGTATGCCTCCTCCGGGTACTGCTCGAATACCGCCTGGCGCACCATCTCGGCCAGGAATTCGGCGTGCATGCCGCTGAAGTCGTCCACCGCCCGCCGCACATGGAGCGGGGCCTTGAGGGCTTCGGCGAACTGGGCGTCACCAATGTGACCCAGTTCCTTCATGCGGCGCAGCACGTACTGCTGGCGCTGCCTCGAGCGTTGCGGATTCGCAACAGGGTTGTAAGCCGAGGGCGCTTTTGGCAACCCGGCGAGTACCGCTGCCTCCGCAAGGGTGATCCGGTCCAGGGATTTGCCGAAATAGATCTGGGAGGCGGCTGCGAAGCCGTAGGCGCGCTGGCCGAGGTAGATCTGGTTTACGTAGAGTTCGAGGATCTGGTCCTTCTCGAGGCTGTTTTCGATCTTGAAGGCGAGCAGGGCCTCGTACAGCTTGCGTGTCAGGGTCTTCTCCGACGACAGGAAGAAGTTACGCGCCACCTGCATGGTGATGGTGCTCGCGCCCTGCCGCCGTCCGCCCTGCGTGAGGTTGGCGTAGGCCGCGCGCGCCACGCCCAGGTAGTCGATGCCGGTGTGCTGGTAGAAGCGTTCGTCCTCGGCGGCGAGGATGGCTTTCTTTAGCTGTTCGGGGACCTCGCCAATGGAGACCAGCGAGCGCCTTTCCTCGCCGAATTCACCGATCAACGCCCCGTCGGCGGTGTAGACCCTCAGTGGAATCTTGGGCTGATAATCGGTCAGGACTTCGAGCGACGGGAGCTGTGGCCAGGCGAGCGCCACCACCAGCCCGGCGACGAAGGCGCCAAGGGCGGCCAGACCACCTGCCAGGGCCAGCGGAAATGCCAGAAAACGCAGCCAATTCAAGGTGGTTAGGACGACTTCCGGGAGGGGTTGCAGCGGGGCGGGAACACGGCGCATTATAAGACTTCCCCGCTGGAGGAAGATTCACTAGACACCCAGTGGAGTTGTTGTTAGCATTTCACGCAAATTCTACGTATCTGACCTAAGCGGCAGATACGAAAAGGAAAAACCGATGAATCTCGACATCTTCAAGGCGAAGGCGCCGCCCTTGTTCGGGCTGGACATCAGTTCCTCGTCGGTCAAGATGCTGGAGATCGTCGATGGCGGCAAGGGCACCTACCGGGTCGAGCGCTACGTCATCGAGCCCCTGCCCAAGGACGCCGTAGTAGACGGCAACATCAACATCCTGGAGGCGGTCGCCGAGGCAGTGGCGCGTGGCTACAAGCGCCTGGCCACCCGCACCAAGCACGTCGCCATGGCGGTACCCACCGGAGCAGTGATCACCAAGAAGATCATCGTTCAGGCCGGCCTGCGCGAGGAAGAGCTCGAGACACAGGTCGAGAGCGAGGCCAACCAGTACATTCCGTTCGCGCTCGAAGAGGTGAACCTCGACTTCCAGGTGCTCGGGCCCTCTCCGACCAGCCCCGAGGAGCAGGAGGTGCTGATTGCCGCCACGCGCAAGGAGAAGGTTGCCGACCGCATGGCGGTGGCCGAGCAGGCGGGCCTGAAGCCCCTGGTGATGGACGTGGAATCCTTCGCACAGATGTCGGCCCTAGGCTTGGTGGTCAAGCAGTTGCCCGATGGCGGCAAGGATCTCAACATCGCTGTGGTGGACATCGGCGCGAACGTCATGCAGGTGAGCGTGGTGCGCAACGACCAGTCCGTGTATGCGCGCGAGCAGGCTTTCGGGGGCAACCAGCTTACGGCCGACATCGTGTCGCGCTACGGGATGAGCCCGGAAGAGGCGGAGAACGCCAAGCGCTCGGGCGGCCTGCCGGATGATTTCGAGGCCGAGGTGATGCGGCCGTTCATGGAGAACCTGTCCCAGGAAGTGCAGCGAGCGCTGCAGTTCTTCTTCACGTCGACCTCCTATAACCAGGTCGACCATATCCTGCTCGCCGGCGGCTCGGCCGTGATTCCGGGCCTTGACGAGGTGGTGAACACGCGCACCCAGGTGCCGACACTGATCGCCAACCCGTTCAGCGCGATGCAGGCCTCGCCGCGGATCCAGTTGAAGCGCCTGATGCAGGACGCGCCCTCGCTGATCGTTTCCTGCGGCCTCGCGATCCGGAGGTTCGACCCGACATGAGCGTCAGAGTCAACCTGCTGCCGCACCGCGAGGAGCGGCGCAAGCGTGCACGGACCCATTTCGCCATGCTGGCCGGCATGACGGCGGTGCTTGGCCTGGCGATCGTTGGCGCCGTGTACCTCGTCAACGAGGGCAGCATCAACGAGCAGAAGGAACGCAACACCTTCATGAAGTCGGAGATCTCCAAGCTGGACAAGGAGATCGACGAAATCAAGAAGCTGAAGGACGAGATTGCCGCATTGCTGGCGCGCAAGCAGGTTATCGAGACCCTGCAATCCGATCGGGCGCAGACGGTGTACCTGCTCGACGAGCTGGTGCGCCAGATGCCCGAGGGTGTGTTCCTGAGGACCGTCAAGCAGAAGGGCCTCGGCATCGATGTCGTCGGTTACGCGCAGTCGAATGCGCGCGTCTCTGCGCTGATGCGCAACATCGAGTCCTCGCCCTGGCTGGCGAGCCCGAACCTGGTCGAGATCAAGGCGACCAACATCGGCAAAATGCGTGTTTCCGAGTTCAACCTGAGGTTCGCCCTGAAGCGCGTCGTCGCCAAGGATGAGTCGAAGGACGCCGGCAAGGATGCGAAAGGCGCCGCGAAGCCCGCGGCGAAGAAGGGCTAGGCCATGGCGATCAACTTCAACGAGATCGTAGAGGACTTCAAGCGCACCAACTGGAAGGATCCGGGCACCTGGTCGCTCGCCCCCACCTTCATCGTCCTGATCGCGATCCTGGCGGCGATTCCGGTCGCCGGGCTGCTGCTGGTCTGGCAGGAGCAGTGGGACACGCTGGAGCGCGACAAGAACACCGAGAAGACGCTCAAGGACGACTACCTCAACAAGAAGCGCCAGGCGGTCAACCTTGACCTGCACAAGCAGCAGCTGCGGGAGATCGACACCCAGTTCGGCGCGCTGCTGAAGCAGCTGCCGAACAAGGCGCAGATGGACGCACTGCTGGTTGACATCAACCAGTCCGGGCTGTCGCGAGGCCTGCAATTCGAGCTGTTCAAGCCTGCGGCAGCAGAATCGGCCAAGGAGTTCTATGCCGAGCTGCCAATCCAGATCAAGGTGATCGGCACCTACCACGACATGGGAGGGTTCGCCGCCGACCTCGGGCAGCTGTCGCGCATCGTGACGCTGAACGACGTCAGCATAGAAGCCTCCAAGGATGGCAACCTCGTCATGGACGCCACCGCGCGCACCTTCCGTTACCTCGACGACACGGAAGTGGCGAGTCAGCGCAAGGCGGCCACGGCGGCAAAGAAGGGGCCGGCGAAGAAATGAACGCGCCCATCCTGAACAAGAATCCCCGGCTCGCGCTCGCCGCGGCCGCCTGTGCGCTGGCCCTCGGCGCCTGCTCTGGAGAAAAATTCGGCGACCTGAAGCAGGAGCTCGCGACGCTCACCAAGGACTTGCGCGGCAAGGTGGACCCTTTGCCGCAGGTGAAAAACTACGAGCCGGTGCCCTACAAGGGCGAAAACATGCTTGACCCGTTCGTCCCCGGGCGCATCGTCGTGGCGCAGGTGACCGGCGGTGCCGGCGGCGCCGGTGGTGCCCTGCAGCCGGACATGAACCGGCCCAAGGAGCCGCTCGAGGCCTTCCCGCTCGACGGCATCCAGATGGTCGGGACGCTGACGCAGAACAAGGAGATGTACGCGCTGGTCAAGGCCGGCGCCAACCTGTTCCGCATCAAGAAGGGCAACTACATGGGGCAGAACTTCGGCCTCATCACCGTGATCGACGAAGGCCAGATCAGCCTCAAGGAAGTGGTGCAGGACAGCGGCGGCGAGTGGATCGAACGGACCAGCACGCTGCAGATCCAGGAAGGGCCCAGGAGATGAACATGACTCGAACCGCACGCTTCCTCCTTCTCACGCTGCTCGCCTGGCTCGGGGGCACTGGACTCGCGTTTGCACAGGCGAACAGCATCGAGGCCTTCGAGGTCGTGCAACAGGGCGGCAACGTCGTGGTGCGCATCACCACGAAGGAGGCGCTGAAGAGCGTGCCGCCGAATTTCTCGGTCGCCAGCCCCTCGCGCATCGCCTTCGATTTCGCCAACACCGCCAACGCGCTCGGCCGCAACGCGCAGGACATCGGCCAGGGCGAACTGCGCAGCATGAACCTGGTGCAGGGCGCCGAGCGCACCCGCCTGGTGCTCAACCTGCGCCGGCCGGTGTCCCACGAGAGCGCGATCGACGGCCGCACGCTGGTGGTGACGCTCGCCGCCGCCGCGGTGGCCCAGGCGCCGAGCGCCGCCGCCACGCATTTCGCCGAAGGCAAGGCCGACACCAAGCACGCGCTGCGCGACGTCGATTTCCGCCGCGGCAAGACGGGCGAAGGGCGCATTGTCGTGGACCTGTCGGACACCTCCACCGGAATCGACATTCGCCAGCAGGGCCAGAACATCGTGGTCGAGTTCATCAAGTCGACGCTGCCGGACAACCTGCGCCGGCGCCTTGACGTGGTCGATTTCGCCACGCCGGTGCAGACCATCAACACGTTCCAGCAGGGCGAGAACGTGCGCATGGTGATCGAGGCCAAGGGCAACTGGGAGCACAACGCCTACCAGTCCGACACCCAGTTTGTGGTCGAGGTGAAGGCCGCAGTGGTCGATCCGGCGCGCGGCCAGCAGCGCGGCCGCTACACCGGCGAAAAGCTGTCGCTCAACTTCCAGAACGTGGAGGTGCGGGCGGTGCTCAACGTCATCGCCGACTTCACCGACCTGAACATCATCACCAGCGACACCGTCGGCGGCAGCATCACCTTGCGCCTGAAGGAGGTGCCCTGGGACCAGGCGCTGGACATCATTCTGCAGACGCGCGGCCTGGACATGCGCAAGTCGGGCAACGTGATCTGGATCGCGCCGCGCGACGAGCTGGCGACGCGCGAAAAGCTGCAACTGGAGGCGCAGAACCAGATCAACGAGCTCGAGCCACTGCGCACCGAGTCCTTCCAGCTCAATTACACGAAGGTCGACGCCTTCACCAAGATCCTGACCGACGAGAAGCAACGCATACTGTCCAAGCGCGGCAGCGCGGTGTGGGACCCGCGCACCAACCAGCTGTTCATCCAGGACATCCCGACAAAGCTGGACGAGATCCGCCGTCTGGTCGCGAAGGTGGACGTGCCGGTGCGGCAGGTGATGATCGAGGCGCGCATCGTCGAGGCCGAGGACAAGTTCAGCAAGAACCTGGGTGCGCGGCTGGGCGTGCATGACTTCGCCGCCGCTGGCCATCGGATACTCGGCGCCAACAGCCCGCGCTTCCACTTTGGCGGCGGCCTGGGCGACGTCGGCGGCCACGCCGGGGGCGGTGCGCAGGGCGGCACCCCGGTGTTCATTCCGGACAGCTTGTCGGTCAACATGCCGGCCCGGGGCCTGAACGACTTCAATGCCGGCCAGTTCTCTTTCATCCTTTTTAACTCGAAGCTGACCCAGTTCCTAAACCTCGAGGTTTCGGCGCTGGAGGCCGACGGCAAGGCAAAGGTGATCGCCAGCCCGCGCGTGCTGACTGCCGACCAGGTCGAAGCGGTGATCGAGCAGGGCACGGAGATCCCCTACCAGTCGGCCACCTCCTCGGGCGCCACCGCAGTGTCGTTCCGCAAGGCCAACCTGTCGCTCAAGGTGAAGCCGCAGATCACGCCCGACGGCAACATCATCATGACGCTGGACGTGAACAAGGACCAGCCCGGCGCCGTCACGCCCTCCGGCGTGCAGATCACGACCAAGCACGTCAAGACCGAGGTCCTGGTCGAGAACGGCGGCACAGTGGTGATCGGCGGCATCTACGAGCAGGAAGACCGCAGCGACACCACGCGCGTGCCGTTCTTCGGCGAGTTGCCCTATATCGGCTTCCTGTTCCGCAACAACGCCACGCGGACCTTCAAGACCGAACTGCTGGTGTTCATCACGCCGCGCGTGGTTAATGAGCGGATGACGGTCCGCTAGCGGCGTCCTCCAGGACTTCCCGACGGCCGGGCCCCCCCGGCCGTTCTCTTTTGGGTCGCTGGTTGCGCTGGTTACAATGATGCCGTGAAGCGCGGGCGCAACAACGTCATCCTCGTCGGCATGATGGGCGCGGGCAAAACCACCGTCGGCCGCATCCTGGCGCGCCGCCTGAGGCGCGTGTTTCACGATTCCGACCACGAGATCGAGGCGCGCTGCGGCGTGAGCGTGCCAGTGATATTCGACATCGAGGGCGAGGCCGGATTCCGCGCGCGCGAAGCGCAGTTGCTGGAGGAATTGTGCGCGCTGGAGGGCGTCGTCCTGGCCACCGGTGGCGGCGCGATCCTCGCTGAGGAGAATCGGCGCCGGCTCGCCGATTCCGGCGTCGTGATCTACCTGCATGGCCGGCCCGCAGACCTGTGGCAGCGTGTGCGGCACGACCGCAACCGGCCGCTGCTGGCGACAGCCGATCCGCGCGCGACGCTCGATGCGCTTTACGCCGTGCGCGATCCGCTCTACCGCGAGACGGCGGATATCGTGATGGATACCGGACGGCAGGGAGTGCAGGCGCTGTCGCGTGACCTGCTCGGGCGCCTGGAGGACCTGTGCCGACTCTCCGCGTAGAGCTGGGCGCGCGAGGCTACCCGATCCATATCGGGACCGGGCTGCTCGACCAGCCCGGGCTCTATGCACCGCACCTCGGCAGCAGCGCGGTCGCCGTTGTCACCAATGCGGTCGTTGGCCCGCTGTACCTCGACCGGCTGGAGCGCGCGCTGCGTGCGGCGGGCGCGCGCACGGTGACGAGTGTCGTGATCGCCGACGGCGAGCAGGCCAAGGGATGGCAGACGCTGGAGCAGGTGTTCGACGCTCTGCTCGCGGCGCGCTGTGGCCGCGATACCCTGGTGGTCGCGTTGGGTGGGGGCGTGGTGGGCGATCTCGCGGGATTCGCCGCCGCGGTTTACCAGCGTGGCGTGCCCTTTCTCCAGGTGCCGACGACGCTGCTCGCGCAGGTCGACTCGTCGGTCGGGGGCAAGACCGCGATCAACCACGCGCGCGGCAAGAACATGGTTGGCGCCTTCCACCAGCCGCTCGCGGTCATCGCCGACGTGGCGACGCTGGACACGCTGGCGGAGCGCGAGCTGCGCGCCGGCATCGCGGAAGTCATCAAGCACGGCTTTATCCTGGACGACGGATTCGTCGCGTGGCTGGAGTCGAACGTGGAGAAGCTGCTCGCACGCGACCGCGAGGCGCTCGCGCACGCGGTTCGGCGGTCCTGCGAGCTCAAGGCCCAGGTGGTCGCGGCCGACGAGCGCGAGACCGGCATGCGCGCGCTGCTCAATTTCGGCCATACGTTCGGCCATGCCATCGAGGCCGGGCTGGGATATGGCGAATGGCTTCATGGCGAGGCGGTTGCTGCCGGAATGGTGATGGCCGCGGAATTGTCGGTGAGAAGCGGAGGCCTCGCGGCGGCGGACGCCGGGCGCGTGCGCGCACTGCTCGCGCGCGCACGCCTGCCGGTGCAGGGACCGGCGCTCGGCGCCGAGCGCTACCTCGAGCTTATGCAGGTGGACAAGAAGGCCGCGCAGGGCCGCGTCCGCTTCGTCCTGCTGGATGCCATCGGCCGCGCCAGCCTGCGCGACGGTGTGGACGAGAAGCTGGTCCGCGAAGCACTGGCTGCTGCGACGCAGTAACCCTCCCAGCTCCTCGCTTCCCAGCCAAGCCCTTGAAACGACAAGGGTGTGCAGGTATATTCCGCAGTTCGCCCTGCGTTTTTGTGCGGAGCGGCGAAGATGTCATCTGAACTCATTAATCGTCGCCAAATCAAGGTCTTAGACGTGAACCATCCGTCCTTGCCGAGTCCCCAGGGGTTGTACGACCCAGGCAACGAGCATGACGCCTGTGGCGTAGGCTTCGTCGCGCACATCAAGGGCCGCAAGACGCATTCCATCGTCGAGCAGGGCCTCACGGTGCTGCGCAACCTCACGCACCGCGGCGCGGTGGGCTGGGACCCGAAGCTGTCGGATGGCGCCGGCATCCTGATCCAGGTCCCGGACCGTTTCCTGCGCGAGGAGATGGCAAAGCAGGGCGTGACGCTGCCCCCAGCCGGGCAGTACGGCGTAGGGATGGTGTTCCTGCCGCGCGAGCCGGCGAGCCGCCTTGCCTGCGAGTATGAAATCGAGCGCGCCATCAAGGACGAAGGCCAGGTGCTGATCGGCTGGCGCGACGTCCCGGTGGACAACAGCGACCTGGCCGAACCGGCGAAAAACCTGGAGCCGGTGATCCGGCAGGTGTTCGTCGGCCGCGGCAAGGGCGTCACCGTCACCGACGCGCTGGAGCGCAAGCTCTACATCATCAGGAAGAGCGCCGGGCACGCCATCCAGGCGCTGCAGCTTGCGCATGGCAAGGAATTCTACGTTCCGTCCATGTCTGCGCGCACCCTAGCCTACAAGGGCATGCTGCTCGCCCATCAGGTCGGCGAGTACTACCTGGACCTGAAGGACGCGCGCGTGGTGTCCGCACTCGCCCTGATCCACCAGCGCTTCTCCACCAACACCTTCCCGTCATGGGACCTGGCGCATCCATTCCGCCTGATCGCGCACAACGGTGAGATCAACACCGTGCGCGGCAACGTCAACTGGATCCGGGCCCGCCAGGGCGCCATCTCCAGCCCGGTGCTGGGCGAGGACCTGGCCAAGATCTGGCCGCTGATCTACGACGGCCAGTCGGACTCGGCCTCGTTCGACAACGCGGTGGAACTGCTGGTCATGGGCGGCTACTCGGTCGCGCACGCGATGATGATGATGATCCCGGAGGCGTGGGAGAACCACACCCTGATGGATCCGGCGCGGCGCGCGTTCTACGAGTACCACGCCGCGATGATGGAGCCCTGGGACGGCCCGGCCTCGATCGCTTTCACCGACGGCCGCCAGATCGGCGCCACGCTGGACCGCAACGGCCTCAGGCCCTCGCGCTACATCGTCACCGATGACGACCTGGTGATCATGGGCTCGGAGTGCGGCTGCCTGCCGGTGCCGGAGGAGAAGATCGTCAAGAAGTGGCGCCTGCAGCCGGGCAAGATGTTCCTGGTCGACCTGGAGAAGGGCCGCATCGTCGACGACAAGGAGCTCAAGGACACGCTCGCGCACCATCGCCCCTACGCGGAATGGATCGACCGCATCCGCGTCAAGCTGGACGAGGTGGAAAGCGACCGCCAGCAGCCGGAGCGCTCGGCGGTGTCGCTGCTCGACCGGCAGCAGGCCTTCGCCTACACCCAGGAAGACCTCAAGTTCCTGATGGCGCCGATGGCGCAGGCGGGCGAGGAGCCCACCGGCTCCATGGGCAACGATTCGCCGCTGGCGGTGCTCTCGGGCAAGGACAAGACGCTCTACCACTACTTCAAGCAGTTGTTCGCCCAGGTCACCAACCCGCCGATCGACCCGATCCGCGAGGAACTGGTGACCTCGCTGGTGTCGTTCATCGGCCCCAAGCCCAACCTGCTTGGCATCGACGAGATGAACCCGCCGCTGCGGCTCGAGGTGAGCCAGCCGGTGCTGGATTTCTTCGAGATGGAGAAGGTGCGCCACATCGAGCGCTACACCCAGGGCAAGTTCCAGGCGTGCGAGCTGGACATCACCTACCCGGTGGAGTGGGGCAAGGAGGCGATCGAGGCGCGCCTCGCCTCGCTGCGCGCGCAAGCCGAGGACGCCGTGCGCTCGGGCACCTCGATCATCATCATCTCCGACCGCAAGGTGGATCGCGACCGGGTCGCCATCCCCGCGCTGCTCGCCCTGTCTGCCATCCACCAGCACCTGGTGGCAAAGGGCCTGCGCACCTCCACCGGCCTGGTGGTGGAAACCGGCTCGGCCCGCGAAGTGCACCATTTTGCGCTGCTGGGCGGCTACGGCGCCGAGGCGGTGCATCCCTACCTGGCGCTGGAGACGCTGCTCGATCTCGCCCAGCAGGGCCGCCTCGAAGGCGGCGTGGACGGCCGGAAGGCGATCAAGAACTTCGTCAAGGCGATCGGCAAGGGACTGAAGAAGGTGATGTCCAAGATGGGCATTTCCACCTACATGTCCTACACCGGGGCGCAGATATTCGAGGCCATCGGATTGTCGCGGACGGTGGTGGACAGGTACTTCACGGGAACCACGTCCAAGGTGAGCGGGATCGGCCTGTTCGAGATCGCCGAGGAGGCTATGCGCGTCCATCGCGCCGCCTTCGACGAGCGAGACCCGGTGCTGCAGGCGGCGCTGGACGCAGGCGGCGAATACGCCTGGCGCGTGCGCGGCGAAGAGCACATGTGGACGCCCGACGTTATCGCCAAGCTGCAGCACTCGACGCGGCAGAAGTCCTGGTCGACGTACAAGGAATACGCGCAGCTGGTGAACGACCAGTCCGCGCGCCACATGACCTTCCGCGGCCTGTTCGAGTTCCGCCACGACATGGTCAAGCCGGTGCCGCTGGAGGAAGTCGAGCCCGCCGCCGAGATCGTGAAGCGCTTCGCGACCGGCGCCATGTCGCTGGGCTCGATCTCGACCGAGGCGCACACCTCGCTTGCGATCGCGATGAACCGGATCGGCGGCAAGTCGAACACCGGCGAGGGCGGCGAGGACCGCAAGCGCTACGCGCTGGCGAAGTCTGGCGAGACGCTTCGCTCGCGCCTGGGGGCGTCCCGCGTCGAGACGGACATCGAGCTGCGCGAAGGCGACATGCTCAAATCGAGGATCAAGCAGGTGGCCTCGGGCCGCTTTGGCGTCACTGCCGAGTACCTCGCCAGCGCCGAGCAGATCCAGATCAAGATGGCGCAGGGCGCCAAGCCGGGCGAAGGCGGCCAGTTGCCAGGCAAGAAGGTCTCGGAGTACATCGCCGAGTTGCGCTACTCCACGCCCGGCGTGGAACTGATCAGTCCGCCGCCGCACCACGACATTTATTCCATCGAGGACCTGGCGCAGCTCATTCACGACCTGAAGAACGCCAACCCGAAGGCCTCGATCTCGGTGAAGCTGGTGTCCGAGGTTGGCGTCGGCACCGTCGCCGCGGGCGTATCCAAGGCGAAGGCGGACCACGTCACCATCTCCGGCCACGACGGCGGCACCGGCGCCTCGCCCTGGAGCTCGATCAAGCACGCGGGCACGCCCTGGGAACTGGGCCTTGCCGAGACGCAGCAGACGCTTGCGCTCAACCGCCTGCGCGGCCGCATCGCGGTGCAGGTGGACGGGCAGTTGAAGACCGGCCGCGATGTCGTCGTCGGCGCCATCCTGGGCGCGGACGAGTTCGGCTTCGCCACCGCGCCGCTGGTGGTGCAGGGCTGCATCATGATGCGCAAGTGCCATCTCAATACCTGCCCGGTGGGCGTTGCGACGCAGGATCCCGTGCTGCGCCGGAAGTTCACCGGCAAGCCCGAGTACGTGGTGAACTATTTCTTCTTCGTCGCCGAGGAAGTGCGCGAGCTGATGGCAAGCCTGGGCGTGAGGAAGCTCGACGAGCTCATCGGCCGCACCGACCTGCTCGACATGAAGAAGGGCATCGAGCACTGGAAGGCGAAGGGCCTGGACTTCTCGCGCATCTTCTACATGCCGAAGATGCCCGCCGAGGTGTCGCTGCGCCACACCGAGACCCAGGACCACGGCCTGGATAGGGCGCTCGACCGCCGCCTGGTGGAGCTGGCGCAGCCGGCGCTTCTGCGCGGCGAGAAGGTCGCCATCGACATGCCGATCCGCAATGTCAATCGCACCGTCGGCACGATGCTGTCGCACGAAATCGCCAGCCGCTACGGCCACGAAGGCCTGCCGGAGGACACCATCCGGGTGAAGTTCGCCGGCTCCGCTGGCCAGAGCTTCGGCGCCTTCCTCGCGCGCGGCGTGACGCTGGACCTGGTGGGCGACACCAACGACTACACCGGCAAGGGACTTTCTGGCGGCCGCATCTCGGTGCAGCCCTCGCCCAAGTTCCGCGGCGAGCCGACCGAGAACATCATCACCGGCAACGTGGTCCTCTACGGCGCGATTGCGGGCGAAGCCTATTTCCGCGGCGTCGCCGGAGAGCGCTTCGCGGTGCGCAACTCCGGCGCGGCCGCGGTGGTCGAGGGCGTGGGTGACCACGGCTGCGAATACATGACCGGCGGCACCGTGGCGGTGCTCGGTCTTACCGGGCGCAATTTCGCGGCCGGCATGTCGGGCGGCATCGCCTACGTGCTGGACCTGGACGGCGAGTTCGTGAAGCGCTGCAATCCGGCGATGGTGGACCTGGAGCCCGTGCTTACCGAATCCGAGCAGCAGGGCAAAGTGGCGCGGGAGCTGTGGCACCTCGGCCAGGCTGACGAAGCCATCCTGCGCCCGCTCATCGAGGCGCACGTCAAGCACACCGGCAGCCGTCGCGGCCAGCAGGTCCTGGAGAAATGGAGCGAATTCCGCGGCCGCTTCGTCAAGGTGTTCCCGAAGGAGTACCGGCGCGCGCTCGGCGAGCTCGCCGCGGCGCAGAAGAAAGTGGCGGCGTAGATGGGCAAGGTCACCGGATTCCTCGAATTCCAGCGCCTTCAGGAGGCGAGCGAGGACAAGGACTCGCGCAAGAAGCACTATCGCGAGTTCGTCATCCACCTCTCGGACGACGAGGCAAAGGTCCAGGGCGCGCGCTGCATGGACTGCGGTACGCCGTTCTGCATGTCCGGCTGCCCGGTAAACAACATCATTCCGGACTGGAACGACCTGGTCTACCGGCAGGACTGGCAGGCCGCGATCCGGACGCTGCACTCCACGAACAATTTTCCCGAGTTCACCGGCCGCGTCTGCCCCGCACCCTGCGAGGAAGCCTGCGTGCTGCGCATCAACGCCGACCCGGTGGGCATCAAGTCCATCGAACACGCGATCGTGGACAAGGCCTGGGAATCGGGCTGGGTCACGCCCCAGCCGGCAGCGCAGAAGACCGGGAAAAAGGTCGCGGTCATCGGTTCCGGACCCGCCGGCCTTGCCAGCGCGCAGCAGCTCGCGCGCGCCGGGCACGCGGTCACCGTGTTCGAGAAGAACGACCGCGCCGGCGGGCTGCTGCGCTACGGCATCCCCGACTTCAAGATGGAGAAAGGCCACATCGATCGCCGCGTCGAGCAGATGAAGGCCGAGGGCGTCGAGTTCCGCACCAATCAGGTCGTCGCCTCCGCGCCGCTCGGCGCCGGCAACCCGAAGGCGCAGACGGTGGATCCGAAGAAGCTGCTGGCCGAGTTCGATGCCGTGGTGCTGGCCGGCGGCGCCGAAGTGCCGCGCGACCTGCCGGTGCCGGGGCGCGAGCTCGAGGGAGTGCATTTCGCGATGGATTTCCTGCCGCTGCAGAACCGGCGCGTGGCGGGCGACCGTGGCGTCAAGGACTTGTGGGCCAAGGACAAGCACGTCGTGGTCATTGGCGGCGGTGACACCGGCTCGGACTGCGTCGGCACCTCGAACCGGCATGGCGCGGCCTCGGTCACCCAGTTCGAACTGCTGCCGATGCCGCCTGACCCCGAGCTCAATCCGGTCTGGCCCTACTGGCCGACGCGCCTGCGCACCTCGTCGTCCCACGAAGAGGGCGCCGAGCGCGACTGGTCCATCGCGACCAAGCAGTTGATTGGCGAGAACGGCATGGTCAAGGCGCTGAAGGCGGTCCGCCTGGAGTGGAAGGACGGCAAGCCGGTGGAGGTCGCCGGGTCCGAATTCACCATCCCCGCGGACCTGGTGCTGCTGGCTATGGGATTCGTTTCGCCCGCGCAGTCGGTGCTGGAGGGGTTCGGCGTGGACAAGGATTCGCGCGGCAATGCGCGCGCGACCACCGACGGCGCCGGTTGCTACGCTACCTCGGTGCCCAAGGTCTTCGCCGCCGGCGACATGCGTCGTGGCCAGTCCCTGGTGGTCTGGGCCATCCGCGAGGGGCGCCAGTGCGCCCGCGCGGTGGACGAGTTCCTGATGGGGTTCTCGGAACTGCCGAGATAGAATCCCGCGCCGTGACCGCCCGCAGCGGCCAGCGCGCCTTCCGCCTCACCGATGCCGACCTGACCGCCATCAGGTCGCGCGGCATTGCGCAAAGCTTCCTGAAGCAGGCGGTCATCGTCCGGGAGGGCGAGGCCACCGATTCGCTGTACATCATCCTGGAAGGGCGGGTGAAGGCCTTCGTCAGCGACGGCGAAGGCCGCGAGGTGGTGCTCTCCATCCAGGGACCAGGCGAGTACTTCGGCGAGATGGTGCTCGACGAGGGGCCGCGCTCCGCCTCCGTGATGGCCCTGGAGGCTTCCCGTTGCCTGGTGGTGCCGAAAGCCGAATTCCGCGCGTTCCTGGCGCGGAACCCGGCGTTCTCGCTCAGCCTGACCGAGAAGCTCATTCACCGGGTGCGCGACTTGACTGCAAACGTGAAGAGCCTGGCCCTGATGGACGTCTATGGCCGCGTGGCCCGGCTGCTGCTCGAGCTCGCGGAGGAGAAGGACGGCGTGCTGGTGATCGAGGAACGCCTGACGCAGCAGGACATCGCCAGCCGCGTGGGCGCCTCCCGCGAGATGGTCAGCCGGATCCTGAAGGACCTGTCGGTCGGGGGCTACGTCGTCCAGACGCGCGAGCGCATCATCCTCAGCAAGAAGCCCCCGGCGCACTGGTGAGCGGCCGGCGCGGCAGGCAATCGAAGCTACAATCGACGCGCCATGGCGCTTGAAGTCGTGATCCTCGCAGCCGGGCAGGGCAAGCGCATGCGCTCGGACCTGCCAAAGGTGCTGCATCGCCTCGCGGGACGCCCGCTGCTGGCGCATGTCATCGCCGCTGCGCGCGCGCTGAAGCCCTCGAAGATCCACGTCGTGCACGGGCACGGCGGCGAGGCGGTCAAGGCCGCATTCGCGGGCGAGCGCATCGAATGGGTGGAGCAGGTGCGGCGACTCGGCACCGGCCATGCACTGCAGCAGGCGTTGCCCCGGGTGTCGCGCGCTGCCACTGTGCTGGTGCTCAATGGCGACGTGCCCATGGTGCGCGCCGAAACGCTGAAGAAGCTGGTGCGCGCCTCGGGCAAGGGACTCGCGATCGCCAGCAGCGACCTGTCCGACCCGACCGGCTACGGGCGCGTGGTGCGGGACGCGCAGGGGCGCGTGCAGTGCATCGTCGAGCATCGGGACGCGAAGCCGAAGGAACTCGCCATCCGCGAGTGGTATGCCGGCTTCCTTGCCGGACATGCTTCGCGGCTCGCGGGTTGGCTGGCAAAGGTCGCCAACCGCAATGCCCAGAAGGAGTATTACCTCACCGATGTCATTGGCATCGCCGCTGGCGCCGGGGCACCGGTGACTGCGGTGAAGGCCACCGAGACCTGGGAGGTAGTGGGTGTCAACTCCCGCTACGAGCTGGCGATCCTTGAGCGCGCGTTCCAGAACGCGCAATCGAGACGCCTGCTCGATGCCGGGGTCGCGCTTGCCGACCTGTGGCGCGTGGATGTTCGCGGCGAGCTCAAGTGCGGCAGTGACGTCTCCATCGACGTCAATTGCCTGTTCGAGGGCAAGGTAACGTTGGGCGACGGCGTGAAGGTCGGGCCCAATTGCGTGCTGCGCAACGTCAGCGTCGCCGCGGGCACCGAGATCCATGCCTTCTCGCTGCTGGAGGACGCCGAAGTCGGGGCGCGCTGCCGCATCGGGCCCTACGCCCGGCTGCGTCCCGGCACCAGGCTGGCGCAGGAGGTCCATATCGGCAATTTCGTCGAAGTGAAGGCGAGCCGCATCGGCGCCGGCTCCAAGGCGAACCACCTGTCCTACATCGGCGACTCGGAGGTCGGGGCGCGGGTCAACATCGGCGCGGGCGCCATCACCTGCAACTACGACGGCGCGGCCAAGCACCGGACCGTGATCGAGGACGACTGCTTCATCGGCTCGGACGCCACCCTGGTGGCGCCGGTCCGGATTGCCAAGGGCTCGTACATCGGCGCCGGATCGACCATCAGCAAGGACACCCCCGCGGGGCAATTGACCGTGGCGCGCGCGAAGCAGGTATCGCTGCCGGGGTGGAAGCCAAAGAGGAAGGCCTAGCCATGTGCGGGATCGTCGGGGCGGCGGCAAGGCGCGACATCGTTCCGGTGCTCGTCGAAGGGCTGCGGCGCCTGGAGTATCGCGGCTATGACTCCTGCGGCGTGGCCACCCTCGCCGAGGGCGGCCTCGCCCGCGTGCGCAGCGTGGAGCGCGTCGCCGCGCTCGACGCACGCGTGGCGAAGCAGAAGCTGTCTGCCGAGACCGGCATCGCGCACACGCGGTGGGCCACTCACGGTGCCCCGGTGACCCACAACGCGCATCCGATCTTCTCCAGGGGCGAAATCGCGCTGGTGCACAACGGCATCATCGAAAACCACGAGGACTTGCGCGCCGAGCTGAGGGGCAAGGGCTACGCCTTCGAGACCCAGACCGACACCGAGGTCATCGCCCACCTGGTCCACAGCCTCTACAAGGGCAGACTGTTCGATGCGGTGGGCCTCGCCGTGAAGCGGTTGTCGGGCGCCTACGCCATTGCGGTGGTGGCGAAGCAGGAGCCCCATCGCGTGGTCGGGGCGCGCGCCGGCAGCCCGCTCGTCGTGGGCGTCGGCAAGGGCGAGATGTTCATTGCCTCGGATGCGCTCGCACTTGCCGGCACCACCGATCGCATCGTGTTCCTGGAAGAGGGCGATGTCGCCGAGATCGCGCTGGATGGATTCCGAGTGCGCGATGGCGCCGGCCGGGACGCGAAGCGAGCCGTGAAGACGGTGAAGGTCGCCAGCGCCGCCGCCGATCTCGGACCCTACCGGCATTTCATGCAGAAGGAGATCTTCGAGCAGCCCCGGGCGGTGGCCGATACGCTGGAGGGCATCGAGGGCATCGCGCCGTCGCTGTTCAGCGACCCGAAGGGGGCGGTCCTCCGCAAGGTGGATTCCGTGCTGATCCTCGCCTGCGGGACAAGCTATTACTCAGGGCTGACGGCGAAGGGCTGGTTCGAGTCCATCGCGCGCCTGCCGACCCAGGTCGAGATCGCGAGCGAGTACCGCTATCGCGAGAGCATTCCGAATCCGGACACGCTCGTGGTGGTGGTGTCGCAGTCCGGCGAGACCGCGGACACCCTCGCGGCGCTAAAGCATGCGCGCGCGCTGGGCCAGAAGCGCACGCTTGCGATCTGCAACGTCGCCTCCAGCGCGATGATGCGGGAAACGAAGCTGCGTTTCCTGACCCATGCCGGCGTGGAAATCGGCGTCGCGTCGACCAAGGCGTTCACCACCCAGCTGGTGGCCCTGTTCCTGCTTGCCCTGACCCTGGCGAAACTGAAGCGCAGGCTGCCAATGCGGGATGAGCGGCTGCAACTGCGCCGACTGCGCCACCTGCCCAAGGCCATCGCCGCCGCTCTGGCGCTCGAGCCGCAGATCATCGCCTGGTCCGAACGCTTCGCGAAAAAGGAGAACGCGCTTTTCCTGGGGCGCGGGCTGCACTACCCGATCGCGCTCGAAGGCGCGCTGAAGCTCAAGGAAATTTCCTACATTCATGCCGAGGCATACCCGGCGGGCGAACTCAAGCACGGGCCGCTCGCGCTGGTTACCGCCGAGATGCCGGTGGTGACGGTTGCGCCCAATGACGCGTTGCTGGAGAAACTCAAGTCCAACATGCAGGAAGTCCGCGCGCGCGGCGGCGAACTCTACGTACTCGCGGACGCGGACTCACGGATGCGCGCGGAAGAGGGCGTGCACGTGATCCGGCTGCCGGAGAATTACGGCCTGCTGTCGCCGATCCTGCACGTGGTGCCGCTGCAGCTGCTTGCCTACCACACCGCGCTCGCGCGCGGCACCGACGTGGACAAACCGAGGAACCTGGCGAAGTCCGTCACGGTGGAGTAGTCCGGGCAGACAAAATGTAACCGATCGGTTACATTGCAAGGGTCTTCCGGGGCGTCAGGCCAGGATCTGCTCCGCCAGGTTGTCCAGACGGGCCTTCCGTTCGCGCCAGTCCACCATGTGGCGGTCGAGCAGGGCGTAGAAGCGCCGCCCGTGGTTGTGCTCCCGGAAGTGGCACAGCTCGTGGAGCAGCACGTAGTCGATGCAATCCGGGGGCGCCTTCACGAGCATCGGGTTCAGGAGCAACCGTCCGGCGGGCGAGCAGCTTCCCCATTGGCGACGCATGGTCTGGTAGCGGATCTCTGGCCCGGTTCTCAGCCAGCGCAGCGATTCGGCCATACCCTTCAGCCGCTGCGCCAGCGCCTGCTTCGCCCGGGTCAGGTACCACGCCTTCAGCGCCAAGCGAACGGAATCCCGGTTTCGGGAGCGGCCGGTGACTTCGATGTACCCGGCGCGCAGGCGCACGCAGGGTTCCTGGGCCACTCGAACCAGTACCTTGAGGCGATAGCGGCGACCAAGGTAGAAGAGCGTCTCCCCGCTGACGTACTCGCGTGGACGCAGGTTTACGTGACGCCGGCGCGCGGCGGCTACGTGGCGGTGAATCCAGGAGGCTCGTTTCGATAGCGCCTTGCGGACATCGCCGTCCGTCGCGTCCCGCGGCGCGTCCACCAGCACCCGCCCGTCGGACTCGACGTGAATCGCGACGCGGCCGGGATGGCGCGACGCGCGCCGGCGAACCCGGTACGGAATCAGCTCTTCGCCGTACCTCAGGCGGTGTTCCACGGCTTGCACGCCGTCAGCGCCGGCTCAGGCGCACGCGGATGATCTGGATGACATGCTCGATCACGCCCTTGGCGGATTCCAGGCCCATCAGCTTGAACAGGCCGGGCAGCAGCCCTTTGCGCACCGCGGCCTCGATGTTCTGCGGATTGAGCGAGTTCTCGGCGATCGCGTCCTTCACGACGCGTTCGATCCGGAACGCTTCGTCCACATAGCGCGCCCGCATGGATTCCTCGTGCGCCGGGTCGCCGCCCAGGGCAAGCCGGATCGCGCCGTAGTACGCCTTGACCTCCGGTTTGTCGCCGAACGCATCCGGAACGCCGGGCGTTTCCCGTTCCTCGACCCGCTTCTCGAACGCCTTGAACAGCGCGTACTGCTTGAGAGGGTGATCGAACATCGCTTCGGCCTCGGCGATCGCCTGCTTCAGCAGCTCGGCGAACACCTTCTGCGCGTAGGGATCGTCGGCCAGGTCCTGCTCGATCGTCCTGCGCAGGCGTGTGCGGATGAGGTCGGTTTCGTTCCTTGCCTTCTCCGCCGACCAGCCGTCGGGTTCGCCGGCAGTGCCAAGCTCGTGCACGAGGTACACGCCTTCCGGTTCCCGCACCTGCTTGCCGATGACCTGCTTGTCCACCAGGCGCCGGATCTGCTCCTCGTAGACGCTGTAGTCCACGGTTTCCATGGCGTCCTGGCGCGCGATCTTGCGCAGGCTCGTGAAGAATCGCAGGTCTTCCTTGTAGCCCGTGATCGTCCTCTCGGTGAAGCCGCGGTCTTCGAAGAAGCTGCGCGAAGAGAGTGCGGTCTGCAGGCAGAGCCCGAATTCGGTGAGCGCGACGTAGAACTCGTCCCGGATTTTCTGCCGCGTGTCGTGGCTTTCGCCGTCCTCGCCGGCCGCCAGCTTCGGCATCAGGGCCTGCCGGTACTGCTCCAGGTCCTTCCGGTTCTTCACGCCCGCGAAGAAGGACCACAGGCGCTCGTGCAGACCGGGCAGCCGCTTGTACTCGGTGCCCATCTGCCGGTACAGGCCCGCCAGGTCCTCGATCTCGTAGCCCCCTTGCGTCCGGTTCTCGAGATCCTGGTAGGCGCGCAGGGCGGTGTCCAGCTCCTTGAGGATGCCCCGGTAGTCCACCAGCACGCCAAAGCGCTTGGCGTCATGCAGGCGATTGACGCGTGCCACCGCCTGGATGAGGTTGTGGTCCTTGAGCGGTTTGTCGATGTAGAGGAAGGCGTTGCGCGGCTCGTCGAAGCCCGTCAGCAGCTTGTCCACCACGATCAGCAGGTCCGGGTCGCCGTCGGTGCCGAAATCGGCCACGACGCGCTTCTCCCAGGCCTCCGGATCGCCGACCACGTTCTGCTTCCACCACTTCTGCACTTCCGGCAGGGACTCTTCGTCCACCTCCGTGTTGCCCTCGCGCGTGTCGGGCGGCGAGATCACCACGGCGCTGGTGACGAGACCCGTTTCGTCCAGCGCGCGCTTGTAGCGGACGGCGTCGAGCTTGGAATCGGTCGCCACCTGGCCCTTGAGGCCGCTGCCCACCTTCCTTACGTTCTCGCTGAAGTGCGTCGCGATGTCCCAGGCGATGAGCTCGATCCGGTTGGCGGCTCCGTAGATCGCCCCCTTGCTGGAGAACTTCTTCTTCAGGTCGCCGCGCTGCCTGTCCGACATGCCGGCCGTGATCTTCTCGAACCACTGGTTCACCGCCTGCTCGTTGATCTCCAGCTCCGGCACCCGCTCCTCGTAGAGCAGCGGCGTCACCGTCTCGTCCTCCACGGCGCGCTGCATGGTGTAGGTGTGCACGATGGGGCCGAACTTGTTGGCGGTCTTCTCTTCCTTGAGCAGCGGCGTGCCGGTGAAGGCCACGTAGGCGGCCTTCGGCAGCGCCTTGCGCATGCGCTCGTGCGCCTCGCCGCCGTGGCTGCGGTGCCCTTCGTCCACCAGGACGATCAGGTCGGGCGAGTCGTTGCGGCACTCCGGCAGGCGCGAGGCGGTGTTGAACTTCTGCACCAGCGTGAACACGATCCGTTCGTTGCCGTGGCCGATGCGCCAGGCGAGGTCCCGGCCCGAGGTCGCCTTGCTGCGCTCGCCTTCCTTCTTCGTGGCCGCCGCCGACCCGAAGGCGCCGCCCGCCATGAAGTTGCGCGCGAGCTGGTCCTCCAGGTCCACCCGGTCGGTCACCGCCACGATCCTGCAGGCCTTGAGCGCCTCGTCCAGCAGCAGCGCCTTGGTGAGGAACACCATGGTGTAGCTCTTCCCCGAGCCGGTGGTGTGCCAGATGATCCCGCCCTCGCGCCCGCCGTCGGGGCGGAACTTCCCGATCCGTGCCGCGAGCGCCTGGATGCCGAAGAACTGCTGGTAGCGGGCGACGATCTTGCCGACGCGGGCGTCGAAGAGCACGAAGCCGCGCAGGAACCGGAGCAGGCGCTCCGGCGTGAGCAGGCCGGCCAGCAGGCGGTCCTGGTCGGTCGGCAGCATGGGCTTCGACCACAGCGCCTCGAAATACCGGGCGAGCTTTGCCGGCTTGCCCTCGAACAACGCCGCCTGCGTCTGTGCGTCCAGCATGCGGTTCTTGACTGCCTTGAGCTGCTGCTCGTCGTACTCCTGCTCCCGCCAGCGCGCCCAGAACTTGGCCGCCGTGTGCGTCGTCCCGTAGCGCCCGTCCACGTGGCTGATCGAGAGCAGCAACTGGGCGTAGGCGAAGAGATTCGGGATCTCGTCCTGCCGCTGGTTGCGCAGGTGCTGGCTGATCCCTTCGGCCACCATTGCCTTGCCGTCGTGGCCGGCTTCCGGGCGCTTTGCCTCAATCACGGCGAGCGGGATGCCGTTCACGAAACAGACGATGTCGGGGATGCGGTTGTGCGTGCCCTGGGCGGACAGCACTTCCATTTCCTCGGTCACGTCCCAGAGATTTGCTTTCGGGTCGGACCAGTCGATGATCGGGACGGTTGGCTGGTGCTTCTTGCCGTCAGGCATGAACTCGGTGACGGTGATGCCGAACACCAGTTTTCCGTAGAGGCGTTCGTTGGCCGGGAGCAGGCCCTCGCCGAGGTTCAGTGCGGAGAGCTCACGCAGGATTTGGTCGATGGCGCTGGGGGAGAGGGGGTAGGTTTCGCCTTTGTAGTCGAAGCGGCGGGATTTGAGTGCCTCGATGAGGCGGGGTTTCATGAGCACTTCGCGCCTCGTACCTCGCAGGCCGAGGCACGAGTCAGTGATCAGATACTTCCACCCCAGATTGGCAAGTAGGTGCAGCGCCGGAATGTGGGCGCTGTACTGTTCACGCGTAGTCGGGGACTCAGCCATCTACGTTCCAAAGAGAAGCCGCTGACCGATGGCTAGGCGTTGGCGCCGAATGTTCTCCGCGATTCCTCGCTGAAGGACTTGACGATTTTCCAGCTGAAGAATTAGCGACCCAATTCGCCTCTGCTCGTAAACGCTTGGAAGCGAGAGCTTTAGGTCCTGAATCGCGCTAACGGGAAGGCCGAAGCGTGTTACGCCATTGCTTTGGCGAAAAAAATGCTTCCGCACCTCCCACTGCGCAAAGACGGCGCTTAGAAACGCGCCGTCGGATCTTTCTTCATTTGGTCGGACGATTGCGAGGTGATAACCACACACAAGGTTGTCGATCTGCTCTTTTACATATGTCGCTACACCGATGTCGGCCGATTCCTCGGAGTCTTTCGTTATCACTACGTCGCCTCTGCGCAATAGAAACCTCTCCTTTTCGCTTTGGCTAGCAGATCCTCTGTCGAACGCAATGGACTTTGACAAAATTCGGTTGTAGTAGACGTGCGTGTAGTTGCATAGCGAGACTATGGATTCATTCGAATGGAGTTTCTTGTCGACGTTGCTTACCACTACATCCGCAACATCTCGCAATTTCACCCGCTTGCGCCGACCTGCGGTGCTGTTCGAGGTATTTACCTTCTGAAGGATCTCAGTAATGACACCTTTCTTCCAATTCGAATTTGCGACTTCGAACCGCTCGGCGACAAGAACTGCCTTGTCCCAGGAGATGAGGGTTTCAGCAATATGCCGTTGAGCATCCAGGGTGGGAACGCTGACCGGAATCCGAGCGAAATCGCGGTAGTACAGGCGCAAACGATCATCGGTAAGGCCATACGAATACGCCCAGAACAGGTAGGCCAATCGGGGTGTTTTGAAAAGGTACGACGCATACAGCGGGTCGATCCTGCTCTTGGGCTTTAGCACGACGTAGGAGGGGCTTACGAGAGCTTCCTGATCTGCCAAGCCGAACGCTCCCTGCCACATCCTCATCATGTTGTAGGCAATATCTCCCGGCTTTACGAGCAGGTGATCCTCGGGCGCGAGACTGGATTCCTGTTTTCGTTCGAGTTCATCGCGATCGACAAGCCCGTCATTCATGGTGACGGATAGCAGCGGGAGACCAGGGCGACCTTTCTCGCGCCGGTTCTCGAACAGGTCGCCGAGGCGGCAATTGCCGGAATAGATCACTTGTTCGGCGCCTTCTTCCTCTGCGACGATTGGCTATCGATTTGCCTAGGCGACTTGATGTCGTCGTGGCTTACGCGCCCGCCGGCTTCGAGGACGTTGCGGAATCCGTCTCCTCGAACTTGTAAGGAAGACTTACAAGTTGACTCGAAGACGAGTTCGCCCTCCGGGTAAGGCGCCACCCGCTTGGGAGTAGGCGCAGTGCGAACCCCAGTTGTTGCACTTTTTGCAATAGCTGCTTCCGCAGGCCTGCCAAGGGAGGGGGCAGATTGCCCCTCCCCTTGGCCCAAGTGTTTGATTTGCAAGGGTGACAATTGCCTATTCACTTTTTCTTCCCAAGCTTGGGCGTAGCATTCCGTTGTACCTGCTGGATGCTCTTGTCCGGCTTGGGCAGGCTTTCCGGCAAGGTACCGCCCAGTCCCTCGATCGTCTTGCGCACGGCCTTGCCTACGTCGTGGTGAGTACGATTGGCGGCGTCCCTGCCCTTGACCCTGTCGCGCTTGAGCTTCTCTTCAGTCTGCGTGGCACGGAACAGGTTGGCGGCCAACTCGGTGCTGCCCATGTGGTCGAGAATCTTCTGGCTCTTCTTCAAACCCTTGCGGGTGTGGATGTCCTTCGCGCCCAAACCTCCGTACAAGCCCCGGTAGCCGTGGTCCTGGAATACCGCGTATTCCACGGGGGTCTCTACTCCCGCCTGCTTGGCGGCCGCGGCCAGATCCTTATTGTGTCGCGACATCTCATCGCGCAGGAGCAAGCGGCGTTGGTCTTCGCTCAAGGTCTCGAAGTCGAAGGCCTCCGACTCCTGGATTCTCTCGTAGCCCACCTTCGCCAACCACTGCTTGAATGGCTCGGCCCTGGGTGAAGGAATGGATTGGACGAGGCGCAATACCCCTTCGACGTTCGCGCAATTCAGCAACTGCACGCCACCGGGCGTCGTGATGCGCAGAAGCTCGGCCATCTGCGCCCAGCTTTCGGCAAGGCCCACGTCCCGCCTTCGCAGATCCTTGAGGTAACCCTCCGGATCCTTTGAGTCCGTCAGCGCTGCTACGACATCGATGATGGCGAACCACCACTGATCCTCGTGCCATGTCCGGCGAACAACCGCCGACTCAAAAGCCGCCAGGCCTCTGGCGAGGTTGGTCGTCAGTTCGTTCTTCGAATCACTCATAGCCCAGCTCCTTCAGATAGGCGTCCATCTGCTCTTCGAGCTTCGCCAGCTCAGCCTTCAGCTTTTCGCGCTCCGCGCGCACGGCCTTGAGGTCGATCTCCTCCTCTTCCTCGAAAGTGTCGACGTAGCGAGGGATGTTGAGGTTGAAGTCGTTCTCGGCGATCTCCGCCGGGCTGGCGAGGTAGGCGTACTTGTCGACGCTCTTCCGGGCGGCGCAGGTGTCGAGGATCCGCTGAAGATCCTGCTCCCGCAGGAAGTTCTGGTTCTTGCCGTCCTCGTAGTCGCGGCTGGCGTCGATGAAGAGCACCTTGTCGTCCGCTTTCGTCTTGCGGAAGACCAGGACCGCCGCCGGGATGCCGGTACCGTAGAAGAGCTTCTCCGGCAGGCCGATCACGGTGTCGAGCAGGTTCTCCTCGATCAACCTGCGGCGGATCCTGCCTTCGGCCGCGCCGCGGAAGAGAACACCGTGCGGCGCGACCACGGCCATGCGGCCGGTGCCGGGCTTCATGGTTTCGATCATGTGCAGGATGAAGGCGTAGTCGCCCTTGGTGCGTGGCGGGACACCCCGCTTGAAGCGCGCGAAGCGGTCCTTCTCGGCGCCTTCCTGGCCCCACTTCTCCAGTGAGAACGGCGGATTGGCGACCACGATGTCGAAGTGCTTGAGCCAGCCGCTGGCATCCAGCAGCTTGGGGTTGCGCAGGGTGTCGCCCCACTCGATGCGGTGGTTGTCCTCGCCATGCAGGAACATGTTCATCTTGGCGAGCGCCCAGGTGCCGCCGATGGCCTCCTGGCCGAACAGCGCGTACTTGCGCGCGCCGCTGCGCTCACGGATCAGGCGGCCGCATTTCATGAGTAGGGAACCCGAGCCGCAGGTTGGGTCGCAGATCTCGTCGCCTTCCTGGGGATCCATAAGCCGCGCCATGAGGGTGGACACTTCCGGCGGCGTGTAGAACTCCCCGGCCTTCTTGCCGCTGGAGGAGGCGAAGTTCTTGATCAGGAACTCGTAGGCATTGCCGATGACGTCCAGCTCGCCCACCCGGCTCGGGCGCAGGTTGAGCTCGGGCTTGGAGAAGTCTTCCAGCAGGTGCCGCAGGATGTCGTTCTTCTGCTGCTCCTCGCCCAGCTTGTTGGCGTTGAAGCTGATGTCCTGGAAGACGTCGCGCAGCTTGCCGATGTTGGCGTCCTCGATGGCGTGCAGCGCCTTGTCGATGCGCTCGCCGTTGCCGGGCTCGAAGCGCCTGCCGTGCAGGGCGTAGAAGCTCGCCTCGGGCGGCAGGACGAAGCGCTCGTTCTTCAGCAGCTCTTCAATGAGCTCCGGATGGTCGCCGTGCTCCTTCTTGTATTGGTCATAGTGGTCCTGCCAGACATCGGACACGTACTTGAGGAACAGCATCGTCAGGACGTAGTCCTTGTAGATGCTCGGGTCCACAATGCCGCGGAAGCTGTCGCAGGCGGCCCAGACGGCGTCGTTGATGTCGTCCTGGCGGATCGGTGCTTCGGTCATGAGGTTCCTGCCACGTTGGCTAGTGCATGGGCGAGCGCGTTCAGCTGCCGCTCGCGGTTTCGAATGAGGCCGTCGAGCACGACGCGCTCTCGCGCCGCGGCCCTGGCCAGGTCGATGATGCGCCGCTGCTCGGGTAGCGGCGGCACCGCGATCGGCAATGCCTCGATCACGGGTCTCCGAACGCTGAGCTGATTCGACCCCTCTGCCGCGGCGCGGAGAGCGGTCTGGAGGGGCGCTTGGTTGATCTGCCATGCCAGGAACGCTGGCAGCACCGTTCCCCGGCTCTTGGGCCGTAGCTGGTAGAGGTGTGGGCCGCAGACCGTAGAGCTTGGGACTCCGTCGAGCGCGGTCGCGGAGTACCGCTTTCCGCGCGCCACCAGCAGAAGGTCGCCCGTCTCCAGCCAGTAGGGTTGCCGGCGGCCGGGTAGCTCGGTGCGTATCGCTCTGGCCCAAGTGACCGAGCCGTCGGGGGCCAGGTCCTTGATCTGGACGACCGTGACCTGGCCGTCCGAGGCTGGGTCTATGGCACCCCGAAAGGGGTAGCCGGCCCGCACTTCGGCTATGGCGCCAATCCGGACCTTCTTTGCGTCAATCACGGTGACGCAAATTCTACTTGACTGCAGCCATTGAATGGAAGATACTATATATGCATCATGACTAATGACGCATTATTTCAAGGAGATTCAGACATGGCAGACGTACTAAGAGGTCGGGTATCGAAGGTGATCGACGGCGACACATTCGAACTTTCCGGGATATCAGCCACCGCATCGGAAGGCCGGAGATACAACGCCACAGAGACGATCCGCATCGCGTCCATCGACGCCCCAGAGTTGAATACCGCTGCGGGCAAGAGATCAAAGGAAGCGTTGGAGGGGCGCATCGGCGGGAGAAACGTTACGTGCACTGTCAGTGCACGGGACGTATACGGTCGCGTGGTCGCCAGCGTCCGGGTGGGGTAGAGAAGCGCTACGCCTTCCGGACGCTTTGCTAGTCTTGGAAGGTGAATCGAAGCAACTCTTTCGACGCCATTGTCGTCGGTGCCGGCCACAACGGCCTCACCTGCGCCTGCTACCTGGCGCGCGCCGGCCTGAAGGTCAAGGTGCTGGAGCGCCGCAAGGTGGTCGGCGGCGCGGCGGTCACCGAGGAATTCCACCCCGGCTTCCGCAACTCCACCGCCTCCTACACCGTCAGCCTGCTGCAGGCAAAGGTGATCCGCGACCTCGGCCTCGCCTCCCACGGCCTGCGCATCGTCGAGCGGCCGCTGTCCAATTTCCTGCCGCTGGAATCCGGCTACCTGAAAGTGGGCGGCGGGGTGGAGACCACGCAGCGCGAGTTCGCGAAGTTTTCCGCGCGCGATGCCGAGCGCCTGCCGGCCTACTGGGAGAGCCTTGAGCGCGTTGCCGATGTGCTGCGGGCCATGGTGCTGGAGACCCCGCCCAACGTCGGCGGTGGACTGCGTGACATGCTGTCCGCGGCGAGCGCGGGCTGGCGCATGAAGGCGCTCGACATGCCCGCGCGCCGTGACCTGCTGGGCTTGTTCACCCGCAGCGCCTCGGACTGGCTGGGGGACTGGTTCGAATCGGAACCGGTGAAGGCCGTATTCGGCTTCGACGCCGTGGTTGGCGCCTTTGCCAGCCCCGAGCATCCGGGAACCGGCTACGTCCTGCTGCACCACTGCTTCGGCGAAGTGAACGGCAAGCGCGGCGCCTGGGGCCACGCCATCGGCGGCATGGGCGCCATCAGCGAGGCGCTGGCATCAGAAGCCCGGCGGCTGGGCGTCCAGATCGAGTGCGAAGCGCCCGTCGCGAAGGTGGGACCGGGCAGCGTGGTGCTGGAGGACGGGCGCGAGTTCGCGGGCCGCGCCATCGTCGCCAACGTCAACCCGAAGCTGCTGTTCCTGAAAATGGTGGACGGCGCGCTGCTGGATCGCGACTTTCGCGAACGCATGCAGCGCTACAAGTGCGGCTCGGCGACTTTCCGCATGAACGTGGCGCTATCCGCGCTGCCCCGGTTCGCCTGCCTGCCAGAGGAAGGACCGCACCACGGCGCCGGAATCATCATGGCGCCGTCGCTGGGCTACATGGACCGCGCCTATCTGGATGCAAAGGCCGAGGGCATCGCCCGCGCGCCCATCGTCGAGACGGTGATCCCGAGCACCTTGGACGATTCCCTCGCGCCCAAGGGCGCGCACGTGGCGAGCCTGTTCTGCCAGCACTTCGATCCGGAAGCGGACTGGGCGACGCGCAAGCAGGAAGCCGTGGACCGAATCCTCGATGTCGTAGAGAGCCACGCGCCGGGGTTCAGGCAAAGCATCGTTGGCCACAGCGCGCTGTCGCCATCGGACCTGGAGCGCGAGTTCGGCCTGGTGGGCGGGGACATCTTCCACGGCCAGCTGTCGCTCGACCAGCTGTGGTCGGCGCGGCCGGTTCTCGGCCACGCCGACTACCGCACGCCGGTGAAGGGGCTGTACCTGTGCGGCTCGGGCGCGCACCCCGGCGGCGGAGTCACCGGTGCGCCGGGGCACAACTGCGCGCGCGAGGTGCTGCGCGACCTGGGCAGGAAAATGTAACCGATCGGTTACATTTCGAGCCGAACGGGGGCCCTAGGCGGCCTCGGGGGTGTAGCCCGCCTCCGCGATGGCGTGCTGCAGGTCCTCGCGGGAGGCCTTGCTGTCCACCCGCACGATGTGCTCGGGGAGCGAGAAGTCCAGCTTTGCGCTCGCGTCCAGTTCCTTCACCGCCTTGGTGATGGTGCTGGCGCAGTGCCCGCAGGTCATGTCGGAAACCTTGAATTCAATCATTGTCATCTCCTGTAAAGCGCCTATCCTCAGGGTTCCCACCATGGCAGGGTCAAGGGCTTGACCTTCCCATGATGGCAGACTTCAGTCTGGCGTCATGAACCTACAAACCAGCATACAGATCCGCCTGCCCATCGAGGGCATGACCTGCTCTTCCTGCGTGGCGCGGGTGGAGAAGGCCCTGACGAGGGTGCCCGGCGTCAGCCGCGCCGAAGTGAACCTTGCCACCGAGACGGCCAATGTTGCCCTCGCCCAAGGAGCTGATCCCGAGACCCTGGTGGCGGCGGTGCGCAAGGCCGGGTACGAGACACATCTCGTCGCTCCAAATGAGGAGGCGGCGGTCGAGCCCACGGCGGACCATTCCTGGTGGCCGGTCGCCATCTCCGCGCTCCTGACGGTGCCCCTGATGGTGCCGATGGTGGTGGAACCCTTCGGCCTGCACTGGGGGCTGCCGGGCTGGATCCAGTTGCTGCTCGCGACGCCGGTCCAGTTCGTGTTCGGCGCGCGCTTCTACCGCGCCGGCTGGAAGGCGCTCATGGCGCGCACCGGCAACATGGACCTGCTGGTCGCGCTGGGCACCAGCGCCGCGTACGGGCTGTCGATCTACATGCTGGTGAAGCATTGGGAGCACGGCATGCTCCACCTGTACTTCGAAGCGAGCGCCGCGGTGATCACGCTGGTGCTGCTGGGCAAGTGGCTGGAGGGCCGCGCCAAGCGCCAGACCACGGAGGCCATCCGCGCCCTGCAGGCGCTGCGTCCCGACCGGGCGCGGGTGCGCCGAGACGGCGCCGAGGTGGATCTGCCGCTGGATGCGCTCGTGGTCGGCGACCTCGTCGTGGTGCGCCCGGCCGAGCGCATCGCCGCCGACGGCGAAGTCCTCGAGGGCGATACGCACGTGGACGAGTCGCTCATCACCGGCGAATCGTTGCCGGTGGCCAAGGGGTCGGGCGAGCGCGTCACCGGCGGCTCGGTGAACGGCGAGGGCCTGATCGTCGTGCGCGCGACTGCGGTAGGGACGCAATCAGTTCTGGCGCGGATCATCGAACTGGTCGAATCTGCACAGGCGAAGAAGGCGCCCATCCAGCGCCTGGTGGACAAGGTGAGCGCGGTGTTCGTGCCGGTGGTGCTGGTGCTCGCGGCGGTGACGCTGCTCGCCTGGGGCCTTGGCACGGGCCAGTGGGAGCAGGCGGTGCTGAATGCCGTGGCGGTGCTGGTGATCGCCTGCCCCTGCGCGCTCGGCCTGGCGACGCCGGCGGCGGTGATGGCCGGGACGGGCGTGGCCGCGAAGCACGGTGTCCTCATCAAGGATGCGGAAGCGCTGGAGATCGCGCACGGCGTGCGCGTGGTCGCCTTCGACAAGACCGGCACGCTGACCGTGGGTAAGCCGACGCTTGTCACGCTGGAGGCAGTCGATGGCAATCGCGCTGCGGCACTGGCGCTCGCCGCGGCAATCCAGTCCGGCAGCGAGCACCCGCTCGCCAAGGCGGTACTCGCGGCGGCCGCAAAGGAGGGCGTCTCTGCACCGGCGGCCGAGGGCCTCACGGTTGCGGCGGGACGCGGAATCGAAGCGAAGGTCGGCGGGCGCAGGCTCGTCATCGGCTCCAGCCGGTGGATGCGCGAGTTGGGCGTCGACACTGCCGTGCTGGAAGCGCAACGCGAGCGCACCGAGAAGCAGGGCCAGACGGTGTCCTGGCTCGCCGACCTGTCCGAATCGCCGCAGATGATTGCGCTGCTCGGCGTTGGCGACGAATTGAAGCCCGAAGCGGCCGAGGCGATCGCGGAACTGACGCGCCAGGGCATCGAAACCGTGATGCTTACCGGCGACAGCCGCGCGGTCGCGGAGTCCATCGCCGCGCGCGTGGGCATCCGCCAGGTGCGCGCGGAGATCCTGCCGGGGGACAAGGCCAACGTCATGCAGGAACTGAGGCAGGCGCATGGCGTGGTGGCGATGGTGGGCGACGGCATCAACGACGCGCCCGCCCTTGCCGCCGCCGACATCGGCTTCGCCATGGGTTCTGGAACGGACGCGGCGATGCATGCAGCGGGGGTCACGCTAATGCGTGGTGATCCGCGCCTGGTCGCCGCCGCGGTTGCCATCTCGCGGCGCACCTACGCCAAGATCCGGCAGAACCTGTTCTGGGCGTTCATCTACAACGTGGTCGGCATTCCGCTTGCGGCGCTGGGCTTCCTGAGCCCGGTGATCGCGGGCGCCGCGATGGCCTTCAGCAGCGTGAGCGTGGTGACCAACGCGCTGCTGCTCAAACGCTGGAAACCTGGATCCTAGAAGGAGGGAAGACATGGGCAAAACTGACGCGTTTCTAGAGCACGCCGATGCCATCGAGCGCGGCCTGCTCGACATCGGCCGCGCCTCGAAATCAAGCGGCGTCACCGTGAAGATGATCCGGCACTACGAAGCGCTCGGCCTGCTGAAGAACGTGGCGCGGACCTATGCCAACTACCGCGTCTACACGGAGCGGGACGTCCATACCCTGCGCTTCATCAAGCGGGCGCGCAGCCTGGGCTTCGGCATGAGCGACATCCGGGAGCTGCTTTCGCTGTGGCAGAACAAGTCCCGCCCCAGCGCCGCGGTGAAGAAGATCGCCGGCGGGCACATGGAGGTGCTGAAGACGCGCATCGCGGAGATGCAGGCCATGGTGGCGACGCTGTCGCACCTGACCCATCACTGCCATGGCGACCAGCGGCCGGACTGCCCGATCCTGGAGGACCTGGCCGGTGCCGGGAAACACAGAGCGTGACATGACGACCGACCCACACCATTTGCACCATACCCACCATTCGCATGCCCACGCGGCTGGCGCGCCGGATGCCGCATCTCCGGACTCGGCGGCGCGCGCAAACGCCGCGCAGTGGACGTGCCCGATGCACCCGGAGATCGTGCGCGCCGCGCCGGGCAGCTGCCCGAAATGCGGGATGGCGCTGGTGCCCGTCGCCGGCAGCGGAGCTTCCGATGACTCCGAGTTGCGCGACCTGGCGCGGCGCCTCTGGATCGGCACCGCCCTTTCGGCGCCGCTGTTCATCCTGGCGATGGCGCCGATGGTTGGCATCCATGATCTGTTCGGCCTGGCGCCGAAAGTGCGCGGCTGGATCGAGTTCGCGCTGGGCACGCCGGTCGTGTTGTGGGTCGGCTGGCCGATCCTGCGCAAGTTCTGGCATTCCGTCGCGGGCTGGAACCTGAACATGTACACGTTGATCGGGATCGGGGTCGGCCTCGCGTACCTCTTCAGCCTGGCGGCGGTTCTGTTCCCCGGCCTGTTTCCGCAGGAGTTCCGCGAGCACGACGGCGCCGTCGGCACCTACTTCGAGGCAGCGGCGGTGATCGTGACGCTGGTGATCCTGGGCGACTACCTGCAATTGCGCGCGATGGGCCAGACCAGCCAGGCGATCCAGCAACTGCTGAAGCTCGCCCCCAACCTTGCGTGGCGCCTGCGCGACGACGGGACCGAGGACCAGGTGGCGCTGGATGCGGTCGTCGTAGGCGACCGGCTGCGAGTGAAGCCGGGAGAGAAGCTGCCGGTGGACGGCACGGTACTCGAGGGCACGAGCAGGGTGGACGAATCCATGATGACCGGCGAGCCCGTGCCCGTCGCCAAGGCCGCGGGTGACAAAGTGGTGGGCGCCACGGTGAACGGCAACGGCTCATTGGTCATCCGCGCCGAGCGGGTGGGTGCGGACACGCTGCTTGCGCGGATCGTCCACATGGTGGGAGAAGCCCAGCGCACGCGCGCGCCGATACAGCGGCTCGCCGATGTCATTGCGGCGTATTTCGTCCAGGTCGTCGTGGTGATCGCCGCGGCAACCGCCCTTGCCTGGTGGTTCTTCGGTCCCGAGCCGCGATTCGCCTATGCGTTCCTCAATGCCGTCGCGGTGTTGATCATCGCCTGTCCCTGCGCCGTCGGTCTTGCCACCCCGATTTCGATGACCGTCGCGATGGGGCAGGGCGCGCGGGCGGGGATCCTGTTCCGGAACGCCGAGGCGATCGAGCGCATGCGCGATATCGACACCGTCGTCGTGGACAAGACCGGCACGCTGACCCTTGGACATCCGGCCCTGACCGACTTCATCGCCGAAGGCATTGCGGAAGGCGAAGCGCTTGCGCTCGTTGCCGGCGTGGAGCAGCTCTCCGAGCACCCGATCGCGCTGGCGATCGTGGAGGGTGCGAAGGCGCGCGGCATTGCGCCGCAGCCGGCATCCGCATTCGATGCCGTGAACGGTCTCGGCGTGCAGGCGGATATTGATGGCAGGCGCGTGCTCGTAGGAAGCCGCGGTTTCCTGACTCAGCAGGGCGTCGATCCGCAGCGCTTCGAGGCGCGGGCTGAAACATGGCGTACGGAAGCAAAGACCGTGGTGTTCTACGCGGTGGACGGTGTCGCCGCCGGAGTCGCTGCAGTGGCCGACCCGATCAAGGACGGCACCCGCGACGCGATCGCGGCGCTCAGGAAATCGGGCGTACGCATCGTGATGCTCACCGGCGATTCGCGCGGCACGGCCGACGCCGTTGCCCGGCAGCTCGGCATCGACGAGGCGCTTGCCGAAGTGCTGCCCGAGGACAAGGCCGGTCATGTGAAGCGCCTTCAGGCCGAGGGGCGCAAGGTGGCAATGGCGGGTGACGGCATCAACGATGCGCCGGCATTGGCCCAGGCCGACGTGGGCATCGCCATGGGGACCGGCACGGATGTCGCCATGGAGAGCGCGGGCGTGACCCTGGTCAAGGGCGATTTGCGCGGCATTGCAAGGGCCGCGGTGCTCTCGCGCGCCACGATGCGTAACATCCGCCAGAACCTTGTTTTCGCGTTCGGCTACAACGCGCTCGGCATCCCGGTCGCCGCCGGCGTGCTGTACCCGGCATTCGGCCTGCTGCTCTCGCCGGTCTTCGCCGGCGCCGCCATGGCGCTGAGCTCGGTGTCCGTGGTGACCAATGCGTTGCGGCTGAATCGGGTCAAGCTTTGAGTGGCGCGATTCGGGCGTGCTGGTCTCGGCCATCCTCGTGAGGAAGCAGGCTGAAGGACCTGGCCGGGGCGCGGAAGAAAGGCGCTTGACCCTCCCACCATGGAAGGCTTGAGACTGTGCCCATGAACTGCGAACAATGCCTTGGAGCCAGCCCGATCCTTTGTGCGCCGCTGCACGCCGTTCGGGCGCTTGGTGGAGGGATCGCCCACGCTTGGCGCGCCGTGCTGGCTGGCTTGGCTCAGCTTGGCTGAGCGCGAGCTGGCGATCGAACAGAGCGCGCATGGGCATTGAACTCCCGTCCGGAACCCGTGTCATAATCGCCGCATGTTCCGTTGCCTGAAGATCGTTGTCGTCCTTCTGCTGATCGCGCTGGTGCCTGCGCGCGCCATCGGTTCGGTGACGATCAGCATCTGCGCGGACGGGCAGCAATCAACCGGCGCGCACGAATCGGCTCCAAGCATGACGGACCATTCCGGGCACGCCAGCCACGACGGACAGGATGCTCCGTCGACGGAAGATTCCGGCCATAAAGGATGCGGCTATTGCGCTGCGCATTGCGCGGGCACCGCGGCGGCTGTCCCCGCTGACATCGCCCGCTTCACGCCAGTGGCCGGCGCCGAGCGGATTCCGTTCGGAGTCCGCGCCGCGCCGGGCGTTTGCCCAATCCAGCTCGACCGACCACCCCTCGTTTCCTGACGTTCTGACAGCATTGCGGGGCCGCTGAAAAGGCCGCCGCTCGCGCGCGCGCCCTGCGCCCGCGCACCGTCGAACCGAGGGAGACATGATCTTGAGAACTGTTTTTGCAGTGGCGGCCGTGATGGCCACCAGCGCCTACGCGCAAGCACCGGCGCGGCCCGATCCGGCCGACCCGAAGGCCGTAGCGCCCGCCCGTCCGGCCTATGAGTCGGCGTTCAAGGGCTATCGCCCCCAAACCGAGCCGGACCCGGTGCGTTGGCGTGGGGCGAACGACGAGGCGGGGCGGCTGAAGGGACATGTCGGACAGGTCCCGGGCTCCGTTCCGTCCGCGGGCGCCACGACGCCGAAGCCGGGACATGCCGGTCACGGGGGCCACAAATGAGAACCACGACGATCGCCTTGTCAGCGCTGCTGACCGCTGGCTGTGCCTCTTTTGCTCCGGACGGAGGCTTCGGAACCGTGGGCGAGGCGGTGAAATCGCGCTCGGGAAGCGACGCGGTCTGGATCCGGTCGGACAAGGAAGCCGATACGGCACGCGCACGCGTGAAGGAACTGCTGCGACAGCCCTTGTCTGCGGAGCGTGCCTCCCAAATCGCGATGCTCAACAACCCGGGGCTTCAAGCCCGGTACGCGGAGATCGGGATCGCCGAATCCGACCTGGTTCAGGCAAGCCGCTGGAGTGGGCCCAAACTGTCATTCGGCAGGCTTCGCAGAGGCGACGAAACCGAGTATGAGCGCAGTGTGTTCTTCGATCTGCTCGGGCTGGTGACGATCCCTCTCTCGGTCAAAGGCGAGGAGAAGCGGTTCGAAGCGGCAAGGAGCCGGGCGGCCGGAGAGGCGCTGGCGCACGCCTTGGAGGCCCGGAAGGCCTTCTTCGCGGCAGTCGCGGCGGAAGAGGGCGTCCGCTACATGAAGCAGGTCAAGGAGGCCGCCGATGCCAGCGCCGAGCTGGCACGCAGGATGGCCGCCGTCGGCAATTGGTCGAAACTGAACCAGGCGCGTGAGCAGGTGTTCTACGCGGAAGCCACCGCGCAGCTGGCGAGGATGCTGCAGCAGAGGACCAGCGCCCGCGAGCGCCTGGTGCGGGCAATGGGACTTTGGGGGGAAGACCTGCAGTTTGTCCTTCCCGAGCGGCTTCCCGACCTGCCGGCCGCGGTGAAGGAGGGCGGGGACCTGGAGGCCCAGGCGCTTGCGCAGAGGCTGGATGTGCAGGGCGCGCGGCGCGATGCCGAGGCCCTTGCCTCGTCGCTCGGGCTCACGAAGGTATCCCGGTTCATCAATTTGCTGGAGCTCGGTTTCGTCCACAACACCGAAGCGCCCCAGCCTGCGCAGAAGGGCTGGGAATTGGAGCTGCGTATCCCGATCTTCGACTTTGGCCAGGCACGCACGGCTCGCGCGGAGCACGCCTACATGCAGGCGGTGAATCGCACCGCTGACGCAGCGGTACGGGCGCGGTCCGAAGTGCGCGAGTCCTACGGTGCCTATCGCACGGCGCACGACCTGGCGCGCCACTACCGCGACGAGATCGTCCCGCTGCGCAAACGGATATCGGAGGAGATGCTGCTGCGCTACAACGGCATGCTGTCGAGCGTGTTCGAGTTGCTCGCCGACAGCCGCGACTCCGTCATGAGCGTGAATTCCTACATCGAAGCGCTGCGCGACTACTGGCTGGCGGAATCGGATCTGCAAGCCGCGTTGACGACTGGCTCGCCGGGGATGTCGGCCGCGAGTCCGGCGATGAAATCCATGCCGGCGGCCGGCGGCGCCGGACACTGAGACAGGGACATGAACATGAACAACAGAAGGCATTTCCTGAAGTCAACGGCCGCCGCGATGCTGGGTGCCGCCGCGGTGAGTCGTGCCGCGCAGGGCGCCGTGCCCGAGGCGCCCATGATGGACAAGGCGACCACGCAGCCGCCATTGGCGCCCGCGAACGGCCGCCCCTATAACCCGGTCGTGACCTTGAACGGATGGACGCTGCCCTGGCGGATGAAGGACGGCGTCAAGGAATTCCACCTGGTGGCGGAGCCCGTGGTGCGCGAGATCGCACCGGGCATGAAGGCGAACCTATGGGGCTACAACGGGCAGTCCCCGGGCCCGACCATTGAAGTGGTGGAAGGCGACCGGGTGCGCCTCTTCGTCACCAACCGGCTGCCGGAGCACACCACCATCCACTGGCATGGCCAGCGGTTGCCCAACGGCATGGACGGCGTGGGCGGCCTGAACCAACCCCAGATTCCGGTGGGCAAGACCTTCGTTTACGAGTTCACCGCGAAGCGGCCCGGCACATTCATGTACCACCCGCACGCGGACGAAATGACGCAGATGGCGATGGGCATGATGGGCTTCTGGGTCACGCATCCGAGGAACCCGGCCTTCATGCGGGTGGATCGGGATTTCGTGTTCCTGCTCAATGCCTACGACATCGACCCGGGAAGCCTCACGCCCAAGATCAACACCATGCTCGACTTCAATCTCTGGACCTGGAACTCAAGGTCGTTTCCGGGAATCGATTCGCTGGTCTGCCGACTGGGCGACAAGGTTCGCATCCGGATCGGCAACCTCACCATGACAAATCACCCGATCCATCTGCATGGCCACGAATTCGTGGTCACCGGGACCGATGGCGGCTGGACCCAGCCGGGGTCGAGATGGCCCGAAGTGACATCGGACATCGCGGTCGGCCAGATGCGCGCGATCGAGTTCGACGCCACGGACCCGGGGGATTGGGCGTTTCACTGCCACAAGTCCCACCACACCATGAATCCGATGGGCCACAACGTTCCGACCATGATCGGAGTGGACCATCGCGGGGTCGCGGAGAAGATCCTGCGCCTGGTGCCCGATTACATGGTGATGGGCGAGCGCGGCATGGCCGACATGGGCGAGATGGAGATGCAACTGCCGGACAACACCCTGCCGATGATGACCGGGACAGGGCCTTTCGGCGCGATCGAGATGGGCGGGATGTTCACCACGGTCAAGGTCCGGGAGGGCCTTGCGCGCAACGACTACAAGGATCCGGGCTGGTACAAGCATCCTGCGGGCACCGTCGCCTACGAATGGAAGGGCGAGCTGCCGGCAGCGGATCGCAAGACACCGGCGGTCCCGGGAGGAAAAAGCATGAACGTTCGCAAGCCAGCGGGCCATGGCAAGCATTGAATCAACTCACTGACCAAGCAAGGGAGAAGAAGATGCATCGAATTCTGATTTCTACGGTACTCGCAGTGGCGTTGGCGCAGGTACCGGCCTTCGCGCATGGCGACAAGGCGAAAGCGGATTCCGCGAAGGACGAAAAGACGCAGAAGAAGACCGATCACAAGGACAAGAAAGGGCACGGTCATGACGCAAAGAAACACTGATCCCCGCCGCGCCGTCGCGCTGTTCGTCGCCGTGGCGCTCGTGGGCGCCTTCGCGACAAGCGGCTGGGCGCATGGCGACGCCAAGCATGGGAAGAAGGAGTCCAAGGCGATCTCGACGGAAGAAAAGCCGTTCGGCCGGGAAGGGGATCCGAAGAAGGCCGCGCGCACGGTTCGCATCGACATGAGCGACAAGATGCGCTTCACGCCGGACAGCCTCACGATCAAGCAGGGCGAGACGGTGAAGTTCGTCGTCAGGAACAGCGGCAAAGTCATGCACGAAATGGTCATCGGATCGATGCAGGAATTGAAGGAGCACGCCGAGATGATGCGCAAGCATCCAACCATGGAGCATGACGAGCCGTACATGGCGCACGTCGCGCCTGGTAAGTCAGAAACGATCACCTGGCAGTTCACCAAGGCCGGCGAGTTCCACTTCGGTTGCCTGATTCCCGGGCATTTCGAGGCGGGCATGGTTGGAAGAGTCACCGTCAAATAACGCAAAGGAGAACCTCATGAAGCACATTGCATTCGTACTGGCCGCGCTGGTGTCCGCGAACGCGTTCGCGCAATCGGCCGAGATGACCGCGGGCGAGGTCCGGAAGGTGGATAAGGACGCCGGGAAGATCACCATCAAGCACGGGCCCATGCCCAAGTTCGAGATGCCGGGCATGACCATGGTGTTCCAGGTCAAGGATGCCGCCCTGCTGGACAAGGTCAAGGCTGGCGACAAGGTGAATTTCGAGGCCGAAAAGCTCGGCGGCGCGTTCACCGTCACGAAAATCGAGGCCGCCAGGTAACCCGAGCGGATCGCAGTCGCATGCTGGCGACCGGGATGGCGGGGCGAATGGCCTGGCGGTACTACGGCGCCATGATGGGCGCTGCCGTGATCGCGGCGATTCTTGGCGCCGCTTCTGCCTACTTGGCGAACTCCGCCGCCCGCCTGCCGCAGCTGCTGGGGTGGATGGCCACGGTGCTGGTCGGGGTCAACCTGGTGGGATCGATGGTCATCTATCGGCCCATACTCCGGCACCTGCAGGGCGCCGACGGCGACCTGCCGGGATTGGCACGTCGGGCACGGAGGCTTCCTGCGTTGTCCGGCGCATGGGTGTTCGGGTTGACCGCGATCGCCATGCTGGGGGATGCGGCGGTCGCCCGCGGGTCGTGGAGCCCCGGAGCCGGGGCGTCGGCAGACTCGTTCGCCGGGACGCTGGCGCACTGCGGGGTGTTCTCCTCGTTCCTGGGCCTGTACGCATACCTGGTTGCCCTTGACCACCTGATTACCCTGCGCAAGGCGCTCTGGAAGCGAGGGCAGGAAATGCCCGTCACGCACCGCCGGCTCGTGGCCCGCCTCATGAGCGCGCTGCTGATCGTGGCGCTGGGGCCTGCCGTGGTGGCAATCGCGGACAGCTGGGGGCATGACGGCGTGGGCGAGGCGGGCCCGGATCTCGTGCGCCACTACCTGCACCAGACATTGCAGATGGATGTGCTTGGCGCGGTGTTGCTTTCCGTCGCCGTTGCCATCCTGATCGCGCGGGGTTTGTTGCGTCCCACACGGATCCTGATGGATGCCATGGATCGCGTTGACCAGGGCGATCTCTCGACGCGCGCGCCTGTGGTGACCGACGACGAGATCGGGGTGCTCTCGGCGCGCTTCAACCGCATGCTGGGCGGCCTGCGCGAGCGTGAAAGGCTGCGCCGGACCTTCGCCTACTTCGTGCCCGAAAGCGTCGCCTCCGCGCTGGTGGCCGACGAGGGCGCGATTGCGCCGCAGGAGCGCGAGGCGACGGTGCTGTTCGCGGACATAGAGCGCTTCACGGAGATTTCGTCTCGCCTGCCGCCGCGCGAGATCCTGGCGATGCTGAACGATTATTTCGAGGAAGTCGGCCGGGCGATCAACGACAAAGGCGGCGTGATCACCCAGTTCCAGGGCGATGCGGTCCTGGCGTGCTTCAATCTTCCCGTCGCTGACCGCGACCACGCCCGGCACGCGGTCGAGGCGGCCCTGGAGATCGACCGCAGGGTGACCGCGGCGCGGTTCCGTGGCGGAATCCGCCTGCGCGCCCGGGTCGGCGTCAGCACCGGGATGCTCGTGGGCGGGACCGTCGGCGGTGGCGAGCGACTGGGATACACGGTGCATGGCGACACGGTCAACCTCGCGGCGCGGCTGGAGGCGCTGAACAAGGAAACGGGAACCCGCGTCCTGCTCTCTGCGCGCACCGCGGAACTGGTCGGCGCGGCGCTGCCGCTGCGCAGCCTCGGCACGGTCGCGGTCCGGGGCTTTGGCAAGCCTCAGGCGCTGTTCGAGCCGGTGGGACCCATCATGGAACCCGCCGCGGCCTGAGGACGGAACATGGCAAGCACCTCTTCAGGCAAACCCGGGCGCGCATACCTGATTGCCACCGTGCTGACGGTACTGGCGGTGGCCGCGCTCTGGAATCCCGCCTCCGCGCATGTTCACGTACGGCTTGCCGGCGCGCCAGCGTCCGCGAAAGATGCGCCTGGCGCCGAACCATTGCTCCAGCACGTGCACGGATTGGCGTACACGCCCGACGGCGGCGCGCTGCTGGTTTCCAGCCATACGGGATTCGCGGCGTTTCGCGGTGACGGCTGGGCGGAGATAGACGGCCCGATACACGACTTCGCCGGATTCGCGATGACCCAGTCGGCCATCTACGCCAGCGGCCATCCGGTGCCGGGAAGTGCGCTCCCCGATCCCCTGGGCCTGGTCAAGAGCGCCGACCTTGGACGCAACTGGACCCCATTGGCGCTCGGCGGCCAAGCTGATCTGCATTCGATCGCGGCCGGCTATCGCTCTGGATCGATTTACGTTCTTACAGACCGGCCGAACCCGCTGATGCAGGTGCCTGGCTTGCATCACTCGACGGACGAGGGGCGCACCTGGCGGCGCCGCGCGGCGCATGGATTGAAGGGTAGAACGCTTGGCAGCGCCGTACATCCCGTGGACCCGGGCGTCGTTGCCGTCGCATCGGACGCGGGTTTGTACATCTCGCGCGACTCGGGCGAGAACTTCGCGCTCCTGGATGGCAGCCAGGCGGTAACGGCGGTCACATTCGGCCACGGCGGTACGACCATCTGGTATGCGAGAGCCGTGCGGCGGGAACTCGTGCTGGCGTCACTGGAGAAGCGGTTCCGCCAGGTCATTCGCCTGCCGCGCATCGGACTGGATTACGTCACCCACCTGGCGCAGAACCCGGTGGACCACCGGACGCTAGCGGTAGCGACGGATCGCCGCCACGTATTCGTCACGAGCGACAGCGGCAAGAGCTGGCGGCAGATCGCGAAGGATGGGGACCTGCCATGAACCGCACGGGCCCCGACAGGCGCGCGGCGCTGGCCAGCTACTCCCGTCTTGCGGCGCGATATGACGATCGGTGCGCATGGCTGGAAGGAGCTCGTTACGCCGCACTGGAGGCGCTGGGTGTCAGCGAAGGCGAAACGGTGATCGATGTCGGCTGTGGAACCGGCGCCATGCTGACCTTGATGGGGCGCGCCGTGGGTTCGAATGGCCACGTGATCGGCATCGAGCAATCGCCGGAGATGGCGGCACTCGCTCGCGAACGCGTCGCGCTCGCCGGGCTGCGCAACATCGAGATATTGGAGTGCGCGGTGGAGGAAGCGCGGCTCACGCGAGAAGCGGACGCGCTGCTGTTCTTCTACGTTCATGACGTGCTGCAATCGGACCAGGCGATTTCCCGCGTCCTCGGGTGCGCGCGCCACGGCGCGCGCGTGATCGCGGCGGGCGTGCAGCTCGCCGGTTGGTGGGCCGCGCCGCTTAACGTGTGGAAGCTCTGGAGGTCGCGTCGCTACGTTTCGACATACGCGGGATTGCGCGATCCGGCGTCGCGTCTGCGATCGAGGTGTCCGGATTGGCGGGTATTCCGGAAAAGGGCTCTGGGCACCAGTTACGTGGCCGTCGGGCATCTCGAAGGATGAATCGGAAAGTGGCGCACGGAAACGGTGCGATTCCTTTCGCGACGAGCATGCATGTGGTGCGTCCATCGCGGAACTTGCGAGCGCCATTTGATCGTGATCAACAGTTGCACCGTGTTTTCCCGCGACCATGAAGTCCCACTACTGAGAGGTACGAACATGAATCTGAATCAATTGGCAGCCAAGGCGATCGTTCTGATGTCGGCCACCGCGTTTGGCGTCACGGCCTACTCGCAAGCGAGGCACGACGAGAAGCCCCACGGTCCGTCCAGGAAGGCGGTGCAAAAGAGCGAAATCAAGCAGCCGCGCGGAGGCCCGCGCCATGACGAGAAGCCCCACGGCGCGCCGGAGAGGATCAGTGCAGACAAGAAGTCACAGGCGAAGTAGGTACGTCGCGGTGGCGGCGCTTGCGGCGTTTGCCGCCGGTTGCGGCGAGGTGCCGGCGGGCTGGGACGACGTGCGCGCGGACCCGGCGAACGCGCCGGTCGTCGCGCAGGGCGCAAAGGTCTACGCGGAGCACTGCGCGGCCTGCCACGGCGCGAACCTTGAGGGCCAGCCGCGCTGGCGCGAGCGGCTGCCGAACGGTCGGCTGCCGGCGCCGCCGCACGACGAGACCGGCCACACCTGGCATCACCCGGACCGCGTATTGTTCGCGATCACGCAGGAGGGCCTTGCGCCGCCCTACGCGCCGAAGGGCTACGAAAGCGACATGCCGGCCTTCCGGAGCCGGCTGAGCGACGGCGAGGCCTGGGCGGTACTGGCTTACATCAAGAGCCGCTGGCGGACCGAGGTCTGGACGGCGCGCGCGGAGATGGCGAGCAATGCTTCCCGGCGCTGAGTAATTTTGGATTCGATTTTCGACACAGGAGAGCCGTTGCAATGATTCGCACGATGGCAGGAATCGCGTGGTTGGCGTTCGTCTCGCTGCCCGCAGTGGCGCAGCACCAAGGCTATGCGGCTGCGAAGGACCGCGAGATCAAGGCGCTCTCGCCGGAGCAGGTGCAGCAATACCAGGCCGGCGCGGGCATGGGCTACGCGATGCCGGCGGAACTGAATCGATTCCCCGGACCGATGCATGTGCTGGAACTGGCGGACAAGCTGCTGCTCACACCGGATCAACGCGCGAAGACACAGGCGCTCATGGACGCGCACAAGGCCGAGGCGCGGGTGATCGGCGCGAAGCGCGTGGAATCGGAGCGCGCGCTCGAATCCCTGTTCCGGTCGGGCAAGGTGGACGAGGCGGCGCTGGCGAAACACGTTCGCGATGCCGCCGCGCTGGAAGGGGAGTTCCGCCTGGCGCACCTGGAGACGCATCGCCGGACGCGGGTGCTGCTCACCGAGGAGCAGGTGGCGCGGTACGTGAAGTTGCGGGGATATGGCAACGGCGGTTCGCCTTCCGGGCACGGCGGACACCGGCACTGACGTGGGCCCGCTGGCCCTGTGGAAGCGGTTCTGGCTGCTGTTCACGGCGATCTGGGTTGCCGTGTCGCTGCTGCACGCCTTGACGCTCGTGACGCTGGCCGACGAGGTGCCGGGGGATCGGCTGGCGATCCTCCTGCTGGCCACCGTCCTGGTGCCAGGAGCGCTCTACGGGATCGGCTGGATCTGGGAGCGGATACGAGATGCACGCCGTCGTGTAATGCGGGCCGAGCGCAGGTAGACTAACCGTAACCGACATGCGCCTCACCCGATCACTGCGTCGCTTTACCGCCGTCCTCCTGCTCGCGGCTCTTGCCCTCGCGCAATCGAGTGTTACGCTCGCAGCGTGCGATATGGACCGCCAGGCCATGGCCCAGGCGATGGCGGATGGCGCCATGGACTGCGATTGCGGGGGCGGCGAAGCGGGCCCGCAGGAGAGCGTTTCCAACCGGTGCGTGGCGCACTGCACTGCCGAGCTCCAGATTGCCGCGACAGTTGTCGCGATCATCGGCACACCTCCCCGTGCCGAAGCTTTTGTTCCCCCGCAACGCGATCCGCCGGCCATGGCTGCGAAGCGCCATTGTCCCCCGCGCGCCGGCATCCCGATGCGCATCCTGCTGCACGCTTTCCTCGTGTGATCTCCGGGCCGCCCCGCGCGGCCTGACCTGACGAGTTCCGGTGCCGTGGCCCTGTCGCCCCGGCGGTACAACCATGTTCGGAGATCCGCATGATCGCGATTCGCGTTCTACTTGCTATCTGCGCGGCAGCCGCGGCGATGCCCGCGCCCGCGCAATCCCTGACGCTGGAGGAAGCGGTGCGCGCTGGCGAGGCGCAGTCCCCGCGCCTGTCTGCGCGACGCCACGCCCTCGACGCCGCGACAAGCCTGCTCGGGCGCGCCGCCGAACTGCCCGACCCGAGGCTGCGCTTCGGGATCGAGAACCTGCCGCTCACCGGTCCTGGCAACCTGCGCTACGACAGCGACTTCATGACCATGCGGTCAATCGGCCTGGTGCAGGACTTCCCGAACGGGGACAAGCGAGCGGCCCGCGGCGCCCGATCGGAGCGGATGCGGGACGCCGAACACGCACTGCTCGGCGCGGAACGGGCGGCATTGCGGCGCGATGTCGCCCAGGCGTGGTTCGACCTTCACTACGCGGTTCGCGCACGCGCCATCCTGGGTGCGCTCACGAATCAGCTCGACGCACAGGCCGAAGCGGTGGCCGCCGGCGTTGCGCGAGGGCGGCAGGGAACCGCGGAGAGCTTCATGCTGCGCGGCGCCGCCGGCCAGGCACGCGATCGCGAGACTGAACTGGACCGCAAGGTCGAGCGCGCACGCATAGCGCTTGCGGTGTGGCTTGGCGGAGAAGCGGATCGGCCGTTGGCCGGCCCGCCGGACACGGCGCGCCCGCCACAGCCATTGGCCACGTTGCTCGGGCGCTTGCAGGAGCATCCGCGGCTGCAAGTGATCGATCGCCGCGAACAGCTCGCGCACAGCGAGGCTGACCTGGCGCGCAGCACGAAGAAATCGGACTGGAGCCTGCAGATCGGCTACGCGCAGCGGGAGCCGGCGTTCTCCAACATGCTGAGCGTGATGGTCATGATGGACCTTCCCTGGCAGGCGGGGAGCCGGCAGGACAAGGACATCGCGGCCAGACTCGCGGAGATTCACCAGGTCCGTGCCCAGCGAGAGGACGTGCGCCGCGTCGCGGAGGGCGAGATCCGTGGCTGGCACGCGGATTTCGACGCGGCGGCGCGCCGCGTCGACCGGTTCCGGAGTTCGCTGCTGCCCCTGGCGCGCGAGCGCATCGAGGCGGCGCAGGCCGCCTACCGCGGCGGTAGAGGCGAACTGGGCGAGGCGCTGGAGGCGGGCCGCGCCGCCACCGAGACCGAACTGGCTCTGATCGGAGCAGAGGCCCAGCGCGCCAGGGCATGGGCGAACCTGAACTTCATCTATCCCTCGGAAGGAAACCCATGAAACGCGCGGCAACTGCATTCCTTCTGATACTGCTGGCGTCGGCAGCGGCATTCGGCGGCTACCGGCTTGCCATGCATCGCATGTCCCCGACGCAGGCCGCCCCGGCGCCCGCCGCCGTGTCGGCGGCAGACAACGAGCGCAAGGTTCTCTACTGGTACGACCCGATGTTCCCGCAGCACAAGTTCGACAAGCCGGGTCCGTCGCCCTTCATGGACATGCAGCTGGTCGCGAAATATGCGGGCGAGGGCGGCGATACGGGCAGCGTCAGCGTCAGCTCCCGCGTGGCGCAGAACCTGGGCATCCGCATCGGCGAGGCCGTCGCGGGCGCCCTGGAGCGTCGCTTCGAGACCGTGGGCACCGTGGCTTGGAACGAACGCGCGCTCGTCCAGTTGCAGGCGCGCGCAGCCGGCTTCGTGGAGAAGCTCCACGCGCGCGCACCGCTCGATCCGGTTGCCAAGGGGGCGCCGCTGCTGGAGCTGCTCGTGCCCAGCTGGGCGGGTGCGCAGGAGGAGTACCTGCTTCTGCGACGGAGCGATTCGCCGGAGTTGCGGGCCCTGGTCGCCGCGGCGCGACAGCGCCTGATCCTGCTCGGCATGGCCGAGAACGACATTGCAGAGGTCGAACGGTCGGGTGCGGTGCAACAGCGCTTTACGCTGGTCTCGCCCATCTCCGGGGTGATCGCGGAACTCGGCGTGCGCGAAGGCGGCGCCGTGATGGCGGGGCAATCCCTGTTCAGGATCGTGGACCTCTCCTCAGTGTGGGTGAACGCGGAGATCCCGGAGGCGCAGGCGGGAATGTTGGTGCCGGGAAGCCGGGTCGAGGCCCGGGTTCCCGCCTATCCGGGACAGGTCTATTCCGGGCGCGTGGGCGCGATCCTGCCGGAGGTCAGCGTGGCGACGCGCACGGTCCGTGCCCGCGTCGAGCTGGCGAACCCGGGGTCGATGCTGAAGCCCGGCATGTTCGCGACGCTGGCCTTCCTGTCCGCCGCCGGCGAGAAGGGCGTGCTGGTGCCCAGCGAGGCCCTGATCCGGACCGGCACGCGCAATGTGGTGATCCTGGCCGTGGAGCGCGGCGGATACCGCGCCGCCGAGGTCGAGGTGGGACAGGAGGCGGGCGGCAAGGCGGAGATTCGCAAGGGGCTGAAGGCCGGCGAGCGCGTGGTGCTCTCGGGCCAGTTCCTAATTGATTCCGAGGCAAGCCTGTCGAGCACGCTCGCGCGCCTGGAGGGCGCCGATGCGGCGGCCGCGGCGTCGCCACCGGCGGACGGCGCACACAAGGGCAGCGGCAAGGTGATGGCAGTGGATGCGAAGGCAGGCCGGATCGAACTCGACCACGGGCCCATGCCTTCGATCAAGTGGCCCGCGATGAAGATGGGGTTCATGGTCGAGGATCGCGCGCTGCTCCAGGGATTGAAGCCGGGCGATGCCGTGGAGTTCGAGATGCACGGCGAACCCGACAAGGAGGGCAACTACGTCATCCGGAAGATCGCCCCCGGGGTACGCAAGTGATCGCGGCGCTCATCCGCTGGTCGGTGCACAACCGGTTCCTGGTGCTGGTCGCGACGCTGGTGGTCGCGGCCTGGGGCGTGGTGTCGCTTCTGCGCACGCCGCTCGACGCCATTCCCGACCTGTCCGACACCCAAGTCATCATCCGCACGCCGTTCCCCGGCCAGTCGCCGCAGATCGTGGAGGACCAGGTCACCTACCCGCTTGCGACCACCATGATGTCCGTGCCGGGCGCAAAGACGGTGCGGGGCTACTCCATGTTCGGAGATTCCTTCGTCTACGTGTTGTTCGACGACGCGACCGACCTGTACTGGGCGCGCTCGCGCGTGCTCGAGTATCTCAACCAGGTGCAGTCGCGATTGCCTGCGGGCGCGGTTCCAGCCCTCGGGCCGGACGCGACGGGCGTCGGGTGGATCTACCAGTATGCGCTGGTGGACAGGACCGGCCGCCATGACCTGGGGCAACTGCGCGCGATCCAGGACTGGTTCCTGAAGTACGAGTTGAAGAGCGTGCCAGACGTGGCGGAAGTCGCTTCGGTGGGCGGTATGGTGCGCCAGTACCAGGTCATCCTGTTTCCCGACCGGCTGCGCGCCTATGGCCTCTCGCACAACCGCGTGATCGAGGCCCTGCGCCAGGCGAATCGCGAAACCGGGGGTTCGATCCTTGAGCTGGGGGAGGCGGAGTACATGGTGCGCGCGGGCGGCTACCTGAAGACGCTGGAGGATTTCGGCGCCGTGCCGCTCAGGGCCAGCGACACCGGCACGCCGGTGATGCTGCGAGACGTGGCGCGCATCCAGATCGGTCCGGAGATGCGACGCGGCATCTCGGAACTCGATGGCGAAGGCGAGGTGGTGGGCGGCGTGATCGTGATGCGGCACGGCAAGAACGCTCTCGAAACGATTGCGGCGGTCAAGAAGAAGCTCGCATCGCTCAAGCGAAGCCTGCCGCCCGGCGTCGAGGTAGTCGAAACCTATGACCGCTCGGGGCTCATCGAGCGCTCGGTGCACCATCTGGCGGAAAAGCTCGCTGAGGAGTTCCTGGTGGTGGCGCTGGTGTGCGCGCTGTTCCTGTTGCACCTGCGCAGCGCCTTCGTCGCCATCATCACGCTGCCGCTCGGCGTGCTGGCCGCGTTCATCGTCATGCGCTACCAGGGCGTCAACGCCAACATCATGTCGCTGGGCGGCATCGCCATTGCCATCGGCGCGATGGTGGACGCCGCCATCGTGATGATCGAGAACGCGCACAAGAGGATTGAAGCCTGGAACCACGCCCAGCCCGGCGCCCGGATCGTGGGCGAGGACCATTGGAGCCTGATCTCCGACGCTGCCGCGGAGGTGGGGCCGGCGCTGTTCTTCTCGCTGTTGATCATCACGCTGTCCTTCGTGCCGGTGTTCACGCTCGAGGCGCAGGAAGGCCGGCTGTTCGCGCCGCTGGCTTACACCAAAACCTATGCGATGGCGGCGGCGGCCGGGCTTTCGGTGACGCTGATTCCGGTGCTGATGGTGTACTTCATC
>JBQTJX010000015.1:0-32095 GCA_052386675.1 Betaproteobacteria bacterium
GGTCGCGCACCGCCTCGAGCGCCATGCGGGTGGCGCCCGGCGATGCGGCCCACGGCGGGCAGGGAGTGGGTCGCCATCATGGCGACGGGGACGCCCGCCTTCTCCGCTTCCATCCAGAGCCAGTCGAGGCTGCCGTCTTCCAGCCGGCCGCGCATCGGCTCCTTCAGGAACAGGTAGCGCAGGCCGAGCATCCCGGGCTGGCTCCGCCAGTCCGCGACCCGCGCGCGGCTCTCGGGCCGCTCGAGCGGCAGCGCGTCGAGGATGGCAAACCGGCCTGGGTGGTCGCGCACCGCCTCGAGCGCCATGCGGGTGGCGCCGGGATCCCAACTCGGCGGATGGATGACCGCGGCGTCCACGCCTGCCTCATCCATCATGCGCACCGCCTCCGCGGTGGTGAACGCGGTGACCTGGCGATGCGCCAGGTTGCTGGGAAGCCCGCTGCCCCAGAGATGGATCTGGGCGTCAACGATGCGCATCAGCCCTCAAGTCGGCGACAGGATGTGGATCACGCGGCCGGCCATCAGGTCCTTGACCTTTGCGCCGTAGGCCGCCATGTGGGGCGCGGCGGCGTGCGCCTTGAGCGCCTCCATGCTTTCCCACTTTTCGACCACGAGGAAGGTGTCGGCGCCGCACTTCGTCTGGAAGGGAAGCGCGTTCTCGGCGTCGATGGCCGCACCGTATTCGATGCAGCCCTTCTCCGCCCGGACGGCCGGGACGTTGGCGCGGAAATGCTGCAGCACCGAATCGCGCATGCCGGGCCTGGCGGTGAGGACGGCGATGACATGGATCATGGGAACGGCTCCTTGGTTGACGAAATCAGCGGTGGCTGCGCAGGCAGGCCTGCATCTCCTGGCGGATCTGGGCGCGCTCGGCGTTCAGCATGCGCATCTCCTCGTCGCTCAAGTTGCGGGAGGAGAAGCTGCGCTCGAGCTCGGCGGTGCGCCGGTTGGCCTGGTCGCCGCAGTACTTCTCCGCGCCGCGCACCACGTTGAACTGCACGCCGCCCTGGGCGGCCGCGCAGCGCTCGGCCCGCATGGCGGAATCGCGCAGCAACAGCTCCAGGTTCTGCAGCACGTACTGGTCGGCCTGGGGGCTCAGGCCCCGGCGGGCCACGCGCGCGTCGCGCCTGAGCTGAGCCACCTCCGCGTTATGGACCGCGGTGCAGTTGTCGCCCAGGACCGTCTGCGCCGGCGCGGCCAGGGGCATCAGGAGTAGCAGGGGCAGGAGCGCTTTCATGGCTGGAGCCTCCGTCAGAGCCAGTTCCGCCGGACCCAGGCGACGGTTTCGTCCAGGGAGACGGATCCGGCGAAAGCGACAAGATCCGGGATTTTATCCACGCCGTCGAGGGGAAAAGTCTCGCCCGCGCCGAAGGTGGGCGCGACCCGGTGGAAATGTCCGCCCAGCAGCTGCTCGCACTGGTAGCGCGCGATGTCCGCGACCCCCTCGAACATCACTTCGACCAGGGGTTTCGCCCACTGGGCATAGCCCCAGTCGAGGGCCTTGCCCTCGATGTGCACCAGCGAAGTTCCGGTGCCGATGGACAGCATCGCCACCTCGGACAGTTTCGGGCGGTCCTGCCGGTTGCGGTCCAGCACCTGGGCGAGCGCGCACATCGACGGGTTGTTGGCGTACACGCCGCCGTCCACGTAGCCCTCGTAGGACGGAAAGTAGGTCGGGGCGGCGGAGGTGTACATCGCCACCTTGTACGCGAGCTCCGCGCCGTCCGTGCCGGCGCCGGGAAAGTTGTGGAACAGCTTCGCCTTCCAGCGGCGCCTGCGCGGGTCGCCATCCTCGTTGTCCAGGTCGAAGCTGGGGATGAGCACCCGCTTGCCCAGGTCCCGCAGGCGGGTGCCGGCGCCCAGCGCCGCCTTGACGACCCGCTCGCGGTTCTCGCCGCCGTAGTCCGCGCCCGCGATCTTGCCGATGTCGGTGAGATCGTCGATCCAGCTGTCGTCGAAGATCTCCTCGCCCTGTTCTTCGTAAAGCGCGCGCAACGCCGGCAGGGAAAGACCCCGGGCGATGCCGAGCGCGATCAGCCCGCCGGTCGAGGTTCCGGCCAGCAGGTCCGCCTTGTTCAGCCAACTGTCGCTGCCGAGCGCCTCGCCGATCCGCGCGAGCAGGATGGTGGTGAGCAGGCCGCGGACGCCGCCGCCGTCCAGGGACAGGATACGGTACTTGGCCATGACCGGGCCCCGGCCCCTTCAGCCCAGTTTTTCGAGCTTCTGCAGCGAGCGCATGCGCCAGGGAATCTGGCGGTCCGGGAAGGCCTTGGGGTATTCGGTGTAGCTGACCTCGCCGACATAGATGTCGCCGCGCGAATCGACTGCGAGACCGTGCGGGGCGATGAACTTCCCGGTTTCCAGTCCCGGGCCGTCCTCGCCGCCCAGCCGCGCGAGGGTCTTTCCCTTCCCGTCCACGAACGTCAGGCGCGGGCCGATGTTGGGCATGTTGCGGTTCACCGGCATGCCGGGCCCCAGCTCGCCGATGAGGAACTGCGGGGTCGTGGTTTTGGTTGCCCGGCAGCAGTACAGGCCGCAGGGACGGTGCATGTTCACCCACTGCGTTTCGTATTTGCCGTTGCCGTCGAACACCTGCACGCGGTGGTTCTCGCGGTCGGCGACGTAGACCCAGCCCTCGGCGTCGGTGACGATGTTGTGCGCGATGTTGAACTGGCCGGGATCGGTCCCCGGCTCGCCCCAGGACAGCAGCAGCTTCCCGTCCGGAGAGTACTTGTGCACCCTCGAGTTGCCGTAGCCGTCGCTGACGTAGATCTCGCCCTTGGGCGACAGCGCAGTGTGGGTGCAGCGGTGGAAGGGCAGGCCGCTCATGTAGGCCGAGGGCTGCCCGGGCACGCCGAGTTCAAGAAGTACCTTGCCGTCGGTCGTGCACTTGCGCACCACGTGGCCGCCGTCGTCGGTCAGGTACAGGATGTCGTTGGCGTCGATGTGCAGGCCGTGGGCGCGAGGGTACTGGCCCTCGCCCCAGGATCTCTGGAAGTTGCCTTCGCGATCGAACACCATCATCGGGTGCTCACCGCGATTGAAGCAGTAGACGCGGTCCTTGCTGTCAACCGCGACCGCGGCAACGTCCTTGAACTCCCAGCCATCGGGCAGCTTCGCCCAATCCTCCACCACGCGATAGCGATGCTCGCCACTGCCAAGTATTGTCGACATCAGTTCTCCTTTTCCGCCGTCACCACGCCATCGCGAACGCCGGGAAGCATTCGGACTTCGCCCCGCGAGGATCGCAGCCCGCCTCCAGCATTCCGGTGTCGCCATCGTACTGCGCCACCGAGACAAAGCCCTCGCTCCAGTCCGGCGCGATGTCCAGGTCGTGGCCGCGTGCCTTGAGCTCCGCGAGCACGCCGGCGCCGAACCTGGGCTCGATGCGCACCCGGTTGGGCTCGCTCGCGTGCGGCGCGAAGAAGCCGGGCGTGTGCTCGCTGGAGAGGCGCGGCGCCTCGATCGCCTGCGGGATGGACATGCCAAACGCCGCTCGGCACAGGTAGAACTGCAGCAGCCACTGCCCCTGGTTGTCCCCGCCCATGGTGCCGAAGGCCATCCAGGGCTTGCCGTTGCGGAACGCCATCGAAGGCGTGAGCGTGGTGCGCGGGCGCTTGCCCGGCGCCATGACGTTGGGATGGTTAGCCGGTTCCAGGTAGAAGGTCATCATGCGCGTGGAGAGCGGGAAGCCCAGCGCCGGGATCACCTCGGCGGACGAGATCCACGCGCCGCTGGGCGTGAAGGAAGCCATGTTGCCCTTCGCGTCCACCGCGTCCACGTGCACCGTGCCCGCGCCCCAGTCCTTGGGCGTGAGCTTCTCGTTTTCGGGAAGGAGCGCGGCTCTACGCCAGGCATCCCCCGGGCGCAACTCGAGGTTCGCCCGCTTCATGTCGATGAGCGCGGCGCGCTGCTTCGCGTAGGCCTCCGAGAGCAGCACCTCGGCGGGGACCTTCACCTGCGCCGGGTCGCCGTAATACTGCTCGCGGTCGGCGAAGGCGAGCTTCATGGCCTCGATGAGCAGGTGGCAATAGTCCGCGGTGCCAAAGCCGATTTTCGCCAGATCGAACTGCCACATGATGCCGAGCGTCTGCAGGTCCACCGGGCCCTGGCTCCAGAAACCGGTCTTGAACAACTCGGTGTCGCCCAGCTTCATCGAGGCCGGTTCCTCGATCCGCGTCTCGAACGCGGCGAAGTCCGCCATCTCGAGCAAGCCGTCGCGCGTCTTCGAGAACTTCACGATCTCGGCGGCGATGTCGCCCTTGTAGAACGCCGCCAGAGGGTCCTTCTCGCCCGCGAGGTACTCGAAGCTGCGCGCCAGCGCCGGATTGCGGAACAGCGCGCCCACCTCCGGCACCTTGCCGCCGGGCAGGTATAGCGCCGCGCTGCCCGGCCATTCCTTCAGGAAGCGCGCCTGCATCGGCCCGATGCCGTACTTATGCTGGTTGCGCAGACCCTCGGACACCGGGAAGCCGTTCTTCGCCAGCTCGAGCGCGGGCGCCACCACGTCGCGCAACGGCATCGTTCCCCAGCGCGTGAGCGCGGTGAGCAATGCGCCGAAGGCCGCCGGCACGCCGGCTGCGAGGATGCCGGAGTCGGGCACGTCCTTCAGGCCGCGCTCGCGATAGGCCTCGGGCGTGGCCTTCAATGGCGCCGCCATGTTGCCGTTCAAGGCGATGACGCGGCTCTCGCCCGCGACGCGCAGCAGGATCGGGCACTCGCCGCCGATGGTGTGCATCTGCGGGTTGACCAGGCCTTCGACCAGGGCCATCGCCACCGCGGCGTCGATGGCATTGCCGCCCGCCTTGAGCACATCCGCGCCGGCGTTCGCCGACAGGTAGGAATTCGAGGCCACCGCGCCGCGCCGGCCCATCATGCGCGGGTGGAAGGTGGTGGATTCGGTGGGCAGGATGCGGTAGGCGCGTCGGCTCATAGGCTGCGAAGGATAGCCTCCCGACGGCTGGTATCCTCCGCCTCGATGAACAAATCTGCGAAACCGGAACTCACAGTGGCCATCGGCGGCCTGGGCGCCATCGGGCGCAAGGTCGCCGCAAAGCTGGACGAGGGCATTCCCGGCCTGCGCCTCGCCGCCGTATCGGCGCGCGACGCGGCAAAGGCAAAGGCGACCGTCGGAGCCTACCGTCACCCCGTTCCGGTCGTCCCCCTGGGCGAACTGGCCGGGCACGCCGAGGTCGTCGTCGAATGCGCGCCCGCCGAAGTCTTCCTCGAGCTGGCCGAACCGGCGCTGAAGAAGGGCCGCACGCTGGTCGTGATCAGCGTCGGCGCGCTGCTCGCGCATCCGCAGGTGAAGGACCTGGCCGCGAAGCACGGCGCGCACATCGTGGTGCCGAGCGGCGCGCTGCTCGGGCTGGACGCGGTGCAGGCAGCCGCCGAAGGGGAAATCCAGTCGGTGACCATGGTGACCCGGAAGCCGCCCAATGGGCTCGAGGGCGCGCCGCACCTGGTGACGAACAACATCAGCGTCAGGGACCTGAAGGCGCCGCTCAAGGTGTTCGAGGGCAGCGCGCGCGATGCGGTGAAGGGCTTTCCCGCGAACGTGAACGTGGCTGCCGCGCTGAGCCTCGCCGGCATCGGCCCGGACCGCACCACCATCCAGATCTGGGCCGACCCCGCGGTGACGCGCAACCTGCACACCATCACCGTGGTGTCCGACAGCGCGGAGTTCAGCTTTTCGATCGCCAACGTGCCCAGCGAGAATCCGAAGACGGGGAAAATCACCGCGCTCAGCATCATCGCGGCGCTGCGCAAGATGGGCAGCCCGCTGAGAATCGGAACCTGATGGCGGGCGCTCTGGCGCGCCTGGCCGCGGACATCGGCGGAACCTTCACCGACGTCGTCCTGGAGCACGCTGGGCGGCGGCACACAGCCAAGGTCCTCACCACGCCGCGCGCGCCCGAGGAAGGCATGCTCGCGGGCATCGCGCAGGTGCTCGCGGCTGCCGCGCTCCGGCCGGCGCAGGTGAGCGTGCTCATCCACGGCACCACCCTCGCCACCAACGCGTTGATCGAGAGAAAGGGCGCGCGCACCGCACTGGTCACCACCGCGGGCTTCCGCGACGTGCTGGAAATGGGCTACGAGAAGCGCTACGAGCACTACGACCTCGAGCTGGAGCTGCCCGCGCCGCTGGTGCCGCGCGAGCTGCGCTTCCCGGTCGAGGAGCGGGTCACGGCGCGCGGCGGGATTCGCATCCCTCTTGACGAGGCCGCGCTGGCCGGCGTGGCCGCTGCGCTGCGCGCGGCGAAGGTCGAGGCGGTCGCCGTCGGTTTCCTCCATTCCTACGCCAACGACACCCACGAACGACGCGCGGCGGAGCTGTTGGCCGCGGCGCTGCCGGGAATCTCCATCACGCTTTCGTCCGCGGTCTGCCCGGAGATCCGCGAATACGAGCGCCTGTCCACCGCCTGCGCCAACGCCTACGTGCAACCGCTCATGGCGAGCTACCTGGAACGGCTAGCCGCGGAGCTGAAGCGCCGCGGCTTCGCCTGCCCCCTCTACCTGATGACCTCCGGCGGCGGGCTCACCACGCTGGAGACCGCGCGCCTCTTCCCGGTGCGGCTGGTGGAGTCCGGCCCGGCGGGCGGCGCCATCCTGTCAGCGGGCCTTGCGCGCGAAGCGGGCCTCGCCGAGGTGCTGTCCTTCGACATGGGCGGCACCACGGCCAAGATCTGCTTCATCGGCGAGGGCCGCCCCGAGCGCTCGCGCAAGTTCGAGGTCGCGCGCGTCTGGCGCAACCTGAAGGGCAGCGGCCTGCCGGTGCGCATCCCGGTCACGGAGATGGTGGAGATCGGAGCGGGCGGCGGTTCGATTGCGCGGCTGGACGAACTGGGCCGGATCCTGGTCGGGCCGCACAGTGCCGGCGCCGAACCCGGGCCTGCCTGCTACCGGCGCGGCGGCACGGCGCCTACGGTCACCGATGCCAACGTCGTCCTCGGGCGCATCGATCCGGACGCATTTGCAGCGGGCACGCTGGCGCTCGACCGCGCCGCCGCGGAGAACGCGGTCACCACCGTGATCGGCGCTCCGCTCAAGCTGGACGCGCGCTGGGCGGCAGCCGGGATCGGCGAAATCGTGGAGGAGAACATGGCGAGCGCCGCCCGGGTGCACGCCATCGAGCGCGGGCGCGCGCCCGAACGCTGCACCATGATCGCATTCGGCGGCGCGGCGCCGCTGCACGCCGCGCGCCTCGCCGCCAAGCTGGGCATCGCGAGCGTGCTGGTGCCGGTGGACGCCAGCGTTGGCTCCGCGGTGGGGTTCCTGCGCGCGCCGGTGGCCTTCGAAGTGGCGCGGAGCCTGGCGCAGCGCGACGACGCCTTCGATGCCGATGGCGTGAACCGAATGCTGGCGCGGATGGCCGACGAGGCCGCCGCCATCGTCGCCGCCGGCGTGGGCGGCGCAGCGCTCCAGACCCTGCGCACGGTCGAGATGCGCTATCTCGGACAGGGACATGAACTTGCCATCGCGCTGCCGGAACGGGACCTCACCGCCGGCGACGCGGACCTGCTTCGCGAAGCGTATGAAACGCGCTACCAGGCGCAGTACGGCCTGCGCATCGCGGACGTGCCGGTGGAGTTCCTGACCTGGACCGTGACCGTGTCGACGCCAGAGCCGGCGGCGCCTGTTCCCGCCGTCATGGCGAAGAACTCGCCGGCGGCGACGGACCGGCGCCAGGAAGTGTTCGACCCGGTGAGCGGAAAGCTGGAGAATCTGCCGGCATTCAGGCGCGCGGACCTCGCCCAGGGGGCGAGCCTTGACGGGCCCGCGCTGGTGGTGGAGCCGCAGACGACGACGCTGGTGCCCGCGGGCTGGCGCGCGGAAGTTGCTGCCGCAGGGCACTTGATGCTGACGAGGACATCATGAGCGGGATGCGCGAAGAACTGGTGCGGCAGGTGCTCTGGAACCGCCTCATCGCGGTGGTGGAAGAGCAGGCCAACGTGCTGCTCAAGACCGCCTTCGGCGCCATCACGCGCGAGGCGGGCGACCTCTCCGCCGGTGTCTACGACACGAAGGGGCGCATGCTGGCGCAGGCAGTCACCGGCACGCCGGGGCACGTCAACACCATGGCCACCGCGGTGGCGCATTTCCTCGAGCGCTATCCGGCCGACACGCTCAAGCCGGGCGACGTCCTGGTCACCAACGACCCGTGGATGGGCACCGGGCACCTGTTCGACTTCGTCACCGTGACCCCGGCATTCCTGAAGGGACGCCTGATCGGCTTCTTTGCCTCCACCTGCCACGTCATCGACGTCGGCGGCCGCGGCTTCGTCGCCGAGGCGACCTCGGTCTACGAAGAAGGCGTGCTGATCCCGCACATGAAGATGATGCAGGGCGGAAAGCCGAACGAAACCTTCTTCGCGATATTGATGGCGAACTCGCGCGAGCCGCTGCAGGTGCGTGGCGACCTGCTGGGGCTGGTGTCGTGCAACGAGGTCGCGGCGCAGCGCCTCGCGGCGATGCTGGAGGAGTTCGGGCTGGAAGAACTGGACACGCTGGGCGAGCACATCATTTCCACCTCGCGCGCTTCGATGCTGGCGGCGATTCGCCGCTTGCCGCGCGGCGCGTGGAGCGCATCCATGGAACTGGACGGCTACGAGGCGCCGATCGTGCTGCAGGCGAGGCTCGAGGTATCGGAGGCCGGGATACACGTCGACTTCGCCGGCACTTCGCCCGCCTCGCGCTTCGGCATCAACTCGCCGCGCTGCTATACCGAGGCCTATACGTCGTTCGGCGTGAAGTGCGTCGTCGCGCCCGGCATCCCGAACAACGCCGGTTCACTGGAGCCGGTCACCATCTCGGCGCCCGGGGATTCCATCGTCCATCCGCTGCGGCCGCGCGCAGTCACCGCGCGCCACGTCATAGGCCAGATGCTCCCGGAGCTCGTGTTCGACTGCTTCGACGAACCGCTGGGCGGCAAGGTGCCCGCCGAGGGCGCCGGCAGCATGTGGATCCTGGGCATGTCCGGCGGCCCGCAGGTAGAAGGCGCGGCGCCCGGCGCGACGCGCTTCAATGTCATTTCCATCGGCATCGGCGGCATGGGCGCGCGGCCCGGCAAGCCGGGCCTGTCCACCACCGCCTTCCCCAGCGGCGTCGGCGCCATCCCGGTGGAAATCACCGAGGCGCAGTCACCGCTGCTGTTCCGGCGCCGCGAGCTGGCCGAGGCATCGGGCGGAACGGGAAAGCAATGCGGCGGCATGGGCGTGCGCATCGAGATCGAGAACACCGAACCCGCACCCTTCAGCATCGCCTGCGCCACCTTCGACCGCCGCCACCATCCGGCGCGCGGTCGCGCCGGCGGCGGCAATGGCGCGGTAGGCCGCGTCCTGCTCGCCAGCGGCAAGGTGCTGCCGGGCAAGGAAACCTATGTCGTTCCTTCCGGTGATTGCCTGATCGCGGAAATGCCCGGCGGCGGGGGATATGGACCGCGCTGAAGGCATGGAAGCTCCGCGCATCGACTTCCCGGCGATGGATGGCGCGCCGGCGCTCGCGCGCTGGCTGGGCCTGGCGCCGCGCTTCGACGTCATGGCGACCCTGGAAAAGGGCCCCCTCTGCTACACGAAACTGCTCGGCAAGCGCATCTACTTCATCAATGACGCCGAGTACGTAAAGCGCATCCTGCTCGATAACGTCGCCAACTACCCGAAATCGGTCACCTACCGCAACAACCTGCGCCCGTTCCTGGGCGACGGCCTGCTCATCTCGGAGGGCGAGTTCTGGAAGCGCCAGCGGCGCCTGGCGCAGCCCGCCTTCCACCTGCGTCGCCTGAAGGTGCTCGCCGAGGCGATGGCGGATTGCGCCACCCGCATGACCGCGGCCTGGGAGCACGGCCGCGTCATCGACGCCATGTCGGCGATGAACGCGGTGACCATGGACATCGTGGCGCGCACGCTCTTCGGGGCCGACGTCAGCGGCGACATCGGCACCGTTTACGACGCCATGACGGTTCTGGGCGAGGAAACCGGGCGCATCCGCCCGACCGCGTTCTTCGAGCTGCCGGAGTTCATCACCCGCCCGCGCAGCAGGAAGTTCGCGAAGGCCGTGGCAACGCTGGACGCCATCGTCAACCGCATCGTCTCGGATCGCCGTGCCGACATGGAGAAAGGCGGCGCATCCCGGGATGATTTGCTGTCCATGTTGCTGGAAGCGCGCGACGAAGAGACCGGCCAGGGCATGACCGACCGGCAACTGCGCGACGAACTGGTGACCCTTTTCCTCGCCGGGCATGAAACCACCGCCATCGCGCTGACCTGGACCTTCCACCTGCTGGCGCAGAATCCGCGCGTCGAGGGCCTGCTGCAGGCCGAGGTGGACGAAGTGCTGGGGGATCGCGCCGCACCGGGCTTCGACGATCTCGAGCGCCTGCCCTACGCGCGCATGGTCGCCGAGGAAGCGATGCGCCTGTATCCGCCCGCCTACGTGTTCTCGCGCCGCGCCGCGGGCGAGGACCGGCTCGGGCCCTACCGCATGCCCGCCGGCGCGCACATCGTCATCAGTCCCTACGCGATTCACCGCCGGCCGGACTACTGGCCCGAGCCCGACGGTTTCTGGCCCGAGCGCTTCGCGCCGGGCGCGCGCACCGACCGGCCCAAGATGGCCTACCTGCCCTTCGGCGGCGGGCAGCGCATTTGCATAGGAAATTCCTTCGCCATGATGGAGCACGCCATCGTGCTCGCGACGGTGGCGCGCCGTTGGCGGCTGGAATCCATCCCGGGACGCGAGGCGAAGACCGAGCCGCGGATCACGCTGCGGCCCAGGGGCGGGCTGCCGATGCGGCTGATGCGGCGGCAGGACCCTGCGTGAGCAGCCTGCACAGGTTGCTGAGAAAGCCGTTCTTCGGGCGCTTCGAGGTGCCCTGGACCTGGCCGCCGAACGCGGGGCAGGAAACCTGGGAGCGCGTTGCCTTCGCGAGCGGCAACGGCGCCCGCCTCGCCGGCTTGTGGGGCGCGGCGCATGGGGACGCCAAGGCCACGCTGGTCCTCGCCCATCCGATGGGCAAGGCGGCGAAGGGATTCTGGATCCGGCATGGCCATACCGACCTGTTCCGCAACGCCGGCTACAACGTGCTGCTGTTCGACGCCAACGGCTTCGGCGAAAGCGAAGCGATGTCCTTCGACTATCCGGCCGACATCCTTGCCGCGGGCCAATGGGCCCAGTCGAAGAGCGCGACGCTGCCCGTCGGCCTGGTCGGCGCCTCGTTCGGCGCCGGCTGGGGCCTGTGCGCCATGGCGCGCGCCGGAAGCCCATACCGCGCCGCGGTGCTGGAGGCCGCCTTCCCCAGCCTGCCCGACTTCTGGCGCCATTACCCGGTCGCCCATGCGTTCCTAAGGGCCTCGCAGGTGCTCTGGCCCTCCATCGAGCGCGAACTGCGGCCCGAGCGCGAAGCGGCGCGCGTCCTTGGACGCCCCGGCGTGCTGCTGATCTACGGCGACCAGGACCAGTTCACGCCGCCTGCGCACGGCGAACGCCTGATGAAGGCATTCGGGGATGCGGCAACGGTGGAAATGTGCGTGCTCCCGGGCATCGACCACACCTATGCCTACCGGGACGCGGCGCAAGCCTATGCTGCGCGCGTGCTGCCTTTCCTGGGGAAAATGTAACCGATCGGTTACACGAAGCCCTTCTCTTGCGCCCCTAGCTCGAGGGCGTGACCAGGTCCGCCTTCGTCGCCGGCACCGAGAACACCGCATCCGGATGCTTGGGCAGCGCCGCATCCCAGGCCTCGACCTTCACCCGCATCGCCGCCAGCCGCTTCGGGTCGCGCTTGCCCTGGTTCGCGCGCTCACGCTCATCCTGCGCGAGGTTGAACAGGAACTCGTTTCCCTCGACCGACAGGTACTTCCAGTCCCCGGCGCGCAGTGCCTTTTGCCCGCGGAAGAGCATCTTCCAGTACAGCTCGCGCGCGAAGGTCTTCTTCGGGTCGCGCAGCACCTTCATGAGGCTCCGGCCATCCAGCGGATAGTCGCGGTGCGGCTTCACGCCCGCCGCCTCGAGGAACGTCGCCACCCAGTCCATGGTGATCGCCTGCTGGGCCGTCACGCCGCCCTTCTTCACCACCTCCGGCCAGCGCACGATGTAGGGCACGCGGATGCCGCCTTCGAGCAGGTCCATCTTCTTGCCCACCAGGGGCCAGGTGTCCGAGAAGCGCTCGCCGCCGTTGTCGCTGGTGAACACCACGATCGTGTTGCGGTCGGCCTTCGCCGCCTTGAGCGCAGCGAGGATGCGCCCGATGCCCTCGTCCATCTGCCGGATCATGGTGAGGTAGGTCACCACCGAGCCGCCGTCGAAGTGGAATATCTTCTCCAGCCGTCGCGACTCTGCGGCGTCCGCGCGCGTCACCCAGGGCCAGTGCGGCGCGTTGTAGTGCACCGAAAGCAGGAATGGATCCTTGCCCTTGCGCCGGACGAAATCCACCGCGCGATCCGTGATCAGGTCGGTGAGATAGCCTTTCTCGTGCGTTTCCTTCTCGCCGTCCCACAGGTCGTGATTGCCCGCGGTGTCGCGGTGGGTGTGGTAATCCATGCCGCCGGAGAGCGCGCCCCAGAACTCCTGGTAGCCGCTTTTCAATGGCCCGAAGTGCGGCGGATAGCCAAGGTGCCACTTGCCCACCAGCGCCGTGGCGTAGCCCGAATCACGCAGCAGTGAGGGCAAGGTCGGATGCGCCGGCGGCAGGCCCAGCGTCGGGTCATTGCGCGCGGTGCTGCGGATGGGTTCGTCGGCGCCGCCGCGCAGCCGGTGCTGCCAGCGCCCGGTCATGAGCGCGAAGCGGGTGGGCGAGCAGACGCAGGAGTTGGCGTAGCCCTGCGTGAAGCGCAGACCCTCGCGGGCCATGCGATCCAGGTTGGGGGAGCAGGTGTCGAAGGGCGCGCCCGAGGCCCGGGCGCGTCCACCGTAGCAGCCGAGGTCGGCGTAGCCGAGGTCGTCGGCGAGGATGAAGACGAAGTTCGGGCGGAGTTCCATCCCGCCGAATCTAGCCTACTTCTTCGCCTGCTTCGACTCGTAGACCGAAACGGCCTTCTTCAGCTCGCTGTACTCGGCGCAGCCGAAGGTGCAAAGGCCATCCAGGACCTTGAGGTGCTCCTTCGCCTTGGCCACGTTGCCCACCATCAGGTAGGCCTCGCCGATGTACTCGTGCGCGCCGCGGTGCCTGGCGTCAAGCCGCAAAGCCTCGTTGTAGTGCTTGAACACCAGGTCCATGTCCCTGGTCCCTGCCTTGCGCATGGAGTACGCATACAGGTTGTGGTAATCCGCGATCGATGCATTTCCCTTCAGGCCCTCGCGCAGGTGCCCCTGCGCGGCCGTCCAATCCTGCTTCGCGATCGCGGCCCGGGCGGCCTCCAGCTTCGGGTCCTTGGGCGTCTCCGGCGGCGGGCTGGGGGTGTCGGCCGCCTGTGCCGAAAACGCCGCGAACAGGGCTAAGATAATCACATGATGCAAAGCGCTTCTCATGGCTGGATCCTCCGGTTTGTCCTGACCGCAACGTTAACATGCTCGGCGCCCGCCGCATTCCCCGCGCCCGCAGATCGCGAGGCCGCCCTGGCCGAACTTGAGCATTCCGTCACGGAACGCCGCGCCGAGGCCGTGGTCTGGGTCGCAAACCACGGCAGCATGGCCGACCAGCCGCTGCTGTTCAGGCGCCTGCGCGACGACAGCGCCTTCGTGCGCGGCTTCGCCGAGCAGGGTCTTTGGCTGCTGTGGAGCCGCTCGGGCGACCCCGCCGTGGACCGCCAGATGGCGCGTGGCGTGGAGCAGATGCAATCGGGCCGGCTGCCCGAGGCGCTGGCCACGTTCAGTGAGGTCATTCGCCAGCGCCCGGCCTTCGCCGAGGCCTGGAACAAGCGCGCCACTGCCCATTACCTGGCAGGCGACTTCCGGCAGTCGCTGGCCGACTGCGACGAGGTGGTGAAGCGCGTCCCGGGACATTTCGGCGCCCTGTCCGGCTATGGCCAGATCTACTTCCAGATGGAAGACTTCGAGAAAGCCCTGCACTGGTGGCGCCGCGCGCTCGCGGTCAACCCGAACATGCTCGGGGTCGAGATCAACATCAAGCTCGCCGAAGAACGCCTGAAGCAGAAGCGCGGCAAGGCGATCTAGGGGGCTGCCTCCGCGGGCCGGCCGATCAGGTAGCCCTGCAGGTAGTCGCAGCCGCAGGCCTTTAGCAGGTCGCGTTGCGACTCGGTCTCCACGCCCTCGGCCACGACCTTCAGGCCCATGGCGTGGGCAAGGCCGGTCATGGCGCCGACGATGTCCGCGCCGCCCGCGGCCGGCACGAGCTCCGCGACCAGCGAGCGGTCCAGCTTCAGGCGGTCAAGCGAGAAGCGCCGCAGGCGCGTGGTGCTGGAGAACGCGCTGCCGAAATTGTCCAGCGACAGCGTGACGCCCAGGCCCTTGAGCTTGCGCAGCGTCGCTTCGGCGTGGTCTGCATTCTGCATCGCGGTGGCCTCGCTCAGCTCCAGCTGCAGCAGCTTGGGCGGCACCCCGGCGTCCTTCAGCACGCCGGCCACAAGATCGGCCAGGCGCGGGTCGGCGAACTGGCGCGCGGACAGGTTCACGCTCACCGGCAGCGCGCGCTCGGCGCCGACGAAGCTGATCCAGCGGCAGGCCTCGCGCAGCACCCACTCGCCGATGCGCAGGATAAGGCCGGTGTCCTCGGCCAGCTGCAGGAAGTCGGCGGCGGCGACGATTCCGCGCGCCGGATGCTGCCAGCGCACCAGCGCCTCGTAGCCGACCGTCGCGCCCGCGCCCGACTCGACCACCGGCTGGTAGTGCACCCGCAGCGCGTTGTCCTGCACCGCGCGGCGCAGGTCAGCCTCGACCGCGACGCGCCGGGACGCGGCGAGGTTCATCTGCTCGGTGAAGAACTGGTAGCAACTGCGGCCCGTTTCCTTGGCGTGGTACATCGCGGCGTCGGCGTTGCGGATCAGGGTTTCGACGTCGCGGCCATCGTCCGGGAACACGCTGATGCCGATGGATACCGATACCTGCAACTCACGGTCGTCCACCGCGATCGGCAACGACACCGTCTCGATGATCTTCTGCGCCACGCCGGCGGCGTCGGAGGAGCGCGTCACCTCCGGCAGCACCACCACGAACTCGTCGCCGCCGATGCGGCAGACGGTGTCGCCGACGCGGAGCTGCCGGACCAGGCGCTCGGAGACTTCCTTCAGCAGCACATCGCCCACGGCGTGCCCCAGCGTGTCGTTGATCGCCTTGAAGCGGTCCAGGTCGACGAACATCACCGCGGTGGGCTTCTGGTTGCGGTCGCCGCGCGCGATCGCCTGCATCAACCGGTCCTCCAGCAGGCGTCGGTTGGGCAGCCCGGTGAGCGGATCGTGGTCGGCGAGGTGCTGGGCACGCGTCTCGGCCTGCTTGCGGTCGGCGATCTCCGCCTCCAGCCTGCGGTTGGCCGACACCAGTTCCTGGGTGCGGTCCGCCACCGCGCGCTCCAGCGCCTCGCGCGCGGCGTGCTCGGCCGTCACATCCTCCAGGATCCAGATCCATTGCTGCTGCACGTCGCCGGGATCCACGCGCTTGCCCACGGTACGGCCGATGAAAGTGGTGCCGTCCTTGCGCCGGAACCCCGAGTCGGCGGAGAAGGTGCCGCCCGGCGGGGTCTCGTCGTAGGCGCGCCCTCCGACCTCGCGCGCCTCGACGGCATCGGCATGCAGCGTCGAGACCGGCATGCCCGCCATCTCCTCCGGTACGTAGCCGAGCATCTCGGCGCCGCGCCGGTTGCAGCGCTGGACGGTGTAGTCCCTGACGAATACGATGCCGACGGCGGCGTTCTCCAGGATCAGTTCCTGTTCGCGCACCATGCGCTGGATGTCCTCGTCGGCGCGCTTGCGGTCGGTGATGTCCTCGAACAGCCAGACCGTCCCGCGCGCCGGCTCGCCGGGCTGCACCGCGCGCCCGGAGACCCGGCACCAAAAGCTGGAGCCGTCGCGGCGGCGCATGAGCCACTCGTGCGAAACGTAGCCGCCGTCGTTCAGGCTGGCGTAGTCGCGGCCGCCGGCCTCGTACTGCTCGTCGGTGAAATAGAGCTGGCGCGTTTCCAGCCCGGCGGCCTCGCCCGGCGCGTAGCCGAACAGCTCCTCGAAGCGCCGGTTGCAGCGCGCCACCTTGCGGTCGCGAACGAACGTGATGCCCACCACGACGTTGTTCGACAACGCCTGCTGCTCGGCGAGTACGCGCTGCAGCTCTTCTTCCGCGCGCTTCTGGTCGGAAATGTCCTCGTCCAGCCAGACCGAACCGCGTTCGGGATTGGCCGGGTCGATCGCGCTGCCGGTCGACCTCGCCCAGTACGTTCCGCCGTCCTTGCGCCGCGCCAGCGTGACACTGGAGACACTGCGCCCGGCCGCCAGCATCGCGTAGGCCTCGCCGACCGAGTTGTAGTCCTCCGGCGTCGCATACAGCTCGATGGTCGGGCGCCCGATCAGTTCGCCCGGGGCGTGGCCGTGCTGCTCCTCGAAGCGGCGGTTGCAGCGGACGATGCGCCGGTCGCGCACGAAGCAGATGCCGATGGAGGCGGTATTGAAGATCGCATCCTGTTCGCGCAGCAGGCGCGCCACCTCGTCGGCGCGGCGCCTGCGCTCGGTGATGTCCTCTGCGATCCAGATGGTGCCCTGCTGCGTGCTGGCCGGGTTGATCGCCTTGGCGATCAAGCGGCAGGGAAAGCTCGAGCCGTCCTTGCGCCGGATCTCCCACTCGATGTCGAGCTGCTTGCCCGCGCCGAGCAGGGGGATCGCCAGCGCGCCCAGCGCCTCGTAGCTCTCGCGCGAGGGATAGACCACGTCGCCGCCCTGGCCGATCAGTTCCTCGGGCGTCCAGCCCAGCATCTCGGCGAACCTGGCGTTGCAAAGGAAGAACTTGCGGTCGCGCGTGAAGGCGATGCCGATCGAGGCGTTGCCGAGGATCGCCCGGTATTCCAGCTGGGTGTCGCGCGGCAGGCCGGCGTAGCTGGCATCCTCCTGCCCCGCCCCGGGCGACGCCTGCAAGGGTCCGCTGGTGCGGTCGTTCATGGACGCTGCAGGTGCTCGAAGTCTGCGGCAAAGGCGCGCAGACGATCGGCCGCCGCCCGGCGCTGCTCGGTGCTCAAGGTGCCATCGAGCCGGGCCAGCAAGCCGGCGTAGGCAGCGCGCCACTCCTGCATCGCCGTGGCATAGGCGGGTTCGCGGTTCTGGTCCCAGCCTGCTGCCCAGTCGACCAGGCGCCTGCGTGCCTCGCGCGCGCGCAACATGGCGACCAGTTCGGCCTGCCGCCGCTTGCGATCCCGATCGCGCAGTTCATTGAACATGGGAGCCGTCTCATTGTAGCGCCGGACCAGCGCCGCCTGCTCCGCACCGAGCACGCCCACCCAGTCCTCCAGGCGCTCGATGGACCGCTTCAGCCGCCGCTCGCGCCGCTCGCCCGCGCTGCCACGCAGATTCTCGCGCGCGAAGCTGCGGTTCTCCTCCGCCAGCCGGCGCTCGAGATGCGCGATCTGTTCCGGCTGCAGGCGATCCAGCAGCGGCGCCACGCCCCGCGCGCCGGCGCGCAGCGCTTCCCGCGCCTGCTCCTCCAGCGCCGCGTACGCCCAGTCCACGTCGGGCTGCGTCAGGCCGCGCTCGATCCTCGCGGCCGCCTCTCGCGCGATCCGGGCGTACTGCGGCAGCGCCGCCGCGCGGTGCCAGTCGAGGAAGGCCGCAACACGGCGGTCCAGCTCTTCGACCTGGCCTCCCTCGAAATCGAAGTAATTGTTCGCCCGCCAGCGGATCAGCGTATCGGCGTTGTCGTAGGCGATGCGGATGGCGCTGCAGCCCTGGAGCAGCACGAGGGTCGCCAGCATCGCGAGCCGCGCGAGGCGCCTCACCAGAAACTCTCCATCGTGATCTGCCCGGGGGCGCGCCGCCGGTGCTTGCGCAGCCCGCGCGCGGCGAGGACCGCTTGCACGTCCTTCAGCATGTCCGGGTTGCCGCACAGCATGAACTGCGAGTCGGCCCGGATCGGGACCGCGGCCGCCTCCAGCCGTCCGTCGCCGATCGCCGCCGGTATGCGCCCCTCGAGGGCGCCGGGGGCCCGCTCCCGGCTGACCATGGGCACATACAGGAAGCTCGCGCCCCTTTCGCGCCGGACGCCGTCGATCGTCTCCCGGTACACCAGCTCCGGGACATGGCGCACACCGTGGACCAGTATTACGCGCCGATAGCGGCGCCAGCAATCCTGCGTCCGCAGGATGGAAAGGAACGGGGCGATGCCGGTGCCGGTCGAGACGAGCCACAGGTCTTCCGCCTGCGGCACCTCGCCCAGCACGAGGAAGCCCGAGGGGTTGTCGGCGACCATCAGCGTATCGCCCTCCCGCAACGCCGCCAGGCGCGGCGACAGCGGGCCTTCGGGCACCACGATGCCGTAGAACTCCAGCACCGGGTCCTCAGGCGGATTGACGAAGGAAAATGGCCGCGCCACGCGCTCCCCGCCCACGTCCAGCGCGATGCGCACGAACTGCCCGGCCTGGAATGCCAGCGCTGGCGCTTCCACGCGCAACGAGAACAGCGCCGGCGTCCACTGCCGGTTCTCGATCACCCTTGCGTCCAGCCAGCGGCTCATTGCAGGCGGTAGGGTTCCAGCTGCAGGTCCGCGAGGTCCGGCCCCAGCATCACGATGGCGCCATGGCGCCGGTTGTCGCCGGTGTCGGAGAACTCGAAGCGGTAGCTGCGCTTCAGGCGCACGCGCCCGTCCTCGTCGCGCGCGAGGCGCAGCGAGGCGAAGACCACGGTTTCATCGAGCAGCTGGACGCCGTAGCGCTCGCAGGCGCGGCGCCCCGCGACCAGCGCCCGCTCGCGCGCGCGCAGGCTGTCGGTCCAGAACAGCGCCCCCGCTACGATGACGACGAGCGCTGCCGCTTCCCACATCTACCGCGCAAGGCCCGGCCGGAAATACTCCATGGCGTCAGTTTAAGTCATCCCTGCTCAGGCAGCAGGCTGCGGATCAGCTTGAGCAGGTCAAACGGACTGTAGGGCTTGGCAAGGTAGGCCGTGGCCCCGGCCTCCTTCGCCTTTTGCTCGTCGCCCGACAGCGCGAAGGAGGTAATGGCGATGATGGGGGTATTCGCGGTCGCGGCCTCGGCGCGCAGCCGGCGCGTCGCCTCCATGCCGGAGATCTTCGGCAGCTGGATGTCCATCAGGATCAGGTCGGGGCGGATCTCGAGTGCCTTCGCCACGCCCTCCTCGCCGTCGAAAGCCTCGACCAGACTGTAGGCCGTGGTTTTCAGCAGTGCGCGCACGATCTTGCGGTTCATTTCGTTGTCCTCGACGTAGAGGATGGTCCTTCCGCTCATGGCGCGAACCTCAGGGGAATCTCGAAAATGAACGCCGAGCCCTTGCCCAGTTCGCTCTCGATCCAGATCCGGCCGCGGTGCATCTCGATGAACTTCCTGGTGATCGAAAGGCCCAGGCCCGTGCCACCGTACTCCGAGGCTATGGTGGCGTCGGTCTGCTTGAACTCGGTGAACAGGCTTCCGATCTTGTCCGGCGGGATGCCGATGCCGGTGTCCGCGACGCTGTAGCGCAGGAGATCGCCTTCGTGCACTACCGAGATTTCCACCCTGCCTGCCTTGGTGAATTTGAGCGAGTTGCCGGCCAGGTTCATCAGGCACTGCGCGATGCGCCCAGCATCGCCGAAGGCGAGCGGCAGGTCCTCGGGGAGGGTGGCGAGGAACTCCAGCCCCTTCTCCGCCGCCAGCGGCCGCAGCGTCGAGTGCACGCTCCCCACCGTGTCGTGGACCGAGTAGTCCTGCGGCGACAGCTCCATGCGCCCGGCCTCGATTTTCGCCAGGTCCAGCACGTTGTTGATCAGGCGCAGCAAGTGCTTGCCGCTGGTCTGGATGTCGGTGAGCGGCTCCTGCATGTCGGCGGGCACCTCGCCGTAGACCTGGCCGAGGATCATCTCGTTGAAGCCGAGGATGGCGTTCAAGGGTGTCCTCAGCTCGTGGCTCATGCTGGCGAGGAAGTTGGATTTGTGCCGGCTCGCCTCCTCCAGCTCCCGACCCTTCTCGGCGATCTCGCGAAACAGGCGCGCGTTCTGCATCGCCATCGCCGACTGGGTGGCGAAGGTCTTGAGCAGCTCGACCACCTCCGGCGCGAACTCTCCGGGCGTACGGCGGAACACTTGCAGCGCCCCCAGCAGGTGGCCCTCGCGCAGCAGCGGCACCGCGAGCACGGCGCGGTAGCCGGTGCGCATGAGATTGTCCTTGCGGCTGCCCTGATAGCTCTCGTCCTGGATGTCGGCCACCGGAACCGGCTCAAGCGTCACCGCCGTGCGCCCGGTGGCGCCGTCGCCCTTGCGGATCGGCGTCTGGCGCACCGCCTCCACCAGTTCCGGCGCCATCTTCTCCGCCGCCTTGAGCCGGTACACCTCAGCCTGCTCGTCGTATTCGTAGATCGATCCGGCGTCCATGCCGGTGAGCTGCACCGCGCGCGAGACGATGGTCTGCAGCACGGTCTCCAGGTCGAGCGTCGAGCTGATCGCCTGCCCCACCTCGCCCAGCGCCGTGAGCTGGCCGACCGAGCGCGTCAACGCTTCCGTCTGCGCCTGCAACTCCTTGAACAGCCGCACGTTCTCGATTGCGATCACCGCCTGGTCGGCGAAGGTCTTCAGGAGCGCGATCTGCTTTTCCGAGAAGCCGCCGGACTCGGCCCGCACCACCGCGATCGCCCCGATGGCCTTGCCCTCGCGGAGCATCGGCGCGCATAGCGCATTCCGGTAGCCGAAGCGGCGCCCCACCGACTTCGAGCGTTCGTTCAGACGCGGGTCGGCCTCCATGTCGGGCACGTGGATCACCTCGCCCGTCAGGATCGCGCGGCCCGACACGCTCTCTTCGCTGATCGGCAGCGGGAAGGAATCCGGAAATTCGCCCTTGATGATCTCGTCCGGCGTAGCGAAGGCCGCCAGATCGACCTCCCGGTCGCGCGCGAGCACCAGCGCCACGTTCAGTCCACCGAACAGCCTAACGCAGCTCGCCGCGATGGCGTCGAACACCGGCTTGGTGTCGGTCGGCGACCCGCTGATGACTTTCAGAATTTCCGCCGTCGCCGTCTGCCGCTCGAGCGCCTCCTTGGTCTCGTTGAACAGGCGCACGTTCTCGATCGCGATCACCGCCTGGTCGGCGAAGGTCGTGAGCAAATTCCTTTCTGCCTCGGAAAAAGCACCGGCCGTCAGTCGGGCCACGGAAATCGTGCCAATCGCCTGTCCTTCTCTCAGCATTGGAACGACCAGAACCGCCCGAACGCCGGTTCCACCCGCGATCTCGCGAAGGCGCGGGTCGGGATCGAGAAGCAAATCCGCGGTCTCCACTACTACGCGTTCCAGCACGCAGCGTCCCGATAGAGGCTCGCCGACCGGCGATACCGGGAAATACCGGCTCATGAACTGCATTTGCCCCGCTTGATCGCTGCGTACCGTGCAGAAATGAAGCTGCTCGCCGTCGAAACGTAGAACCATGCCGGAATGCCCGCCCAGGATTCGCTTGGCGCTCTCCGCGATCGCCTCGAACACCGGCTGAACGTCGGAAGGTGAGCTTGCAATGACCTTGAGGATCTCCGCCGTCGCCGTTTGCCGCTCCAGCGCCTCTTTCGTTTCGTTGAACAGGCGCGCGTTCTCGATCGCGATCACCGCCTGGTCGGCGAAGGTCCCGAGCAGCGCAAGCTGCTTGTCGTCCAAGCCCCCCGGCTCCTTGAGCATCACGCCGATCGATCCGATCGGCTCACCCTCGCGAAACATCGGCGCCTGTGTCATCGAGCGGATACCCAGCCGGCGGCCGTTCTCCCGGGCATGCGGCGGCGCGCCGGGTGCCTCGGTGTCCACGATATTCACGAGCTTGCGCTCAAGTATCGCCAGCCCGCTGGCACTATCGCGGCTGAGCGGCATGCGAAATCCCCTGCCGACGCCGCCCATCCCGGCGGCCGCCTCGATCACCACTTCCTCGCCGTTCACAATGCCGATTCCCAGCCCCGCGCCGGAAAACAGCTTCATGCCGCTTGCGACGATCGCCTCGAACACCGGCTGCACGTCCGTCGGCGAGCTGCTGATGACCTTGAGGATCTCCGCCGTCGCCGTCTGCCGCTCGAGTGACTCCCTGGTCTCGTTGAACAACCGTACGTTTTCGATCGCGATCACCGCCTGGTCGGCGAAAGTCTTGATGAGGGCGACCTGGCGCTCGTCGAAGGGCCTGGCATCGCTACGGGCTGCTCCGATCGCGCCCACCACCCTGCCCTCGTGGATCATTGGCGTGAAGATCACGGAATTGAAGCCGAAGTCCTTCGCGAACTGGATGGTCGCCTCCGGCGTCGCCGGGTTATCCAGCACCGGGGCGAACTGGACCGGTTGCTTGGTAAGCATCGCGCGGCCACCGACGGTGGTCTCGTCGATCGGCCGCGGATAGCGCTCGCGCAGCCTCTCGATGCCGACCCCGTCCACCGCCGGCATCTCGACCATGTCGCCACGCAGGATCTGCAGCACCGAGAAGCGCGTGCCGAACAGCCGCCGCAGCGTGCGCACGATGGCATCGAACACCGGCTGCGTATCGGTCATCGAGCTGCTGATCGAGACGAGGATGTCGCTCGTGGCGGTCTGCCGCTCCAGCGCTTCCTTCGTCTCATTGAACAGGCGCACGTTCTCGATCGCGATCACGGCGTGGTCGGCGAAACTCCGCAGCAGCGCGATGTGCCGGGCGGCGAACGGCCTGACCTTGCGCCGCCAGGTGGTGATGACCCCGACCAGCGCGCCATTGCGAAGCAGGGGCACGGAAAGCACCGTCCGGGTGCTCTCCCGCGATTGGTCCGGCAGCGGCAGGAAGCGCTTGTCGTTCAGGTAGTCGCGGACGTGTATCACCTTGCGTTCGAGAGCAGCGAGCCGTGTCGGTGTTTCGCTGCTCGGCGGCGTGCGCATCTTCTGCAGCACGGCGGCGAACGTTGGCGTGGTGTTGTGGTGCGCGACGCATGTCAGCACGCCGTGGTCGAGCAGGAACAGCGCGGCGATGCTCGACTCGCAGACCCGCGTGGTGCTCCTGAGGATGGCCTTGAAGGTCGGCTGCAGGTCCGCGGGTGAGCGGGCGATGACCCTCAGAATCTCCGCGGTCGCCGCGCGTTGCGCGCGCGATTCAGCGAGAAGCCGCGTGAGATCGGCGCGTTCCGCCTTGCCTGGCGCAGCCGCTGCCCTCCGCTTGCGCGGCCGGGCAGTCAGTTTGGCCTTCCTGGACGTCACCATCGGCCCCTCCCCCGAGGGAACCGCAATTATCGGGGTTTCGCGATGAGGTCGGCAGCTTTCTCGGCGATGGCGATCACCGCCGCGTTGGTGTTGCCTGAAACCACCGCCGGCATCACCGAGGCATCCACCACCCGCAACCCCTCCAGCCCCTTCAACCGCAGCTGCGAGTCCACCACCGCATCCGACCCGGTTCCCATCCTCGCGGTGCAGGTCGGGTGGTAGATGGTGGAACCCGTATCGCGGAAGTACGCCAGCCACTCCTCATCCGTCTGCACCTGCGGCCCCGGCACGTGCTCCGATGCGATGTACGGCCGCATCGCCGGCTGCTCGAGGATCCGTCGCAGCAGCCGCATGCCGTCGAGCATGGTGCGCCGGTCGTGCTCGGTATCGAGGTAGTTGTAGCGGATCGCAGGCGCCGCGCGCGGATCCGCCGAGCGGATGCGCACCGAGCCGCGCGAGGTCGGCCGCAGCTGGCAGATGGAGGCGGTGAAGCCGGAGAACGGGTGCAGCTTCTCGCCCATGCGGTCCAGGCTGAAGGTGAGGAAATGGGTCTGCACGTCGGGGCGCTTCAGTTCCGGCCGCGTGCGCCAGAAGCCCCCGGCGTAGCCCGCGCTGAACGAAAGCGGGCCCTTCTTCAGGAACGCGTAGCGCAGCCCCATCCGCGCCATGCGCCAGAGGCTCTGCAGGTCGTCGTTGACGGTGATCGGGCGCGTGCACTTCAGCACGATGCGCGCCTGGAAATGGTCCTGCAGGTGGTCGCCGACGTGGGGCAGGTCGAGCACCACCGGTATTCCATGCTCGCCCAGCAGCGCCGCCGGCCCTACCCCGGAGAGCTGCAGCAATTGCGGCGTGTTGATGGCGCCCGCCGAGAGCAATACCTCTCGGTCTGCCCGCGCAACGCGCTTCTCCCCGCCCACCAGGTACTCGACGCCCACCGCCCTGCGGCCCTCGAACAGGACCCTGGAGCTGAGCGCGTCCGTGACTACCGTGAGGTTCGCGCGCTTCTGCGCCGGGCGCAGGTAGCCCACCGCAGTGGAGCAGCGCCGGCCGTTGCGCGTCGTCAGCTGCTGGTAGCCGGCGCCTTCCTGGTGTTCGCCGTTGAAATCCGGGTTGCGCGGATGGCCCGCCTGCACCGCGGCCTCGATGAAGGCGTCGCACAGCTCGTGCGGCTCGCTCTGGTCTGACACCGACAGCGGCCCGCCGCTGCCGTGCAAAGCACCGCCGCGCAGGCCCTGCCCGGACTGGTCCTCGGACTTGCGGAAGTAGGGGAGCAACTCGCCGTACGACCAGCCCGGCGTTTCCCAGTCATCGAAGTCCTCCGCCTGGCCCCGGGTGTAGACCAGGCCGTTGATGGAGGAGGATCCGCCCAGCACCTTGCCGCGCGGGGTGAAGATCTTCCGCCCGTTCAGCTGCGGCTCGGGCTCGGACCAGTAGCTCCAGTTGACCGAGGGCTTCTTGAACAGCTTGCCGTAGCCCAGCGGGATGTGGATCCAGGGATCGGTGTCGCGCGGACCCGCCTCCAGCACCAGCACCGTCGAACTGCCGTCCGCGGTGAGGCGGTTGGCGAGCACGCAGCCGGCCGAGCCGGCGCCGACCACGATGTAGTCGAAGCTCGCGTCCACGGCTGCGCTCAGCGCGGCGGCGTGATGTGCATGCCACCGTCCACGTAGATGGTCTCGCCGGTGACCTGGCGCGCGCCCTCGACCAGCCAGACGATGGTGCCGGCGACATCCTCCGGCGTGGCGAAATCCTTCAGCGGCACCATCGCGGCGTAATGCGCCGCCGCCTTGTTCGCGCCCTCCTTGCCGAGCGCATTCTGCTGCCAGGGCGTGTCCACGTACCCCGGGCAGACCGCGTTGACGCGCACTTCGGGGGCGAGCACGCGCGCGAGCGAGAAGGTGAGCGAGTTGAGCGCCGCCTTGGAGGCCGCGTAGGCGATCGACGAACCGGTGCCCAGCTTTGCGGCCACCGAAGAAACATTTACCACCGCGCCCTTCTGCGCCTTGAGCGCCGCGGCGCAGGCGCGCGCCATCTGGAACGGGCCCACGACATTGAGCCGGTAGATGCGCAGGAAATCGTCGGCCGAAAGCCCGTCCAGGTCGCCGTGCTTGACGAACTTGGTGGTGCCGGCGTTGTTGACCAGGGCATCCACCCGGCCCCACTTGTCCAGCGCGGCCTTGACCAGCTTGCGGCACTCCGCGTCCTCGCCGACATCGGCCTGGACCACGAGCGCGTCCCGGCACTGCGCGGCCACGGCTTCGGCCTGCGCCTTGCTCTTGGAGTAGTTCACCAGCACCGACCAGCCGCGGCGCGAAAGCTCCAGCGCGGCGGCGGCGCCGATGCCGGAGGCGGATCCGGTGACGATCGCGACTTTGCTCATGCTAGAAGTAGTGCCTGGAGATAGCCTCGGCGACGCAGACCGGCTTGTCGCCGCCTTCGCGCTCGAACACCACGGACCAGGTCGTCTGCACGCCGTTGCCCTCGATCTTCTCGAATTTCGCGAGGGTAAACCGGCCGCGGATCTTCGCGCCCGCCGGCACTGGCGCGGTGAATCTCACCTTGTTCAGGCCGTAGTTCACGCCCATCTTCCTGTCCGAGAACGCGAAGGTGGATTCCGACAGCTTGGGCAGCATGGACAGCGTGAGGAAGCCGTGCGCGATGGTGCCGCCGAAGGGCGAATCCTTGGCGCGCGCCGGGTCGATGTGGATCCACTGGAAGTCCTCGGTCGCCTTGGCGAAGAGGTCAATGCGCTCCTGCGGCATGTCCACCCAGGGCGAGACGCCCACTTCCTGCCCGACGCGCGATTCCAGCTCGCGCAGGCTGACTGCGGTCTTGGCCATGATGCCTCCCTGCGGGGATTCTAACTGCGGGGCTCGCCCACGAAGGCAGTGATTTCGCTGCAGACCAGGCCGGGCTTCTCGTGGACGATCCAGTGCGAGGCATCCGGCACCCGCACCTGCTTCAGGTCGGGCACGCAGGCTTCCAGCCCATCCAGGCAACCGGTGAGGAGCGCGCTGTCGCGCTCGCCCCAGAGCACCAGGGTCGGCACCCGGACCATGAAGTCCTTCGGCTCGAACTGGAATTTCGCCGGTCCCGCGTCGTCCGCGGTCGGCGGGTGCAGCGGCGAGGCTCGGTAGTAGTTGAGTCCGCCCGTGAGCGCGCCCGGTCGCGACCACGCCTCGACCAGCTCGGCGCGCCATTCCTGCGGCAGGTGGCCGAAGGCGGCGAGCAGTCGCGCATGGCCGTTCTCCGACAGCACCCGCTCGGCCTTGGGCAGCCGGAACACGTTCATGTACTCGCTCGCCTTCTGCTGCGCCGCGCTGTCGCGCAGCTCGCGCCAGAACACGTAGGGATGCGGCGAGTTGATCATCACCAGCCGCTCGAGCCGTTGCGGCCTTGCTATTGCCACCGCCCAGGCCACCGCGCCGCCCCAGTCATGCGCCACCAGCACGAACTTGCGCCCCGGGCTGTAGTGCTCCCCAAGTGCGAGCACGTCCGCGACCAGATGCTTCGCCTTGTAGGGCTCCACACCCTCGGGCTTGTCCGACAGGTTGTAGCCGCGCAGGTCCGGCGCCACGCACAACCAGCCGCGCTCCGCGAAATACGCCATCGGCCCGCGCCATGCCGCCCAGAACTCCGGGAAACCGTGCAGGAACAGCATCAGCCGGTCTCCGCTCCCGGCCACGGCACAGTGCAGCCGCACGCCGCCGCAGTCGCGCCATTCGTGGCGGATGGTGCTGTTCATCACGGCACCTTGCCCTTGATCTTGTCTATTACCTCCTGCGTCTCTGCCCGGCGCGAATCGGCGCCTCCGGGATCGACACGCGCCATGTCCAGGAGCAGCCTTAGATACTCGTCCACCACTTTGTCCATCTCCGGCGCGGGCCGGTCCATTCCCTTGGCACCCGCGACCACGATCTGCTGCAGCAACTGCCTGCGCCGCGTCTCCATCTTCGCTATGTCGCCGACCGGCGGGGGGGGAGGGGCGTAGGCGGCAGACGCGGCGGCTGGCGGGATCGCAGGGGTCTCCGGCTGCGCCACCACGGGCGCGCGCTGGCGCTCCGGCATGCGCTCCACCTTCGGCGATCGCCGCTCCAATTCCGGGTTTCCGTACCACGGCGGCGGATAGCTGTGGATGCGCACCTGCCCGGTTGCCGGATCCCTCCAAAGGTAGAGGTCTGCGGCGGCGTTGCCCGCTACAGCGAGCGCCGCGGCGCAAGCGATGACTCGAAGCGTCACTTCGGACCCGCCTTGAGGCACGCCTCGGCTCCCGCCGCCACCGCTGTGCCGATCCGGGCCCGCACGACGGGATCGCGCATGCGGCGCTCCTCCTCGCGGTTCACGATGACGCCAGCTTCAATGAGCACCGAGGGCATGGTTGCGGTCCGGGCCACGGCAAGGTTGTCATAGTAATGCACGCCGTTCGCCTCGTCGGCGAACGGCCGCGGTGCGCCGGTGGCCGGATCCGCGTGGTAGCGCGACGGGACGAAGCCCGCGGCGCGAAGTGCGGCGCCGATGGACGAGGCGCAGGCGAGGCTTTCCTCCGGTCGCGGGTTGGCGCGCGACACGAACAGCGAGAACCCGGCGAAGCGGTTCGCCTCCCGCAGCAGGCTCTCCTTGACCGAATCGTGGTGGATGGACAGGAACAGCGCGGCGCCGCTGGCGTCGCGGGTGCGATGGTGCAGCACCGCGTAGTCCCCGCGCTCGCCGATCAACCGCGCCGCCAGTCCCCGGCGTTCCAGCGCCGCCTTCACTTCGCCCGCGAGGTCGCGGTTGTACTCGAACTCGGCGCGCCCCGAAGCGGAAATGACCCCCGGTTCGGCCGCGAAGTGGCCGACGTCCACCGCGACCAGGAGCGCTGCACAGAATCTAGAAACGCGAGAAGTCAGGCTTGCGCTTCTCGAAGAACGCCGTCATCGCCTCCTTTGCCTCCGGCGACTGCAACCGGGCGCGGAACTCGGCGCCTTCGTCCGCCATCGCGGCGGCGACCTGCCCGCCGACGCGGGCGCGCATCAGTGCCTTGGTCGCGCGCACCGCAGACGGCGGCAGCGCCGCAACCGCGAGCGCAGCCGAGCGCGCGCGCTCGAAAAGCTCCGCCTCGGGCACGATCTCGGTGACGAAGCCCGCTGCGAAGGCCTTGTCCGCGGTGAACGGCTGGCCGAGCAGCAGCAGTTCGGCGGCGCGCTGGTAGCCGGCGATGCGCGGCAGCAGGAAGCTCGAGCCCGCCTCCGGCACCAGGCCCAGCGGCACGAACGGCATCTGGAAGCGCGCCCCCGGCGCCGCGAACACCAGGTCGCAGTGCAGCAGCATGGTGGTGCCGATGCCCACGGCGGGACCGTTCACTGCGGCGATGAGCGGCTTGGGAAACTGCGCCAGCGCGCGCAGGAACCGGAAAGTGGGGCCTTCGTCACCTGCATGCGGCGGCCGCTCGAGGAAGTCCTTGAGGTCGTTGCCCGCGGTGAAGCAGTCGCGCGTGCCGTGCACCAGCACCGCGCGCACGCCGGCCTGCGCCGCGGCGGCGTCCAGGGCGTCGGCCATGGCCTGGTACATGTCCAGCGTCAGGGAGTTCTTCTTGTCCGGGCGCGCGATCTCGATGCGCAGCACGCGGTCACGGATTTCGGTCTGGATCAGGCTCACGGTCGGCTCAACTTTCGCTGGTGACGATGCGATTGCGGCCGGCATGCTTGGCCTGGTAGAGCGCGGTATCGGCGCGCTTGAGGATATGCTCGATGCTGTCGCCCTTGCGGAACGCCGCGAGGCCCACGGACACGGTGACGTTCAGGCCCGGCGCGATCGCCGCCCACTCCTTTGCCATCACGGCGGAACGGATGCGCTCCGCCGCCTCCGAGGCGGCGCCGACCGTGGAGCCGGTCAGGATCAGCAGGAACTCCTCTCCGCCATAGCGCCCGAACACATCGGTGGCGCGCATCGCGTCGTGCACCGACCCGGCGAAGCCACGCAGCACCTCGTCGCCGACGGCATGGCCGTGGGTGTCATTCACCACCTTGAAATGGTCGAGATCCATGAGCGCGACGCTGAAGGCGGCAGCGCTGCGCTCGCTGCGGCTGATTTCCGCGCCCAGGCGCTCCACCAGCGAGCGCCGATTGAGCGTCTTCGTGAGCTCGTCGTGGCTGATCAGGCGCTGCACCTGGTCCAGCGTCGCCGTGAGGCGGCGGCGGCTGTCGCTCAGGCGCGCGCGCATGCCGCCGGCATAGACGCTCATCATCACGAAGCGCCCCAGGATGGCGGCGAAGTAGGACCACAGCAGCACCAGCTGCAGCGGCGTCGCAACCGGCATGCCCAGGTCGGCCGCGTTGGCGTAGACCACGGTACCGCCGCCGGCGACGACCAGCGCCCAGATCACCAGGGACTCGCGCACCGACAGCGACAGCATGCCGAAGGCGAACACAGTGAAGATATTGCACAGCCAGGGGAAGGCGATCTGGGGCGCGGCCCAGACCACGGCAAGCTGCAGCGCGAGCGCGGCCACGACCTGCGGTTCCGCCATTTCCGGGTCACGCAAGACCTGGTTCCAGCTGCACCGGTAGGCCGTCGCGGTCAGGACGCAGATCAGCGCCGCCGCGGCCGCGTAGGACAGGACCAGCCCGCCCGCGACCACGCCGGCCAGGGCGAACAGGCCCAGGAACAGCGTGTCCAGCGCGTAGCTCGCCGCGATGGCGCCGGTCCAGGCGAGCCTGCGCCGGAGCACGCGCGCCTCGTCACGGCTCGCCTTCAGCGCCGGCGCAAGGCTCTCTAGGGCGGGAACCGTTTCCTCCGCTTCGGAATATCGGGACGGCAGCAAGCGCGCGTCACGTCGGCAGCTTGTAGTCCTTGAACTGCTGGCGCAGCGTGAGCTTCGAGAGCTTGCCGGTCGCGGTATGCGGCAGCTCGGCGACGAACACCACGTCGTCCGGCAACCACCACTTCGCGATCTTGTCGCCGTAGAAAGCGAGCAGCGCCTCCTTGCTGACCTCCTGCCCGGCCTTCTTCACCGCGACCACGATCGGGCGCTCGTCCCACTTCGGGTGCCGGATGCCGATCACCGCCGCTTCCTGGATCGCCGGGTGCGCCACTGCTATGTTCTCCAGGTCGATGGAACTGATCCACTCGCCGCCGGACTTGATCACGTCCTTGGAGCGGTCCGTGATCTGGATGTAGCCGTCCGGGTCGATGGTGCAGACGTCGCCGGTCGGGAACCAGCCGTCCTGAAGCGGATTGCCGCCCTCACCCTTGAAGTAGCCGTTCACCACCCAGGGCCCGCGCACCTGAAGGTCGCCGAAGGCCTTGCCGTCGTGAGGCAGCTCGGAGCCGTCCTCGCCCACGATGCGCATGTCGACGCCGAACAGCACCCGGCCCTGCTTGTTCTGCAGCGCGTCGCGGTCTTCCTTCTTCCACGCCGCGTGCCGCGCCTTGAACGTGTTCACGGTGCCCAGCGGGCTCATCTCGGTCATGCCCCAGGCGTGCAACACCTTGACGCCGTAGTCGTCCTGGAAAGCGCGGATCATGGCAGGTGGGCAGGCCGAGCCGCCGATCACCACGCCCTTGAGCGTGGAGAACTTCAGCTTCTGCTCCTTCATGTAGTTGAGCAGCGCCAGCCACACCGTGGGCACGCCCGCGGACATGGTCACGCCCTCGGCCTCGAACAGTTCGTGCAGGCTCTTGCCATCGAGGTGGTGCGCCGGGAACACCAGCTTGGCGCCGGTGGCGGCGCAGGAATACGGCAGTCCCCAGGCGTTGACGTGGAACATCGGCACCACCGGCAGGATGACGTCGCGCGCGGACAGGTTGAGCGCGTCGGGCAGCGCCGCGGCATACGCATGCAGCATGGTCGAGCGATGCGAGTACAACGCGCCCATCGGGTTCACGGTGGTGCCCGAGGTGTAGCAAAGGCAGGCGGCGCTGCGCTCGTCGAAGCTGGGCCACTCCAGGCGATCGTCCTCGGCCTCTATCAGGTCCTCGTAGCAGTGCAGGTTCGGAATCTGCGCCTTGGGCATGGTGGCGCGCGCCGTCATCACCACGAAGGCCTTGACCGTCTTCAACTGGGGCGCGAGTTTCTCCACCAGCGGCGCCAGGTTGACGTCGAAGCACAGCACCCGATCCTCGGCGTGGTTCGCGATATACGCGATCTGCTCCGGGAACAGGCGCGGATTGATGGTGTGGATCACCGCGCCGGTGCCGGCGACGGCGTAGTAGATCTCGAAGTGGCGGTAGCCGTTCCAGGCCAGGGTCGCGACCCGGTCGTGCACCTGCACGCCCAGCCCCTTGAGCGCCTTGGCGAGGCGCCGCGAGCGCTGGTGCGCAGCGCCATAGGTATAGCGGTGGAGGGTGCCGTCCTCGACCGTCTTGGAGACGATTTCTGTCGCGCCATGGTGCCGGTCCGCGTGCCTGATCAGGTCGCTGATCAGGAGCGGCATGTCCATCATCAGGCCTTGCATGTGCGTATCCCCCTCCTCCCTGTTGCCCCCCGGGGCACTACGGCATCTGGATCTTGCCGCCCGCTCCGGGACCCATTGGCGGCAGGCCACCCTGCGGCACCACGATGGACGAGGCCTGCTGGCGGCGCAGGTCCTGCAACTCCTTGACCGCGCGCTCGATGGCGGCTTTTGCGGCAGGCCCGAACTTCTGCGCCGCCTCCTCCAGCGTCTTCGCTTCCAGCGCGAAATTGATCGGCAGCGTGCCGACCTGTGTCATCACCTGCGTCTCGCCGATCCAGGTCACTTCCCGGGCCGCGTCGCGCCCGCCATCGCCCTTGACCGGGGTCATCCTGCGGATGGTGCCCACGCGGCGGTCGGTGAATACCTCCTCCAGCCAGAGATCCTGCGGATTCATCTCCGGCTCCATCATGC
>JBQTJX010000016.1:0-6495 GCA_052386675.1 Betaproteobacteria bacterium
CGGTGCAGCCACTCGTCCTGGTAGTGGTGCTTGTTCATCTCGTTCTGCACCATCGAGATCGACTCGACGCCGCCGGCGACGAAGATGCCGGCCTCGCCGGCGAGCACGCGCTGGCTCGCCATGGCGATGGTCTGCAGGCCGGAGGAGCAGAAGCGGTTCACGGTCACGCCGGATACCGTCACCGGCAGGCCGGCGCGCACCGCGATCTGGCGCGCGATGTTGCCGCCGGTGGCGCCTTCGGGCGTGGCGCAACCCATGATGACGTCTTCGACTTCCTGCGGCTCGACCCTGGCGCGCTCCAGCGCCGCGTGCACCGCGTGGCCGCCCAGCTTGGCGCCGTGCGTGCTGTTGAAGGCGCCGCGCCAGCTTTTGCACAGCGGCGTGCGTGCGGTCGAAACGATGACGGCGTCAGCCATTGAATTTCCTTCCTTCATTTGCCAGTTTCACGAGGAGCGGGGCCGGCTTCCAGACCGAACCCTGGTAGCCCGCTTGAAATTTCTGAATTGAACTCAGGACGTTTTTCAGCCCCACGGTATCGGCGTAGAACATCGGCCCGCCGCGATAGGCGGGGAAGCCGTAGCCGGTGAGATAGACCATGTCGATGTCGGAGGCGCGCAGCGCGATGCCTTCCTCGAGGATGAAAGCCGCCTCGTTGACCAGCGCGTAGATCAGCCGCTCGACGATCTCTTCGTCGGAGATCGAGCGGGTTTTGATGTTGTTTTCAGCCCTGTATTTCCCAATGATTTCTTCAACTTCAGCATCCGGGATCGGCGTGCGGTCCGGAAGGTTGTATTTGTACCAGCCCTTGCCGGTCTTCTGGCCGAAGCGTCCGAGCTCGGCGAACTAGTCGCCGACCCTGGAGAATACTAAGTTCGGCCGCTCCACGTAGCGGCGTTTCCTGATCTCCCAACCGATGTCGAGGCCCGCCATGTCCCCCATGGCGAGCGGTCCCATCGCCATGCCCCACTTGTAGGCCGCCGCGTCCACCTGCGCGGGTGAGCAGCCCTCGTCGATGAGGAACAGGGACTGCTGCCCGTATTTCTCCACCATGCGGTTGCCGATGAAGCCGTCGCACACGCCCGAGACCACCGCCACCTTCCGGATCGCCTTGCCCAGCTTCATCGTGGTGGCGAGCACGTCCTTGGCGGTGGCCTTGCCGCGCACCACCTCCAGCAGCCGCATGACGTTGGCGGGCGAGAAGAAGTGCGTGCCGATCACGTCCTGCGGCCGCTTCGTGACCGCGGCGATGGCGTCCACGTCCAGCGTCGAGGTGTTGGTGGCGAGGATGGCGCCGGGCTTCATCACGGCATCGAGCTTGCGGAACATGTCCTGCTTCACGTCCATGCGCTCGAACACCGCCTCGATGACGATGTCGGCGTCCTTGCCGGCGGCGAGGTCGGTGGTCGGCGTGATGAGCGCCATGCGCTTGTCCATTTCCTCCTGCTTCAGCCGGCCCTTGGAGACGGTGGAGGCGTAGTTGGCCCTGATCTTCGCCAGGCCCTTGTCGACCGCGTCCTGCGTCACGTCCATGATCGACACAGGAATGCCGGCGTTGGCGAAGTTCATGGCGATGCCGCCGCCCATGGTGCCCGCGCCGATCACGGCCGCCTTGCGGATTTCGCGCGTCGGCGTGTCCTCGGGCACGTCAGGGATCTTCGCCGTCTGGCGCTCGGCGAAGAACATGTGTCGCATGGCCTTCGATTCGACGCCCTCCACGAGGTGCATGAAGCGCGCGCGCTCGAACTTGCGGCCCTCGTCGAAGGGCTGCGTCGCCGCGGCCTCGCAGCAGGCGACGATCTCCAGCGGCGCCGGATAGCCGCGCGAGGCCTTCGCCACTTCGGCGCGCGCCGCGGCGAAGAAGGCCTTGGCGTCGCCCTCGAGCTTCGCCGGCAGGTCGCGGATGCGCTTCGGTCCCTTGCCCTCGGCGACCAGTTTCTTCGCGAAGGCGATCGCGCCCTCGAGCAGGCTTCCCTGGACCACCTCGTCCACCAGACCCAGCTGCTTCGCCTTGTCACCGGAAACCGTGGCGCCGGTGGTCATCATGCGCAGCGCCTCCGCCATGGGCACCACGCGCGGCAGGCGCTGCGTGCCGCCCGACCCGGGCAGGAGGCCCAGCTTTACCTCGGGCAGTCCCAGCTGCGACTTCGGCATCGCGACGCGGTAGTGGCAGCCGAGCGCGAGCTCGAGGCCGCCGCCCAGTGCGAAGCCGCCGATGGCGCCCACCAACGGCTTCTTCAGCGCGTCCTGCATGTCGTTCAGTTCCGGCAAGACCGGCGACATGCGTGACTTTTCGGTATTGAACTCGCGGATCTCGGCGCCGCCGGAGAAGGCCTTCTCGGAGCCGATCAGCACGATTGCCTTCACCGCGGGATCGGCCTCGGCTTTCTTCAATCCCTCGCCGACGACGGCGCGGTTTGCCGCCGACATGCTGTTCACCGGCGGGTTGTTCATGGTGACGACGGCGATGCCGTCGCGGACGGAATAGGCTGCCGCTTCGCTCATTGCGGGGATTCTCCTCCTGCAGGGAGCGACGATTCTAGCCTAGACTTTCGGCCTTGGAACTCACCTTGTCGGTAACATTCGCGGTCCTCGGCGCGGCGCTGCTGCACGCGGCCTGGAACGCCATCATCAAGTCCGGCCGCGACCCGTTGCTGGACACCGCGCTGGTCGCGCTCTCCGGAACGCTGGTCTCGCTGCCGCTGCTTGCGCTCGTGCCGCTGCCCGATCCGGCATCCTGGCCGTACCTCGCCGCATCGGTCGCGGTGCACCTGGGCTACTACACCGCGCTCGCCGGCGCCTACAAGGCGGGCGACCTGTCGCACGGCTACCCGATCATGCGCGGCACGGCGCCGCTGCTGGTCGCGGCGGCGAGCGTGTTCTGGTTCCGCGAATCCCTGTCGCTCGTGGCGTGGGCGGGCGTGGTGCTGGTTTCCGGCGGCGTATTGTCCCTGGGCATGGCCGGCGGCGGCGCCAGCCGGAGGGCGACGGGCTGGGCGCTGCTCAATGCCGTGATCATCGCCGTCTACACCATCGCCGATGGCGCGGGCGTGCGCCTCGCGGGCAGCACCCATGCCTACGTGGTGTGGCTGTTCCTGTTCATGGGCCTGCCCTTCGGGCTCGCCGTGCTTGCGATCAAGCGCGGCGAGCTTGTGCGCCATGCGGCCGCGCACTGGGGCCGCGGCCTTGCCGGCGCGTTGCTCTCGGGACTGTCCTATGGCATCGCGCTCTGGGCCATGACGCGCGCGCCGGTAGCGGTGGTGGCGGCGTTGCGCGAAACCTCGGTGATCTTCGCCGCGCTCATCGGTGCCTGGTTCCTCAGGGAAGGCCATCTGAGGGCGCGGCTCGCCGGCGCGGCTGTGGTGCTCGCCGGGCTGATCGCCCTTAAACTGCCGCCATGATCCGGGAAAGGAACATCCTGCGGGAGGTGCGGCGCAAGCGCGGCTATGTGCTGACCTACCACCGGCTGATGGCGGAACTCGACCCGGCGCTACTCGAGGCCTACGACGGTTTCTACAGCCGCATGACGCTGGCGGCGCGGGTGCTGACGCCGGTAGAGAAGGAAACAGTCTGGCTCGCGCTCATCGTTGCCACCCGGGCGCGCATCGGGACCCTGCATTTCCGCCGCGCGGTAAAGGCTGGGATGTCGAAGCAGGCGATCGCGGATGCGGCCGCAATCGGCGGGGCCTGCGACAGCCTGGATGCCGCCCGTTTCACCGAGGAGGCGTTCGCGGCCTTCCTTCCCAGGTCCGGCGGGGTGAAGGCCTACGTGCGTGCGTTCGAGGCTGCCCGGGGCCGTGTCCGCCCGGCGCTGGCCGAGGTCGCGGCTGCGGTCGCCCAGGCTGGCCGGCGCTGCGGGCCGGGAGTGCGACTGCACCTGAAACGGGCGTTCCAGTGTGGCGCCCGGCGCGAGCAAGTCGCCGAGGCGATGACCTATGTGCTCCTGCATTGCGGGGGGCCGACCATGCTCGACGCGTTGGACAACTGGATAAATGCCTCGAAGTCAGGCAGGATGCCCGGACCTTACCGAACCGGACGCGTGCTTGAGCGCCGAAAACGAGACGCTTAGATGGCCGACCAACCTGGACCACGCCGCGATCGTGCGCCGCCTGGTTGAGGTGCGCACGGCCGCCCGGATGGCGGGCCTGCCGGATCTCGCCGAACGCTTCGCGGACGTTGAATCGATGCCAGCGGGGAAGCTCGCCTCCAGGGTGGTCGCCGCCCTGACCTCGATCCAGGAAATTCCCGAGCACCGCGCCCTCGCCATGGAACTGGAGATGGTGGCGATGAACCTGAAGAACCTGCGCTAGGCGCGGGCCGGCCTGCGGCCGCCTTGCTTCAGTTGGCCTTGATCCCCGCCGACTTGATCACCCCGGCCCACTTCATCCGCTCGCCCTGCAGGTAGGCGCGGAAGCTCTCGCTGCTCCCGCCCACCGGTTCGACACCGATCGCCGTCAGGCGCTCACGCACCTCGGGCGACTGCAGCGCCGTGGCGAACTCCTTGTGCAGGCGCGAAATCACCGGTGCCGGCGTGGCCGCGGGCACGAGGGCGCCATACCAGCCAGTGGCGTCCACGTCGCTGATCCCCATGTCGCCCAGGCTCGGGATATCGGGCGCGAATGCGGATCGCCGCGGCGAGAGCACGGCAAGCGCCTTCACTTTGCCCGCCCTGATCAGGTCCATCTGGCCGCCGAGACCGTCGCAGCCCAGGGGCACGTGGCCGCCGAGCAGGTCGTTCTTGAGCGGACCGGAGCCCTTGTAGGGCACGTGCGCCATGCCGAAACCCGCGCGCTGCTTGAGCAGCTCGATGCCGAGATGCGAGTTGGAGGCGGCGCCAGGCGTGCCGTAGGTCAGGCTGTCGGGTTTCGCCTTGGCCTGCGCGATCATCGCCTGGATGCTGGAGACCTGCGATTGCGTCGAGGCAACCAGGACCTGCTCGTAGCGCACCAGGTGGAGCAACGGCGCGAAGTCCTCGAAGCGCCAGCCCAGCTTCTCGAACAGCGCCTCGCTGGTGGTGAAGTTGGGCGCGGTGACCAGGATGGTGTAGCCGTCGGCGGGGGCGCGCGCGACGAACTCGGTGCCGATGTTGGCCGAGGCGCCAGGCTTGTTCTCGACCACCACCGGCTGGCCGAGCGCCGCGGTCAGGCGCGCGGCCATCAGCCGCGCCACGGCGTCGGTGCCGCCGCCGGTGGCGTAAGGCACCACGATGCGCAGCGGCTTTGTCGGAAACTCCTGGGCCATAGCGCCGGTTGCGGCAAGGGCCAGCAGGATGGCGCGGAGGAGGGTCTTCATGTCCGTCCTTTCAGTCGATGCGGATGTTCGCGGCGCGCACCACCTCGGTCCAGCGCGCCACGTCGGCGGCGATCATCGCGCCGTACTGCGCGCGGGTCATTCGGTTGGGTTCGGCGCCAAGGTCGCGCAGGCGCTCGGCGGTCTCGGGCGAGTTGAGCCCGGCGGTGAGCGCGGCGTTGATGCGGTCTGCGACCGCCGCCGGGATGGCGGCAGGGCCGGAGAGGCCGAACCAGTTGCTCGCGGTGAGCGGGGCGAGGCCCAGTTCCTTCACCGTCGGCACCGATGGCCAGCGCGCGGCGCGGACCTCGGTGGTGACCGCGACCATGCGCAGGCGCTCGTTGCGGCCGACGTCCGGCACTGCGGCGATGAGGCCGTCGATCTGGCCGCCGATCAGGTCCGCGGTGGCCGGCGCGGAGCCCTTGTACGGCACGTGCGTGATGTCCACCTTGGCGGTCCGGTTGAGGATCGCGAGCTTAATGTGCGACGAAGTGCCGTTGCCGTTGGAGCCGAAGCGCACCGCGCCGGGCGCGCTGCGCGCCTTGTCGAGCAGGGCCTGCATCGAGCCGTGGGGCCCGTTGGCGGCGACCACGATTCCGCTGGGCACGGCCGCGATCAGGCCGAGATGGGTAAAGTCCTTTACCGGGTCATAGGGGATCTTGCTGTTCAGCGCGGGACCAATCGCCTGCGAGGCGATATTCGACAGCAGCAGCGTATGGCCGTCGGGCTCGCTGCGCGCCACCGCTTCGCTGCCGATGGCGCCGCCGGCGCCGGCGCGGTTCTCCACCACCACCGGCTGGCCGAGCGCGGCCTGCAGTTCGCGCGCGGCGAGGCGGCCGAGCAGATCGCCGGTGCCCCCGGGCGGGAAGGGCACCACGACGCGCACCGGCCGCGTCGGCCAGGACTGCGCGTGGACCGGCGCCGGAACGGCGGCCGCGACCAGGAGCAGGAGTGCCGCGACGGCTGCGGCGGCAGGGCGGATGGAGCGCACGGCGGTGGCCTCTTGGGTCGGATTCTCGTGCGACAATTCTCGCACCGAATCTTCCGCACAGAGAGCCGCATGGCGACACGACAGGACGAACGCATGATGGAGCCGGAGATGAATCCGCAGGATCTCTGGCTGGAGGAGGTATTCACCGACCGCCGCGTGGGCACCATCCGCAGGATGACCCCGGTCAAGGGCGATGGCGGGCGCGACGCGGCCCGGGA
>JBQTJX010000017.1:0-45716 GCA_052386675.1 Betaproteobacteria bacterium
CTTGTAGCGCCTGGTGGTCTCGATCTTCACCTTCCCCGACTTCACCACGCCGAACAGATCGTTCGAGCGCTTGACAAGGTCGGCGCGCGCCGCGATGTAGGTGGCGAGGGTCGGCCGCGTCACGTAGAGCGAGCCCTTGGCCGAAAGGATGCCGAGGTTCACCGGCGCCACCGGCCCGGAGGCGTTGCCGAACGACACCATCAGGCCGCGCGGCTTCAGGCACTCGAGCGAGCCGTCCCAGGTGGTCTTGCCCACCGCGTCGTAGATCACCGGCAGCTTCTTGCCCTTGGTGAGCTCCTTTACCTTCTCGACCCAATTCTCGGTGCTGTAGTTGATGACGTGTTTGTAGCCGTGCGCCTTGGCGAGCTTCGCCTTCTCGTCCGAGCCGACGGTGCCGATCGCGGTCACGCCGAGCTTCTTCAGCCACTGGCCCGCGATCAGGCCGACGCCGCCGGCGGCGGCGTGCCACAGCACGGTCTCTCCCGCCTTTACCGCGTAGGTGCTGAAGATGAGGTAGTGCACCGTGAGGCCCTTGAGCAGCATCGAGGCGGCCTGCTCGTCGGAGATGCCCGAGGGCAGCTTCACCAGGCGGTCGGCCGGCACCAGGCGCTGCTCGCAGTACGAGCCGATCAGGCCGGTGTAGCAGACCCGGTCGCCGGCCTTGAGGTCGGTGACGCCCGCGCCCACGGCCTCCACCACGCCGGCGGCCTCGTTGCCGGCCACCTGCGGCAGCGGCATCGGGTAGAGCCCGGAGCGCTGGTAGGTATCCACGAAATTGACCCCGATCGCGGTGTGGCGGATGCGCGCCTGGCCCGCCCCCGGCTCGCCGACCTGGACCTCGTCCACCTGCAGCACCTCGGGCCCGCCGGTCTTGTGGAAGCGAATTGCCTTTGCCATGTCTGGTTTCTCCTGTCTGGGTTCAGTGCCTGGGATTACTTGTCCGCTGCGTGTCCTGGCGGGGCGCCCATCGTCATCGCCTGTTGCATTGCCGTCAAGCCGGCCTTTTGCATTTCAAGGCCCTGGATGGACATGCGCAGCATGTTGAGGTTCATCGACAGCCACATCTCGACCGATTTCAGCTCGCCGATGCGCTTTTCGATCTCCTGCGGGTCGAGCGTCGGCATCGCCATGCCGGGAACCGGCACGCCCAGCGGCCCCCACAGGCGGCGGAACATCTCGAACGGGTCCTGCGGCGGCTTTGCGTCCTCGCTCATGTCGGACCTCCGGTCATGTCGGTGCCTTCGAAGAACTCCCTCACTTCCTTCTCCCGCCCGGCGGTGTCCTGGTAGCCGAGGTCGATCAGGGCGCGGCAGAACGGCTCCTCGAAGAGGAGGTACGAGGCGAGGTTGGAGCCGGAACGGTTAAGCGCGCCGGTGGGCCGCAGGATGAAGCGCACGCTGCGCGGCAGCTCGTGCACGAAGCGCGCGGCGATGCGCTCGATGGGCTGCGAGGGGGTGATGAACAGGATCTTCACCGGCCGCAGCTGCACTCCGGCGCCAGCCAGCTTCTCCGGCGGCACCAGGCTCACGGTGCGGTTGATGCGCTCCAGGCGCTCGATGTCCACCGACAGGCCGTCGAGGAAGATGGAGTTGAGCGCGTGGCCCGCGATCTGCGCGAGCGACGGGTAGATGTTGGAGCGCGCGCGCGCCTGGTCCGGGCTCTGGCGCCCGGTGCCCACCACCAGGACGCGGTCGGCGCCCAGGTGCAGCGCCGGACTGATGGGCGCGATCTGGCGCACCGAGCCGTCGCCGAAATACTCGCGGTGCACCTTGACCGCCGGGAAGATGAACGGCAGCGCGGAGGACGCGAGCAGGTAGTCCAGCTTCAGGCTCACCGCGGCGCCGATCCGCTGGTTGCGTTCCCAGCCCTCCAGCCCGGAGCCGCCCTGGAAGAAGGACACGCTCTGGCCGGTGGTGTAGCCCGAGGCGGTGACGCTGGCGGCGTAGAGCGCGCCCGAGTCGATGTGCTGCTGGATGCGCTCGAAGTCGAGCGTGCGCTCGAGCATCTCGCGCAGCGGCTCGTTGTCCAGCAGCGACACCGGGTTGTGCCGCGACAGCAGCATCATCGCCCCCAGCCAGCGCAGGCCGCTGCGCATGATGCTCGCGGTGTCGGTGCGGTAGACGTGGTGGCAGTGCATGTTCTCCCAGACCTCCAGGAGATTGCCGACGCCGCGCGAGAAGTGGTCGGCGAACACCGCCAGGGTGGTGGTGTTGATGGCGCCGGCGGAGGTGCCGCACAGGATCGGGAACGGGTTCCTGGCCGGGCTGCCGAGGATGTCGCGCACCGCCTTGAGCACGCCCACCTGGAACGCGGCCCGCGCCCCGCCTCCGGTGAGAACCAGTCCCGCCCTCGCTTTCATCAGAACAGCGTCTGTTCCTGGCCGCGCGGCGCGTTGGCGTCGGCCACCGCGAGCGCAGTCATGTTGACGATGCGGCGCACCGTCGCCGACGGCGTCAGGATGTGCACCGGGCGCGCGGCGCCGAGCAGGATCGGCCCGATGGTGACGTTGTCGGCGGAGGCGACCTTGAGCAGGTTGAATGAAATGTTGGCCGCATCCAGCGTCGGCATCACCAGCAGGTTGGCCTCGCCCTTGAGTTTCGAGTTCGGGAACACCTTGCGGCGCAACTCGCCGGACAACGCCGCGTCGCCGTGCATCTCGCCCTCAACTTCCAGTTCCGGGGCGCGCTCGGCGATCAGCCGCAGCGCCTGCTGCATCTTTCGCGCCGAGGGCAGGTCGTCGATGGAGCCGAAATTGGAGCCCGACAGCAGCGCCACCTTGGGCGCGATGCCGAAGCGGCGGATCTCCTCGGCGGCAAGCAGGGTCATCTCGGCGATGTGGTCGGCATCCGGATCCGGGGTGACGTAGGTGTCGCAGATGAACACCGTGCGCCCCGACAGGATCAGCGCGTTCATCGCCGAATAGTGCTTGACGCCGGGTCGCAGGCCGATCACCTGGTCGATGTAGTGGAGGTGCAGCGCGTGGGTGCCGAAAGTGCCGCAGAGCATGCCGTCGGCCTCGCCCTTGATCATCAACATGGAGCCGATCAGGGTGTTGCGCCGGCGCATTTCCACGCGCGCGTACTCGGGCGACACCCCCTTGCGCTCAGTCAACCGGTGGTAGGCCTTCCAGTAGTCGTTGTAGCGCGGATCGTTCTCGGGATTGACCAGATCGAACTCCCGTCCCGGCCGGATGCGCAAGCCGAGCCGCTCGATGCGCTGCTCGATCACCTGCGGCCGGCCGATGAGCGTAGCCCTGGCCAGCCCCTCGTCCGATACGATCTGGATCGCGCGCAGCACGCGCTCGTCCTCGCCCTCGGCATAGACCATGCGCCTCGGCGCCGCCTTGGCCGCCGAGAACAGCGGCTTCATGATCAGGCCGGAGTGGTAGACGAATTGCGTGAGCGACGCCCGGTAGGCCTCCAGGTCCGCTATCGGGCGTGTCGCGACGCCGGAGGCCATCGCCGCCCCGGCTACCGCCGGCGCGATCTTGGCGATCAGGCGAGGGTCGAAGGGCCGCGGGATCAGGTACTCCGGCCCGAACTTGAGGTCCTGCCCGCCGTAGGCGATGGCGACGATGTCCGAGGCCTCCGCCTGCGCCAGCTCGGCGATCGCCTGCACCGCCGCGAGTTCCATCTCGGAGGTGATGGTGGTGGCCCCGACATCCAGCGCACCACGGAAAATGAACGGAAAGCACAGGACGTTGTTGACCTGGTTCGGGTAGTCGCCGCGGCCGGTGGCGATGATGCAGTCCGGGCGCGCTTCCTTCGCCAGTTCGGGGAGGATCTCCGGCTCCGGATTGGCGAGCGCGAGAACCAGCGGCCGGGCGGCCATTTTCTTCAGCATCGCGGGCCTGAGCACGCCGCCCGCCGACAGGCCGAGAAACACGTCGGCGCCGGCGATGACCTCGTCCAGGGTCCGCGCCTTGGTGTCGACCGCGAATTTCTCCTTGTCCGGGTCCATCTCTTCCTTGCGGCCCTTCCACACCACGCCCTTGATGTCGGTGACGATGATGTTGCCGCGGGGCAAGCCCATCCTCACCAGCAGCTCCAGGCAGGCAAGCGCCGCGGCGCCGGCGCCCGATACCACCAGTTTCACCTGGTCGAGCTTCTTGTCGACCACCTTCAGGCCATTGAGGAACGCGGCGCCGACGATGATCGCGGTGCCGTGCTGGTCGTCGTGGAACACCGGGATCTTCATGCGGGCGCGGAGCTTTCGTTCCACGATGAAGCACTCCGGGGCCTTGATGTCCTCCAGGTTGATGCCGCCGAACGTGGGCTCGAGCGAGGCGATGATGTCGACCAGCCTGTCCGGGTCGCGCTCGTCGATCTCGATGTCGAAGCAGTCGATGCCGGCGAACTTCTTGAACAGCACCGCCTTGCCTTCCATCACCGGCTTGGCGGCGAGCGGCCCGATCGCGCCCAGGCCGAGCACCGCGGTGCCGTTGGTGATCACCGCGATCAGGTTGGCGCGCGAGGTGAGGTGCACCGCCTCGCCCGGGTCGCGCCTGATTTCCTCGCAGGCGGCGGCGACGCCGGGAGAGTAGGCGAGCGCGAGGTCGCGCTGGTTGGTGAGCTGCTTGGTGGCGAGGATCGCGATCTTGCCGGGGCGCGGCAGGCGGTGGTACTCGAGGGCGTTCTTCCTCAGTTCCTCGTCCACATTCCACTCCTGGAGATCGGGGAAAAATTATATCCGTATAATCGCCGATCCCCCCCTGCAGGCCATGACCAGCATCGCCGGACTCAGCGACCAACGACTGCGGCGCGCCGCCAGGCGCGTCGCCGCGATCCAGCCCTTCGTGGTCATGGACGTGCTCGCGCGCGCCCAGGCGCTGGAGGCCGCCGGCCGGCGCGTGATCCACATGGAGATCGGCGAGCCGGATTTCACCGCACCCGAGGCAGTGGTGGAAGCGGCGATCCGGGCGCTGCGCGAAGGCCGCAGCGCCTACACCGCGACGCTGGGCCTCGCGCCCCTGCGCGAAGCGATCGCGGCGCGCTACGCCGGCGAGTACGGCATCGCGCTCGATCCGGCGCGGGTCGCGGTGACCGCGGGCGCCTCCGGCGGGCTGCTGTTGTCGCTCGCCTTGTACGTCGACCCGGGCGACGAGATCCTGCTGCCGGACCCCGGCTATCCGGGCTATCGCCACATGGTGCGCGCCTTCGAAGGCCGCGCGCGCGCGCTCGAGGTTTCGCCCGCGACGAACTGGCAACCGACGCTTGAAATGGTGCAGGAGGCCTGGGGGGCCCGCACCCGCGGGCTGCTGCTGGGGTCGCCCGCCAACCCGACCGGCACCGTGATCGCGCCGGATGATCTGGCGCGTATCGCCGCGTTCGTCGCCGGACGCGGTGGCGTGCTGCTGGTGGACGAGATATACCAGGGCCTGGTCTACGGCCAGGCCCCGTCCACGGCGCTCGACCTTCCGGGCGAGGTCGTGGTCATCAACAGTTTCTCCAAGTACTTCTGCATGACCGGCTGGCGGCTGGGCTGGACGGTGCTGCCCCCATCCAGGGGAAATGAGCGGGTGCGCGAGTTCGAGAAGCTCGCGCAGCACCTTTTCATCTGCGCGCCCGCGATCGCCCAGCACGCGGCGCTGGCCGCGTTCGAGCCGGAAACGATTGCGGTGCTGGAAGCGCGCCGCGCCGAATTCGCGCGTCGGCGTGATTTCCTGCTGCCGGCGCTGGCGCGCGCCGGGCTGACGGTGCCCGCCCGGCCCTCGGGCGCGTTCTATGTCTATGCCGGCTGTCCGTCTGGCGACGGCCGGCGCTACGCAATGGAGCTGCTGGAGCGCGAAGGCGTGGCGGCCACGCCGGGGGTGGATTTCGGCGCCAACGGCACCGAGGGCTGCGTGCGTTTCGCCTACACCCGGGCGATGGCGGACCTGGAGGAAGCCGCCGAGCGGCTGCTCCGGTTTCGCGCCGGTACCGCCGGTACTACGCCGAACGTCTGACGCGCACCGCCTGCTCCAGGCGCGCGCGCTCGGCGAGCACCTTGCCGGCATAGGGGTAGTTCGGAATGTCGAATGCGCCTGCGTACATCTGCAGCGCGGTCTCCAGCTCGCCGAAGCGACCGACGTACTCGCGCAGGATCTGCGCCCCGACCTGGATGTTGACCTCCGGGTCGAGCAGCGCGGGCTCGCCGCCGTGCTCGAGGAGCTTTTCCTGGTGGAACTTCGGCATTACCTGCATCAGGCCCTTGGCGCCCATGTTGCTCTCGGCGACCGGGTTGTAGCGCGACTCCACCGCCATCACCGCGAGGATCAGCAGCGGGTCCAGCTTGAACTGGTTGCCGGCGCGGTAGGCCGTGGCGACAAACCCGGCGATCGCATCCTCCGCCACGCGGTAGCGCTTGGCGATGAACGCGCTGGCCGCCCGCTGCTCGCGCGCCTGGCCGCTCTCGCCCGCGGGCGCCTGAATCGTGCCGGCGCTGACGTTGCCAGCCTGCTCCTCCCAGGCCGCGGAAAGGGTACCCAGCGGTCGCAGCAGGGCTTCCCGTGTCTCGGGAAGCGTGGCGGCGAACGCCAGTGCCACTGCCACGGCCAGGCCGAACAGGGCGAGCGCAGTGTGGGCGGCGGACAGCAGCCGCAGCACGGCCTCCAGCGCAGGCAGGCGGATCGTCGATTGGTTGCTAGCGTTCATGTCATGCCTCCTTGCCAATTGCGCCGTCCCGCGCCACATCCATCCCGGAGCCCAGCGGCCTGTGGCGGACGCGGGGTATCTGGAAGGGGAGTTGGCGGAACCGGCCGGGGCGAAGGCCCCAGACGTTGGACGCAGCCCCCGGGCATTGGTTGCCCGGTCAGTCAGCGGCCTCCGGACCCTGGGGTCCGACTGTATTTGGTGCGGCGCAGCAGGACGAATCATAGCGGATAAGTTCGTTCTAGGTCAATCACTTCCCCTGGTCGTGGGCAGCCCCTGTTGCGTGGTGGCAGCATTGTTTTATATGGGGTTTTTTGGGTTCCGGGCGTCCTCCCGGCAGGGTAAAATCATGTCAGCAGGAAGCCTCTCGGACCGGCCCTGACCTTCCAGTTCTGAGCCGAAGGACCAAGCCGGTCCGAAGAGCTTCAAGGGCCCTGGCGAGGGGCTTGCGCCCCACGCCACGGTACCGATAGGTTACCGGTTACGGCCGGGATCCGGTTGGAAACGGCCATGCGGCCGCCGGATTCAGCGCAGTCCTTGCGCCGGTCATCGCAGCGGTGGAGGGCGCAATGGATGCCGTCCTCGTCGCAGTGCCGACCACAGGTCTTGCGGGTCTAGCGGCCGCTTTCTTCTTGCCTGACTTCTTCTTGGCGGCCTTCTTTTTTTTACCCGCTACCTTCTTTTTTGATGCTTTCTTCTTGGACGATTTCTTCTTCTTTGATGCTTTCTTCTTTTTCTTTTTCTTCGCCGCTTTTTTCGCTTTTTTCTTAGCCATGTCTATCTCCTTAAGGTAGTTGCAAAGGAGCCCGGCCATGCAGGCCCGGACTATTCAACCGCGCGCTGGAATCTCTTCCCGCCCGCGGACTGAATGCTTCGTCACGCTTCATTCCTGCCTCACGCCCCGTCCGACGATGTCCTGGTACAGGATGTCCGGGTCGAGCCGGATGCCGCCCTCCCAGGTCACGGTCGCGGTCTCGGGGTCCACGCTCACCTTCTCGAACTCGCGCACGTCCAGCCACAGCTTGAAGGCGCCGATCTCGAGCAGGTTGCCGAGGAACACGCTGCCCTCCAGGCCGTCGTCGAAACGGATCCAGAGCTTGTAGTCGTCTTCGGCCTTGCAGGCGGTCACTTTGTGCATGTGCGGTTCCGGTTGCTTCCTCAGTCCCAGCTCAGCGAACCGCCGGTCTGGTACTCGATTACTCGGGTCTCGAAGAAATTGCGTTCCTTCTTGAGATCGATCATCTCGCTCATCCATGGGAACGGGTTGGTCGCCCCCGGGTAGAGCTGGTCCAGGCCGATCTGCTGGCAGCGCCGGTTGCAGATGAAGCGCAGGTACTCCTTGAACATCGGTGCGTTCAGGCCCAGCACGCCGCGCGGCATGGTGTCCTCGGCGTAGCGGTACTCCAGCTCGACGCCCTTCCTGAAGATGGCCGAGAGCTCTTCGCGGAACAGCGGCGTCCAGAGCTGCGGGTTCTCGAGCTTGATCTGGTTCACCAGGTCGATGCCGAAATTGCAGTGCATCGACTCGTCGCGCAGGATGTACATGTACTGCTCGGCGGCGCCGGTCATCTTGTTCTGCCGCCCGAGCGCCAGGATCTGGGTGAAGCCGACGTAGAAGAACAGGCCCTCCATCAGGCAGGAGAACACAATCAGGCTCTTGAGCAGGTCCTGGTCGGCCTGCAGCGTTCCGGTCTTGAAGGCCGGGTTGGTCAGGGTGTCGATGAACGGGATCAGGAACTCGTCCTTGTCCCGGATCGAGGCGATCTCGTGGTAGGCGTTGAACACCTCGCCCTCGTCCAGGTCGAGGCTCTCGACGATGTACTGGTAGGCGTGGGTGTGAATCGCCTCCTCGAAGGCCTGGCGCAGCAGGTACTGGCGGCACTCCGGCGCCGTGATGTGGCGGTAGGTGCCGAGCACGATGTTGTTCGCCGCCAGCGAGTCGGCGGTGACGAAGAAGCCCAGGTTGCGCGTGATCAGGCGCCGTTCGTCCTCCGTGAGGCCGTTGGCATCCTTCCAGAGCGCGATGTCGCGACTCATGTTTATTTCCTGCGGCATCCAGTGATTGGCGCAGGCGGCGATGTACTTCTCCCAGGCCCACTTGTACTTGAACGGCACCAGCTGGTTGACGTCGGCCTTGGAATTGATGATGCGCTTGTCCTCGACCCGGATCCTGCGGTGGGCGGGATCGGGGACCACGCCGTTCCCGGCGCGCGCGGCGGAAGGCGCGGCCGGCACGAAGCCGCTGACCGGCTGGATGCCCAGCGCGCCCATCGGATTCGACCCGCCCTCTTCCTCGAAGCTGAGCATTATCGGCGCGCCTCGTTTTTCATTGGCACGCTTCGCATTCGGGATCGTCGATGGCGCAGAACTTCGGCTCCTCGGCCGACGGGGACGCGGCGAGGGTGTCGGCCGAGCCCGAGGGCACGGCGTTCAGCGCACCCGCCTTGCTGGTGGACTTCTCGGCGTGCGTCGCGCCCATGGAGCGCAGGTAGTAGGTGGTCTTCAGGCCGCGGATCCAGGCCAGTTTGTAGGTCTCATCGAGCGTCTTGCCCGAGGCCCCGGCCATGTAGATGTTGAGCGATTGCGACTGGTCGATCCACTTCTGGCGCCGCGCGCCCGCCTCCACCAGCCACTTCGGCTCGACCTCGAACGCAGTCGCGTACAGGCGCCGAAGCTCCGCCGGGGCGCGGTCTATGCGCGCCAGATTGCCATCGAAGTACTTCAGGTCCGAGATCATCACCTCGTCCCACAGCCCTTCGCGCTTGAGGTCCGCCACCAGGAATTCGTTGGTGACGGTGAACTCGCCCGAGAGATTCGACTTCACGTACAGGTTCTGGTAGGTCGGCTCGATCGAGGCCGAGACGCCGATGATGTTGGCGATGGTCGCGGTCGGCGCGATGGCGATGCAATTGGAGTTCCGCATGCCATGCTGCCTGATGCGCGCGCGCAGCGGCTCCCAATCGAGCGCCCCGGAGCGATCCACCTCGACATAGCCGCCGCGCTCGGCAGCCAGCAGATCCAGGGTGTCCTGCGGCAGGATGCCGCGGTCCCACAGCGAGCCCTTGAACGACGGGTAGCGCCCCCGCTCCTCGGCGAGCTCGGTCGAGGCCCAGTAGGCGGCAAAGCACACCATTTCCATGCCGCGGTCGGCGAAGGCCATCGCCTCGGCCGAGGCGTAGGGTACGCGCAGGGCGTGGAGGCAGTCCTGGAAGCCCATGATGCCCAGCCCCACCGGGCGGTGACGCTGGTTCGAGTTCGCGGCCTTGTCCACCGCGTAGTAGTTGATGTCGATGACGTTGTCGAGCATCCGCATCGCGGTGTGGATGGTGCGCTTGAGCTTGTCGAAGTCGAGCGCCCCGTCCTTCAGGTGCGCCACGAGGTTCACCGAGCCAAGGTTGCAGACCGCGATCTCGTCAGCCGAGGTATTGAGCGTGATCTCGGTGCACAGGTTGGAACTGTGCACGACGCCGATGTGCTGCTGCGGACTGCGGATGTTGCAGGGATCCTTGAACGTGATCCAGGGGTGCCCGGTCTCGAACAGCATCGACAGCATCTTTCGCCACAGCTGCACCGCGGGTAGCTTCTTGAACAGCTTCAACTCGCCGCGCGCCACCTTGTCCTCGTAGCGCAGGTAGGCCGCCTCGAACGACTTGCCGAAGCGGTCATGCAGTTCCGGCGCGTCCGAGGGGGAAAACAGCGTCCACTCCGCGTTCTCCATGACGCGCTTCATGAACAGGTCCGGGATCCAGTTGGCCGTGTTCATGTCATGCGTGCGGCGGCGGTCGTCGCCGGTGTTCTTGCGCAGCTCGAGGAACTCCTCGATGTCCAGATGCCAGGTCTCCAGGTACGAGCACACCGCGCCCTTCCTCTTGCCGCCCTGGTTCACCGCCACCGCGGTGTCGTTCACCACCTTGAGGAAAGGCACCACGCCTTGCGACTTGCCGTTGGTGCCCTTGATGTGCGATCCAAGGGCACGCACCGGCGTCCAGTCGTTGCCCAGGCCTCCGGCGTACTTGGCGAGCAGCGCGTTTTCCTTGATGGCGTCGTAGATGCCGGTGAGGTCGTCGGCCACCGTGGTGAGGTAGCAGGACGACAGTTGCGAGCGCAGGGTGCCGGAATTGAACAACGTCGGGGTCGAGCTCATGAAATCGAAGCTCGAGAGCACGTTGTAGAACTCGATGGCGCGCGCTTCGCGGTCCTTCTCGCGCAGCGCCAGGCCCATGGCGACACGCATGAAGAATGCCTGCGGCAACTCGATGCGCCGGTCGCGGATGTGCAGGAAGTATCGATCGTACAGGGTCTGCAGGCCGAGGTAGCCGAACTTGAGGTCGTGCTCGGACCTGAGCGCGCGGCCGAGCCGCTCTAGGTCGAATCGGCCAAGTTCCGGGTCGATCAGTTCGGCCTCGATGCCGCGCCGGATGATGCCGGGGAAGGCGGCGGCAGTCCGCGCCTGCACGTCTGCCGCAGGCACCTCCTCACCGAGCACTTCCAGGCGGATGGTGTTTAGCAACAGCCGCGCCGTGACGTAGCTATAGGCGGGATCCTTCTCGATCAGGGCGCGCGCGGCGAGGATGGCCGACTTGCGCACCTCGTCCATGGGCACGCCATCGTAGAGGTCTCGCAGAAGCGCATCGCGCATGGCGCCGGGCGTGGCCGCCGGCGCCAGGCCCTCGCAGGCCCCCGCCAGAAGCGCTTCCAGCGCGGAGAGGTCGAGGGGCTTGCGCTGCCCGTTCTCCACCACATGCAGGACCGGCTCGTCGGCGGCGCCGTCGGGACCCTTCCCCCTGGCCGCCTTTTCCTGCGCCCGCACCTGGGCGCGCTGCTCGCGGTACAGGACGTAGGCACGGGCGACGTCATGCTCGCCCGAGCGCATCAGCGCCAGCTCGACCTGGTCCTGGATGTCCTCTATATGGAACGTGCCGCCCTGGGGCTGGCGACGCATGAGGGCGCTCACCGCGCCGCCCGCGAGATCGGCAACCAGTTCCCGGATCCGGGCCGAAGCCGCACCCTGGCTGCCGTTGACCGCCAGGAAAGCCTTGGTCATGGCCACGGCGATCTTTGAAGGCTCGAAGCCGACCACCGCGCCGTTGCGCCGGATGATGCGGTAATCGGAATACGGCGTGCGCGCCTGGGAACTGGATTCGGATACGCCCACGCCGATGGCCATGTTCGTTCCCGTTCCCTGCTGCGCAATCTGCATCTGCCGTCTCCCCGCTTCCCTGGTGCCTGTTACCGGACCGTGACGTCTTCCGAATCGACCACAACATCTAGTGCTGAACCACTGATTGAGCACTAATTCTTGTGGACGCACTGTATCACGCAGATTGGAAATTGCAAGCGCGCCCCGCATTGCGCGGTGCAACGTGGCTACTAGATGTGGGGCGGGAGGCCCCCGGGGACACTACTTATAGTGACGGAAGTCGCGCCGCGTCGGAGAGCGCGGCGAGCAGCCGCGCCCACGGGAAGCCGCTGCCCGGATCGGTCTTGCGCCCGGGCGCGACGTCGCTGTGCCCGGCGATCGCACGCAGCGGCAGCAGCGCCGCGAGCGTGGCGACGAGCGCCGCCAGGCGCCCGATCTGCACGGGCGCGAAGGCGCCGTCGTCCACGCCCTCGAGTTCGATGCCGACCGAGAAGTCGTTGCAGCGCTCGCGGCCGCGCCAGCGCGAGACGCCGGCATGCCATGCCCGCAAATGGAGCGGCACGAACTGGACGAGGCCGCCGTCGCGGCGGATGAGGAAGTGCGACGAGACCTTGATGCCCGCCAGACCGGCGAACGACGGATGCGCCGCCGGGTCAAGCCGGTTCGTGAACAGGCGCTCGATGGCGTCGCCGCCATACTCGCCCCGCGGCAGGCTGATTGCATGCAGCACCGCGAGCGAAACCGCTACCCGGGGCGGTCGGTCGTCGCAGTTCGGCGACAGGACCTGGCGCGCGCCGGCGATCCAGCCCTCAGCCTGGCTGGCCATCCTGCCCGGGGTCTCGGATCGCCAGCCGCTGCATGCGATAGCGCAAGGTGCGGAAGCTGATTCCGAGCAGCTTGGCCGCCGCCGTGCGGTTGAATCCGGTGCGCGCCAGCGCGGCGAGGATTGCCTCGCGCTCCACTCCGTCGAGGTAGTCCGGCAACGGCGCCGCCGGCAGGTCGCCGCCGCCCGCCGCCGCCTGCGCGCCCCCGTCCTCCGGCGCGGGGTGCAGGCGCAGGTCCTCGAGGCCAATCTCGTCGCCCGCCGACAGTGCCACTGCACGCTCAAGGATGTTCTCCAGCTCGCGCACGTTGCCGGGAAAATCGTAGCCCCTGAGCCCTTCCAGCGCCGCGGCCGAAAGCTGGCGCGGCTGCAGCGCGTTCTGCCGCGCCAGGCGCTCCAGCAGCGTGGCCGCGAACAGCGGCACGTCTTCGCGGCACTCGCGCAATGGAGGCATCTCCAGCTCGATGACGTTCAGCCGGTAGAACAGGTCGCGGCGGAAGCGACCGACTTCGACCAGCGCGGCCAGGTCCTGGTGCGTGGCCGAGATCACGCGCACGTCCACTGCGTCCTCCTGTGTCGCGCCCACCTTGCGCACGCGCTTTTCCTGGCTCGCGCGCAGCAGCTTGACCTGCATCGCCAGCGGCAGTTCGGCCACCTCGTCCAGGAACAGCGTGCCACCATCGGCGGCCTGAAAGAAACCGTCGCGGTCCTCGAGCGCGCCGGTGAAGGCGCCCTTGCGGTAGCCGAAGAACTCGCTCTCCATCAGGTTCTCGGGGATGGCGCCGCAGTTGACCGGGACGAACGGGCGCTCGCGCCGCGCCCCGCCCTCGTGAATCAGGCGCGCCGCCAGTTCCTTGCCGCTGCCGGATTCTCCGGAGACATATACCGGGGCCTGGGTGCGGGCCAGCTTGGCCACCGTCGCCCGCACCGCGGCGAGCGGCGCGCTCTCGCCCAGCAGCCGCTGGCCTGGCGCCGGCGCCTCGCCGCCACCGGGCAGCGCCAGCGCGGCGCGCACCAGGGCGCGCAGTTGCTCCAGCGCCACCGGCTTGGCGACGTAGTCGAAGGCGCCCGCCTTCAGCGCCGCCACCGCGTTCTCCGCGCTGCCATAGGCGGTGATCACCGCCACCGGAAGGTCGGCAGCCAGGCCGGCGATGTGCCGCACCAGGTCCAGCCCTTCGCCGTCGGGCAGGCGCATGTCGGTGAGGCAGAGACTGAAGCGGACGTCCTTCAGGCGCGCCTTGGCCTCGCCGACGGTGCCCACGGCGTCGACCCCGAGGCCCATACGGGTCAGTGTCAGCTCGAGGAGCTCGCGGATGTCGGGCTCGTCGTCCACCACCAGCACGCGCCTCCCGGACCGGGGCCCCGGGGCTCCGCCTCGGCGCTCGGCGCGGCTCATGGCGCAGCCTCGCGGCAGACAACCCGGAAATGCGCGCCCTGCGGCGCGTCCACGTACTCCAGCTCGGCGCGGTTGGCGCCGCACAACTCTCGCGCGAGGTACAAGCCGAGGCCGGTACCGGTGCTGTCGGTGGTGAAGAAGGGCTCGAACAGGTTGGACTGGTCGCTTCGCGGCACGCCGGGGCCGTTGTCGATGACGCTGATTTCAACCTGGCCGGCGAAGGCGCCCAGCGCGATGCGCACGCTGCCCGGGCCGGGTTGCGCGTGGCGCACCGCGTTGCGCAACAGGTTCCACAGTACCTGGCGCAGGTGCTCGCGGTCGAACAGCACCCGCACCGGGCGCGCGGCCTCGACGGCCATGGTTTCCCGTGGCACCGACTCGTTCATCGCGAAGTCCTCCACGAACTGCTGCAGCCAGCCGCCCAGCTCGATCGGTTCCGCCGCGGCGCGGTCGCGCCGGTTGAGCTGCAGCACGTCGGCGACCAATCGCTCCAGCCGCCGCGTATTGTCGTTGATGATACGGCACAGGCGTTCGCGGTCGCGACCGCGCTGCTCCTCGCCGAGCAGCTCGGCGGCGTGACTGATCGCCGCCAGCGGGTTGCGGATCTCGTGCGCGATGTTCGCCGTCAGGCGTCCGAGCGCGGCCAGCTTGAGCTGGCGCGCCTCCTCGGTGGCCCGGGTGGTGTCCTCGACGAACATGACGCTCAGGTCCTCGTCGGCGCCGGCCTCCATCATGCGCAGGCGCAGGCCTCGGCCGCGCAGCTCGATCTCGGAGGGCGCCGCGTCGCCGCTGGCGCGCCACGCGCGCCAGCGCTCCGCGGCGCCGGGCGCGAGACGCCCGATCTCGGCCCCGCGCAGGGCCTCGGCCCCCAGCAGGCGCTGCGCGCGCGGGTTCAACTGCACCACGCGGCCGTGGGCGTCGAGCACCAGCACGCCGTCCTGCATGTCCTGGATCACGAGCTGGTTGACACGCATCTGCGTCGCCAGCTCGCGGCCCCGCAGCCGCGCCAGGTGCTCGCTCGCCGCCAGGCGCTGCGCCAGCCAACTGGTGACCCCTGCGATGGCGAAGCAGCCGATCGCCAGCAGCCCGGGCTGCAGGTAGCTCGCCTCCGGGGCATCGAACTGGAGCACCCAATAGCTCTGCTCCAGCAGCAGGCCGATGGTCGCCAGCGCGGCATAGAGCAGCGCCAGGCGGCGCGGCGCGACGAGGGCGGCGCCGATCAGCGAGATCAGCAGCATCGCGCCCAGGCCGCTGCGCAAGCCGCCACTGGCGTACATCAGCACCGTGATGGCGACGATGTCGAGGAACACGTGCGTCGACAACTGCAGGTTGAAATGGTCGCGCAGGTTGCGCAGCACGCTATGGAACACGCCACTCAGCACCAGCCAGGCGCCGGCGGCGACGCGGAACGCCTCCAGGCGGTGCGAGCCCAGGTTGAGCGCGTCGGCATAGAACAGCGTGAGCCCGAGGAAAAGCGCCGCCACCGCCATGCGGTAGAGGTTGAAGTAGCGCAGCGAGATCCAGAACGACTCGGGCTTGCCCTCGTCGCGCGCGAACAGCCCGGAATGGCCGGGGACGCCGCGCATCAGTCCTCCCGCGGCCCGAGCCGCCAATGCTCCTCGCTGCAGTAGTGGCGCCCGCCGGCGCTGCGCGCTTCGGCCCTGGGCAGGTTGACGCCGCAATGGGCGCAGCTGACGAGCTCCGGGGCGGTCGCGCCGCCGCCGGAGGGCGGCTCGGCGCGCTTGCCTGCGGCGAGCGCGCGGCGCAGTAGCCACAGCACCAGCAGCACGATAAGGACGATGAGAATCAGCCGGCCCATTTCGGCATTATGAACGTGTGGGGAAAATTGGTCGGGGTGACTGGATTCGAACCAGCGACACCTGCGTCCCGAACGCAGTACTCTACCAGGCTGAGCTACACCCCGAATGGATCCCGGTCAAGGCGGACTACGAACGGCGGCTGACCGAAAAGGACGCCAATTCTAGCAAGGAATCCCGGTGCGCCGAGGGCGCGAGCGGCGCAAGCGCTTCCCGGGCCGCGGCGGCCTCGTTCTGCGCCACGCCGCGGGCATAGTCGAGCGCGCCCGTCGCCCGGACCGCCGCGAGAACCCGCTCGAAGTCGCCCCGGCCGCCGTGCTCGATCGCCTCGCGCACCACGCGCACCTGCTCCAGCTCGCCGCAGGCCATGGCACGGATCAGGGGCAGCGTCGGCTTTCCCTCGGCGAGGTCGTCGCCCAGACTCTTGCCAATGCTGGCGGCGTCGCCAGAGTAGTCGAGCACGTCGTCGATGAGCTGGAACGCGGTGCCGACGCGCATGCCGTACTCGGCGAGTCCCGCCTCCAGCGCCGGCGGCGCGCCGGCCAGCACCGCGCCCAGACGCGCGGCGGCCTCGAACAGCTTCGCAGTCTTGCGGCGGATCACTTCGAGATAGGTGGCCTCGCCCACTCGCGGGTCATGGCAGTTCATCAGCTGCAATACCTCGCCCTCGGCAATGGTGTTGGTGGCCTCGGCCAGCACCTGCATCACGCGCATGCTGCCGCAGCCCACCATCATCTGGAACGCGCGCGAGTAGAGGAAGTCCCCGACCAGGACGGCGGCGGCGTTGCCGAACTGCGCATTGGCGGTGTCCCGGCCGCGGCGCATCTCGGAGACGTCCACCACGTCGTCGTGCAGCAGGGTCGCGGTGTGGATGAATTCGACCACTGCGGCGAGCTCGATGCGCGCCTCGCTTCGACAGCCCGCGGCCCCGGCCGCGAGCAGCAGCAGTGCCGGCCGGAGGCGCTTGCCGCCGCCCGCCACCAGGTATTCGGCCACCTGCCGCACGAGGTCCACGTCGGACCCCAGCCGCTGGCCGATCCGGGCCTCCACCAGGCGCATTTCGGCTTCGATCGGGGCCAGAATCCGCGTATTCGTCACGGGCGCAAAGTTACCATAGGGGCCCACGCCGGGCTTTGACGGGAGCCGGGGAAATCCCTTATAATTCCAAGTCTTTGTTCCAGCATTCGATGTCGGAATCACCAACGACTGAACCCAGCCAGGAAAGCAAGCCATGTACGCAGTGATCCAGACCGGCGGCAAGCAGTACCGCGTGAAATCGGGCGAACAACTCCGCGTCGAGTCCCTTGAGGCCGAAGTGGGCGCCACCCTCAGCTTCGACAAGGTGCTGATGCTTGGCGAAGGCGAGGCCGCCAGGGTCGGGGCACCCTACGTCTCCGGCGCCTCGGTGACGGCCACCGTGCTCAGCCACGGCCGTGGCGACAAGGTGCGCATTTTCAAGATGCGCCGCCGCAAGCACTACATCAAGAACCAGGGCCACCGCCAGAACTACACCGAAGTGCGAATCGACGGCTTCGTCGGCGCCTGACCAGGAGAACGGAACCATGGCACACAAGAAAGCAGGCGGCAGTTCGCGCAACGGCCGCGATTCCCAGGCCAAGCGTCTCGGCGTCAAGGTCTACGGCGGCCAGACCGTAACCGCGGGCTCGATCCTGGTGCGGCAACGCGGCACCGTGGTGCGACCCGGCGACAACGTCGGCATCGGCCGCGACCACACCCTGTTCGCGCGCGTCGCCGGCAGGGTGCAGTACACCCAGCGCGGCACCACCGAACGCAAGTCGGTGAGCGTGGTCCCGGCGTAGCCACGGACCCGGCTCCCGCGCAAAGCCCTGCCGGAGCCGGCATGGCTTTTTTGTTTCCACCACCATGAAATTCATCGATGAAGCGCGCATCGAAGTCCACGCCGGCAAGGGCGGGGACGGCAGCGCCGCGTTCCGGCGGGAGAAGTTCGTCCCGCGCGGCGGCCCGTCGGGGGGCGACGGCGGTCGCGGCGGCAGCATCTGGGCGCTCGCCGACCGCAACCTGAACACGCTCATCGACTACCGCTTTGCGCGTATCCACCGCGCCCAGCCCGGCGACATCGGCCGCGGTGCGGACAAATACGGCCACGGCGGCGAGGACCTGGTGCTGCGCGTGCCCGTTGGCACCCTCTTCAAGGACGCGGAGACCGGCGACCTGGTGGCCGACCTGGCGCGGGACGGCGAACGCGCGCTGCTCGCGCGTGGCGGCAAGGGCGGCCTGGGAAACCTGCATTTCAAGTCAAGCATCAACCGGGCCCCGCGCCAGTTCACCCGCGGCGAGCCTGGCGAGTCGAGGTACCTGAAGCTTGAACTGCGCATACTGGCGGACGTGGGCCTGCTCGGCCTGCCCAATGCGGGCAAGTCGACCTACATTCGCGCCGTATCCGCCGCAAGGCCCAAGGTCGCGGACTATCCCTTCACCACGCTCAATCCGTCGCTCGGCGTGGTGCGAATCGCGCATGACGCCTCTTTCGTCATCGCCGACATTCCGGGCCTGATCGAGGGCGCCGCGGAGGGCGCCGGCCTCGGCCACCAGTTCCTGCGCCACCTGTCGCGCACGCAGCTGCTACTGCACCTCGTGGATATCGCGCCACCGGAGGACGGCGCCGATCCGGTGCAGGGGATCCGCGCGCTCGCCGCCGAGCTGAAAAAATACGATCCCGTGCTGGCGCGCAAGCCGCGCTGGCTGGTGTTCAACAAGGCGGACCTCGCGACTGACGCGGAATTGCGCGTGCAGCGCATGCTGCGGACCCTGCGCTGGAAAAAGCCGTGGTTCATGGTGTCGGCCATCAACGGCGAGGGCTGCCGCGAGGTCAGCAACGCGGTGCATCGCTTCCTGTCCGGAAAAGCCACGGATAACTCCTCATGAGCCGGACGATCTCAGAGGCCGGCACGATTGTGGTCAAGGTCGGCTCGACCCTGGTGACCAACGAGGGCCGCGGCCTGGACGTCGCGGCAATCGCACGCTGGGCGACCCAGATCGCGCAGCTGCGCGCGCGCGGCAAGCAGTGCGTGCTGGTCTCAAGCGGCGCCATCGCCGAGGGCATGCAGCGCCTGGGCTGGACCAGGCGCCCCAGTGCCATTCACGAGCAGCAGGCCGCCGCCGCGGTAGGCCAGATGGGCCTCGTCCAAGCCTACGAATCCTGCTTCCGCGAGCACGGACTGGCCACCGCGCAGGTGTTGCTGACCCACGCCGACATGGCCGACAGGGAGCGCTACCTGAACGCGCGCTCGACGCTGCGCACGCTGCTCGAGTTAGGCGTGATCCCGGTGATCAACGAGAACGACACCGTTGTCACCGACGAGATCCGCCTTGGCGACAACGACACCCTGGGCGCGCTGGTGACCAACCTGGTCGAAGCCGACGCGCTGGTGATCCTCACGGACCAGGCCGGCCTGTACGACGCGGATCCGCGCCAGAATCCTGCCGCGAAGCTGATCCGCGAGGCAAAGGCCGGCGATGCACGCCTGGAAGCGATGGCCGGTGGCGCGGGATCCGACCTCGGCAAGGGTGGCATGATCACCAAGGTGCTGGCGGCCAAGCGCGCCGCACGCAGCGGCGCCAACACCGTGATCGCCTCCGGGCGCGAACCCGACGTGCTGCTGCGCCTGGCGCGCGGCGAGGCGCTCGGCACGCTGCTCAGCGCGGAAACGATGCCGCTGGCGGCGCGCAAGCAATGGCTTGCCGACCACCTCAACCTGGGCGGGCGCCTGTCGCTGGACGCCGGCGCCGTGAAGGCACTCTCCAGCGGCGGCAAGAGCTTGCTGCCCATCGGCGTGCGCGAGGTGTCGGGCGAGTTCGAGCGCGGCGCCGTGGTCGCCTGCGTGGATCCTTCCGGCCGCGAGGTCGCGCGAGGGCTGGCCAACTACTCGGCGGCCGAGACACGCCGGATCATGGGCCGTCCCTCGGGCGAGATCGAGTCCGTCCTGGGATACGTGGACGAGCCCGAACTCATCCACAGGGACAATCTGGTCCTGCTGTAGCCGGCGCGGCTAGTTCCCGCGGTCGCGATGACCGCCGCGCTGCAGCGCGTCCACGCCCTCCGCCGGGTTATAGATCGCGCGGTGCAGTGGGCAGAAGTAGTCGGTCCTGAGCACTCGCGTCCAGAGTTTCTGCACGTCGGCCCACTCCTGGTTCACCGGACGCCACCCGCCGCCGGGCTGGCCGACCGCATACCCCCTGGTCCGTCCGCTAGTGCAATGGATGCCCTCGTAGCTGACGTTCTCGACGCCCCGCGGGCTGCGCGCCACCAGCGTGTAGCGCACCACCTCATCCGCGCCAATGCTGATCGAGGCCTTGTCGATGTAGAAGCGGAAGCTGACCGTCCGGCCGACTTCGAACTCGAGCAGGTCTTCCTCCCGGTAGCGCGGCGGCAGCCTGACCTCGCCTTCCTTGATGAAGCGCTTCTCCTGCTCCAGTTCCCAGTCGGATTTCTGGTCCGCTGGCTGTGCCAGCAGGCCCGTGGCGGCAGCCAGCGCGATCAATGCTGCCGCGAGTCCGGCGAGGCGGCGCGTCACCGTATCAGGCGAGATCCGCCGCCAGCGAGGCCCGGACCGCGGGGGGCACCACAACACTGGCGCCGTAGTTCGGGTGGTCGACTCCGACCGCCAGGGCGGCGCCGGCCTTGAGCGCGCGCCGATCCTGCTCGGGCACCTCGAATCTCAGGAAATGCACCGCCGAGGTCTTGCCGCCTTCCTCGCGATCGAGGTCCTCGTCCGCGATCGCGATCAGGCGTTCGCCGCCCTCGACCTGCATCCAGACGCGGTCTTCGATGCCGCCCAGCCCCAGCAGGCGGATGCGCCTCTCCCCGGGATCCTCGTACTCGATCAGCATGGTGGCCTTCCAGTTGCCACCGTCAGGGATCATCGGGTTGTACACGTCCAGCTCGCCCTGGATGCCCTCGTCCTCGAAGATGCGCTCGATGCGCAGCATCTCCTGGACCTGGTACCGGACGGTCAGTTCGTCCTCGAACAGCAACTGGACGTGCTCGCCCAGCTGCACATTGCGGGTCTTCTTGTGGGCGATCACCCGGGCGCGGAATGCGTTCCGCTCCCGGGCATAGCTCTCCAGCGAGAGCAGGCTCTCGCGCGCGATCTGCGGCATCCGTCCTGTCAGTCCTGCAGGGCGTCGAGGGCCTTCTGGAAGCGGTTGGCGTGCGAGCGCTCCGCCTTGGCCAGGGTCTCGAACCAGTCCGCGATCTCGGTGAAGCCCTCGGTGCGGGCGGCCTTGGCCATCCCGGGGTACATGTCGGTATATTCGTGGGTCTCGCCAGCGACCGCAGCCGCCAGGTTGAGGCGAGAGCGGCCGATCGGCTTGTCGGTGGCCGGGTCGCCGACCTGCTCCAGGTACTCTAGGTGTCCATGCGCGTGGCCGGTCTCGCCCTCGGCTGTGGAGCGGAACAGTGCAGCGACGTCGTTCTGGCCTTCCACGTCCGCCTTGGCTGCGAAGTACAGGTAGCGGCGGTTCGCCTGCGATTCGCCGGCGAACGCGGCCTTCAGGTTGTCGTGGGTCTTGGTTCCCTTGAGTTGCATGTCTGCCTCCTTGTTGTCCGGAACAGCGCCAACGCTAAGGCGCGGTCGCGGCCCCGGCAAATTGTTTGTTGCGATGGACGCAATAGGGGTCGCCTATGACAGCCGGCGCGCACCCCGTCATGCGTCCGGAACCGGGATTCTATCCCGCGGAGCCCGCGCGCAGCGCCCGCAGGCGGCGATCGGCGTTCAGATAGCGGTGCAACTCGGTGAGCGCCTGACGGTAGACCTCGCGCTTGAACTCGATCACGGTCTCCAGCGGGATCCAGTAGTCCTGCCAGCGCCAGGCGTCAAACTCCGGATGGCCGCTGGCGCGAAGCTTGACGTCGCTGTCGCGCCCGGTGAGGCGCAGCAGGTACCAGATCTGCTTCTGACCGCGATAGGCGCCGCGCCAATCGCGCCGCATCCAGCGCTCGGGCACCTCATAGCGCAGCCAGTGGCGGGTGCGGCCGAGGACGCGTACGTGATCCGCCTTGAGGCCGGTTTCCTCCTCCAGCTCGCGGAACATGGCCTGTTCAGGCGATTCGCCAGCCTTGATGCCTCCCTGCGGGAACTGCCAGGCGTGCTGGTTGACCCGCTTGCCCCAGAACACGTCGTTACGCGGATTGGCGAGTATCACGCCTACGTTCGGTCGGTAGCCATCCCTGTCAAGCATTGGTGTACCCAACCATGGCAGCGCCACCTAAGCTAGAATCGTTCCGCATTTTTCCACAGCCATCCGCCAAAGACAACGCCGCGCGGACCCCAGGACATGCGTTCCACACGATTCTTTCTCCGCACCGTCAAGGAAGCCCCCGCAGAGGCCGAGCTCGCCAGCCACAAGCTGATGCTGCGCGCCGGCCTGATCCGGCGCCTCGGCTCGGGCCTGTATACCTGGATGCCCTTGGGCCTGCGCGTGATGCGCAAGGTCGAGGCCGTGGTACGCGAGGAGATGAACCGCGCCGGAGCGCTCGAGCTGCAGATGCCGTGCGTCATTCCCTCGGAGCTGTGGATGGAAAGCGGGCGCTGGGACGCCTTCGGCCCGCAGATGCTGAAAATCAAGGACCGCCACCAGCGCGACTTCCTGTTCGGGCCGACGCACGAGGAGGTGATCACCGACATTGCGCGGCGCGAGATCCGCAGCTACCGTCAGCTGCCGGCGCATTTCTACCAGATGCACACCAAATTCCGCGACGAGATCCGGCCGCGTTTCGGCGTCATGCGGGCGCGCGAGTTCGTGATGAAGGACGGCTACTCCTTCCATGCGGGCTACGACGACCTGGTGCGCGAGTACCGCGTCATGCATGACACCTACAGCCGAATCTTTGATCGCCTCGGACTGAAGTTCCGCGCCGTGGCCGCGGATCCCGGTGCGATCGGCGGCACCGGCTCGCACGAGTTCCATGTCCTCGCCGACTCCGGCGAAGACGCCATTGCCTGGTGCCCGGATTCCGACTACGCCGCCAATATCGAACTGGCCGAGGCCGTCGCCCCGCCCGCCCCGCGCCCGGCGCCCGTGGCGCCGATGGCGAAAGCGGCCACCCCGGGCAAGACCACCTGCGAGGAAGTGGCCGCGCTGCTCAAACTTCCGCTGCAGCGCACGGTCAAAGCGATTGCCGTCATGAGCGGGGAGCGATTTGCCATGCTGCTGCTGCGCGGGGACCATAGCCTGAACGAAATAAAGGCCGGCAAGGTCGCGGGCCTGGCCCCGTTCCGCTTCGCCAGCGAGGCGGAGATCGCGCGCCATACCACCTGCCAGCCCGGCTACATCGGCCCGGTCGGGGTCCGGGACGCGCTGGTGATCGCCGACCGCACGGTCGCGGCCATGGGCGATTTCGTCTGCGGCGCCAACGAGCCCGGCTTCCACCTCACCGGCGTCAACTGGGGCCGCGACTTGCCCGAGCCCGCGGCCGTGGCCGACATCCGCGACGTCGTCGAGGGCGATGCCAGCCCGGACGGCAAGGGCACGCTCCGGATCCGGCGCGGCATCGAGGTCGGGCACATCTTCCAGCTGCGCACCAAGTATTCCGAGGCGCTCAAGGCAACCTACCTCGACGAGAAGGGCGCAGCCCAGCCGATGGAGATGGGCTGCTACGGCATCGGGGTGACGCGCATCGTGGCCGCCGCCATCGAGCAGAACCATGACGAGCGCGGCATCGCTTTCCCGCGCGCCATGGCGCCGTTCGAGGTCGCGGTGGTGCCCATCGGATACCGCAAGAGCGATGCCGTGCGCCAAGCCGCGGACCGGCTCTACGCTGACCTGTCGGCGGCCGGCGTCGACGTCCTCCTGGAGGATCGCGACGAGCGTGCCGGTGTGCTGTTCGCCGACATGGAGCTGATCGGTGTGCCGCACCGGGTGGTGATCTCCGAGCGCGGAATCGCGGCAGGCACGATCGAGTACAAGGGGCGACGCGACGAGGCGGCAGTCGACCTGCCGCTTGCCGAGACACTGCGCCTGCTGCAGGAGAAGCTGGGCGTGTGATGCGCGGCTTTCTCGCCCTCGCCGCCCTGCTCGCGCCGCTGTACGCGCAATCCGGGAACCAGGTCTACGAGAAGCTGAGCGAGAGCGTGCGCGCCTCGATGCAGGCGCAGCTAGCCGACCGTGCCGTGGCGTTCCTCAACTTCGGCAATCCGTCAGACGGCCAGAAATGGTCCTATGAGATGTCGAAGCGGCTGCAGAAGCGCATGCCCGACCGCAAGCAGCGCTTCGAGTTTCTGAAGACCGTGCACCACGAGGCCCTGCGCGCGCGGCTCGATCCCCAGCTGGTTCTGGGCCTGATCGAGGTCGAGTCCGGCTTTCGCAAGTACGCGGTATCTTCGGCCGGCGCGCGCGGCTACATGCAAGTGATGCCGTTCTGGGTCAGGGAGATCGGCGAGCCCGGGCACAACCTGTTCAGCCTGCGGACCAACCTGCGCTATGGCTGCCTGATCCTGCGCCACTACCTCGACATCGAGAACGGCGACTACTTCCGCGCGCTCGGGCGCTACAACGGCAGCCTCGGCCGTGCCGAGTACCCGAACCTGGTGCACGCGCACTGGAAGGGTCGCTGGAACTACGATGGCCCCACGAGCTGAGCGCGGCGCGCTGCGCAGCTGGTTCTACGGCTTCACGCCGCCGGAGCGCGGCGCCGTGGTGCTCGGCCACCGGCGCGTGTACATCGTGCCCACGCGCCTTGGCTGGCTGTTCGCCGGCGCCCTCGCCATCCTGCTGGTGGGCTCGATCAACTACGCGATGTCCCTCGGCTTTGCGCTCACCTTCCTGCTGGGCGGCCTTGGCGTCGCCGGCATGGTGCACACCGCGCGAAACCTGGCGCAACTGGCGATCAGCGCCGGACGCATCGAGCCTGTGTTCGCCGGCGAGCAGGCACCGCTGCGCCTGGTGCTCGCCAGCCAGGCGCCCTTCGACCGGCCGCAGATCCTGGTGCGCCACGTTGACTCCGGCGCGCAGCAGGTGGCCGAGCTGGGCGTGCGCGAGACCGCGGAGGCGGTGCTCGCGGTGCCTGCGCGGCGCCGCGGCTGGCTCCCCTATGGCCGTCTGATGCTGGAGACACGCTTCCCGACCGGCCTGTTCCGCGCCTGGAGCTACGTCGAGCCCGACGCGCGCTGCCTGGTCTACCCGCGCCCGGTACGCAGCCCGCTGCCGGCGCGCAGCCCGGACCCGCGCGCCGGCAGCGCGCAGGCCCATGCTCCGGGCAACGACGACTATTCCGGTCTGCGCGCCTACCAGCCCTCCGATTCACCGCGCCACGTGGCCTGGAAAGCCGCCGCGCGCAGCGGCGACATGCTGACCAAGCAGTTCTCGGGCGAAGCCGCGGCCAAGCTGATGCTCGACTGGGCGCAGCTGCCGCCTGGCGCCGAAACTGAGGAGCGCCTGTCGCGCCTCGCCGGCTGGGTGCTCGCCGCCGAACACGACGGCCTGCGCTACGGCCTGCGCCTGCCAGGTGTGGAGCTCGCGCCCGGCTGCGGCGCAACGCATCGCGCGGCCTGCCTGCAGGCGCTGGCGCTGCACGGGCACGAGAAACGCGGATGAGCGCGCCGGCCGCCGCGGCGACGCTGCACCCGGGTCCGCACCCTTTCACGCCCGAGCTGCGCCCCGTGGGCGCGCGCGACATGGCCGGACTGGTGATCGCTCTCGCGCTGGTGGTGGCGCCGCACACGCTGCGCGCGCCGTGGTGGCTGACCCTGCTCACCGTGCTTCTGTATGCGTGGCGCTGCGCCGCCGTACGGTATCCGGCGATCCTGCCCTCGCGCTGGGTGCTGCTCGCCGTGGCGCTGGTCGCCATGCTTGGGGTCTGGATGGAGTACCGCGCCCTCTTCGGCCGCACCCCGGGCGTCGTGTTGCTGGTGCTGTTCTCCGGTCTCAAGCTGATGGAGATGCGCAGCCAGCGCGACGGCGCTGCGGTGGTGTTCCTCGCCTGGTTCCTCGTCATCACGAACTTCCTCTACTCGCAGTCCATCGTGACCGCGCTCGCGATGTGCGTCGCGCTCGCCCTGACCACCGCGTCGCTGGTGGGCTTCAGCGCGCCAGCGCGCGACCTGCGCTCCAACCTGCGCACCTCCGGCGTGCTGCTGGCACAGGCGATTCCCGCCGCGCTCATCCTGTTCCTGCTCTTCCCCCGCGTGCAGGGACCGCTGTGGGGGCTGCCCCAGGACGCCTACGCCGGCATGACCGGGCTCTCCGACACCATGGCCCCCGGCAATCTGTCGCAGCTGACGCTGTCCGACGCGATCGCGTTCCGGGTCGAGTTCGAAGGCGAAATGCCGCCGCGGCGCGCACTCTACTGGCGCGGGCCGGTGCTGTGGGATTTCGACGGCCGCACCTGGCGCGTCGGCTCCCCCGGATTCGCGCAGATCCCAGCGCGTCGCGACGCGCAGGGTGCCGATCCCGGCCGCTACGCCTATTCGGTGATGCTGGAACCGCACAACCGCAACTGGCTGTTCGCGATCGAAACCGCGGCGACGGTGCCGGAGCGCGCGCGCCTGCTCGACGACGGCCAGATCGTGTCCCTCGCCCCGGTGCGCGTCCGTATGCGCTACGACATGGTGTCCTACACCGAACTGCCGCCGGAGCCGGACGCCGAGCCCTGGCAGCTGCGGCGCGCGCTGCGCCTGCCGCCCGGATTCAACGCTAAGACGGTGGCGCTGGCCGAATCATGGCGGCGCGATCTGCGCGACAGCGGCGCCGGCGACGCGGCGCTGCTGCAGCGCGCGATCGCGTTCTTCCGCGACGCGAAGCTGGTCTACACGCTCGAGCCGCCGCTGCTGGGCGAGGATTCGGTGGACGAGTTCCTGTTCCAGACCAGGGCAGGATTCTGCGAGCATTTCTCCTCTGCACTGGTGTTCCTGATGCGCGCTGCGGGCGTGCCCGCGCGCGTCGTCACCGGCTACCACGGCGGCGACCTGAACCCGGTGGACGGCAAGGTGACGGTACGCCAATCGGATGCGCACGCCTGGGCGGAGGTGTTCCTGGCCGACCGTGGCTGGATCCGCATCGACCCCACCGCGCTGTCCGCGCCGGGGCGCCTGGAGGCCGGGCTCGCTCGCTCGGTGCCCACCGCGCAGGAACTGCCCTTCCTGCTGCGTCCCGAGCTGCAATGGCTGCGCTCCATGCGCCACCAGTGGGAGGCGCTCACACACCAGTGGAATGTCTGGGTGCTGGGCTACAACCCGGAGCGACAGCGCGAGCTGATGTCCCTGTTCGGCCTGCGCGACGCCGACTGGCGCAGCCTCGCCGCCGCGCTGATGACGGTTCTGGGCGCGCTGGTCGCAGGGCTGCTGCTGTGGTCGCTGCGCAGGCACGCGCGGCCCGATCCGGTGAGCCGCGCCTGGCTCGCGTTCTGCCGCAAGCTTGGCAGGCATGGCGTCGCGCGGGCGCCGCACGAAGGCCCGCGCGATTTCTCGGAGCGCGCCGCGTCGCAGCTGCCCGCCGTGGCCGACGCGATCCACGGCATTTCTTCCCTCTACATCGCGCTGCGCTACGGCGGCGGCGCGCAGCCGGAGCAGGTCGCCGAACTGCGGCGCAGGGTGAGCGGGTTCCGTCCCGCATGAAATTTGCCGCGCTCGCCGCGCTGATCGCCTGCGGCACTATCGCCAGCGTGCATGCGGCGCCGCCTGCAAAGGGCGCCTTCACGCAGCGGCCGGATGTGCGCGCGTTCATACGTGACATGGCCGACCGCCATGCCTTCGTGGAGAGCGAGTTGGAATTCCTGTTTTCGCGCACACGACGCGTCGAAACGGTGCTGAAGGCCATCGCCCCGCCCAAGGATCCGCGCGAGCGTTCCTGGCGCGCCTACCGGGAGCGGTTCGTCAATGGGGGGCGCATAGACGATGGCGTGGCGTTCTGGCGCCGCCATGCGGAACCGCTCGCGCGCGCGGCCGAGGCGCATGGCGTACCCGAGGAGATCATCGTCGCCATCATCGGTGTCGAGACCCTGTACGGCCGCAACGCAGGCGGCTTCCGTGTCATCGACGCCCTCGCCACGCTCGCCTTTCTCTACCCGCCGCGCGCCCCCTACTTTCGCTCCGAACTGGAGCAGTACCTGCTGTTCACGCGCGAGGCCGGCCTGGACGTGTTCAGCGTCAGGGGTTCCTACGCGGGGGCGATCGGCATTCCTCAGTTCATGCCAGGCAGCTACCGTCGCTTTGCCGTGGACTTCGACGGCGACGGCGCCATCGATTTGCGCGCCAGCCCCGCCGACGCGGTGGGCAGCGTGGCCAATTTCCTCAAGGAACACGGCTGGCGGCGCGGCGAACCGGTGCTGCTTCCGGCACATGTCGCGGGCGAGACGCACCGTTCGATGCTGCAGGCCGGCATCGAGCCGAAATTCACCCTCGCCTCGCTGCGCGAGCACGGCGTCCAGACGCGCAGCAGCCTGCCGGTGGAGACCGAGGTCGCGCTGATCGACTTGCCGACGCCAGACGCGACCACCGAGTACCGGCTGGGCATGCGCAACTTCTACGTCCTCACCCGGTACAACCGGTCCAGCTTCTACGCTGCGGCGGTCTACGACCTGGCGCAGGAGTTGAAATTGCGACGATAGCGCTGTCCTGCCCGGCGTCAGCCGGGAGGCAGGTAGCCCATCGGATCCAAGGGCTTGCCGAGCTTGCGCACCTGGAAATGCAGTTTCGGGCGGTCGGCGTCGCTGTCGCCCAGCTCCGCGATGCGCTGGCCGCGGATCACCGATTGGTCCATTTTCACCAGAACCTCCCGGGCATGGGCGTACACCGTGGACAGCTCGTCGTTGTGCTTGATGACGACGAACTTGCCCAGCCCGGGTATGCCCGCGCCGACGTAAATCACCTTGCCCGCCGCGGCGGCCACCACCGGGTCGCCGATGCGGCCGCCAATGTCTATGCCCTTCAACCGCGGCTCGGAGAATCCCGCGAGGATGGTGCCTTTCACCGGCCAGATCAGCTCGATGCCGTCGGCCGCCCGTTCCACGCGCTCCGGCGCCGGCTTGACCGGCTCGGGCCTGGGCGTGGCCGCCTGTGGCACCGGCTTCGCCTGCGCGGGCGCCTCGCCGCGTGACAGCAGCGCGACGTTCTGCTCGGAATAGGGCAGTCGCAGTGCCTTGGGCGAGGTTTTCGTGGCGCCATCGGTCGAGGGGCCCTGGCCAAGCGGCATGGACTCCAGCGGCCGCGACTCCACCCCGCCAGGCACGCGCGCGGCGCCAACCTGCGCGCCCGCCGGCGCCCCCGGGGCAGAGCCTGGTGCGCGCACCTGCAGCGACTGACCGACGCGGATCCTGGTCGGATCATCCAGGTTGTTCCACCTGGCCAGGTCGCGGAAATCCACGCCATGCTCCAGCGCGATGCTGTAGAGCGTGTCCCCGCGCCTGACAACATAGCGGCCCGCCGGCGCCGCGGCCGCTGCGGCCGCGCCTGGCTTGGCGACCAGCGCCACAGGCGGCTTCGCGGTCGCGGTCGGCGACGGACGCCGGTCGTCCACCGGGGCCGGCGCGCGCGAAGCGCAGCCCGCTGCCAGCGCCGTGGCGAGCAGTGCGGGGACCAGCCAATGCGGCACGTTCATCGCTTTCCGGCCTCCAGCGGCACGAAACGGACCGGGTCGAGCGGTCTCTCGACGAATCCGCGCCCCTCCCGCTCGATCAGCGACAGACGCTGCGCATCGCCGGCCTGCCGGATCGGGAGGATCATTCTGCCACCCGGGGCAAGCTGGCGCAGCAAAGCCTGCGGCACCGCCGGGGCCGCCGCGGCGACCACGATGGAATCGAACGGCGCAGCCTTTTCCAGGCCTTCATTGCCATCCCCGTAGGCGAGACGCAGGTTGGACAGGCGCAAGTCGCGCAGGTTCGACCGCGCGCGTTCGAGCAGCTCGCGGATGCGCTCGATGGAATAGACCTCCGCGGACAGCTGCGCCAGCACCGCAGCCTGGTAGCCGCAGCCGGTACCCACCTCCAGCACGCGGCCCAGCTCGCGCCCGCGCATCAGCTGCTCGATCATGCGGGCCACGATGTAGGGCTGCGAGATGGTCTGGCCGAATCCGATCGGCAGCGCGGTGTCCTCGTAGGCGCGGTGGGCCAGCGCCTCCTCGACGAACAGGTGGCGCGGCACCGCCTCCATCGCGACCAGCACGCGCAGGTCGGCAATGCCCTCGTCGCGCAGGCGCTCGACCATGCGCGCGCGGGTGCGCTGCGAAGTCATGCCGACACCAGCAAGGTTGCGCTCGCGCCGCGGCTCGTTCATGCGGCCATCCAGCGCCGGATCAGCTCGAGCTGGCCGTGGTGGGTGAGATCCACCTGCAGCGGCGTCACCGATACGCGGCCGGCGGCAATGGCGTGGAAATCGGTGCCCGGACCGGCGTCCTGGGCGTCGCCCGCGGGGCCGATCCAGTACGCGGTCTCGCCGCGCGGCGTGCGCAGCCTTTCCACCGGCTCGGCCTTGTGCCGGCGCCCAAGGCGCGTGATTTCCTCGCCACCAATCGCGCTTTCGTCCAGATCGGGGACGTTGACGTTGAGCAGCACCGGCTGGGCCACCGGCGAGCGCGCGAGGCGCTCGACAAGCCGCACCGACACTGCAGCCGCGGCTTCAAAATGGCTGCCGGACCGGCTCGCCAGCGACACCGCGATCGAGGGAATGCCCAGCAAATAGCCTTCGGTGGCGGCCGCAACTGTGCCGGAGTAGATGGTGTCGTCGCCCATGTTGGCGCCGTGATTGATGCCCGAGACGACGATGTCGGGCAGGTTCTCCAGCAGGCCCGTGACCGCGAGGTGCACGCAGTCGGTGGGCGTACCGTTGATGAACCAGAAGCCATTGGGCGCGCGCCTTGCCGAGAGCGGGCGATCGAGCGTGAGCGAGTTGGAGGCGCCGGAGCGGTCGCGCTCGGGAGCGACCACCGTCACCTCGCCGATGGCGCCCAGCCGCTCCGCCAGCAGCATGATGCCCGGGGCGAAGTAGCCGTCGTCGTTCGAAACAAGGATGCGCATCGGGATGGGCGGATTCTAACTGACCGCTAGAATCGGGCGATGACAAACTCGGCCGGACAGCAGGAATCCACCTACGCCTGGATGCGCCTCTTGGCCTCGCTGGCGCTGATGACCATCGGCGGTTCCGGCATGTACGCGGTGGCGGTGGCGTTGCCGCCGATACAGGCGGAGTTCCACGTCGCGAGGTCGGACGCCTCGCTGCCCTACGCCCTCACCATGATCGGTTTCGGGCTGGGCGGCATCCTGATGGGAAAGCTTGCCGACCGCTTTGGCGTCATGGTGCCGGTGCTGATCGGCGCGGTCTGCCTGGGCCTCGGGTTCATCGCCGCCGGCGCCTCGCAGACCCTGCTGCAGTTCGCCCTGATCCAGGGCCTGGTCATCGGCCTGCTGGGAACCTCCGCAACCTTCGCCCCGCTGGTAGCGGATACCTCGCTGTGGTTCACGAAGCGGCGCGGCATCGCGGTAGCCATCTGCGCCAGCGGCAACTACATGGCCGGCGCCATCTGGCCGCCGATCCTGCAAGGCTACTTCGACAGTATCGGCTGGCGTGCCACCTTCACGGGCTTCGGCTACTTCTGCCTCGCCACCGCCATTCCCCTGGCCTTCGTCCTTCGCCGCCGCCCTCCCGTCCTTGACCTCAATCCGATCGCTTCCGGGGCGCATTCCGCCCCGGAAGCGAAACAACTCGGCCTCCGATCCGCGACGTTGCTGACCCTGTTATGCATGGCCGGGGTCTCCTGCTGCGTCGCCATGTCCATGCCCCAGGTGCACATCGTTGCCTACTGCGGCGACCTGGGCTTCGCGGCGGCCCGCGGCGCGGAAATGTTGTCGGTGATGCTGGGCTTTGGCATCGTCAGCCGCCTTGCCTCGGGCTGGATCTGCGACCGCATCGGCGGCCTGAAAACGCTATTGCTGGGATCGGCGCTGCAGGGCGTGGCCCTGGTGATGTTCCTGCCCTTCGATTCGCTGGCGTCGCTGTACGTGGTATCGGCGCTGTTCGGCCTGTTCCAGGGCGGCATCGTGCCGTCCTACGCCATCATCGTGCGCGAGTATTTTCCCGCGCGGGTTGCAGGCACCTACACCGGCATCGTGCTGATGTGCACGCTGCTTGGCATGGCGCTTGGCGGCTGGATGACCGGCCTGATCTTCGACCTCACCGGCTCCTACAAGACCGCGTTCGTCAACGGCATCGCCTGGAACCTGCTCAACCTGGCCATCGCCGCGTTCCTGCTGAGGCGATCGCTCGGCTTCTACCCCGCGCCGCGCGCGGCGTAGCCATAGGCCAAATTGCTGCGCTCCCCGCCGTGCCGGTCGTACAGGCCCTTCCAGTAGGCCACTTTGTCGTCCGCCAGCAAGGCGCGCTTCGCCGCTGAGTAGCCGTACAGGCGCGCGTTGTTCTCGCCCAGGATCGAGCGCTTGACCTGGCCATCGGCGGCGCCGAGCGGCGCGAAGCCGTGGCGCTTCTGCATCGCCTCGGGAATTTCCAGCCGCCGCAGGGCTTCGATCTGCCACTGCGGCGAGCCGGTCCAGATGGCGTCGGTCCCCCAGACGACGTGGTCGGCGCCCAGCCCTTTCACCAGCGTGCCCATCATGAAAGCGCAGACGCGCGGGTCGGCCATGGTGCTCTGGGCGAAGATCTGGCCGAGGTCGGCGTAGACGTTGCGCACGCCGAACTTCGCCGGAATCTCGGCGAGGTCGTTGACCCATTCCACGCGCCCGGTGCGCTCGACCTGCTCCCAGGCCTGCTGCGCCGTGGTCGGCCCGCCGCCCCAGCGGTAGGCCGAGTGGTAGATGACGAAATTGAGCTGGGGCCAGTCCTTCGCCGCCTTGCCGACGTCACCCACATGGCAGTAGTCCAGCAAATGCGGGAAGCGCTGCTCGATCGCCGGCGGGAAAAGGCCCTTGTGGATGCAGACATTGTTCAGGCCCGGCCGCTCCGGGAAATTCGCCACCGCCTTCACCAGCCGCTCGTAGAACGGGTACATCAGCTTCTCGTCGTCGAGGCGGAACGGAAACTTCGACAGGTGCTTGTTGGTGTTGTCGCCGATGGTATAGCCCTTCCATGAGTCCGGCTTCAGGACCTCGTTCTCTTCGTCCACCTTGTCCAGCCAGCCCGGCCAGGACGGCGTGAAGATGGCATGCGAGAACATGCGCTGCGTCCCGGACTCCCGGTTGACGCGCTCGCGGGCGTCGAACTTCATGCGGTTGGTGAGGAAGGAATCGCGCACGTCCACCGAGTAGGAGCCGCTGATGCAGGCGAGCTTGGTGTCGCTGTCGAGGAAGATCTCCTTGAAGTAGTTGGCGAACTTGAGGTCCTCGATGGTCTGCGGCCGGCCCGCGAGCCCTGGATTCCAGCCAGCCTTGCCCACCGCCTCTCGCGAGCGCACGAAACCCTCCAGACGCGTGTCGTCGCGCAAGAAATGGGTGTGCATGTCCATCACGAACTGGCCCTTGAGCGCGTCTGCCCGCGCCTGCGCCAGCTCCGGGGAGGCCGCCTCCGCGGCGTTGGCCTCGTAGAGTGGCTGCGCGCCCTTCGCGTGCACCTCGTTCATGGCGACGAACGCGGCCGCCATGCCGCTGGCGGTGCGGAAAAAGGCGCGCCGGCTCATGCCCTGGTGCTTCGCCAGGCTCGCCCCGAGCGCCTTCACCCGGGTCTCGAATTCGCGCTGCTTCGCCGTCTGCGGAGCCGGCAGGAACTCATCGCTGGATACCGATTGCACCGGGATCGGCGACGGGAACAGGGTTTCCGCGCCCCGCAGCCGCTTCAGATCGTCATCGCTCAGGAAACCCATGTCCCACTCACCCCCTCGATTCGCTACACTACGCCGCGATTCCACATGGAACAACTCTTCCGCACCGCCCTGCTCGTTGCCACGTCCCTCGCGCTCACGGCCTGCGGCGGCATCAACGTCAAGCTCTGGCCCTTCGGCGAGGATCAGGCCACCGAGCGCTCCCGGGTGCCCGCCAACGCCACCGCCTATCAGTGTGACGGCGACCGCAAGCTCTACGTGCGCATGCTGGACAACGGCGCGGCCGCCTGGGTGATCCTGCCCGAGCGGGAGATCCGGCTGGAGAGGACTGGCGCCGCGGCAGCGACCAACTACGCCTACCGCGGCACGCTGCTGGAAATCAAGGGTACCGAGGCCGTGCTGCTCGAGGGCTCCAAGCCGGTCCTCACCGGCTGCAAGGTCGCGAAGAGCTGAGCGGCGACGACGTGCCTGCCGCGCGACTGCAGGCGTTCCTCGCGCTCGCGCTCGCCTGCCTGTTCTGGTCGGGAAACTGGATCGCCGGCCGCGCGCTGCGCGACGTCATGGACCCGATCGCGCTCAATTTCTGGCGCTGGGTGATCGCCGTGGCCGTGCTCGCGCCTTTCGCGCTGCCCGCCCTCCTGCGCCAATGGCCTGTGATTCGGCACCACGCCGGCGTCCTGCTACTGCTTGCGCTCACCGGCGTGGCGGTGTTCCAGAGCCTGGTGTACCTGGGCCTGCGCAGCACCACTGCGGTCAATGGCGTTTTGCTGAACTCCTCCGGACCGCTGTTCATCCTGCTCTGTTCCTGGATCCTGGAACGCGAGCGCGCCACGCTTCGCCAGATCGCCGGCATGCTGCTCTCGTTCGTTGGCATCCTGGTCATCCTTTCGCGCGGTGAACTGGAAAACGTGCTGCGCTTCCGGTTCGGCATCGGCGATGCATGGCTGCTGCTCGCGATGGCGGTTTGGGGCGTGTACTCGGTGCTGCTGAAGCGCCGCCCACCGGAGTTGAGCGGGACCGGCTTCCTGTTCGTGATCTCGGTGGCCGGCGTGCTTCTGCTGGCACTGCCCTACGCCCTGCTCGCGATCCAGTCGCCGCCGCGCTGGCCGGGAACGGAAGCCGCCGCCGGCGTACTCTACATGGGTGTCGCCGCATCGGTGCTGGCGTTCATCTGCTGGAACCGGGGCGTCGCGACCCTGGGCGCCAACACCGCGGGCTTTACCCTGCACCTGTTGCCGGCGTTCGGCACCATTCTCGCCATCCTGTTCCTCGGCGAATCGTTCCATGCTTTCCATGCCGCGGGCATCGCCACCATTCTCGCCGGCGTGTTGATGGCCACGTTCAGAGGTGGCGGGTCTCCGCGGGCGCGCTCATGAGGTCGTGCTGCATGTCGAAGAACCGCACAGGAGCATCTGCTGCGTCCCGCGGCTCCACGCCGTCCAGGCAGTTCACCCGGATCGCGTAGAACTGGTTGCCCTTGCCGTCGCTGCCGCGCGAGAACGATCGTACGCCGCAGCGCCCGCAGAACATATGGTGAATCGCCTTCTTCCCGAACTGGTAGTCGCGCAGGCTGGTTTCTCCAGAAAGCAGCCGGAATGCCTCCGCAGGAATTCCCGCCATCCACGCCCGTGCCTTGTAGCAGATCGAGCAGTTGCACTTGAACGTCCCTTGCGCAAGGTCGATGTCGGCCTCGAAACGCACGGCTCCGCAATGGCAACTGCCTGTGTAGGTCTTCTTCACGACGGGGTCTCCCACGACACTTTCCTTTCCGGTTCGGTTTTGTCGGTTCGGCGCAACGCCACGGCGGCGACCGCCGCCACCGCCGACATCAGTGCGCCGACCATGAATGCGACCTGGTAGCCGCCAGTAAGCGCAGCTGGCGCCGCGGCACCGGCGGAGGCCAGGACGTCCGTTCGCGCTGCCGCAAGGCTCGCGAGCACGGCAAGGCCGAGTGCGCCGCCCATCATGAACGCGGTGTTAACGATCCCCGAGGCGAGCCCGGAATCGGCCGGATCGACGTCACTCATCGCCGCGAGCAGCACCGGATTGAGCGCCATGCCGCAACCCAGGCCCAGCAGCGCCATTCCCGGGAGCACGTGGACAAGGAAGCTTCCATTCACCGGCGCCAGCCCGAACAGGGCCAACCCGACCGCGGCAAACGCCATACCCGCCGCGATCGGCAGCCGCAACCCGAAGCGCATCACGATCCGCGCGGACAACCCGAGTGAGAACGCCGCCATGATGATGTTCGACGGGAGGAACGCGAGTCCCACCTGCAGCGCGTTGTAGCCGAGCACCGATTGCAAGTAGAGGGCGGAAATGAAGAACCAGGCGAACATCCCGGCGGCCCAGAGGATGCCGATGGTGTTGGCCACGACGATGTTGCGCCGGCGAAGCACGCCCAGCGGCATCAGCGGCTGGCGCACGCTGGCTTCGATGCCGAGGAACAAGGCGAGCAGCACCGCGGCGGCCGCAAGCAGGCCCACCGTCTGCGTCGAGCCCCATCCAGCCTCATTGCCGTTGACGATGGCGTACACCGCGCACATCAGCGACAGCGTAACCGTCACCGCGCCGCCAACGTCGAGCCGTCCCGCGTACGCCGGCGGCCCGTCCGCCGGCAGCAGCCTGAGGCACAGGGCGTAGACCGCGACGCCGATCGGAAGGTTGACCAGGAAAATCCAGTGCCAGCTGAACGCGTTCGTCAGCAGGCCGCCGATGAGCACGCCAATGCTGCCCCCTGCGGCGCAGACGAATCCGTACACGCCCATGGCCTTGGCCTGCTCCCCGGACTCGGTGAAGAGGTTCATGATGAGCGAAAGCGCGATTGCAGAGACCACCGCGCCGCCGAGGCCCTGGATGGCGCGCGCGGCAATGAGGACCTCTTGGGAACCGGCCAGCCCGCACGCGAGCGAAGCGAGCGTGAACAGCGTCAGGCCGAGCAGGAACATGCGCCGCTGGCCGAAGTAGTCGCCCAGCCGTCCTCCCAGCAGCAGGAAGCCGGCGTAGGCGAGCATGTAGGCGTTCACCACCCACACCAGCGAGGTCTCGGTGAAGCCAAGGTCCTCGCGGATGGAAGGCAGGGCGACGTTGACGATGGTCGTGTCCAGCACGATCATCAGTTCGCCCAGGCACAGCAGGTACAGCGCCAGCCAGCGCTGGTCGGGACCGGCCGCCAGGATCAGGCCCGCGGCAGCACGATGACCATCCAGGACACGCCAAAGCGGTCCGCCACCGCGCCAAAGCGCGGCGAGAAGAAGGTCTTGCCCAGCGGCATCTGCACCTGCCCGCCCTTGCCGAGCGCGCCGAACAGCCGGTCGGCCTCCGCCTCGTCCTTCGCGGTGACTGTGAGCGAGAAGCCCTTGAACTCGGCCTTGCCCGGCGTCATGCCGTCGGAAGCCATAACCACTGTCTCGCCGATGCGCAGTTCGGCGTGCATCACCTTGTCGTCGAATCCCGGTGGGCACATGCCGGGCTGCGGCGTGTCCGGGTTGTCCCTGAAGCGCATGAGCATCTCGACCTTCGCACCTAACGCGCCTTTGTAGAACTCAAGCGCCTCCTCGCACTGGCCGTTGAAGAACAGGTAGGACTGGACTTGCATGGCAACTCCCTATTTTTCCGCGATCGCTTTCAGGTTGGAAAGGCCTGTCTCGAACTGGCCGCCCACCATGCGGTCCATGTTGAAGACGAGGTCGAGGAGCTTGGACAGGTAGGGGCTCGGTCCATGCATCGCCCACTGCACCGTGGTCCCCTGCCCGACCGGCGTGAACGTGAACTCGGCGACGTTATGCGCTTCGAAAGGCGCGAAGAAATCCAGCTTGATGACGATCTTCGACGGCACCGCCGATTCGACGATCTCCATCCGGCCCGAGCCGACGTCCTTGTTCCCCTCCCAGGCGTAGGTCGCGCCCTTGCCGCTCTGCGCACCGCCGTAGGAGCGCTTCAGCGCCGGGTCGATTCGTTCCCAGGGCGACCAGGCCGTCCAGGCCTTGAAGTCGTGGACCAGGACATGGATCCGCTCCGGCGGCGCATTTACGACAACCGAGCGCTCGATGCGGAAGCGGTCGGGCTTCGTCGCCGCGTACAGCAGCACCGCGGCGACGGCAAGCACCAGCGCAATCAGGATGGACTTGATCATGGCGTTACGCAGACGGTTCCGGGATTTCCGGCTCGACGAGCCTTGCCAGGCCCGCAAGGGATTCCTGCCAGCCGAGATAGCACATCTCGACCGGAATCACGTCGGGGATTCCGTCCTGCACGATGTTCAATTCGGTGCCGCAGGAAACCGCCTTCAGGGCCACCGTGACCCGGATCACGCCCGGAAGATTCGGATCGTCGAACTTGTCGGTGTAGCGCAGCAGCGCATCCTGGACCAACTCCAGGTACTCGCCGCCGAACGAATGGCTGTTTCCGGTACTGAAGTTCGTGAACGACATCCTGAAGGTCCCGCCGACCTTCGCGTCCAGGTGGTGGACCGTGCAGGTAAAACCGTCGGGCGAAATCCACTTCGCCATCGCCTCGGCATTCAGGAATGCGCGGTAGACCCGCGCGGGCGGCGCGCGCAGCACGCGGTGAAGACGAACCGTCTTGGTTGTCACGATGCTTTTTCCTTGTTCTAGCGGCTCACCACGGCCTTGAAGCCGCCGTAGATCATCCGCTTGCCGTCGAAAGGCATCTTCTTCGGGTCCATCATGGAGGCGAGACGCTTGTCCTTCATGACCTTGGCCAGCACGCGGTCGCGATGCTTGCGCGACCTGTAGACGATGTAGGAGAACCAGACCACCTCGCCCGCCTTCAGCTTCACGCTCTGCGGGAACGACGTCCACTTCCCGGGTTTGACATCGTCGGCGATGCACTCCTTGTACTCCAGCGCGCCGTGGTCCATCCAGACTTTGGCCGCCAGGCGCGCCATCTTCACGTAGGCCGCCTTGTTTTTCCGCGGGATGGGCAGAACGAAACCATCAACGTATGCCATGTGCTTCTCCTTCTCGGATGTTGGAATTCAGGACTGTGACAGGAAGGCCTCGAGCTTGGCCAGGGTCTCGGTCCAACCCCGCTTGTGGCCGTCGCGCGCCGCCTCGTCGAAGAACTGCTCGTGGCGGAACTCGAAGTCGGTGCCGCCGCCGGCCGGCTTGAACAGGATCGTCACCAGCGACACGCGCTCGGGCGTGCTGTTGGGCCAGCACCAGGTGAAGACGAGCTTGCGGTTGGGCACCACCTCCTTGTAGATCCCGGCGCACTCGTGGTCCCTGCCCTGCGGCCCGCCGAAGGCGATGCGGAATGAACCGCCGACGCGGAGATCCAGCTCGGCAAGCGACACCGGATCCGGGCCCCCGGGCCCCCACCACTTCGCTAGCGCTTTCGGGTCGGTCCACGCCCGCCAGACTTTCTCCGGCGCGACGGGAAAGTGGCGCTCGAGGATGAGCGAAGGCTTGTTTTCGACTCCGGCTTGTTCCATGTCTGCAACTCCTCTTGCTGGTACAGGTAGCGGGCGAGCGAATCGAGCTTGTCGCTCCAGAATTTTTCGTAGCGCGACATCCACGTCGAGGCCGCCTTCATCGGCGCAGCGGAGAGCTCGCAACTCACCACCCGCCCTTCCTTCTCGCGCGCGATCAGCCCTGCGTCCTCCAGCACGCGCAGGTGCTTCATGAAGCCCGGCAGGGACATGCCGGTCGGCGCCGCCAGCTCGCTCACCGCGAGGCTGCCGCCGGCGAGCGCATCGAGCACGCCGCGGCGGGTCGGGTCCGACAGCGCGGAGAACACGCGGTCCAGGACCGGGTCTTCATACTTAACCATGCGGTTTAGTATCACGCAAGGCCCCGGGCGTTGTCAAGCGATCCGCTAGACTGGCGTCCATGAGCGACGGTTTCTGGAGCCTGCGCAACGCCCCGAAGTGGTGGTTCGACAAGCGCTCGCTCGCAGTCTTCGCGGTCGTGCTGGTGCTGATGGGGCTGGGGCGTTGGGTCTACGGCCCGGGCCGGGTGCCGGAGGGACAGGTGGTGTTCTACGGCGCCGCCTGGTGCCCCTACTCCGAGTCGCTGCGCAACTACCTCGCGCAGGCGAACATTCCCTTCGAGGAACGCAACGTCGAGGACTCTTTCGGCAACCTGGCGCGCTATATGTTCGCTTCAGGCCGCGGCGGAAGGCTGCCGCTGGTGCAGGTCGGGCCGAAAGTGGTGTCCAAGGGTTTCCAGCGCGCCGAAATCGACCTCGCCCTAAAGTCCGCGGGCTTCAAGCCCGCGCCAGGCGCGACGGGACCCGACGGCGGCAGCCAACGGCGCTAGCGGAACCAGGCGCCCTGCGTCCTGCCGTGCTCGGTGCGCTTGTCGTAGTCCCGGTCGCGCGCCTGATAGTCCGCGATCAGCTTCGAGAACCGGTCGCGCAGCGCGCGATCCAGTGAAGCGCAGTCGGAAGCGGTCATGGCCGTCGCCAGCGCTATGAATTCCTTCTCCGCGCCCCGCCCGTGGTCCAGGTGTCCCTCCTCGTGCAGGCGCAGAGCCGCCATGTAGCGCTCCCAGCGGGACACCAGGTCGCCTTTGACGCCCGCAGGCGGCGACCAGCGCGGCAGGATCATCTGCAGGTCCAGGTCCGTGGTAAGCGACGAGACACCGCAACCTCCCGCAGCCATGCGCGTCTGGTACCTGTATGACAGTTTCCAGTCAGCGCGGCCATGGAAGGCACCGCGCGCGTTGAGCGCGCCCAGGAGCGAGTTGAAGTCGCTGCCCTGGACTTCGTAGTAGTTCACGTGGACCTGCGCCAGTGCGTGCGGCACGGCCAGCAGGAAGCCCGCGACGAGCAGCGCAATGCGGCAAGCCACCAGGTACGAAAGGTCTTGGAAGGGATTGGTCGGGGCGAGAGGATTTGAACCTCCGACCACCTGCACCCCATGCAGGTACGCTACCAGGCTGCGCTACGCCCCGAACACTGCAATTTTACAGGACATCAGGCGCGCAACGCGTCCAGCAGGTCCCTCAACTCGCGCTTCAGCGCCGAAAGGTCGGCCAGCTGCCCGGCGACCTGCGTTCCGGCGCGTGCAGGGCGCAAGCCCATTTCGACCTTGTCCTCGTCGCCCGCGCCGTGGTCCAGCCGATTGCGCGCGCCGCTGATGGTAAAGCCCTCTTCGTAGAGCAGCTCGCGGATGCGGCGGATGAGGAGCACTTCATGGTGCTGGTAGTAGCGCCGGTTGCCGCGGCGCTTTACCGGCTTCAACTGGGTGAACTCCTGCTCCCAATAACGCAGGACGTGCGGCTTCACCCCGCACAACTCGCTCACTTCACCGATGGTGAAGTAGCGCTTGGCAGGGATCGGCGGTAGTTCAGTTTTCCTGCGGCTTGGCTCCATGGCGCGACTTCTCGACCATGGCTTTCAGTTTCTGGCTGGCGTGGAAGGTGACCACCCGGCGGGCGCTGATGGGGATCTCCTCGCCGGTCTTGGGGTTGCGGCCGGGGCGCTGCGGCTTGTCGCGCAGTTGGAAGTTGCCGAAGCCCGACAGTTTGACGCTCTCGCCACGCTCCAGGGCACCCCGGATCTCCTCGAAAAACGCCTCGACCATGTCCTTGGCCTCGCGCTTGTTCAGCCCGACCTTCTCGAACAGCAGGTCGGCGAGTTCGGCCTTGGTCAAAGTCATCGCAACTCCATGATAAGTCTATTAGTTCTAATTTTTATGCGCGTTGCTGGGCAGCGAAACGGCGACCCCACAGCTCGACCAGCGTCTGACGCGCCGTATCGGCCTCCGCATCCGTGAGGGTCCGTTCAGTATCTTGCATAACTACCCGGAACGCAAGGCTTTTCTTCCCTTGGGGAAGGTTCGAACCTTGGTAAAGATCGAACAGCCGGACCGCCTGGACAATCGAGAGGTTGGCCTCCTCCGCAGCGTCCAGGAGCGCCTGCGCCGGCACCTTCGCGTCCACCAAAAGGGCGATGTCCCGGACCACTGGCGGGAACCGCGAGGGCTGGATGGCCCGGGGCAGCGGCGATGCCGCGAGGCTCTCGGCCTCGACCTCGAACAGGACCACTGGCTGCGGCAACTCGTACTTCTGCTGCCAGCGCGGGTGCAATTCGCCCAGGCATCCCACCGGTTTCCCGTCCAGCAAGACGCGCGCCGAGCGGCCGGGATGCAGCGCCGGATGCAGCCCGGCCTCGAAGCGCAGGCTGCGCGGCGCGTAGAGCGCCTCCAGGTCTGCCTTGAGGTCGAAGAAATCCACGCCGCGGGCGGGACTGCCCCATTGCTCCTCCAGCGCCGGCCCGAACGCGGCCGCGCCAACGCGGATCGGCTGGCGCAGGCCGGCGACCTCGAGCGGGCCGTCCTTGGCAGCGGCGTCACGCAGATAGACGCGGCCCACTTCGAAGACGCGGATGCGGGCGAGCTTGCGGGCGTGGTTGGCGCGGACGTTCGCAACCAGCGAGGCCATCAGCGTGCTGCGCATGACCGAGGCCTGGCTCGCGATCGGGTTGAGCAGCCGCACCGGGTCGGCATTGCCGGCGAAATCGGATTCCCAGGCCGGCTCGACGAACGCAAAGTTGATCGTTTCGTGAAAATCGCGCGCGGCGACGCGCTCGCGTACCGCATGCAGGCTGCGCCTCGCCTCTGGCAGCGCCGGCATCCTCGCCTGCGCCCGGGGCGGCAGCGCGGGGATGTTCTCGAAACCGTGGATTCTGGCGATTTCCTCGATAAGGTCTTCCTCGATCTCGAGGTCGAAGCGGAACGAAGGCGGCTTGACCGTGAACGCACCCGACTTGTGCTCCGCCGGAAGGCCGAGGCGCTTGAACACCCGCGCCATCTCGGCTTCGCGGATGGGCATGCCGATCACCTTCTGAGCACGCGCGACGCGCATGCGCACCGGCTTCCTCTTCGGCAGGCGCTTCACCAGGTCCACAGTCGGCCCGGGCTCGCCGCCGCAGATCTCCAGGATGAGCTGCGTGGCGCGCTCGATGCCCGGCGCGTTGCTCTCGAAATCCACGCCGCGCTCGAAACGGTGCGATGCGTCACTGGTGAAGTTGTAGCGCCGCGCGCGGCCGGCGATGGACTCGGGAAAGAAGAAGGCCGATTCCAGGAACAGATTCCGCGTCGTGGTTTCGGCCTTGGTGGAGTCCCCGCCCATGATGCCGGCAAGGCCGATCGGACCGGAGTCGTCGGTGATGCACAGCACTGACGGATCCACCGGGATCTCCTGGCCATTGAGCAGCATCACCTTCTCGCCCTCGCGGCCCCAGCGCACGTCGATCGCGCCGGAGAGCTTGTCCAGGTCGTAGACGTGCAGCGGGCGGCCGAGCTCCAGCATGACGTAGTTGGTGACATCAACCAGGGCGGATATGGAACGCTGTCCGGCGCGCTCCAGGCGTCGGCGCATCCAGTCCGGAGTCGGTGCCGCTGCGTTGACGCCGCGGACCACTCGCCCGGCGAAGCGGCCGCAGCCTTCGCCGTCGGTGATGCGGAACGGATGCTTCGCGTTGCCTTTCGCCGGCACCGGCTTGGGCGCATGCGCCTTCAGCTTCGCGCCGGTGAGCGCGGCGACTTCGCGCGCCACGCCCAGCACGGACAGGCAGTCGCCGCGGTTCGGCGTGAGCTTGAAGGTGAGCAGGTGCTCGTCCAGATGCAACGCCTCGCGCAGGTCGGCGCCAGGCTTCGCGTCCGCCGGAAGCGCGAGCAACCCGGCATGGTCCTCCGACAGGCCCAGTTCGCGTGAAGAGCACAACATGCCATTGCTCTCGACGCCGCGCAGGCTGGCAGCCTTGATTTCGATCTCCCCCAGCCGGGTTCCGACCAGCGCGAGCGGCGCCTTCATGCCGGCGCGGACATTGGGTGCGCCGCAGACCACCTGCAGCGTCTCCCTGCCCGCGTTCACGGTGCAGACGGTGAGCTTGTCCGCGTTCGGATGCGGCGCTACGGAAAGGATTTCGCCCACCACTACGCCCGGCAGCGGCGGCGCCACCGGCTCGCAGGATTCCACCTCCAGCCCAGACATCGTGAGGCCGTGCGCGAGCGTGCCCGCCGGAACGTTCCAGTCGACGAAATCGCGCAGCCAGTTTTCGGGGACGATCATGCGAACTGCTTCAGGAAACGCAGGTCACCGTCGAAGAACAGGCGCAGGTCGTCGATGCCGTAACGGAGCATCGTCAGCCGCTCCAGGCCGGAGCCGAAGGCGAAGCCGATGTACTTCTCCGGGTCGAGGCCGAAATTGCGCACCACCTGCGGGTGCACCTGGCCAGCGCCCGAGAGTTCCAGCCAGCGGCCCTCGAGCGGCCCGCTCGCGAATTGCAGGTCGATCTCGGCCGAAGGCTCCGTAAACGGGAAATAGGACGGCCGGAAGCGCACCTGCAGGTCGTCGGACTCGAAGAAGCGGCGCAGGAAATCCACGTACACGCCCTTCAGGTCGGCGAAGCTCACGTCCTCATCGATCCACAGGCCCTCGACCTGGTGGAACATCGGCGAATGGGTGGCGTCGGAATCCACGCGGTAGGTGCGGCCGGGGGCGATGACCTTGATCGGCGGCTCGTGCATGCGTGCGTAGCGCACCTGCATCGGGCTGGTATGGGTGCGAAGCAGGAGCGGAAGTCCCTTGTCGTCCTTGAGGTCGACATAGAACGTGTCCTGCATGGAACGCGCAGGATGGTTCTCCGGGTTGTTCAGCGCGGTGAAGTTGTACCAGTCGTTCTCGATCTCCGGCCCGTCGGCGACGTCGAAGCCGACGCTGCGGAAAATCGATTCGACGCGCTGCCAGGTGCGCGTGATCGGGTGCAGGCCCCCGCGCGAGCTGCCGCGGCCGGGCAGCGTGACATCGAGCGCCTCCTCGGCAAGGCGCGCGTTTAGGCGCGCGCCGGCCAGGCCGGCACGGCGCGCCTCTAGCGCAGCCTCGATGCGTTCCTTGCCCGCGTTGATCGCGGCGCCCAGCTGCTTGCGCTCGTCCGGCGCGGCGGCGCCCAGGCCCTTCAGCAGGCCGGTCAACTCGCCGCTCTTTCCCAGGAAGCGCGCCTTGGCGTTCTCCAGCGCGGCCGCATCCGGGGCCGAGGCGAAATCCGCCTCGGCGCGGGCGACGATGCTGTCGATGTCGGGCATCCCCGGAACCCTGGGGATGGACTTAGTGGGAGATGCTGGCCTTGACCTGGTTCGCGATGCGCGCGAACGCGGGCTTGTCGAGCACCGCGAGGTCGGCGAGCACCTTGCGGTCGATCTCGATGTTCGCCTTTTTCATCCCGGCCATGAACGTGCTGTAGGTCAGCCCCAGTTCGCGCACCGCGGCATTGATGCGGGCGATCCAAAGAGCCCGGAAATCGCGCTTCCTGTTGCGGCGGTCGCGGTAGGCGTACTGCCCCGCCTTCATCACCGCTTCCTTTGCGACCCGGTAAACGTTGCCCCGGCGACCGCGGAAGCCCTTGGCCTTGGCGAGGACCTTCTTGTGGCGCGCGCGCGCCGTTACTCCACGTTTGACTCTCGGCATGGCGTGCTCCTCAGCCCGAGTACGGCAGCATGGCGCGCACCGCGCGCTTGTTGGAATCGTGCACGTTGGCGGTGCCGCGCAGCTTCCTCTTGGTCTTGGTCGACTTCTTCGTGAGGATGTGGCGCATGAAGGCCTTGGCGCGCTTGATGGTGCCGCCGGGGCGGACCTTGAAGCGCTTGGAGGCCGACTTCTTGGACTTCATCTTCGGCATGAAATTCTCCTTGCTCTCTTTTGTCATGACGCCGGGCGGCTGGCTTCGCCAGCGCTTGATGCCTCGGAATCACTTGTGCACCGTCCGCAGCTAGGCTGCGGCGGGCTTCTCTGCAGCGACCGCGGGCACTTCCGCTGCCGCGTCCTTCGTTTCCTTCCTGTCCCTTTCTTCCTTCTTCTTCGGCTTGCCCCTGGTCACCACCAGCACCTTTTTCTTCGGCGCCAGGACCATCACCATCTGCCGCCCCTCGAGCTTCGGGAACTGCTCGACCAGCGCCACGCCTTCGAGATCCGCCTTCACCCGCTCCAGCAGCCGCAGGCCGAATTCCTGGTGGGCCATCTCCCGGCCCCTGAACCGCAGCGTCACCTTCGCCTTGTCGCCCTCTTCAAGGAACGCGATCAGCTTGCCGACCTTGATCTTGTAGTCGCCGTCGTCGGTGCCCGGGCGGAACTTGATTTCCTTGACCTGGATCTGCTTCTGCTTGAGCTTGGCCTCGTGGGCCTTCTTCTGCTCGCGGTAGCGGAAC
>JBQTJX010000018.1:0-64948 GCA_052386675.1 Betaproteobacteria bacterium
GTTCGGCCGGCAGCCGGCCCAGATCGGGTCGGCGCAGGTATTCCTCGCGGGAGGTGGCCTGGCTGGTCACCACGGCGGGTTCACCGATACCGATCGCACGGACAGCCGTCACCAGTTGATCGGTGTCCAGCGGCACGTGCACGGCATCTCGGGCGGCGGCATGCGCTGCGGCCAGCTCGAGCACCCGGCGGGTGGGCAGTGCGTTGCCGGCCCGGCCCAGCCCGATCCTGGCCTGGGTGGTCATCCGCAGTTCGTCCCAGAATTGCTGGGCAGCAGGATGATTCGTGGTCACAGCACCTCCGCTGAGGTCAGCGCGCGCAGCGGCGAGTGCGTCACGTCGAACGGGGTCAGCCGACCGGCCTCGTCGACCATGCCCACCGACTGCAGCCAGGCCTCGAACTCCGGAGCGGGCCGCAGCCCGAGGGTGCGGCGGGTGGTCAACACGTCGTGGAACGACAGGCTCTGGTAGCCGAGCATCACGTCGTCGGCGCCGGGCACGGTGATGACGAACGCCACCCCGGCCGCGGCGAGCAGCGTCAGCAACGTGTCCATGTCGTTCTGATCGGCTTCGGCGTGGTTCGTGTAGCAGACGTCCACTCCCATCGGCAGGCCGAGCAGCTTGCCGCAGAAGTGGTCCTACAACCCGGCCCGGATGATCTGCTTGCCGTCGTAGAGGTACTCCGGACCGATGAAGCCGACCACGGTGTTGACGAGCAGCGGCTCGTAGGCGCGCGCGAGGCCGTAGGCGCGGGCCTCGATGGTCTGCTGGTCGCAGCCGTGGTGCGCGTCGGCCGACAGCGCGCTGCCCTGCCCGGTCTCGAAGTACATGACATTGGAACCGAGCGTGCCGCGCTTGAGCGACCGCGCCGCGCCCTGCGCCTCGCGCAACATCGGCAAGGACACGCCGAAGCTCTCGTTGGTCTTTTGCGTGCCGCCGATGGACTGGAACACCAGGTCCACCGGCGCGCCGCGCGCAATGGCCTCGATCTGCGAGGTCACGTGCGTGAGCACGCAGGACTGGGTGGGAATGTCAAAGCGGCGGATGAGCTCGTCCATCATGCGCCACAGCGGCAGGAAGGCGGCGAGGCCATCGCCCGCCGGGTTGATGCCGATCACCGCGTCGCCGCAGCCGTAGGCAAGGCCCTCGAGCATCGAGGCGGCGATCCCCTTCACGTCGTCGGTGGGATGGTTGGGCTGGATGCGCACCGAGAGGCGCCCGGGCAGGCCGAGCGTGTTGCGGAATTTGCTGATGACTCGGCACTTGCGAGCCACGGACACCAGGTCCTGGTTGCGCATGAGCTTGGACACGGCGGCAGCCATCTCGGGGGTGAGGCCGCGGGCGAGTGACGAGACTGATTCGGGGGAGGCCTCGAGCAGCCACTCGCGGAACGCGCCCACGGTGAGGGAGGACACCGGCGCGAAGGCGGCGCGATCGTGGGAATCGACGATGAGCCGCGTGACGTCGTCGGCCTCGTAGGGCACCACCTGCTCGTTGAGGAAGGTGGCGAGCGGCAGGTCCGCCAGCGCCATGCGGGCGGCCATGCGCTCCTCGGCGGACTGCGCGGCCACCCCGGCCAGCACGTCGCCCGAGCGCAGCGGCGAGGCGCGCGCGAGCAGCGCGCGCAGGTCCGGGAACTCCCAAGTGACGCCTTCCACAGTATGCCGATAAGGCATTGGCTCCAATCAGTTCAGCAGGGGCCGACTACGACAATGCGCTTTCATCACCTGGTCGCTGTGTCCGCTCGTCTACCATCCCGCTCGGAACTAGCTTCGCGGTATAGTCGCACGCCGGAAACCGGCTACAACCCCAGAATGCTCCGTAGCGGCCTTCCCTACGTACCAGTGCACCTCTAGAGCACGCGGGGCACACCGACGCACTTTTCTTGGCATCGTCGCGCCGAACCTCAACCTTGTATGGCGCGGACTGAAGCTCCACAAGAAACTCCGAAATCTGATTCTCGACGGTGTACAACATGACCAACCGTCTCGCTCGCGTGAGTGCGACATAGAACAGCCGTCTCTCCTCTGCGAACGGGAACTCCTCCACCGTCGGCATGGCAAGTGGAAGTATCGGATCGTCCTCCACTTCACTTGGAAAGCCATATCGACCACGTGTCAATCCGACCACGCATACATAGTCCGCTTCCAACCCCTTGGAACCGTGCACGGTGAAATACTCGATTCGCAGTTGCGGCGAGTAGCGCTGCTTCCACTCTTCTAGGCTGGCAGGCCGGTTTCGCCGATAACGACCCAGTATGAACACTGAAACGCTGCCAGACGGCCCCGCTTCAACCGCACCGCTCTTGACCCGCTGCCAAAGCTGCCGGAGATGCTTCTCGATCAAAGGCTCCAGGCCATACACGTCATCAACCGAATAGCAAACCGTTGCAGCCGCCGCACGCTCTCGAGTAGCCGTTACCGTCTTGGGTATCTGCGAGGGATTGCGACCAACAAATGCACTGCTCAAATCGCATAACGACTTGGGGCATCGAAACGACGTTGACAGAAACTTTGTTTCACCTTTTCCGAATAGCTTCTCAAATCCTGTCATCACACCAACGTCTGCGCCCGCGAATCGATTGATGCTTTGCCAATCGTCCCCAACAGCACAGAGAAAATGTCCTGGCTCACGTACAAGTGCTTGTAAGAATCGCGCGCGAGATTGCGATGCATCCTGGAACTCGTCCGCCAACACGAGCCTGTAAGGTGACTTCCACCTCCCAGTCTCGATATGGTCCGTGGCCAAATTCAGCATGTCTTCAAAATCAACATAGTTGCCAGCCACCAATCGCCGATCCCACTCTTCCGAGATTTGCTCGTACAGGTCGAGAAACAGTTTGTGGCGTCCCAGCAAGCCTATGTTGGAAAGGTTGAGCAATCGTTTCCTGAGCTCGCTCATTGAAAGGCGATTGCTCTTAGCATGGGTCTGAAACGTCCGAAAAGGCCTAACGAGTTCCCATATTGGAGGAATTGGTCGGCCGCCGACCGCTCGATTCGGATCGGGTCTCAGTTCAATTCCACGGGCGACCAGTTCTCGTGCGAGCGCCTCAATAGCGGATCCGTCTCGAAGCTGCGCCGAGGTAGTCTCAAAAAGTTTTGTCCCTTTCCCTTCGTGCAACGCGCGCTTCCAACGGACACCTCCAAGGTAGTCGCCAAAGTGAGCTGGAGCATTGCCGTCTTCATCTAGCGCGAAATGCTCGTGATAGAGCTCCGCGTCCGGATAGTAAAAGTCAGGTTGATACTGTCTGTGTGAAGCGTCCGCAGTGTCGTGTTCGTACTTTCCTTCGTAGACATAGCGAACTCCATTGAAGTGGAGCCAATCTGCAATAGTCCGCTCTTCCCTGCTCTTTACGATCTCCCCATTTCGAGTTCGAAATCCCCTGGCTCCAGATTCCCGATCCCAGTCTTCCGGTTCCTCTTTCTTGCCAAACCTCCGCACATCATCCGAGTACACGAATTGATACAGTTGCCACATCGCGTTGAACTTGATACTTCTCGCGCATAGATCTTCGATGATCGATTCGATCTCTTCGGCGCCATTTGCCTTGTCGAGCCACGGCGCGAGCGAGGGCTTGCGTCCAGTGGCGTGTCCAATGATGCTCAGCCCCAGAGAGTGAAACGTCTTCGCGGTGATTTCATCACTATTGATCTCCACCGCTGTCAGTCGCGCGCGAATGCGGTCTCGCAATTCCTCTGCTGCGGCCGCATTGAATGCAAGCATCAAGATCTGGTCGCCGGGCATAAGACCGCGTGAGAGGGCGTAGCCGGCCTTCGCCACCAATGTGGATGTCTTTCCCGATCCGGCGGCAGCGACGAGCAAGAGTCGATTCTCGAAGCACACTACGGCTTGTGCTTGCTCAGGCGTAAGTGGCTTGCTTTCGATCTTTTCGAAGAGAGGCTTGTGCTTGGTCACTTCGTTAATCAGGAAGGCTTCGTTTCTCCTTGCGACTTCGTCGGGCAAGCCCTCAGTAGCCAGATGAAGTGCCTTTAGCGTGCCATGAGGAACCCTTTTGAACGCGTTCTCCACACGAGGATGCTGCAGTAGCCTGTCCAACTGAGGCCCAATGACGCGTTGTCGACGTGCGTTGCCCAGAATCTCTTCCACCTCTTCCCGGGTAATCCAGCGATCCCCGTGCAGTTTGGAGCCAAGCTCTTCCGCCCAGCCTTGAGCTGGGACGCTCAGTCTCTGAATCTGCTTACCAAGTGACTCCTCAATCTCCTCGCATATGACCTGTTCCATCTCGACGGCGACCTCGTTTGGGAGACCGTCGACTTTGACACTCTGGGTTCTCAGTTCCAACTGCACCGAGGCCCAAGCAATGCCTTGGTCCTGCGAAATGCTCAGAACGTCGGTTAGTTCGACCGTATGAGACCGTCTGTCCAGGTCGACGGTGAGGGACTTACCATCGGTTGAGATCGACCAATCCGAGGAGAAAGTGAGCAAGCGCCCCCACGGGCTGGGGGTCCACGACCTTTTCGGGGAAGGCGGCTTTCGTCTGCGCTTACTCATTGATCGTCCTTGCACAACAATACCAATGCGCTGCTCGCGGCAGTGAATTCGGGGGCTGTACATTGTCGGCAAAGCTTCGGGTATAATCCGCCCCCTGCTGAGGAGCGCTGCGTTCCCGAATCAAGGCATCCGGGGAATCAGGCTCAGCAAAATAAACGGCGCTCGCATTGGAAACGATGCGGGCGCCTCGCTTTTGGGGCTCCGCAAAACCGACAAAGGAGCTCCACATGAACGCACCCAACCCGAAGTTCACCGACTACAAGGTCGCCGACCTTGCCCTTGCCGACTGGGGCCGCAAGGAAATCGCCATCGCCGAGTCCGAAATGCCGGCGCTGATGATGATCCGCAAGGAATACGCCAAGGCCCAGCCCCTGAAGGGCGCCCGGGTCACCGGCAGCCTGCACATGACCATCCAGACCGCCGTGCTCATCGAGACGCTGAAGGCGCTCGGGGCGGACGTGCGCTGGGCCTCGTGCAACATTTTCTCGACCCAGGACCACGCCGCGGCGGCCATTGCGGCCGGCGGCACGCCGGTGTTCGCGGTGAAGGGCGAGACGCTGGACGACTACTGGGACTACACCCACCGGATCTTTGAATTCGGCAATCAAGGCCCGAACATGATCCTGGACGACGGCGGCGACGCCACGCTCCTCATGCACCTGGGCAAGCGCGCGGAGAAGGACCAGTCGCTGATCGCCAAGCCGGGCTCGGAAGAGGAAGAGAGCCTGTTCAAGGCCATCAAGGCGAAGCTCGCTAAGGACCCGACCTGGTACTCGCGCATGGCCAAGGACATCAAGGGCGTGACCGAGGAAACCACCACCGGCGTGCATCGCCTCTACGAAATGGCGAAGAAGAAGGAGCTCCTCTTCCCCGCCATCAACGTCAACGACTCGGTGACCAAGTCCAAGTTCGACAACCTCTACGGCTGCCGCGAGTCGCTCGTGGACGGCATCAAGAGGGCGACGGATGTCATGGTGGCGGGCAAGGTCGCGGTGGTGGCCGGCTACGGCGACGTGGGCAAGGGCTCGGCGCAGGCGCTGCGCGCCCTCTCGGCGCAGGTGTGGGTGACCGAAGTGGATCCGATCTGCGCGCTGCAGGCGGCGATGGAAGGCTACCGCGTGGTGACCATGGACTGGGCGGCGGACAAGGCGGACATCTTCGTCACCGCGACCGGCAACTACCATGTGATCACGCACGAGCACATGAAGAAGATGAAGGACCAGGCCATCGTGTGCAACATCGGCCACTTCGACAACGAGATCGAGGTCGCGTCGCTGTCCCAGTACAAGTGGGAAGAGATCAAGCCGCAGGTGGACCACGTCATCTTCCCTGACGGAAAGCGGATCATCCTGCTGGCCAAGGGCCGGCTGGTGAACCTGGGCTGCGGCACCGGCCACCCGAGCTACGTCATGAGCTCCTCGTTCGCCAACCAGACCATCGCCCAGATCGAGCTGTTCACCAACACGGCGAAGTATCCGATTGGCGTCTACACCCTGCCCAAGCACCTGGACGAAAAGGTGGCGCGCCTGCAGCTGCAGAAGCTGAACGCCGAGCTGACGGAACTGTCCGACGAACAGGCAAAGTACATCGGCGTACCCAAGTCCGGTCCCTACAAGACCGACCACTACCGCTACTAAAAAACAGGGACGGACCACGATTTCCGGCAGCTGGGCGGGAAATTAATCGTGGTCCGTCCCTGATTTCTGATTTCCTGAGTTCATGTTGACGGACAAGCTGCAGGATCCGCACCACGGGGTGCTGCTGTATGGCACCACGCCGCCGCGCGCGGGGGCGACGGAGGAGCAGGTGCGCGCCGCGGCGGACAAGCTCGCGGCGCGCCTGGCGCCGCTGCCGCTGGATGGCGTGGTGGTCTACGACATCCAGGACGAGTCCGGAAGGACGGCCACGGCGCGTCCGTTCGCATTCACCGGAACGGTGGACCCGCGCGACTACTCCCGCCTGCTCGCGAGCGTGACCAGGCGGCCCGCGATCACCTACAAGTGCGTCGGCGACCTGGACGAGGCCGCGTGGCAGCAGTGGCTGGCTGAGGCCGCGCGCGACTACGGCGTGAAGTTCCTCTCCATCGTCGGCCGCCCCACTTCCGGCGTGACCTACCCGCTGTCCCTGTCGAAGGCGATCCGCCTCGCCGCAGCGCACCCGGCCGGGTTCGAAGTGGGCGGCGTGGTCATCGCCGAGCGCCACACCGGCGAGCGCAGCGAATCGGCACGCATGCTCGCCAAGGGCATCGAGGGCTGCAGCTACTTCATCTCGCAGACGGTGTATTCCGCGGAGGCGACCATCCGCCTGCTCGCGGACTACGCGCGCGACTGCCGCGGCGCCGGCGTGCCGCCGCGGCGCGTGATCCTCAGCTTCTCGCCCGTGGGGCGCGAGAAGACCCTCGCGTTCCTGAAGTGGCTGGGCGTCAGCGTGCCCGAGGCGACCGCGGGCGCCATCCTCGGCGCGGCCAATCCGCTGTCGAAGTCCATCGAAGTCTGCCGCGACAACCTCGCCCGCATCCTGGACCAGCCCTACGCGAAGGCGATTCCGCTCGGGATCAGCGTGGAGAGCGTATCGATCAACAAGGACGAGATCGACGCCAGCGTGGACCTCGTCCACGCCCTGCGCGCCGCGCTGCCTCAGTAATTTTCCCTGAAGTAGATGTAGTTGTTCGGCTGGCCGCCGAAGAGGCCGAAGCTGGCCCGGCCCGAAGGGTTGTCGTCGTAGGCCGTGGCGCCAATCGCGTCCGGGTCCAGGGCGTCGTTCCAGCGCCCGACCAGGTAGGGCCGCGCCGCGCTCACGATGGCGTCCTCGCCGCTGGAGGCGTTGTCGCAGGAGAAGCCCGCGGCCGTGCCCCGCAGTTGCGGCGTGACCAGCACGCTGCCGGTGGCGCCGCCGGTGGGCGCCGCCAGCCTGAGCGTGCCCGCGCCCGAGGCGAAGACCACAGGGTCCTGCTGCACGAACGTCTTGCAATTGCCTCCGCCCGGGGCGAGCGCGCCGATGTAGGACCCCAGCGCCAGGGTGTTGCGCGCCAGGGTCGTGCAGCTGTCGGCCGTGTTCAGCGCGAACGCGGTGCCGTTCCAGTACTCCAGCCGCAGCGGCACCGGCAGCACGAGCCTGGCCGAGCCCAGCGCGTTGTTCACCCGCAGCCGCCCGTAGCGCAGCTCCGCTGATACGCCGAGGTTCTTGCGGTCCATGATGGTGTTGTTGTCCGCGTCCAGATCCAGGGTGTTCATGGCGACGCCGTCGGAATCGGCCGGCGCGATGCCGAAGGCGGTGGCGGCGAACGGCCCGTCGGGCGCATCCGGCGTCGCGCGCAGGACCGCTGTGGTGAGCTCGATCCCGCTCGCCACGCCGTTCGCCCAGCTCCCCGCCGGGGCGACCCCGGTGTCCAGCCGCCCGCTCAGATCGGTCGTGCCGTCGCGCGCGCCGAGCACCCAGTTGCCGAAGGTGTTGAGGCCCAGCTTGGCATAGCTGCCGGTGTAGTTCTGCGTGGTGGCGTCCTGCGCGCTCTGCGCCGTTAGCGTGAAGGCGAGGCGCAGCGGCTCGTCCAGATAGGTGAAGCTCGAGGCCGGCGTGCAGGCGGCTCCGTGCCGGGTCGTGAGCGTCGCCCCGCTCAGCGCGAAGTGCTTCGGGCGGAAACGCCCGACGTGCCCGCCGGTGAAGCCGGTTCCGTCGAAGCTCGACAGCCCGAACACGCTCACGCCGGGCTCGATGTAGTCGGTGGCGAACACCGCGATCTTCACGTTGCCCGCCTCGGTGTAGCAGGTGTCGGCGAGGGTCGCCGCGCCGCCCGACCAGCTGCCCGCGGACACCGTGCCGCTCCCGCCCGGACAGCCCCCGCCGCGCCGGATCTCGCCCAGCGCCACCCCCGGCAGGTTGGTGAGTGCGCTCAATGATACGTTGGCCGCGAAGTTGGGCGTCAGGCCGTTGTCGGTGAGGTCCACCACGTCGGGCGCGGCGAAATCGGGCACGCCGTTGTTGTTCAGGTCCTCGGCAGCGGACTGCCACTTGTAGGCCGCGAGCGTCATCGTGAACGGGTCGCCCGCCGCGGCGAGGAGGGTCCCGGCGTCGGTGGAACTGTGCGCGATCGCCGTGCCGGCATTTGCTCCGCGCACCGCGATGCCAAAGGGCCGCACCACGAAGGCGTTGCTCGTGCCGCTGATCGTGGTCGCCGGCGGCGCGGGCAGCGTGTAGCGCAGGTGCAGCGTCACCTGCCCGGCGTCGCCGTAGCGGAACGCGAGCGGCGCCATGGCGTTGGCGTCGTTGCTGAAGGCGAGCGACACGGGGGTGTACGAGCCCGGCGTCGGCGTGTCGTCGTGCTTGACCACGTTTTGCGCCGTGCCGAAGCGGTCGATGAGCTGGAACTCCGTGCCGGCGGCCACGCTGCAGGCGGTGGGGTTGTTGCACACCGCGGCAAACTCCACGCTCTGGTTCTGGCCCTGGAACAGCGTGGTGCAGGCCCCCGTCGCGGGCGCGGTTGCCACCGCCTGGACAAAGAGGGCCTGCACGCCGGCGCCCTCGGTGTTGAGCTTCCCGGCGATCTGGGTGTTGATGCTCGCGCTCGCCGAACCGTCCGCCGTCACCCGCAGCACGCTGTCGGCAAAGCTCACCGAAGGGTCCTCGCCGCCGTCCTCGCCGCGCCCGTTGCTGTCGCTGAGGTTCAGGCCCAGCGCGCCCGCGCTGTTGCGCCGCAGGCGCATTTCGATGAAGCTCTCCACGCCGTCCCAGGTGTAGGTCGCCTGTCCGTTGTCCGCGCCCGAGGGCGCCCAGCTGGCGTTGGTGCCGGAGACAATGGGCGATTGCCACACCCCGTTCGCGGTGGTGGTGTTGATCGTCAGCACGGTGCCCGCCGCCGGCGCGGCCGCGGCGTGCGTGTCATCGTGCGCGGTAATGCGCACCAGCGCCGGCTCGCAGGTGGCGAAACTGGTTCCGTTCGGGTAGCTCACGGAATAATGGGTGTAGGGCGGCAGGCAGCGGTACAGGCCCGCGCCAAGGCCCGGCGTCGGGCCCGCCGGAATCGCGCTGAAACCGGGATCGCCCGGCGGCCGCCAGCGCAGGCGGATCTCGGATTGCCCGCCATTCTCGTAGTACTCCAGCCGGATGGCATAGGCCTGTCCGGCCGCGAGCGCGATGTTGCCGCTGGTCTCCGTATGCGCCGCCTGGTCCACCCAGTTGTCGATCATCAGCTGGCCGTTCACCCACAGCCGCACGCCGTCGTCGGCGACGGTCTGGAACTGGAAGTTGCCCGAGACGCCAGCGCGCAGGACGCCGTCCCAGCGCACCGAGAAATTGTCCGCGCCGATGCCCGTGACCCCGGGCGCGCCGCCCGCCCAGTTGAAGTCGACCGGCCCATCCACGCGCGTGCCTGTCGCGGACCCGGCCAGCGTCATGTTCGAGAAGTACTCGCCGTTGATCCCGCCCGCGAGGCCGGCGACGCAGGTCACCGGTTCGGGCAGCAGCGCGATGGACAGGAACGCCTTGACCGAACTGGCGACGGTCGCGGTGGTGTTTCCGGTGGCGCCCGCGTCGGTCTTCACGCCGTCCCAAACCGCGAAGCCCCCGCCATCGCCGGAGGTCGTGCCGCCATCGTCCCGCTCGGCGAGGTTGAGCAGGTTGGCGTTCACCTGGTTGCTGAAGGACGCCGCGGCCGAGTCGTTGTGCCGCGTCACGGCCTGCACCACGAGGGTGTCGGGAACGGTGGTGGCGATGCCCGTGACCGTCACCGAAGTACTGGCCGGCGCGCCCTGCGTGCCGCCGCCGGTGACGTTCCACGGATCGCCGGTGCTGACGACGCCGCGGTAGGTGAAGATCTGCGCGCGGACGTGATTGCCGGGATCGCCGACCGTCGGCGCGGCCATGGCCGCGGAGGTGGCTCGCCTCCAGTACACCGTCAGCCTGGTGCCGCTGACCGGGGCGTTCACGTTCTGCGGGCTGTTCGCCACCGCGGCAAAGCCCTGCGCGTTGGACAGGTTGGCCGCCTGGTTGCCCCGGCTCTCGATGACCAGCAGCGCGACGTCGCCGGCGACATGCGCCGGCCATGGCGGGACGACCGCGCCGGTGCCGGAGACGGCCACGCCCGCCGCCTGGAAGACGGGCGCGCCGTGCGCCGCGCCGGCCAGCGCCATCAGCAGGACGAGGAGAAAAGGTCGCACCGGCCGAAACTACCAAATCCGGTGCCGCAGGAAAATACCTCAGGCGGCGCGGAAAAGTTCCCGGCGATTCAGTAGTTTTCCCTGAAGTAGATGTAGTTGTTGGGCTGGCTGCCGTAGACGCCGAAGCTGGCGCGGCCCGAGGGATTGTCGTCGTAGGCCGTGTTCGCGTCCGCGTCCGGGTTCGCGGCGTCGTTCCAGCGCCCGAGGAGGTACGGCCGCAGCGCGCTCGAGATGGCGTCCTCGCCGCTGGAGGCGTTGTCGCAGGAGAAGCCCGCGGCGGGGGAACGCAGCTGCGGCGTGACCAGCACGCTGCCGGAGGCGGCGCCGGTGGGCGCCGCCAGCGTGAGCGTGCCCAATCCCGCGGTGATGGTGACCGGATCCTGCTGGATGAAGGTCTTGCAGTTGCCCCCGCCCGGGTCCAGCGCGCCGGTGTAGGACCCCAGCGCGAAGGCGTCGCGCGCGAGCGTGGTGCAGCTGTCCAGCGTGTTGACGGCGAACGCGCTGCCGTTCCAGAACTCCGCGCGCACCGGCATCGGCAGCACGAGCTTGGCCGAACCGAGCGCGTTCTGCAGCCGCAGGCGGCCGAAGCGGACGGCCGAATCGGTGAGCGCGCCCAGGTTCTTGCGGTCCATGGCCGCGTTGTTGTCCACGTCCAGGTCGAGCGTGTTCATGGCGACGCCATCGGAATCCGTGGGCGCGATGCCGTAGCTGATCGAGGTATAGGGCCCGTCGGGGACATCGGGGCTGGCGCGGTTGACCGCGGTCGTGAGCAGGATCCCGCTCGCCACGCCGTTGGACCAGCTCCCCGTCGGCGCGACCCCGGTGTCCAGCCGGCCGGTGAGGTTGGTGGTGCCGCTCCTCGCGCCCAGCGACCAGTTGCCGAAGGTGGTGAGGCCCAGCTTGGCGTAGACGCCGTCGTAGTTCGCCGTGGTGGCGTTCTGCGCGTTCTGCGCCGTGAGCGTGAAGCTGAGCCTGAGGTCCTCGTCCATGTAGCTGAAGGAAGAGGCCGGTGCGCAGGAAGCCCCGTGCCGGTTCGCCAGCGTCGCCCCGCTCACCGCGAAGTGCTTCGGGCGGAAGCGCCCGACGTGGCCTCCGGTGAAGCCCGAGCCGTCGAAGCTCGATAGCCCGAACACGCTGATGCCCCCGCCGGGCACGATATAGTCGGTGGCGAACACCGCGATCTTCACGTTGCCCGCCTCGGTGTAGCAGGCGTCGTTGATCGTCACCGCGCCCCCCGACCAGCTGCCCGCGGACACCGTCCCGGTGGCCGCAAGGCAGCCCACGCCGCGCCGGATCTCGCCCAGCGCCACCCCAGGCAGGTTGCTCAGTGCGCTCAGCGACACATCCGCGGCGAAGTTCGGCGTCAGGTCGTTGTCGGTGATGTCCACCACGTCGGGCGCGGCGAAATCGGGCACGCCGTTGGCGTTGGCGTCCTCCAGCGCCGAGGTCCACTTGTACGCCGCCAGGGTCAGGGTGAACGGATCGCCCGCAGCGGCCAGGACCGCGGCCGCTTCCGTGGTGCCATGCGCGATCGCCACCCCGGCGTTCGCCCCGCGCACCGCGATGCCGAAGGGCCGCACCACGAAGGCGTTGCTCGTGCCGCTGATGGTGGTCGCCGGCGGCGCGGGCAGCGTGTAGCGCAGGTGCAGCGTCACCTGCCCGGCGTCGCCGTAGCGGAAGACGAGCGGCGCCATGGCATTGGCGTCGTTGCTGAAGTTGAGCGACACCGAAGAATAGGACGCGGGCGTCACGGTGTTGTTGTTCTTCTGGATGTTCACCGCCGCCCCGGTGCCGTCGCCGCTGAAGATCTCGAACAGCGGCGCGTCGTTCACGTCAGGGTCAGCGCAGGTGGTCGGGTTGTTGCACACCGCGGCGAACTCGATCGCGCGGGTCTGGTTCTGGAACAGCGTGGTGCAGGCCCCCGTCGCCGGCGCCGTGGCCACCGCCTGCACGAACAGCGCCTGGATCCCGGAGCCCTCCGAATTTCGCTTGCCCGCGACCTGGGTGTCGATGTTCGCGCTCGCCGAGCCGTCCGCCGTCACCCGCAGCACGCTGTCGGCGAACACGATCGAGGGGTCCTCGCCCCCTGCGCCTTCGCTGCGTCCGGAGCCATCGGCGAGGTTGAGGTGCAGCGTCGTGGCGACATTCCGGCGCAGGTCCATCTCGATGAACGCCCCGTCGCCGTCCCAGGCATACGTGGCCGTGCCGGTGTCCGTTCCCGGGACGGTCCAGTTGGCGTTGATGCCGGTGATGAGGGGCGAGAGCCAGACGCCGTTGGCACTGGAGGTGCTGACCGAGAGCAGCGTCCCGGGCGGCGGCGCCACCGCGACGTGCGCGGCGTCGTGCGCCGTGACCCGCACCCGCCCCGGCTCGCAGGTGGCGAAATTCGTGCCGTTGGGATAGCTCACCGAGTAGTGCGTGTGGTGGATGGTGCAGGCGCGCGTCGCGCCCATCGCGGCGCCCACCTCGCCGGCGGTCAGCGCATGGCGGAACACGCGCACCTCGTCGACCTGGCCGTCGAAGAAGCGCCCGCCCAGGCCCTGGTCGGAGCCCACCTGCAGCGGGTCTGTGTTGGTCATCAGGCCGCCGGTGAAGGTGCCGCTGCCTCGCACGACGCCGTTGACGTAGATGGTCTGCGCCCCCGGCGTGTAGACCACGGCGATGTGGTACCAGCCGCCGCCGGCGGTGATGCCGGCGCCCGCGGTGAAGATCTCCTGCGCAGTGCCTCCGGCGTTCTCCCACCACCAGTTGATCTCGCCGCCGCTGGTGAGGTGGAACTCGAAGTTCTCGTCCTTGGAGACGATGGTCTTGAGCGCGTCCGGGCCCACGGCGTTCGGGTTGATCCAGGCCATGACCGTGAACCGGCCGGTCATGTTGAGCAGGGCATTGTGCGCCACCTCGACATAGCTGGTGCTGCCGTTGAAGCTGCCGTAGCGGCAGGTGCCGACCGCGCCGGCGATGGCCGGCGTGGCGCCGGCGGTGTTGGCGCCCGCGTTCGCGGTGCCGTGCAGGCCGTTGCCGCTGGAATCCTGCGGCGGGTACGACGACCAGGTGGATTCGTCCAGGCGCAGCTGCAGGACTTCCGACGAACGCAGCACCACGATGTGCGCGGCGCCGTTGTCGCCGTTGCTGCCCACCGTGGCCGACTTGTCGCCGGTGGCGCCGGCCGCGGCCTGCGCCACGTCGTTCATCTCGAGTGCCACCCCTTCGGCGTTGGTGGTGGCGATCGCGGGGACGTCCACCCGTTCCGTCATGCCGGCAGGCGGGGTCCAGGCCACGGAAGAGGCGAAGCTGTGCGCGGTGACCACCATCGTGCTCGCGACCGTGGTGGTGACACCGGTCGCGGTGTGGGTCGTGCCCGATGCCGTGGTGTTGGCCGCGGACAGGTGGATCGGCGTCAGGGTATCCACGCCCACGTAGGTCGCGATGCCGCCTGCCGCGCCGGTGGTCGCGGTTCCGCCCAGCGTCCAGGTGTAGGACGCGGGCTCGGTCGCGCCGGCCACGCGCTGGTAGGTCACCAGGCGGTTGGAGGTCCCGGCGGTGTTGTGCAATTCAGTCCAGCCCGCGGGCGCGGTGACCGTGGCGCCGCTGGGGGCGACGGCAATCGAGGCCAGCATCACGTCCTCTTCCACCGTTCCCGCCGGGACGTTGACCGCGAGCGTGGTCACCGCGGGCGCGCGCAGCGCGATGGTCAGCCAGGCGTTGCGAATGCTGGTCGGCGCGCTGGAGGCTGTGCTGGTTCCAGTGCTCCCCGGCGTGGCGAAAGTCGCGTCCCAGACGGCGAAGCCGCCGCCATTGCTCTGGTTGGTGCCGCCATCGACGCGCTCGGTGATTCCGGTCAGGTTGGCATTGGTGAGGCTGGCGAAAAACGCGCCGTTGGCATCGTTGTCCCGGGCCACGCCGACGACGACGCGCGTGTTGCAGACCGTCGTGGTGACGGCGGTCACGGTGGAGGAGGTGGCGCCGGAGTCCCGCGCGCCGCCGGCGGTGGCGTCCCAGGGATTGCCCGTGGTGATCACCCCCCGGTAGACGAGGATTTGCGCAAAGAAGTGGTTACCGGGGTCGGCAAAAGTGGCGTTCGCCGTGCCCGCGGCGGTGGCGCGCCGCCAGAACACGCTGAGGCGGGTATCGCCCGCGGCTGACTGCGGGCTGTTGGCGACCGCCGTCCAGCCGGCGGGGGTCGCAACGTTTTCATCGTCGGTTTCGACGAACAGCAGGCCGATGTCATCGGCAACGTGGGCGGGCCAGGGTACCGAGGCGGCCCCGGTGCCTGCCTGCGCCGTTCCCGCCGCCACGAAGGCCGGCGCCGCCGCATAGCCGCAGGAACTGGCCGAGGCGGCGGATCGGAACGCGATCTCGCCCTTGGAAGTGCCCGCGGCTACCAGCGAGAGCAAGAGCACGACGAAGCGGAGCAGCAGCATGATATCGGTCGTCAGCCTAGCACCGCCCGGCCGGAGATGCCGTGACATCCGCCCTGCGACGGACGCACCCGTGGTTCAGTAATTTTCCCTGAAGTAGATGTAGTTGTTGGGCTGGCTGCCGTAGACGCCGAAGCTGGCGCGGCCCGAGGGGTTGTCGTCATGGGCCGTAGTCGCGTCCGCGTCCGGGTTCGCGGCGTCGTTCCAGCGCCCGGTGAGGTAGGGCCGCGCTGCGCTCACGACCGCATCCTCGCCGCTGGAGGCGTTGTCGCAGGAGTTGCCCGCCACGGTGGCGTGAAGCTGCGGCGTGAGCAGCACGCTGCCGCTCACCGCACCGGTGGGCGCCGCCAGCGTGAGCGTGCCCAACCCTGCGGCGATGGCGACCGGATCCTGCTGGATGAACGTAGTGCAGTTTCCACCGCCGGGCGCGAGCGCACCGGTGTACGAGCCCAGCGCGATGGTGTTGCGCGCCAGCGTGGTGCAACTGTCGATGGTGTTCAGCTCGAAGGCGCTGCCGTTCCAGTACTCCAGGCGGATCGGCACCGGCAGCACGAGCTTCGAGGAACCCAGCGCGTTCTGCATTCGCAGCCGCCCGTAGCGCAGCAGCGCCGAGACACCGAGGTTTTTCCGGTCCATGACCGCGTTGTTGTCCACGTCCAGGTCCAGCGTGTTCATCGCGACGCTGTCCGGGTCCACAGGCGCGATGCCGAACGCGGTCGCGGTGAAGGGGCCGTCGGGGTTGTCCGGCGTGGCGCGATTGACCGCGGTGGTGAGGACGACGCCGCTCGCCACGCCGGCCGTCCAGCTGCCGGCCGGCGCGACGCCGGTGTCCAGTCGCGCGCTCAGGTTGGTCGTGCCGTCGCGCGCCCCGAGCGCCCAGTTGCCGAAGGTGGTGAGGCCCAGCTTGGCGTAGACGCCGTCGTAGTTCGCCGTGGTGGCGTTCTGCGCGTTCTGCGCCGTGAGCGTGAACGTGAGGTTCAGCGGCTCATCCAGGTAGGTGAAGGTGGAAGCCGGCGCGCAGGCGGCGCCCTGCCGGTTCGCCAGCGTCGCCCCGCTCACCGCGAAGTGCTTCGGGCGGAAGCGCCCGACGTGCCCGCCGGTGAAGCCGGTGCCGTCAAAGCTCGACAGCCCGAACACGCTGATGCCCCCGCCGGGCACGATGTAGTCGGTGGCGAACACGGCGATCTTGACGTTGCCCGCCTCGGAGTAGCAGGCGTCGTTGATCGTCACCGACCCGCCCGACCAGCTGCCCGCCGCAACGGTCCCGGCACTTGCGCAATTGACCCCCCGCCCGATCGCCCCTGTCGCGAATACGCCGGGCGATATCTGGACCCCAGGCAGGTTGCTCAGCGCGCTCAGCGACACATCCGCGGCGAAGTTCGGCGTCAGGCCGTTGTCGGTGATGTCCACCACGTCGGGCGCGGCGAAATCGGGCACGCCGTTGGCGTTGGCGTCCTCCAGCGCCGAGGTCCACTTGTACGCCGCCAGGGTCAGGGTGAACGGATCGCCCGCGGCAGCCAGCACCGCGGCCGCTTCCGTGGTGCCATGCGCGATCGCCACTCCGGCGTTGGCGCCACGCACCGCGATGCCGAAGGGCCGCACCACGAAGGCGTTGCTCGTGCCCAGGATCGTGGTGGCGGGCGGCGAATCCAGCGTATGGCGCAGGAACAGCGTCATCTGCCCGGCGTCGCCGTAACGGAACGCGAGGGGCGCCATGGCGTTGGCGTCATTGCTGAAGTTGAGGTTGATCGAGGTGTAGGTCGCGCTCAGCTGGGTGGCCGTGTTCGGATTCTTCGCCACGTCCACCGGCGAGCTGGCATTGTCCAGCACCTGGAACTCGGTGCCCGCCACGGCGCTGCAGGTCGAGGGATTGTTGCACACGGCCGCGAACTCGATCGCCCGCGTCTGGTTCTGGAAGCGCGTGGTGCACACGCCGGAGCCGCCATCCTCCACCGCCTGCACGAACAGGGTCTGGATGCCCGCGCCCTCGGTGTTCAGCTTGCCCGCGATCTGCGTGGCCACCGTCGCGCTGCTGCTGCCGTTGACTGTGATCCGCAGCACGGTGCCGGCATAGGTGACCGAGGGATCCTCGCCCGCGTCTTCGCTGCGCGAACCGGCGTCGGTCAGGTTCAGATGCAGGCTGCCGGCGGTGTTGCGGCGCAGGCGCGCCTCGATGAAGGTCTCGATGCCGTTCCAGGTATAGGTCGCCTGGCCGTTGTTGGCGCCCGAGGGCGTCCAGTTGGCGCCAGTGCCGGTGACCAGGGGCGAGAGCCAGACGCCGTCGGCGGTGGAGGTGTTGATGGTGAGCACGGTCCCGGCTGGGGGCGCGACCGCGCCGTGCGCTGTACTGTGCGCCGTGATGCGCACCAGCGCCGGCTCGCAGGTGGCGAAGCTGCTGCCACTGGGGTAGGTCACCGCGTAGTGGGAAAAACCCGGCCGCAGCGCGAGCATGTGGGCAATGCCGCCATCGGCCGCCGGCGGCGCGGTCCAGCCAGCGCTGCGCGCGCCGGTCAGGCCGGCCGCCGCGCGCAGTTCGTGGTTCATCTCGACCGCTAGGCCCAGATCATTCGTGACCGCCAGCGAAGCGGCGTCGACCCGCTCGGTCATGCCCACGGGCGGGGTCCAGAGCGTCGAGGAGTTGGCGCTATGCGTGCTGACCAGCATCGTGTCGGTTACCGAACCAGTATCGATGCTGGGCGCGGCGTGGTTGACCGAGGAAGCCGTCGTCTGGCCGCCCTCGACCACCACGGGGTTACTGGTATCGACTCCAGAGAAGCTGATGATGCCGCCGACCGCGCCCGCATGCACCAGCGCGCCGCCGAAGGACCAGGCGTAGTTCGCCGGCTCGGACCCGGTGGCGACCCGCTGGTAGACGAACAGGCGGTTGCCGAAGCCTCCGGTGCCGCCTCCGGTGGTCTGGTCCGTCACGCTGTTGACCAGTGTCCATCCCGCAGGCGGTGTGACGCTCGTGGTGCAGGCCGCGCCGCTGGTGCCGCTGCAGGGCCGGAATGTAACGCTGGCGACCATGACGTCGCCCGCCAGCGTGGCCGCCGGCACGTTGATGCTGAGCGTCGAGGCGGGCGGGCGCAGCGCGATGCTGAGCATGGCCTTGGCGGTGTTCGACGAGGTGGTCACCGTCGTCGCGCCGTAGCCCCCGGTCGTCGCCCATGCGCCGGTGGTGATCCCCAGGCCGCCGCCGTTGCCCTGGTTGGTGGAGTTGTCGGTCCGCTCGGCGAGGCCAGTCAGGTTCCCATTGGCCTGCGCGGAGAATACCGTCGTGCCGGTCAAATCGGGCAGCGCGGTCGCGATCGCGGCCACGACGAAGGTGTTGGGCACGGTCGTGGTCGCGCCCGGGATGGAACCGCTGGTATCCGTGTTGCCGGCCTCGACGCCGCCTGCGGTGACGTCCCAGGGATCGCCGGTGGTGATGACGCCCCGCACGGCGATGATGCGTCCGAGCTGGTGATTGCCCGAATCGCTTGTCGTGGGCGCGCCCTGGACGCCGTTGTACCGCGACCAGAATACCGTCAACCGGGCGCCATCGGCGCCAGCCGCCGTGCCGGTGCTCTGCGGGGAATTCAGGACCGCCGCCCAGACCCCGCCGTTCTGGTTGGCAATCGTGATGGCCTGGTTGGAGGTTTCCAGGAACAGCAGCAGGATGTCATTCGCCGCGAGGCCGGCGGGCAGCGCGGGCGCGATCGCGCCCGTGCCTGCGGCGACCGCGCCCGCGGCGACGAAAGTCGGCGCCGCCTGGCCGCCCGCGGAATTGGCCTGCGCGGAATCGCGATACGCGACCTGCGCCTGCGCCAGGGCGGCCGCGAACGTAAGACACGTTAGAAAAGCAAACCGGATCAGCATTTTGGCAGGCAGGAGCCTAACCTAGCATCGGACAACGGGACAAACCGTTAAAAAGTGCCTGCTCAGTCCACTGCCCGACGGCCGGACTCCCCGTCCCGCTCGAAGGCGCGCCAGCGCGCGTCAGGCGCCGCCCTGCAGGCGCCGAAGCGGAACGGCGTCCGGTCCATGCCCGGGTTGGCGAAGCGCAGGTCGCGGAACCAGAAGCACTCGCCCCCGTGCGTGCTGCCATCGAAGGCGGGTGTCTCGGCGAACCAGCGGAAGAAGCCGAGCGCCGGAGAATCGAAGGCCTCGCGCGCGAGCGCGCCCTCGGCGCCCTCGCCGAAGCGCGGCCGGCTGTCCCAGCGCGCCTGAGCGAGGGGCCGGTAAGGCGCGTCCAGCATGGCGACGAAGCCATCGCCCTTCTCGTAGAGCTTCACCGCGTCGCGGCGCAGGTTGACGTGGCTGAAGTGGTGGTCGCGCGCGTCGCTCGCGAACACAGTCCAGTTGTAGGGGGACACCGGCCGCGGGTAAGCGAGGACGCGCGCCTCCTGCAGGCCGCGCGAGGCGGCGTAGCGCTCGCCGTGCTCCAGCGCTTCCTGCTTCAGCGTCCACTGCCAGCCGACATAGCCCGCGAGGGCCGCCGAGGCGAGCACCGCGGGAAGGCGCGACCGGTACAGGACCGCCGAGGCCGCGAGCCCGGCGACGATGATGCCGCTGAACCACAGGTCGATGATGAACGTGGTGCCGATGCCGGCGCGCCAGTCCGACAGCGGGCTCAGCACCATGGTGCCGAAGCTGGTGATCCAGTCCCCGGCGATGTGCAGGCACAGGCAGCTCAGGCTGACCGCGTACAGCGCGCGCCAGCCGCCCGGTTCACGCAGGAGCTTCGCGAGCAGCCACGCGACCGGGAAAGCCCACAGCGGCGCGAGCAGGAGCGAATGCGTCGGGCCGCGATGGTGCAGCAGGTATTCCACCGGCCCGAGGAAGCCGATGACGAAATCCAGGTCCGGCGCGGCGCAGGCGAAGAACCCGGCGGCGACGCGGCGCGGCGTGGATCGGGGCTGCCCGGCGGGCGCGGTCGCGCGGGCGAGGAGCGCCCCCGAGAGGGCATGGGTCAGCGTGTCCACGGGGCCGCAGGGTAGCAGTCCGCGCCAGCTTGCGTGAGAATGGCCGGATGGCGGTCTTCAACCTCGGCAAGTTCCGCGACCTGGCCTTCGGCCGGGAACCGTTGCCGGACCATCCCCTGAGCGACGCGGCGGAAGCGAAGAAACTGCTGGCGCTCCTGCCAGAGGACGACCCCGATACCGCGCTGGCCGACCTGACCCACTGGGCGGCAACCATGAACGCCACCGAATCCTTCACGCCCGGCCGGCGCGCGCAGGTGCTGATGGAACTGGATGCGGCGGCGCGGCCGCTGTGGCGCGCGCAGTCCACCCGCTACCTGCGCCCCGGCGGCAAGCTGAGCGAAAGCCGCGACGGCGAGCCCGGGCTGCTGCGCGCGCTGAACGACTGCGCCGCCGAGATCGCCAACGGCTTCGCCATCGCGCTGGACGCGGACGGCGAGGACAAGGGCTGGATGAAGAAGAACCGGCCGCTGGTGACGCTGCGCAACCTGCGCTGGCTGAACCGGCGCCTGGCCATCTCGCACATGTTGCAGCTGTCGGCGACGGGTGCGATCTGGGAGCGCCTGCACCGACTGCACGCCATCGCGGAGGAAGGCAAGTACGCGCGGACCGCCATTGCGGTGCCCGACAGCGGAGGCAGGACGAGTTCGGCTCGCGCCGAGTACTCGCACGCGCTGCTGCTGGAGCTCGCCGCGCCCGACAGCCTGCGCGGCCGCGAGGTGGAACTGGTGTTCCGAATCGCGCAGCGCGTGGCAGCCACTGTGCAGGTCGAGGCGGCCGCCTCGCCCGAGGCAACGTTCGCCATCGTGCCCATGGGCGATGAGCGGCCGATGCAGGTGCGCCGGCTCGGCAAGGGCGCGCTGCCCGGACTCCTGTACATCAACACCGCGAACACCCTGCCGCGCCTGCGCGCGGCGCTGGAGCGCGACCAGGGTCGCGATCCCGGCGAGGAGGACACGCAGTTCGGCAACGAGTACACACTGCGCGAACGCAACGCCATCCTCAACCGCCTGCTGGAGCACTGGGGGCCGAACCCGCCGCAGCGGCGCCTGAAGCGCGTCGCCATGGCGACGCCGGTGCGGCTGCTGGCGGGCTTCGATGCCGTCATGGGTGTGGTGCCGCCGCTGGAGAAGGAACGCGTGCCCGACGCCGACGTGTCGCGGCGCGAACTGCAGCTGAAGCTGGACGCGACCAGCAAGTCCATCCAGCGCAAACAGGTGAAGGCGGCGCGCCAGAGCCCGGCGCGGCTGGTGGACGCAAGCTCCGGAGGCATGGGAATCGCGGTGCGCCGGGCCGACGCGCCCTGGGCGACGCTGGGTACGCTGGTAGCAATCCTCATCGAGCCCGGCAAGGACTGGATCCTCGCGGTGCTGCGCCGCGTCTACTCGGTCGAGGACGAACTGCGCCTCGGCCTTCAGCTGCTCTCGGCGAAGCCGCGGCTGATCACGCTGAAGGCCGATCCGCACGCGGGCTCGTCGAACGCCTGGGAAGAGGCCACCATGTTCGAGGACAGCTTCAAGGAGCACTTCCGCAGCGCCATCCTGCTCGAGCCTCAGCCCACGCCGCTCGCGGCCGCGGAATTCCTGCTGGCGCCAAAGACCGCCACTCGCGGCACGCAGTTCGACCTGCAACTGGCGCGCGGCACGCAGCGCCTGCGCATCACGCGCCTGCACGTGGACAGCGAACACTTCCAGCGCGCCGCCTTCGAACCCCTGATTAAGTAGGGACGGACCACGATTTCCGGCGACGTCCCGCCGGAAATCGTGGTCCGTCCCTGATTTTCCTAGGCGGCCTTTTTCTTGCGCTGCGCGTCCTTGACGTGCATCTGCGCGTAGGCGCCATGGGCGGCGGCTTCGGCATCGCCGACGTGCACCGGCTGGCCCATGTCGTCCAGCACCGAACCCAGCGCGGACAGGCACAGCATCACGTTGTCCGGGCGGCAGGAGTAGCCCATCAGGCCGATGCGCCAGATCTTGCCGGCGAGGGGCCCCAGGCCGGCGCCGATCTCGATGCCGAACTCGTTCAGCAGGCGCTTGCGCACCTCGGCTTCGTTCACGCCTTCCGGGCAACGCACCGCATTCATCTGCGGCAGCTGATATTTCTCGGCCACCAGCATCTTCATGCCCATGGCTTCCAGCCCGGCCTTGAGCGCGACATGGTGGCGCGTGGCGCGCGCCCAGGCGTTCTCCAGCCCTTCCTCGCGGATGAGCAGCAGCGCCTCGTGAAGGGCGAAGAGCGAATTGGTGGGCGCGGTGTGGTGGTAGGTGCGGGCCCCGGCGTTCCAGTACCCGAGCAGCAGGTTCATGTCCATGAACCAGCTGTGGATCTTGTCCTTCCTCGCCTTGACGCGCTCGACCACGCGCTCGGAGAAGGACACCGGCGACAGGCCCGGCGTGCACGACAGGCATTTCTGGCTTGCCGAGTAGATGGCGTCGATTTCCCACTCGTCCACCTTGACCGGCGTGCCGGCCAGCGACGTCACCGCGTCCACGATCACCAGGGCGCCGTGCTTGTGCGCGATCTGCGTCAGCAGCTTCGCGTCCGACTGGCAGCCGGTTGAGGTCTCGGCGTGCACGAAGGCGACCACCTTCACGTCCTTGTGCTTCTTCAGCGCGTCTTCCACCTTCTGCGGGTCGACCGGTTCGCCCCACTTGTCCTCGATGAGGACGGGCACGCCGCCGCAGCGGATCACGTTCTCCAGCATGCGGCCGCCGAACACGCCGTTCTGGCACACGATCACCTTGTCCCCCGGTGCCACCATGTTGACGAAGCAGAACTCCATGCCGACCGAGCCCGGCCCGGAGATGGGAAACGTCAACGCGTTCTTCGTCTGGTAGGCGTAGCGCAGCAGCGATTTCAGTTCCTCCATCATCTCGACGAAGACGGGGTCCAGGTAGCCGATCGCCGGCTGGCTCATGGTGGTGAGCACGCGCGGGTGGATCTCCGTCGGGCCGGGGCCCATGAGGGTGCGCTGCGGCGGGTGGAAGGAGTGGATGCGCTTGGCGGGGGCGTACTGGGTCATGGGATCGTTCTCCGGCATTCCGAAAGGGGCGTGCTCCGGGCGCGATTTCACGCGCACGGGGTTCTTGGTGCTGGCTTCGTTGATGACTTCGGCCGAGTTGATGCGGCCCTGCGTGACCCGCTCCACCTCGCCCGCCCAGCGGGCGGGGACGTAGCCGGTCTTCACCCAGTTGTGCACCACCGCGCGGTCGAGCTGGAAGGCGCGGGCCACATCGGCCTGGCTGCCGAACAGCTCGACGAGGCGGGTCGCACAGTTGGCATCGCTCGACATCGGGTGAATTCTAGGCTGTCAAACTGAATTTGACAAGGCCCTGTTATGCACCCCGAAACTCCGGCGGCACCCTGGTGCCGCGGATGTACTTTGTCCCCCAGCGCGCCACGGCCGCGAGCACGTGGCCCAGGTCCCGCCCCTTGGCCGTGAGGGAGTAGCGCCAGCGCACCGGCCGGTCCTGATAGGGCTCGGCTTCGACGAGGCCTGCCGCCTCCATCTTCTTCAGGCGGTCGGCGAGGATGTTGGTCGGGATCGCCTCATCGCAGGCGAGCAGCGCCTTGAAGGTGTCCCGTCCGCGCAGCAGGTCACGCACCACGAGCAGCGTCCACCTGTCGCCCGCGAGGTCGAGGGCGCAGGCAACGGGGCAGCTGGAGCGGCGCTTGCCAGTCACTTGCATTATGCAAGTATATGGGCTAGCCTGCGCTCCCCGCAACCAGCAAGCCACCCGCATCCATGTCCGGGAATTCCCGCGCCGCCCTCGTCGTCACCCTCGCCGCCGCTACCTTCCTCATGGTCACCATGGGCGTTCGCCAGTCCTTCGGCCTGTTCGTCTCGCCGCTCAACTCCTCCACCGGCCTTGGGATCGCGACCATCAGCTTCGCCCTCGCCATCGGGCAGTTCACCTGGGGCGCGATCCAGCCCATTGCGGGCGCGCTCGCCGACCGCCACGGCCCGGCGCCGGTGCTCACCGGCGGCATCCTGCTGCTCGCCGCCGGCACCGCGCTGACGCCGTTCATGGATTCGGGCCTGGGGCTCATCGTCGCGCTGGGCCTGCTCGCCTCCATCGGCTCGGGCGCGGGCAGCTTCTCGGTGCTGATCGGCGCCGCGGCGCAGCGCCTGCCCGCGGAGGCGCGCGGCAAGGCCTCGGGCGTGATCAATGCCGGCGGCTCCATGGGACAGTTCGTGTTCGCGCCCATCGCGCAGGCGCTGATCCAGGCGCTGGGCTGGATGGCCGCGCTCTGGACGCTCGCCGCGACGACGCTGCTCGCGCTGCCGCTGGTGCGCAAGGTGGCCGGCGGCTCCACCGCCGCGCCAGCGCCCGCTGCCGGCGGCGCCTCGCCCTGGAGCGCGCTGCGCGACGCCTTCGGCGACCGCAGCTACCTGCTGCTCAACGCAGGCTTCTTCACCTGCGGCTTCCACATCGCGTTCCTGGTGACGCACCTGCCGCAGGAAGTGGACCTGTGCGGCCTGCCGCCGACGGTAGCGAGCTGGTCCCTCGCCATCATTGGCCTGGCCAACATCGCGGGAAGTCTCATTGCGGGCTACGCCACCGCGAAATACCGCAGCAAGCACATCCTCGCGCTGATGTACGGTTCGCGCGCGCTGCTGATCGCGGTGTACCTGGTGTCGCCGAAGACCGAGCTCACCTTCTACCTCTTCGCCGCGGGGCTCGGGCTGACGTGGCTGGCGACGGTGCCGCCTACCGCGGCCATCGTGGGCAAGCTCTTCGGCGTGCGCTTCCTGGGGACCCTCTTCGGCATGACGCTGCTGTCGCACCAGATCGGCGGCTTCCTGGGCGCCTGGCTGGGCGGCCTCGCCATCGAGGCCACCGGAAGCTACGCCTGGATGTGGTACGCGGACATGGTGCTCGCGGCCGCGGCCGCGCTGGTCAATCTGCCGATTCGCGAGGCGCGGCCGGTCAAACCTCAAGCTGTCCCGGCATAGGGAATCGAAGTACCCTCGGAGAAACGCACGCCATCCAGTGCCCGATAGCGGAGGATCGATGACCACTCGCACCAGATACGCTGCGGCCCTTGCCGCGCTCGCGGCGCTTTCTTCCTGCGGCACCGGCCCGCAGAAGGACGACCCGGGCACCCGGTCGCTCGGAGTGGCGCGCGGCTCCGCGTTGATGGCGTGCACGGCGCTCCCTACCGCATTCCGCTTCGAGCAAACGATCCTGGACTCGGCGGCGACCGTCGCAGTGGGCGGCCTCGCGCTCTCGGGCAAGCCGGCGCCCGCGCACTGCCTCGTCAAGGGCCGCATGTACCCGCGCAAGGGCGCGGACGGGCGCGACTACGCCATCGGTTTCGAGATGCGCCTGCCAAAGGACTGGAACGGCCGCTTCTACTACCAGGGCAACGGGGGGCTGGATGGAAACGTACAGCCGGCGCAAGGCGCGCTGGGCGGCGGTCCGCTCACGGGCGCCCTCCTGCAGGGATTCGCGGTCATCAGTTCCGACGCGGGCCACAGCGGCGCGCAGACGCCCTACTTCGGTCTGGAGCCGCAGGCGCGCCTGGACTACGGCTACCAAGCGGTGATGAAACTGACGCCGATGGCCAAGGCGCTCATCGCCGCCGCCTATGGCCGGCCCGCGGACCGCTCGTATATCGGCGGCTGCTCGAACGGCGGCCGCCACGTCATGGTGGCCGCGGCGCGCCTGGGCAACCAGTACGACGGCTTCCTCGCCGGCGCCCCCGGCTATCGCCTGCCGCTCGCCGCGCTCACGCAGCTATGGGGCGCGCAGCAGTGGGCGCCGCTCGCCACACCCGGGGCTAGCGTGCCGCACCCGATGAATCCAAAGGCAAGGATCGCGGACCTGGGCAGCGCGTTCACGCAACCGGAACGCCGCGCCGTGGCCGATGCGATCCTGGCGCGCTGCGATGCGCTGGACGGCCTGCGCGACGGTATCGTCCAGGACACCCGGGCCTGCCAGGCCGCATTCCATGTTGAGCGCGACGTGCCCACCTGCGGCGGCACGCGCAACGGCGCCTGCCTAACTGCGGCGCAGAAGCGCGTGCTCGCGGACGTGTTCGCCGGCGCGCGCACGAAAGAAGGCCGCGCGTTCTACGCGCCTTTTGCCTTCGACCCGGGCATCGCGGGAGAGAACTGGGCGCGCTGGAAGTTCGTGAACGCGCTGGCGCTCGACCCGCTCGCAGTGGGCGCGGTGTTCAGCGTGCCGCCTGGGCGGGTCGAGCCGTTCAAGGTGGACGTCGATGCGCGCCTGCCACTCCTTGCTTCGACCAACGCCGCGTTCGCCGAGTCCGGCCTCGCGCTCATGTCCCCGCCGGGCAACGACAACCCGGTGAATCTGGAGCCGCTGCGCGCGCGCGGCGCGAAAATCGTCCTCTACCACGGGGTGAGCGACGCGGTGTTCTCGGCCGAGGACACGCGCCAGTGGTGGGAGCGTGTGGATCGCGCCACCGGCGGCCGCGCGGCGCAGTTCGCGCGCTATTTCCCGGTGCCGGGGATGAACCACTGCAGCGCAGGTCCGGCCACCGACCAGTTTGATCTTCTCACGCCGCTCGTGCGCTGGGTCGAGGAAGGCGTCGCGCCTCAGGCCGTGACCGCGTCGGCGCGCGGTCCGGGCAATCCGGGCGGCGTCAATGTCGAGCTTCCGCAAGGCTGGTCGCCCGCGCGTAGCCGACCGCTTTGCGCCTACCCGGCGGTGGCGCGCTACAAGGGCTCGGGCGATCCGGAGCTTGCGTCCAGCTTCGAGTGCCGTTGAGGGCGTCCCGCTATCCGAGCCTGAGGCAGGCGAGCCCCTCGAATCGCGCGAAATCAGCGTCGAAGGTCACCAGCCGCAGGTGCGCGCTGCGCGCGAAGGCGGCCAGGTACGCATCGCTCCAGAGGCGCGCGGGGAATCCGGGCGTGCGTGCGTAGCCGAGAAACGCCGCCTCGCACCCCGCCGGCTCCGGTGCCAGCGCCACCTCGGGCAAGGCGCGCAACGCCTCGTAGCGGGCCGCAGCCTGCGCAGGCGAGCACGTGGCGGCGCCCATAAGCTTGGGTTGCGTGAGCAACCTCAAGAACCCCAGTACCGTCTGGCGGCAGAAGCAGATCTTGGGAACCTGCGCACCTTCTTCGCGCCAATAGCGCCGCGCGCGATCGTGATGGACGTGGTTGTCCACGGACAGCGCTATCCAGACGTTCAGGTCGGGAAGGTCGCCCGCGCGCAGGTACGCGTGTGCCGGCGCCTCGCCGGCATGCACACCTGCAGAACTACGAGTCGGTGAGCGAGTCGGCAAGCGCGGTGAGTTCGGCGTTGCTGTACGCCTTGAGCTTGCGCCGCCCGCCGCGAACCGGCACGGGAAGCGCACTGGGCACCCGCTGTTCGGCGCCCCGCCCGCCCGTCGCGAGCCCGGCACGGACCAGTCTGGGCACCAGTTCCTTTAGCGTGGTGTCCTCCAGCGCCGCCTGCGCCTTCAGGGCGCGGAACAGGTCATCCGGCAGATCCAGTGTTGTGCGCATAAACGCATATTAGCACATCTCGCCTAGTAGGGCGCCACCCCGATGCGCCCGACCATCGGCAGCTTCAGCGCCGGGCGCAGCGGGTCGATCCCGAAGGTGAGCCCCAGCAGGTTCAGTTCGAGCCCTTCGACACCGCTGAGCGTCAGTGCCAGCACGCCGCCCAGCGACAGTTGCCCGCCGCGTCCGCTGGGCGCCGAGCCGACGATGCTGTCGCCCAGGTAGTCCTTGCCGATCGCGGTCGGCGGCAGGTGCGCGCCGAGTTCCGGCACCGCGCGCGTGATCCACGCCACGAAGGTGTTGGAGTTCGGCCCAGGCCAGGCGCTGTACTCGCTTGCATGGGGGTAGGACTTCGCCGCCGCGTCGATGCGCGGGATGAGCGCCGCAGCCTCGGCGCCGCGCTTGTCGGCATAGAGCTCGGGCTCGGCGCCGAACCAGCGCGCGTCGGCGTGGCGCTGGCTCACCACCACCGCCGATCCGGACCAGCGCAGGCGCCAGCCGATGACTTCGTACACCGTATAGGCGTCGGCGTTCTCGGGCTTCACCGCGACCCAGGTGTGCACGCCGAACAGGCCGCGCATGCCGACAGTGCGCGCGCCGTAGACCTGGACCACCGCTTCGGGCGTCGTCGCCGCGCTCGGCGCCAGGCCCACCGGCTCGCGGCTGGCGGTACGCCAGTCCTGCGCCACCACGGCGCGGCCGACCACGAGGGCAAGGAGGACGGCGAGGATGGAAACGGAAAGGACCACTTTGCGCGTGCGCTTCATCGCTATTCGGCAAACAACGGCTGCCCGAGTTCCCTGAACTGCACGACCTTTACATCTTCCCCGGCGCCTTCGGGAATTTTCACGCCCGGCCTGAGGCCCGCGAAGTCGAACAGCTTCCGGTCCAGCAGCTGCGAGGGCCGCACATCCGTCAATGCCCGCAGGATGGACTGGATGCGCCCCGGTTCGGTGCGTTCCCATTCCTTCAGCATCCGCCCGATCACCTTGCGCTGCAGGTTCTCCTGCGAACCGCACAGGGTGCAGGGAATGATGGGAAAGGCCTTATGTTCGGCGTAGGCGGCCAGGTCCTCCTCCGCCACGTACACCAGCGGCCGGATCACCACGTGCCTGCCGTCGTCCGAGCGCAGCTTGGCCGGCATCGCCTTCAGCGTCCCGGCATGGAAGAGATTCAGGAAAAAGGTCGCCAGCACGTCATCGCGGTGGTGGCCGAGCGCGATCTTGGTCGCGCCCAGTTCGCCGGCGACGCGGTAGAGCACGCCGCGGCGCAGGCGCGAGCACAGCGCGCACATGGTCTTTCCCTCGGGCACCACGCGCTTGACGATGGAATAGGTGTCCTGCTCGACGATGCGGAACGGCACGCCGCGCGCTTCCAGGTATTCCGGCAGCACGCGCTCCGGAAACCCGGGCTGCTTCTGGTCCAGGTTCACCGCGACGAGGTCGAAGTTCACCGGCGCCTTTTCGCGCAACGCCAGCAGCACTTCCAGCATGCCGTAGCTGTCCTTGCCGCCCGAGAGGCACACCATCACCTTGTCGCCGTCTTCGATCATGCCGAAATCCACGATCGCGTCGCCCACCTGGTGGCGCAGCCGCTTGGCTAGCTTGTTCTGCTCGTAGTGGTCCTTGCGGGCGTCGGTCATGAGGGAACCTGCGCGGCGCTCATTTCGGCGACACGATTTTCAGTCCGGCGATGCCGGCGACGATGAGCAGGATGCAGCCGATGCGCGCGAGGGTGCGCGGCTCGCCGAACAGCGCCATGCCCAGGATCGCCACGCCCACCGCGCCGATGCCGGTCCACACCGCGTAACCGGTGCCGATCGGGATGGTGCGCACCGCGAGCGCGAGGAAGTACACGCTCGCGACCATCGCCGCGATCGTGGCCGCGGAAGGCAGCGGCCGCGTGAAGCCGTCGGTGTACTTCAGGCCGATCGCCCACACCACCTCGAGCGCGCCTGCGAGCAGCAGCCAGGTCCAGGCCATGGCCTCTCCGTTCGTGGATATCACAGGAACACGGACCGGCCGCCGTCCACCGCCAGCACCTGGCCGGTGACGAAGGGCGCGGTGGCGAGAAAGTGTACCGCCTGGGCGATCGTGTCCGGTTCGCCGATGCGCGCGAGCGGCGTGGTGGCGACGATGCGCGCTCGCTCGGCCGGCTCGAACTGCCCGTCCTCGGGCCAGGCGATGGCGCCGGGGGCAACCGCGTTCACGCGCACCGCGGGCGCGAGCTCCAGCGCGAGCGAGCGCGTCAGCGCCGCCAGGCCCGCCTTGGCGACCGAGTACACCGCGTAGCCCTTCAGCGGGCGTTCGGCGTGGATGTCCACGAGGTTCACGATGCACCCGGATTGCTTCGCCAGGTGCGGCGCCGCTTCCTGCGCGAGGAACAGCGGCGCGCGCAGATTCGAGCCCATGAGCTCGTCCCAATGCGTCGATTCGATGCCGCCCACCGCGGTGGGATAGAAGGTGGAAGCGTTGTTCACGAGGATGTCGAGGCGCGTGAAGTGCGACAGCGCGGCGTCCACCAGGGCGCGCGGCGCGATCGGCGCCAGCAGGTCGGCCTTCACGCGGTGCGCGCTGCGCGGCCGCAATGCATTCAGTTCCTCTTCCAGCTTCGCCGCGTCGCTTTCCGACCCGCGGTAGTGGATCACCAAGTCCGCCCCGGCCGCGTGCAGCCGGCGCGCGATCACGGCGCCGACCCGGCGCGCGGCGCCGGTGACGAGGGCAACCTTCCCCTGGAGATCCGGATTCATCGTAACTATCGAATTCTAGGGTAAATTCCCCCGCATGAAGGCATCCAGGACGACGGCCCAGGCACTTCCGCTCCCGGATGATGCTGCGCTCGCCGCCAGCCGCCGGCTGCTGGACCGTCTCGCCACGGAACTTGCCGCCAGCGACAACTGGATTTCCTTTGCGCGCTACATGGAACTGGTCCTGCACGAGCCGGGCCTGGGCTACTACGCCGCGGGCGCGCGCAAGTTCGGCGCGGGCGGCGATTTCGTCACCGCGCCGGAGCTCTCGCCGCTGTTCGGCCGTGCGCTGGCGCGGCAGGTCGCGCAGGTCCTGCAGCCGGGCGAGGCGGTGCTCGAGTTCGGCGCCGGCAGCGGCGCGCTCGCCGGACAGCTGCTGGGCGAACTGGATTGCCCCTACTTCATCCTGGAGACGAGCGCAGACCTGCGCGAGCGGCAGCGGCAGCGCCTTGGCGAGCGCGTGCAGTGGCTCGATCGCATGCCACAGCGCTTCCGCGGCGTGATGCTCGCCAACGAAGTCGTGGACGCGATGCCGGTACATGCGGTGACGTGGCGCGATGACGGGATATTCGAGCGCGGCGTGTGCGCCGACGAAGGCCAGCTCGCCTGGTCGCTGCGGCCGGCCGAAGGCGCCGTACTCGACGCCGCTCGATCGCTGCCGATCGAACTGCCGGCCTCCGGCGCCTATGAAAGCGAGATCGGCCTCATCGGGCCGACCTGGATCCGGCTGCTGGCGCGCGCGCTGCAGCGCGGCGCGATCATCATCGCCGACTACGGCTTCCCGTCGCGCGAGTACTACCACCCGCAGCGCTCGACTGGAACGCTGGCCTGCCACTACCGCCATCGCATGCACGGCGACCCGTTCTACCTGCCGGGCCTGCAGGACATCACCGCGCACGTGGACTTCGGCGCGCTCGCGCGCGCGGCCGGCGCGGGCGGGCTCGAAGTCCTCGGCTACGCCAGCCAGGCGCAGTTCCTGGTCAACTGCGGCATCACCGGACTGCTGGAGAAGGAGGATCCGGCGGACACGAAACGCTACCTGCCCGCCGCCTCCGCGGTGCAGAAGCTCCTCGCGCCCTCCGAGATGGGAGAGCTGTTCAAGTTCCTCGCGCTGGGGCGCGGCATCGCCGCGCCGCTGCTGGGCTTCGCCAGCGGAGACCGGGCCCATGCGCTTTAGCCTGCTGCTCGTACTGCTTGCCTCCTTCGCTGCGACCGCCGGCGAGATGCAGGCGGTGCGCAAGCGCTGGGCCGACAGCCCGCACGGGCCGATGCTGGAGCGCATCCTGCCGCCGGGATTCGAGCCCGCGGACCTGCCCGAGCCGAAGTCGCGCGGCGCGCAGCTCACGGCGCGCTACTGCGTGCAGTGCCACAACCTCGCCAACCCGGCGATGCACCATGCCGAGAAGTGGCCCGCGGTGGTCGAACGCATGGTGCTGCGCATGCAGGGCAAGGGCAACCTGGGACGGCTGATGGCCGAGATGATGGCGGGCGTCGAAGCGCCTTCGGCGGAAGATGCGAAGGTCCTTGTCGCCTATCTGCAGCGACGGGCGCAGAAGCCACTCGACCCGAAGAGATACCCCGAGGCATACCGGGCCGAAGGCGACGCGTTCCGCCTTGCCTGCAACCAGTGCCACGTGCTGCCGGACCCGGCGCGCTACACCGCGCGCGAATGGCCAGCGGTGGTGGCGCGCATGGAGAAGAACATGGAGTGGATGAACCGGGTGGTGGGCACGAAACCGGTCCCGGGCGAGCCGCAGCTGAAGATCGAGGACATCAACGCGTTCCTCGCGCGGCACGCGCGAAGGCCGCGCGAGTGAATCTTCCTAGAACGCTTTTTCCTCCAGCCACTCCAGGAGCGGCCGCGCCGCGGCTTCCCAGCGCGTCTCCAGCATCACCGCGTGGCCGAGGCCCTGCAGTTCCCGGTACTCCGCGCCCAGCATGCGCGCGCTCGCCTGCACGCTCGAGGCGGGGATGAGGATGTCCTTCTCCGCGCCGAGGCACAGCATGGGCACGCGCAGCAGGCTCCACAACTGCGGCAGCCCCCAGCCCGACATGTCCATGAGCGCGCGCCGTGACTCGGGCTGCATGCGGCGATGGATGCCCGCCAGGCGCGCCTGCTCCATTGGCCCGGCGAACATCGCCTCGGCGAGCACCTGCGGCGAGGCGTTGCCGCCGCTGGCCATGCTCTGGATCCCGGCGAACAGCGCCGGCCGGGTCCAGGCGAGCGAGAACGTGGAGGCCAGCAGGCCGAAGCTGGGCACCGGGCATGCGAACACCGCCGCGGCGCAATCGCCTTCAGCCGCGATCCCAAGGTACTTCTGCGCGACCATGCCGCCCATGGAATGGCCCACCAGCACCGGCGGACGCCCGATCGCCGCCACGGCGGCGGCGAGGTCGCGCGCGTAGTCGGCAAGGCCGGACTGGTTCAGCTGTTCGCGCCCGCCGCTTGCACCGTGGCCGCGCAGCGAGACCGCGTAGGCCGGGAACCCGCGCGAGGCGAACCAGGGCAGGAAGTGCTCTTCCCAGCACCAGGCGCCGACGTGCGCGCCGTGCACGAAGAGGAGCGGCGCGCGCCTGGCATCCGCAGTCTCCGGGCACCAGAGCAACTCGAGCGGCACATCGCCTTGAACCAGCCGCCGCTCCAGGACGGCGTTCGCCGCTCCCATCAAGCGACGGGCGGGACGGCCATGCCGCGCTGCACCGCCGGACGCAGCGAAATGGCGTCGTACCAGCGCTTCACCGCCGGAAAGGCGGCCAGGTCCACGCGATGCCATTCGTGGCGCGCGACCCACGGATAGGTGGCGATGTCGGCGATGGAATACTCGTCGGCCAGGTAAGCCGCCTGCTGCAGGCGCTTGTCCAGGACGCCGTAGAGCCGCTTGGCCTCGGTGCCGTAGCGCTCGCTGCCGTAGGCAATTTCGTCCTTCTTGGCGCGCATGAAATGGTGCGCCTGGCCGAACATCGGGCCGACGCCGCCCATCTGGAACATCAGCCACTGCAGCGCGATGTACTTGCCGCGGTCGGTCTGCGGCAGGAAACGGCCGCCGGTCTTGCCCGACAGGTAAACGAGGATGGCGCCGGATTCGAACAGCGGCAGCGGCTTGCCGTCCGGACCCTCGGAATCGACGATCGCCGGGATCCGGTTGTTGGGATTGATGGCGAGGAACGCGGGCTTGAACTGGTCGCCCTTGCTGATGTCGATGGAATGCACGCGGTAGGGCAGGCCGCATTCCTCCAGCATGATGGAAACCTTGCGGCCGTTGGGCGTGGTCCAGGTGTACAGGTCGATCATCGGGGCTCCAGGGCAGGTGGGCGGCGCAGTCTATAGCGCAGCGAGGGCATCCGCTATGGCCTTTTCACGCGCCACATCGATGAGGACCGGGATTTGCGACGGGTCGGGCGCGGCCTGCGCCACCGCGCCGCCGTCCACGTCCAGCGCCGCGGCCAGCGCGCGCTCCAGGCGCAGCGCGATGCGCTGCATCTTCTCCGAGGGATCGGCCGCCTGCGCCACCGACAGCAGCTGCAGGAAGCGGTCGCCGCGGCGCAGCGCGTCGGAGGATTTCAGGATGCCGAGCAGCGCCCTTGGCTCCGCTTCGGCGGCAGCCTCGATCCGCGCGCGCAGCCGGCAGGCGAGCAGCGCAAGATCGCGCGCGTCGTTGGGCACGCGGACGCGCTCGCACAGCGCCCGGAGGGCACTTTCCGCCTCGCCACCGCGCATCCAGGCGAGCAGCGCAAAGCGCACGGTCGAGGAGTAGCGCGCCGCGGCGGCGCGGTGCAGTGCCGCGAGCGCTTCGGGCCCGGGGTCAAGCTCCGGGATCAGCCGCGCGGCGGCGCCGCAGGCGGCGAGCGCCTCGAACATGCGCTCCGGGTGCGGCTCCGAGAGCCCGCGCTCCAGCTCCTGCCACACGCGCTCGGCCACGAGGTGTTCGACTTCGCCCAGCTCCACCATGCGGCGCATCAGCGCCAGGGTCTCGTCGGCGATGCGGAACGGGTAGCGCGCGGAGAATCGCGCCACGCGCAGGATCCGTACCGGGTCTTCCTCGAAGGCGGCGCTGACGTGGCGCAGGATCCCGGCGCGCAGGTCGCGCTCGCCGCCGTAGGGGTCGACCAGGCGCCCGTCCTCGCCGCGCGCCATGGCATTGATGGTGAGGTCGCGCCGCGACAGGTCGTCCTCGAGGGTGACGTCGGGCGCGCAATAGACGGTGAAGCCCCTGTAGCCGCGGCCGCTCTTTCGCTCGGTGCGCGCGAGCGCGTATTCCTCGTGCGTGTCCGGATGCAGGAACACCGGGAAGTCCTTGCCGACCGGGCGGTAGCCCGCGGCGGTCATGTCCTCCGGGGTGGCGCCGACCACGACCCAGTCGCGGTCGACCACCGCCTCGCCCAGCAGCTCGTCGCGTACCGCGCCGCCGACGACGTAGGCCTTCACCGCGGGGTCAGCGACGCGCGCGCCAGCGCAGGACCGGGTAGCGCTCGCGCGGCCCGGTGGGCGCGAGCCAGCCCGGCGCCGCCGCCTCCAGCGCGGTGGGCGCGATACCAAAGGGCAGCGGACTGGCCGTGACGCTGGGTACCCGCATGGAACGCAGGTTGTCGCGCGTGATGAGCGGCCCCGGCAGGCGTTCCATCATCGCCGCCTGCAGCCAGGCCGCGGCGTCGGGCAGGCCTAGCACCAGGCGCGTGCGACCGGTGACCCGGCACACGTACTTCACGAGATCACTTAGCGCGTATTCCTTCGGCCCGCCGAGGTCGTAGCGTCCACGCGCTTCCCGGCCCCCGAGCGCGGCGAGGAACGCCGCCACGACATCGCCCACGTACACCGGCTGGAAGCGCGCCTCCGGACAGGCGAGCGGCAAAACCGGCGACACGGCCGACAGCATCGAGAACAGGTTCAGGAAATGGTCGTCCGGGCCGAAGATCACCGAGGGCCGGAACACGCAGGCAGAGAGATCGTCGGCGTCCAGCACCGCGCGCTCGCCCACGCCCTTGGAGCGCAGGTACTCCGAGGGCGCCGAGGGCGAGGCGCCCAGCGCGCTCATATGCAGCAGGCGGTGCACGCCGGCGTCGCGGCAAGCCGAGACCAGCGCCAGCGGCAGTTCGACGTGCGCGGCGGCGAAATCCGGGCCGTAGTCGTTCGGGCCGCGCTCTCGGCCACGGCGGCTGTGCAGCACGCCGGCAAGGTTGACGACGGCGTCGCGCCCGCGCGCGAGGCGCGCCAGGGTGTGCCCGTCGCCCGCGTCGCACTCCAGCACCTCCACCGTGGGCAGCAGGATCAGGTGCCTGGCGCGCTCGCGCCGCCGCGTGGGAACGGTGACGCGCGCGCCGCGCGTGGCGAGCGCCGCGACCAGGTGGCGGCCGACGAAGCCGCTGCCGCCGACGACCAGGACATTCGCGTTCTTCATCCGGACTCCGTTCTATCGAGCCGGAATTATGGACTAGGGCAGGTCTTCATTGAAGCGGTCCGCGGCGGCCCTGGCCGGGATCATTCCGAGGCGGTCCTTGAGCGGCACGGGCTGGCCGCCGTAGAGCTGGGCGTAGTACATGGTGTTCGCCATCACCCGCTTGACGTAGTCCCGGGTCTCGTTGAACGGGATGGACTCGGCGTAGATCGCGCCCTCGAGCGGCTTGGCATCGCGCCAGCGCCGCGCGCGGCCGGGACCGGCGTTATAGGCGGCCGAGGCGAGCACCGGATGGCCGAGATCCTCCAGCACCATTTTCAGGTAGCGCGTGCCGAGGACCACGTTGGTATCCACCTCGACGACTCGCGCCGCGCTGTAGTTGAGCCCGATGCGGCTGGCGACCCACCTCGCGGTGGCGGGCATGAGCTGCATCAGGCCCTGCGCCCCGGCGGAGGATTTCGCGTTGACGATGAAGCGGCTCTCCTGGCGCACCAGCCCCAGCACCCAGGCCTCCTCGATATCGAACGCGCGCGCTTGCTCGCGGAACACGTCGCGGTACGGCGCCAGGTAGCGGAAGCGGAAGTTGTGCCGCAGCGCGGTGCGGTCCGCGGTGTTGATGACGCGGTCGTGGATGTCGTTGCGCCGCGCCAGCTCCGCGGCCGCCAGCAACTGCGAGTCGTCCATGGCGCGGATGGTGAAGAACCACTCGCGCGTGCCTTCGGTGCGCAGTCCCAGGCGATACAGTTCCAGCGCGCGCACGAGGCCCGGGTTGCGCGCCGCCAGCGCCACTTCGTCCGCGGAGGCGACATGGAACGGCTCCGGCGGGGCCGGGATGAAGCCCAATTCCTCGGCGGCGAGCAGGCCGTAGAAAACCGGCTGTCCGGAAATGCGCGTGTAATACGCGCGCGCACCCTCGGCGTTGCCCTGCGCGCCGAGGGCGCGGCCGTACCAGTAGCTCCAGGCCGGATCCTGCCGCGCCGCCACCGACATCGGGTCGATGGCGTCGCGCACCGCCTGCCAGTCCGCTGCGCGCAGCGCGGCGCGCGCCTTCCACGCGAGTTGCTCGTCGGACATCCCGGCATCGCCCGCCTGCTTGAACCAGGCGAGGCCCTCGGGCTGGAGGCGGCGCGACGCCTCGTAGCCGATGCGGCCCCACAGGTAGCGCCGGTCGGCATCCGGCAAGCGTGCGCCGCTTCGCCCCCGCAGCGCCTCCGCCGCAGCCTGCGGGTCGTTGCGCGCGAGGCGCGCGAAGGCGAACAGCACCATCTCGCGCACCGCGCGGCGCTCCAGCGCCCGAGGCGGGCTGGCGAGGAACTTCTGCGGCGCGCTGGCCGCCTGCGACAGCAGCCGCTCGTCGGGCGCCTCGCCAGCGGGCAGGTGCGCGAACGCGCGCCGGGCCGCGCCCATCTGCCCGTTCTCCAGCAGCAATCGCAGGCGCTCCCAGACCACGTCGGGGCCGGCCTCGCCGGCGTCCACCTTGCGGCCAGCGAGCGCCGCGCAGCCTTCGGGCAGGTCCTTTGGCTCGCGCCAGATTACGCGCGCTTCCTCGAATGCGCTGGTGTCGCCGCGCTCCAGCCTGGCGATCCAGCCGTAGCAGCGGATCTCGAGGTCGTCGTTCACGAGGGGCCCCCGCTCGCGCTCGAACGTCTGCCAGTCGCCGCTTCGACCGAGCAACTTCAGCCAGTCCGCGCGCAGGCGGTCGGCGAGGTAGCTGCCCTCCTGCGCGCGCAGGTAGGACTGGATGTCGGCCTGCGACATGTCCTCGAGCCGCAGCTTCAGGCGCCAATACTCGAGGTACGGCGCCAGCACGTGCCGCTCCATTCCGGCCGAGGCTCGCGCCAGTTTCACCGCGTCGCCGGCGCGGAACGCGGCGTGCGCGGCTAACATGGCGTCATCCGGCGAGGCGGTTTTCGCCGCGCGCTTGGCTTGCGCGAAGCCCGACGCGGCAAAGCCGGCGAGCAGCGCCAGAGTCAGCATGCGAACCAGTAAACGCCTAAAAATCATGGAGTAAGCATACACCCCGCATGCATGGAAAAGAACTGATCGAGTGGCGCAAGTCGGAGCGGCGGCGCCTCATCGCGGCGCGCGAAGCGCTCGATGCGTCGACGCTGGAGCACTTGCGTCAGAGGATAGACGCGGCACTGGAGCGATCGTTCCCCGGGCTCGCCGCCGCCAAGCTCGCCTTCTGCTGGCCGATCCGGGGTGAATACGATCCAAGGCACCTTGCAAGAACGCTTCGCGCGCGTGGTGCGTTGACCGCGCTGCCGGTCGTGGTCGCACCCAGGCAGCCGCTTGTTTTCCGCGAATGGCATCCGGGCGTTGAACTGGCCATGGGCCCTCTTGACATCCCCTATCCGAAGTCATCGCCTGAACTCGTGCCCAACGCCGTGCTGCTGCCCATGAACGGCTGGGACCAGGCCGGCTTTCGCCTGGGCTACGGCGGCGGCTTCTTCGACCGGACGCTGGCAGGCTTGAAGAAGAGGCCGGCGGTGATCGGCATCAGCTACGAGCTCGGACGCATGGACACCATCCATCCCCAGGCATGGGACATCCCCGTGGACTGGGTGGTGACCGAGCGCGGCGTGTACCGCCGCGATCCGGAGGGACTGGCGTTCCTCGGCGCGCCGATCGAAGGCGAACCGAGTGCGCTCGCCTCCCCGGTCTGCTACGCAGGCGAGATGGCGCCCGGGTATTTTGGCGAAATCCGGCGGTGAACGATCGAACTGGGGACCGGGCCCTCGGGCTCCTGAACACGGTCTTCGGCTTTCCCGCCTTCCGCGGCGCCCAGGAGGAGATCGTGCGCCACGTCGCCGGCGGCGGCGATGCGCTGGTGCTCATGCCCACCGGCGGCGGCAAGTCGCTGTGCTACCAGCTGCCCGCGCTGCTGCGCCCGGGCACGGCGGTGGTGATCTCGCCGCTCATCGCCCTCATGCAGGACCAGGTGGCGGCGCTCCGTCAGCTGGGCGTGCGCGCCGCGTTCCTGAATTCCACGCTGGACGGACGCGAGGCGAACGCCGTCGAGCGCGCGCTGCGCGCAGGCGAACTGGACCTGGTCTACGTCGCCCCCGAGCGCCTCACCATGCCGCGCATGCTGGAGCTGCTGGACGAATCGCAACTGGCGCTGTTTGCCATCGACGAGGCGCACTGCGTTTCGCAATGGGGCCACGACTTCCGCCCGGAGTACCTGCAGCTGTCGCTGCTGCACGAGCGCTTCCCGGCGGTGCCTCGCATCGCGCTCACGGCCACTGCCGACCCGCAGACGCGCGCCGAGATCGTGCGCCGCCTGGCGCTGGCGGATGCGCGCGTCTTCCTCTCCAGCTTCGACCGGCCCAACATCCGCTACACCATCGTGGACAAGCAGGACGCGCGCGCGCAACTGCTCGCCTTCGTGCGCGAGGAGCATCCGGGCGAGGCAGGCATCGTGTACTGCCTGTCGCGGAAGAAGGTGGACGAGACCGCGGCCTGGCTCGCCGGCCAGGGCTTGCACGCGCTGCCTTACCACGCCGGCATGGACGCGGCGGCGCGCTCCGCCAACCAGGAGCGCTTCCAGCGCGAGGACAGCGTGGTCATGGTCGCCACCATCGCTTTCGGCATGGGCATCGACAAGCCCGACGTGCGCTTCGTCGCGCACCTGGACCTGCCCAAGAGCATCGAGGGCTACTACCAGGAGACTGGCCGCGCCGGCCGCGACGGCCTGCCCGCGAACGCCTGGATGGCCTACGGCCTGGCGGACGTTGTGCAGTTGCGCCGCATGATCGAGCAGGGCGAGGGAAACGAGGATTTCCGGCGCGTTTCGTTCGCCAAGCTGGATGCGCTGCTGGGCCTGTGCGAGACCGCGGGCTGCAGGCGCGTGCGCCTGCTCTCCTATTTCGGCGAGGCGAGCGAGCCTTGCGGAAATTGCGACACCTGCCTCGAGCCGCCGCAGACCTGGGACGCGACCGAGGCCGCGAGGAAGGCCTTGTCGTGCATCTACCGCACCGGGCAGCGCTTCGGCGCGGTGCACCTGATGGACGTGCTGCGCGGCAGGGCCACCGACCGCGTCACGCAGTGGAACCACGACCAGTTGAACGTGTTCGGCGCCGGGGCGGACCTCGACGAGGCGACCTGGCGCACGGTGTTCCGCCAGCTGGTGGCGCTGGGCTATGCGCAGCCGGACCATGATGCCTACGGCGGACTGCGCCTGACCGAGGCCGCGCGCGCTGTGCTCAAGGGCGAGCAGGCGGTGGAAATGCGGCGCGCCATGCCCGGGAAAGTCCGCAAGGCGAGAATGCGCGCGACGGTGACAGCGCTCCCGGGCGCGGACGCGGACCTGCTCGCGCGCCTGAAAGCGTGGCGCAGCGGCGAAGCGCGCGCGCAAGGCGTGCCGCCCTACGTGGTGTTCCACGACCGCACGCTGGCCGAGATTGCCGCGGCGCGGCCCGTGAGCCTGGATGCGCTGGCCGGGATCGCCGGCATCGGCGCGAAGAAACTGGAGCGCTACGGGCCGGCGCTGCTGGACCTGCTGCGCGGCTGACGGCCTGGCGCGGCGGCGATTGACCTGCATCAAGACGCGCCCTCCCAACGGCACGACACTTCGCTTCGTGGATACCTTGGTGAATGACGGGGTGGAAGACGGGCTCTCGCTGCCCTCGGTGCGGGAGTTGCTGCAGCAGTTCCCGCTCGCGATCGCGCTGGTGGCGGACGATGGCCGCCTGCGCTGGGTGAACCGCCGCTTCGAGTCCCTGTTCGACCCCGCGGCCCTGGCCGCCGCCGACCTGCGCGGCCTGCGCCGCCTGCGCTCCCGCGACGGCGCCGAACTGCAGGTCGAGGTGCATCGCCTGGCGGTAGCCGGCGGCAACCTGCTGGTCCTCGACGAGACCCCCGCGACAGCCAGCGCCAGCGAACTGCGCGCGCTGCGCGAGCGCGTCGACGCGCTCGAGCAGGAGAGCCTGACCGATCGCCTGACCGGCCTGTGGAACCGGCGCTTCCTGGAGCGCACCGCAACCGCGGAACTCTCGCGCTCCAGGCGCCACCGCCAGCCGCTCGCGGCGGTGCTGCTGGACATCGACCATTTCAAGAACGTCAACGACACGCACGGCCACCTCGCCGGCGACGCGGTGCTGCGCGAACTGGCCTCCCTGGCGCGGGCAACCTTGCGCACCTCGGACGCGCTGGTGCGCTGGGGCGGAGAGGAGTTCCTGGTCCTGATGCCGCACACGACGCACGCGGCGGCTGCGGTGGCGGCGGAGAACCTGCGCCGGATCGTGGAGGCGCACGCGTTCCCGGCCGTCGGCCGCCTCACCATCAGCCTCGGCGTCGCGGAGGCGCTGCCGGGCGAGGACATGGACCGGTTCTTCGCGCGAGCCGATGCAGCGCTGTACCGCGCCAAGGACGCGGGCCGCAATCGCGTCGTTTCCGACCCGTCGGGCGCCTCCGACGCATGGTCGGCCATCGGCGACGCGGTCGTGGAACTGGTCTGGCGCGACAGCTATGCGTGCGGCGAGCCGACCATCGATGCCGAGCACGAGGAACTGTTCCGGCTCGCGAACCGGCTCATCGGCGCGAGCCTGCGCCAGGCGACGGACCGGGCCGCGTTCCTGGACGCGCTCGACCGGCTCATCGACCATATCGCGCGCCATTTCGCCGACGAGGAACGGATCCTCGCCGAGCGCGGCTACGCAAAGCTGGCGCAGCACGGCGCGGCGCACCGGCGCCTGGTCTCGAGGGCCGGCGAACTGAGGGCGGCCGCGCTTCGCGGTGGCGCGACCACCGGCGCGCTGGTGGAGTTCCTCGCGCATGAAGTGGTGGCGCGGCACCTGCTCGTCGCCGATCGGGACTTCTACCCGCTGTTTCGCACCGCCACCCAGGGATAGGTCCGCGTCTCGTTGCCGTCGCTGGCGCGCAACTCCCCCGCGATGCGGTCGCCGAGGACTGTGCCGGTGAAGACGTTCCGCCACGCGCGCCGGCCGACGATGCCGTTGGTCACCAGCGACAGTTGCGCGCCTCGCAGGCGCACGCCCGGCACGACGAAATCGCGCCCGCCCGTGGCCGAGACATCCACCTCCAGCAGCTGGTAGCGCTGCGCGATGCCAAGCGTCCAGCGTCCGCCGTGCTCCGGCAGCTCGAGGCTCCAGCGGCCTGCCGCGAGCGCCGGCACCACCCAAAGCTCGACACGCGAGAAGCCGTTGCCCACCGGCTTGTCCGGTACGCGCAGTTCCAGCCGCTCGTCGAACGGCCAGTCGCCGAGGCCGGCGTCGTGCGAGACGATTCGGGTCCCGGGCCTGAGCGCGAGCAGCTTGGGCAAGAGCTTCGCATTCAGCCCCGGCAGCAGGTAGATGGTCACCACGGTCGCGGCCGAGAAGTCGGCCGTGAACAGGTCCATGGCCTCGAAGCGAGCGCGCTCGGCGACGCCCGCAGCGCGGGCATTCTCCACGGCTGCGGCGACCAGCGACTTGTCCAGCTCGATGCCCAGTCCGCGCGCGCCGCGCCTGGCGGCCTCAATGACGATGCGCCCGTCGCCCGATCCAAGGTCGATGACCGTATCCCCTGGCCCGACCTCCGCCAGCTGCAGCATGCGCGAGACGACTTCCATCGGCGTCACCACGAAAGGCACGCTGCCGTCGTCCCAGGTGTAGGCGGGCATCTGCGCCCGTGCCGCGACGGGCCCGAGCAGGGCCGCGAGGCCCGCGCCCAGCAGCCGCCGGCGGTTCATCGCAGGAAGAGTCGGTAGGCCGCGTTGCGCGACTCGTCGGCCCAGGGATAGCCCAGGCGCGCGAGGAACCTGCGGAAGTCCCCCATTTCGCTGCGCGGCACCTGCATGCCGACCAGCACGCTGCCGTAGTCGGCGCCGTGGTTGCGGTAGTGGAACAGGCTGATGTTCCAGGACGGGTTCATGGCGCGCAGGAATCGCATCAGCGCCCCCTGGCGCTCCGGAAACTCGAAGCGGTACAGGATCTCGTTGCGGACAAGCGCCGACGGCCCCCCGACCATGTGGCGCACATGCGCCTTGGCGATGTCGTTGTCCGAGAGGTCGAGCGTCCGGCAGCCGGCGCGCGCCAGGCGTCGCGCCAGGCGCGCCGTTTCCTCGCGCCCGCCGACGCTGACCCCGACGAAAATATGCGCCTCGCTTTCGCCGGACATGCGGTAGTTGAACTCGGTGACGTTGCGGTTGCCCAGCGCCTCCAGGAAACGGCGGAAGCTGCCGCGCTTCTCCGGCACCGTCACCGCCAGCACCGCCTCGCGGTGCTCTCCCAGTTCGGCCTGCTCGGCGACGAAACGCAGGCGGTCGAAATTGGTGTTGGCGCCCGAGGCGATGGCGACCAGGGTCTTGCCTTTGGCGCCACGCTTGGCCACCCAGGCCTTGGCGCCGGCGATCGCCAGCGCCCCGGCGGGCTCCAGCACCACGCGGGTATCCTCGAACACGTCCTTGATCGCGGCGCACATCCCGTCGGTGTCCACCAGCACGACCTCGTCCACGTACTTCTTCGCCAGCCGGAAGGTTTCCCTGCCGACCTCCTTCACCGCGACGCCGTCGGCGAACAGGCCGACGTGCTCCAGCTTCACGCGCCGCCCGGCCTTCAGGGAACGCGCCATGGCGTCGGCGTCGGAGGGCTCGACGCCGATCACCTTCACCGACGGGCGCAGGCGCTTGATGTAAGCCGCGATGCCGCCGATCAGCCCGCCGCCGCCGACGGGAACGAACACCGCGTCGACCGGGCGCGCGCTCTGGCGCAGGATCTCCATGCCGATGGTGCCCTGTCCGGCGATCACGTCCGGGTCGTCGAACGGATGGACGAAGGTGAGGCCGAGGCGCCGGCGCATGCGATTCGCCTGCTGGAACGCCTCGGCGACAGTGTCCCCGTGCAGCACCACCGTGGCGCCGCGCTGCGCCACGGCGTCCACCTTGATCCTTGGCGTGGTCACCGGCATCACGATAGTGGCGCGGCAACCCAGCTTCTGCGCTGCGAGCGCCACGCCCTGGGCATGGTTGCCGGCGCTGGCGGCGATGACGCCGCGCTTGAGCTTCGCCGCCGGCAGCTTCGCCATCTTGTTGTAGGCGCCGCGCAGCTTGAACGAGAACACCGGCTGGAGGTCCTCTCGCTTGAGCAGCAGCCGGTTGCCAAGGCGGCGCGAGAGGCCGGGCGCCAGCTCGAGCGGCGTCTGCTGCGCGACGTCGTAAACTCGCGCGGCAAGTATGCGCTCAAGATAGTCTTTGCCCTTCACCGAAAAAGCCTAACACACTGAACGCATTGCTTACTCCCGAGGGCGGGCTCGCCGGCGTGCTGCTGTCGGCGTTCCTCGCCGCGACAGTGGTGCCGTTCTCCTCGGAGGCGGTGCTGTACGCCTTTCTGCTCCTGCATCCGGAGCAATCGGTCGCCGCGATCGCGCTCGCGACAGTGGGCAACACCGCGGGCGGCATGACCAGCTACGCCATCGGGCGCTTCCTGCCCGCGAAAGTGCAGGAGAAGCTGGAGCCCAGGGCGCTCGGCTGGCTGAAACGCTACGGCGCGCCGGCGACGCTGCTCGCCTGGCTGCCTGTGATCGGGGACGCGCTGTGCGTCGCCGCCGGCTGGCTGCGGATCGGATGGCTCCCGGCACTTGCGTTCATGGCCGCGGGGCGCCTCGCCCGCTACCTCGTGGTCGCCGCAATCTAGGCCGCCTGCAGCTTCGCCACCGCCACCGCGAGCCACTTGATGCCGCCGCGGCCGAAATTCACCTGCACCCGGGCGTCCCCGCCCATGCCCTCGGCATCCAGGATGACGCCGGGGCCGAACTTGGCGTGGATCACGTTCTGGCCGATGCGGAAGCCGCCCACTTCCTTCGATCGGGCGAAGGTCGGCTCCTTCCTCGGCGCCGCGCCGAAGACCATCGGCGCCGGCCGGGCGAAGCGCGGCGTGAGCCACTTCTTCAGTCCCTCCGGAATCTCATCCAGGAACCGCGAGGCGACGTTATATCGCGTCTGCCCGTGCAGCATGCGGGTCTGCGCGTGGCACAGGTACAGGCGATGGCGCGCGCGCGTGATCGCCACGTAGGCGAGGCGCCGCTCCTCTTCCAGGCCGTCCTTCTCCACCAGCGCCTGCTCGTGCGGGAACAGGCCCTCCTCCAGGCCGGAGATGAACACCGCCTCGAACTCCAGGCCCTTGGCCGAGTGCACCGTCATCATCTGCAGCGCGTCCTGGCCTTCGCCCGCCTGGTGCTCGCCCGCCTCCAGCGCCGCGTGGGTCAGGAAGGCGGTGAGCGGATCCATCACCACGCCGTCCTCGTCACCCTCGCCGCTGATCAAGCCGGTGCTGCGGTCCTCCATGGTGAATGCCGCGGCGGCGTTCACCAGTTCGCCCAGGTTCTCGATCCGGTCGGCGCCCTCGCGCTCGTTCTTGTAGTGCTCGATCAAGCCGCTCCTGCCAACCACGTGCTCCACCTTCTCCGGCAGCGGCAGCGTCGCTGTTTCCTCCTGCAGGTTGCGGATCAGGTCGCGGAAAGCCGCCACCGACTGGCCGGCGCGGCCGGTGAGGCCGTCCAGCGCCGCCCACAGGCTGCAGCCGCGCGCCTTGGCCGCATCCTGCAGGCCTTCGACGGAGCGCGCGCCGATTCCCCGCGGCGGAAAGTTGATGACGCGCAGCAGTGAATTGTCGTCCTCCGGCGTGACCACCAGGCGCAGGTAGGCGAGAGCGTGCTTCACCTCGGCGCGTTCGAAGAAGCGCAGGCCGCCGTAGACGCGGTAGGCGATGCCGGCGCCGAAGAGGGCATGCTCGATCACCCGGGACTGCGCATTGGAACGGTACAGTACCGCCACCGAGGCGAGCTTGCGCCCCTCGCGCTGCAGCGCCTTCGCTTCGTCCGCGATGAAGCGCGCCTCTTCGGAATCGCTCTCGCCTTCAAATACCCGCAACGGCTCGCCATGGCCGTCCGCGGTCCACAGGTTCTTGCCCAGGCGGTTGGTGTTGTTGGCGATCAGCGCGTTGGCGGCGTCCAGGATGTTGCCCTGCGAGCGGTAGTTCTGCTCCAGCCGCACCACCCTGGCGATCCTGAACTCGCGCTCGAAGTCGGCCATGTTGCCGACATTGGCGCCGCGAAAGGAATAGATGCTCTGGTCGTCGTCGCCCACGGCGAAAATGCGGCTCGCCTCGCCCGCCAGCAGCTTCAGCCAGCGGTACTGCAGGCGGTTGGTGTCCTGGAACTCGTCCACCAGGATGTGGCGGAAGCGCGCGCGGTAGTGCTCGCGCAGCGGCTCGTTGCGCAGCAGCAGCTCGTAGCTGCGCAGCAGGAGCTCCGGGAAATCCACCACGCCCTCGCGCCGGCACTGCTCGTCGTAGGCGGCGTACAGCTCCACTTGCCGGCGTGTCACCTCGTCCGGGGCGTGGATGTCCCCTGCGCGCAGGCCCTCTTCCTTGCGGCCATTGATGAAGTACTGCAGCTCGCGCGGCGGAAAACGGTCCTCGTCCACGTTCATCGAGCGCGCCAGGCGCTTCACCGCCGCCAGCTGGTCCTGCGTGTCCAGGATCTGGAATTCGCGCGGCAAGCCGGCGTCCTGGTGGTGCGCCCGCAGCATGCGGTTGCACAGGCCGTGGAAGGTGCCGACCCACATGCCGCGCGGGTTTACCGGCAGCATCGCACTCAGGCGGGTAAACATCTCCCGCGCCGCCTTGTTGGTGAAGGTGACCGCGAGCAGGCCGCCGGGGGAAACCTTGCCCGACTTGATCAGCCAGGCGATGCGCGTGGTGAGCACGCGCGTCTTGCCGCTGCCGGCGCCGGCGAGCACGAGCATGTGCTCGTCATCGGCGGTGACGGCGGCGAGCTGTTCCGGGTTTAGGTGTTCGAGGTGCAGCGACAAGGTGCGGATTTTACCGCGCCCGTCACTTAAGCACGTGGCTAATCCACGCGCAGCTTCAGTTCCTTCGTCAGCCGGCCGAATTTCTCGAAGTCGCGCTTTAGCACCGCGCCCAGCTGCTCCGGCGTGCCGCCGACCGCTTCGAGCGCAGCGGTCGCGTAGCGCGCCTGTACCGCCGGCGTCGCCAGCGCCCTGGCCATCTCCGCGTTAAGCCGCACCACCGCCTCGCGCGGCGTGCCGGCGGGCGCGAATACCGCCAGCCACTGGTCGATCTCGAGGTCCACGCCCTGCTCGCGGTAGGTCGGCACGTCCGGCAGCGACGCGGCGCGCTTCGCGGTGGACTGGGCCAGGATCTTCAGCTTGCCCGCCTTATGGTGCGGGATCACGGGCGTGGAGCCGAGCGACCCCATTTTCACCTGCCCGCCGACGAGATCGCCGATCGCCTGGCCGCCGCCCTTGTAGGGGATGTGGTTCAGCGTCACGCCCGTGACCTTCGCGAACCACTCTGCGGTGAAATGCTGCTGCGAACCGGCTCCCGAAGTCGCATAGCTGGTGCCGGGCGACTTCTTCAGCAGCGCGATCAGCTCCGCCAGGGTGCCGGCGCCCAGCGACGGATGCACCGCGAGGACCACGGGCTGCAGCGTGAGCTGGATGACCGGCACGAAATCCTTCAGGGGATCGAAGCTGAGCTTGAACAGGTGCGGGGTCGAGGCCATCACGTCTGCGGTGGCGAGCAGCGTGTAGCCGTCGGCCCCGGCGCGCAGCACTGCGTCGGCGGCCACCGCGCCCGAGGCGCCGGCACGGTTCTCTATCACCACCGGCTGGCCGATGGCCTGGGACACCGGATCGGCGACCGAGCGCACGGCGACGTCGGTGGCGCCACCAGGAGCGAACGCAATGACGATGCGCACCGGCTTCGAGGGCCAGGCCTGGGCCAGCGCCAGAGAGGGAAGAAGTGCTGCGACGAGGGCTGCGGCGAACCTGTTGACCGGCATGGGGCCTCCTGTAGCCCCGTACCGTAGCAAAGATTCCCCCGCCCGTATAATCCGCGCCTTCCATCATGCCATCCACGCCCATGCGGGAGCAGTACCAGCCCACGGAGATCGAGCGCGCCGCCCAGTCCTTCTGGGAGGCGCAGGGCTCGTTCCGCGCCCTCGAGGACCCGGCCCGGCAGAAGTTCTATTGCCTGTCGATGTTCCCCTACCCCTCCGGCAAGCTGCACATGGGGCATGTGCGCAACTACACCATCGGCGACGTGCTGACGCGCCACCACCGCATGAAGGGCCTGAACGTGCTGCAGCCCATGGGCTGGGATGCCTTCGGCCTGCCGGCGGAGAACGCCGCCATGGCCAACAAGGTGCCGCCGGCGAAGTGGACGCGCGACAACATCGCGTACATGAAGCAACAGCTGAAAAGCCTCGGCTTCGCGCTCGACTGGGAGCGGGAGCTCGCCACCTGCGACCCCGGCTACTACAAGTGGAACCAGTGGTTGTTCACGCGACTGTTCCGCAAGGGCCTCGCCTACAAGAAGACCGGGGTCGTCAACTGGGACCCGGTGGACCAGACCGTGCTCGCGAACGAGCAGGTGATCGAGGGCCGCGGCTGGCGCACCGGCGCGGTGGTCGAGAAGCGCGAGATCCCGATGTACTTCTTCCGCATCACCGCCTACGCCGAGGAATTGCTCTCGGCGCTGGACGGGCTGCCGGGCTGGCCCGAGCAGGTGAAGCTGATGCAGAAGAACTGGATCGGCCGCTCCGAGGGCGTGCGCATCGGTTTCCCCTACGAACTGGCGGGCGACAAGAGGACGCTGTGGGTGTTCACCACCCGCGCCGACACGCTGATGGGCGCCACCTTCTGCGCGGTGGCCGCCGAGCACCCGATCGCGGCGCACGCGGCGAAGTCGAACCCGAACCTGGCCGCCTTCGTCGAGGAATGCAAACAGGGCGCGGTGATGGAAGCCGAGCTGGCGCAGATCGAGAAGAAGGGCATGCCCACCGGGATCTTCGTCACCCACCCCTTGTCGGGCGAGAAGCTGGAGGTCTGGGTCGGCAACTACGTGCTCATGGGCTACGGCGAAGGCGCGGTGATGGGCGTGCCTGCGCACGACGAGCGCGACTACGCCTTCGCGCACAAGTACGGCCTCGCCATCCCCTGCGTCATCCGCCACCCCGCGGGGGAAGGGGTGCCTTTGCCCTGGATTCCGGCCTACGCGGAGCACGGGACCTGCATCAACTCGGGCAAGTACGACGGCCTGGATTTCCAGCAGGGGGTCGATGCGATAGCCGCCGACCTGCAGGCGAAGCAGCTGGGCGAGAAGCAGGTGCAATGGCGCCTGCGCGACTGGGGGATATCCCGCCAGCGCTACTGGGGCTGTCCGATCCCGATCATCCACTGTCCGTCCTGCGGCGACGTGCCGGTGCCGGACCGGGACCTGCCGGTGGTGCTGCCCGACGACCTGGTTCCCGACGGCACCGGCAACCCGCTCAACAAGCTGACCTCCTTCACCCGGTGCGCCTGCCCCTCATGCGGCCAGCCGGCGAAGCGCGAAACCGACACCATGGATACCTTCGTGGATTCGTCCTGGTACTTCGCGCGCTTCGCCAGCGCCGGTTCCGCGGAAGCCATGGTGGACGCGCGCGCGCGCTACTGGATGGCGGTGGACCAGTACATCGGCGGCATCGAGCACGCCATCCTGCATCTGCTGTATTCGCGCTTCTTCCAGCGCGCCATGCGCGACGAAGGCCTGATCCCGGACATCGCCGAGCCCTTCACCAACCTGCTCACCCAGGGCATGGTGCTCGCCGAGTCCTATCACCTGGAGAACCGCGAGGGCCGGCGCGAGTGGGTGCATCCATCCGAAGTGGACGTCGAGCGCGACGCCAGGGGCCGCATCATCGCGGCGAAGCGCATCGCCGACGGCGCCGAGGTGACCTACGGCGGCATCGGCACCATGTCCAAGTCCAAGAACAACGGCGTCGACCCGCAGGCCCTGATCGAGAAGTATGGCGCCGACACCGCGCGTTTCTTCATCATCTTCGCCTCGCCGCCCACGCACACGCTGGAATGGAGCGACGAGGGCGTCGAGGGTTCGTACCGGTTCCTCAAGCGGCTCTGGGCCTTTGCGCTGAAGTTTTCCGGCAGGGGGCCGCAGTCCGCGGAGGCTGACCGCGCCGCGCGACACGAGGTCCACGCCATCCTGAAGCAGGCCAACTACGACATGCAGCGCCACCAGTTCAACACCGTGGCCTCGGCCTGCATGAAGATCCTGAACACCCTGGAGCGACTGCCGGACCCGGCCAACCCCGTGGCGGCCGAGGGCTTCTCCATCCTGCTGCGGCTGCTCTCGCCCATCACCCCGCACGTATGCCATCATCTGTGGGCCGAGGCCGGGTTCGGGGCCGACGTGATGCAGGCGGCCTGGCCGGAACCCGATCCCGCGGCCCTGGAGCAGGACGAGGTCGAGTACGTGGTGCAGGTGAACGGCAAGACGCGCGGCGCCGTCCGGGTGCCGAAGTCGGCCGACCGAAAGGCGATCGAGGTGAGCGCAGCCGACAGCGTGAAGAAGTACATCGCGGAGCAGCCTGTCCGGAAGGTGATCGTCGTCCCCGGCCGCCTGGTCAACCTCGTCCTGTGATGCGCGCGATCGCCGTCCTCCTTGCGCTCAGCCTTGCCGGCTGCGGATTCCAGCTGCGCGGCACCGCCGACCTGCCGTTCGAGACCATCTTCGTCCCCTCCGCTACATCGGGCGTGGCGCTCGATATCAAGCGCAACATCCAGTCGGGGACCCGCACCCGGGTGGTGGACGACGCCAAGTCCGCGCAGGCGGTGCTGCAGTTCATCCAGGAAGTGCGCGAGAAGCACATCTTGTCGCTCACGGGCACCGGGCGGGTGCGCGAGTTCCAGCTGCGCTATCGCGTCGGCTTCCGCCTGCACGACGGCAAGGGCGGCGAATTCCTGCCGGCCAACACCATCGAGCTGACGCGGGACGTGACCTACAACGACGCCGAGGTCCTCGCCAAGGAGACCGAGGAGCAGCTGCTGTACCGCGACATGCAGTTCGACATGGTGCAGCTGGTCATGCGGCGCCTCGCCGCCTCGCAGCGGCCGAAGCCGCAGTAGCAGTCGATGCGCCTGCGGGCCGAACAGCTCGACGCCCAACTCCAGAAGTCGCTGGCACCGGCCTACCTGATCCAAGGCGACGAGCCCCTGCTCGCGCTGGAGGCGGCCGACGCCATCCGCGCCGCGGCCCGGAAGAAAGGCTTCGCCGAGCGCGAGGTGATGTTCGCCGAGAAGGGCTTCGACTGGGGCGCGCTGGTGCACGCCGGCGCCAGCCAGTCGCTGTTCGGCGACCGCAAGCTGGTCGAGTTGCGCCTCGCCACGGGCCGCGTGCCTGCCGCCGGTGCGCAGGCGATCGAGGCCTGCCTGGCCAGGCCCAGTCCCGACATGCTGCTGATGATGAGCATGCCCAAGCCCGAGGGCGGCAACTGGTGGAAGGCGGGCTGGTTCACCGCTTTCGAATCGAAGGGCGCCGTCGTCGAGGCGCAGCCGCTCGCGCGCGCCGCGCTGCCGCAGTGGATCGCGGGCCGCCTCGCTCGCCAGCGCCAGAAGGTCCCGGCCGAGGCGCTCGCGTTCCTGGCCGAGCACGTCGAGGGCAACCTGCTCGCCGCGCAACAGGAGATCGCCAAGCTCTCTCTGCTCGCGCCCGAAGGCGAGATCGGCCTGGACGAGGTGCGCGCCGCGGTGTCCAACGTCGCGCGCTACGATTTCGAGGCGCTCGCCGAGGCGCTGCACGGCGGCGACTTCCCGCAGTTCGCCCGCGCCCTCGCCGGGCTGCGCGGCGAGGGCGAGAGCATCGCCGGCATCGCCTGGCGCCTGGGCGAGGAGATGGCGGCGGTGGCGCGGGTGAAGGCTGGCGTCGCCCAGGGGCGCCGCCAGGAGCAGCTTTTCATGGAGAACCGGATCTTCCGCGCCGCGCAGCCGCGCTGCGAGAAGGCGCTGCGCCGGCATTCGGTGGTGCGCCTGCGCGAAGCGGTGGTGCGGATGTCGCGCATCGAGCGCGCAAGCAAGGGCGTTGCGCAGGGTAGCAACATGGCCGAGCCCTGGGATGAACTGCTGCGCCTGGGTTTAGAATTCGCCCATGGATCAGGGCGATAAGAGCGTCACGGCGGATGTCGCGAGCTACATGCGCGAACTGGGCCGGTCGGCCCGGGAAGCCGCGCGCGCGCTTGCCCGCGCCGACACCGCCGCCAAGGACCGGGCGCTCCGAGCCATGGCGGTGGAGATCCGCGCTCGCGCAGGCGAACTGCAGGAGGCGAACCGGGCGGACCTCGAGACCGCGCGCAGGAACGGGCAGGACGCGGCGTTCATCGACCGCCTGACGCTGAAGGACGCCACCATCGAGCAGATGGCCGAGGGCCTGGAGCAGATCGCGGCGCTCGAGGACCCGGTGGGCCGGATCACCGAGATGCGCCGCCGCCCGACCGGCATCGAGGTCGGCCGCATGCGGGTGCCCATCGGGGTCATCGGCATCATCTACGAATCGCGCCCGAACGTGACCGCGGACGCGGCCGGCCTGTGCCTGAAGGCGGGCAACGCCTGCATCCTGCGCGGCGGCTCGGAGGCGCTGCATTCCAACCAGGCGATTGCCGCGTGCGTTCGCGCCGGACTGAAGGCCGCGGGCCTGCCCGAGGCCGCGGTGCAGGTGGTGGCCACCGCCGATCGCGCTGCCGTCGGTGCGCTGATCACGATGAACGAATACGTGGACATCATCGTGCCGCGCGGCGGCAAGGAACTGATCGAGCGCCTGGCGCGCGAATCGCGCATCCCGATGATCAAGCACCTGGACGGCGTCTGCCACGTCTACATCGACGATGCCGCCGACCCGGAGATGGCGGTGCGCATCGCCGACAACGCCAAGACGCAGCGCTACGGCACCTGCAACACCATGGAGACGCTGCTGGTGGCCGAGGCCATCGCGCCGAAGGTGCTGCCGCGCATCGCGGACATTTTCAGGGCCAAGGGCGTGGAGATGCGCGCCGACGAGGCGGCCCGGAAGCTCGCGCCGGATGCGAACACCGCCACCGAGGACGACTACTACACCGAATGGCTGGCGCCGGTGGTGTCGATCCGTGTCGTCAAGGGGCTGGACGAGGCCATGGCGCACATCGCCAGGTACGGCTCGCAGCACACCGACGCCATCGTCACCGCGGACAAGGGACGCGCCGATCGCTTCCTGCGCGAAGTGGATTCCAGCTCCGTGATGGTGAACGCCTCCACGCGATTCGCGGATGGCTTCGAGTACGGACTGGGCGCCGAGATCGGCATCTCGACCGACAAGCTGCACGCGCGCGGGCCGGTGGGGCTGGAGGGCCTGACCACGCAGAAGTACGTGGTGCTCGGGCACGGAGAAGTCCGTCAGTAGTGGCCTCTACCACGACCGGCCCGGTCGCCGTCCTCGGCGGCACCTTTGACCCGGTCCACAATGCCCATCTCGTCATCGCGGCGCGAGCACTCGAGGCGCTCGGCGCCCGGCGCGTGCTGTGGATGCCGACGGGCGCGCCCGGCTACCGAAACGCGCCGGTCGCCTCCGCGCCGCACCGCCTCGCGATGCTGCGGCTCGCGATCGCGGGCGAGCCGCGCTACGCCATCGACGAGCGCGAGCTCGCGCCCGCGCATTCCGGCTACTCCTACGACACGCTCGCGGCGTTGCGCGCCGAACTCGGGCCTGGTGCGGGCCTGGTGATGCTCATCGGCGGCGACCAGTACGCAAAACTCGCCGGCTGGCACCGCTGGAAGGAGCTGTTCGCGCTGTGTCGCTTCGGCGTCTTCGCGCGGCCGGGAGAGAACGCGCCGGCCATCGAAGTGCCCGCGGGCGCGGTGGTCCGGATCCCGATGGACCCGATGCCGGTCTCGGGAAGCGACATCCGCGCGCGCCTTGCGCGCGGCGAAAGCGTCGCCGGCATGGTGCCGGCGACGGTCCTGGAATACATCAAACTGCACAGGCTCTATCACTGATGGAAAACCGTTGATGGACATCCGCAAGAAGCAGCGCGCCGTGGTCGAGGCGCTCGAGGACGTGAAGGGCCGCGACATCGTCGTGTTCAACGTCGCGCAGCAGACCGCCGAGTTCGAGCGCGTGGTCATCGCCAGCGGCGATTCCAACCGGCAGGTGAACGCGCTCGCCAACAGCGTGCAGGAAAAGTTGAAGGCGCTGGGCGCGAAGGTGAAGAGCGTCGAGGGCCGGCGCAATGGCGAATGGGCGCTGGTGGACCTCGGCGACATCGTGGTGCACGTCATGCATCCGGCGGTGCGCAGCCACTACAACCTCGAGGAACTCTGGGGCGGGAAGGAAGTGAAGCTGAAGAAGGACGCGCCCGCGCGCAAGCCCCGGGCAAAGCCCGCGCCGAAGGCGCGCCGCAAGCCCGCGCGCGCGAAGGCACCCATCCGTGCCAAGGCTGCACCTCGCCGCCGTCGCAAATAGGCTTCCGCGCTGGGCGGAAGCGGCGCGCGACGAGTATCTGTCGCGCATGCCACGCGGCTACGAAGTCACGGTGATCCAGGTAAGACCTTCCGCGGCGGCGCGGCTGCGCGACCGGCTGCCCGCGGGCGCGCGCATCGTGGCCATGGACGAACGCGGCCGGGACCTCGCCACGCCGCAGTTCGCGAAGCTGCTTGCCGAGCCCACGGTGTTCGTCATCGGCGCCGCCGATGGCCTGGACCCGGAGATCAGGAAGCGCGCGGCGATGCTCATCAAGCTGTCCTCGCTCACCCTGCCGCACGCGCTCGCGCAGGTGATGCTGTGCGAGCAGTTGTACCGCGCCGCGACGCTGCTGACCGGGCACCCGTACCACCGCGAATGACGCCGCGGCGCCGAGGCGCCGCGGCGGCTTTGCTACACTCGCCGGCGACATGACGAGGCCTGCCGAGCGCTCCATCTATCTCGCATCGCGAAGCCCGCGCCGGCGCGACCTGCTGACGCAGATCGGCGTGCGTTTCCACCTGCTGCTGTTCCGCGCCGATCCGGAGCCGGATCCCGACCTGGACGAGACCGTGCTCCGCGGCGAGACGCCCGCGGTGTACGTGACGCGCGTGGCGCGCGCCAAGGCCGAGGCCGGCTGGGCGCGCCTGGTGACGCGCAACCTGCCGCGCGCGCCGGTGCTTTCCGCCGACACCACGGTCGCGCTGCAGGGCCGCATCCTCGGCAAGCCCGCGGACCGCAAAGAGGCCGCCGAGATGCTGGCGGCGCTGTCGGGCAAGCGCCACGAGGTGCTCACCGCGGTGGCGCTGAAGTACGACACGCACCTCGAGGTCGCGCTGTCGGAATCCGAGGTGCAGTTCTGCGAACTGCGCGAGGCGGACATCCGCGAGTATCTCGCCACCGGCGAGGCCGACGACAAGGCCGGCGCCTACGCCATCCAGGGCTGCGCGGCGCGCTACGTCACCGGGATCCGCGGCAGCCATTCCGGGATCGTCGGCCTGCCGCTGTACGAAACCGCGCAGTTGATCGAGCGGCTGTCCGGACACCGTGAACGAAGAAATACTCGTTAACGTCACCCCGCAGGAAACGCGGGTGGCGGTGCTGGGCTCCGGGCAGGTGCAGGAGCTGGTGGTCGAGCGCGCCGCGAGCCGCGGCCTGGTGGGCAACATCTACATGGGCAAGGTGGCGCGGGTGCTGCCCGGGATGCAGTCCGCGTTCGTCGAGATCGGGCTAGAGCGCGCGGCCTTCCTGCATGTGGCCGACCTGTTCGAGCACCGCCGCCAGGCGCAGGAGCGCGCCGCGGGCGGACCCGCGCCCAGGCCGATCGAGAAGATGCTGGCCGAGGGCCAGCCGCTGCTGGTGCAGGTGGTGAAGGATCCCATCGGCAGCAAGGGCGCGCGCCTGTCCACGCAGGTTTCGCTCGCCGGGCGGATGCTGGTGCATCTGCCGCAGGACGGCCACATCGGCATCTCGCAGCGCATCGAGGACGAGGCCGGACGCCAGCAGTTGCGCGACCGGCTGAGGGAACTGCTGCCGGCGGAGGAGAAGGGCGGCTTCATCCTGCGCACGCTCGCCGAAGGCGCGAGCGACGAGGACCTGCGCGGCGACATCGCCTACCTGCGCAGCCTCTGGCGCGACATCCGGTCGCGTTCGCTGGGTGCGGCGCCGCCCGCGCTGCTCTACCAGGACCTGTCGCTGGCGCAGCGCGTGCTGCGCGACATGGCCACCGGCGGGGTCACGGTGGTGCGCGTGGATTCGCGCGAGAACTTCCAGAAGCTGTCCGCCTTTGCCGAGGCCTACATGCCGGCGCTGCGCGCCAGGCTGGAGCACTACACCGGCGAGCGGCCGCTGTTCGAGCTCTACAACGTCGAGCCGGAGATCGAGAAGGCCCTGTCGCGGCGCGTCGACCTAAAGTCGGGCGGAACGCTGGTCATCGACCAGACCGAGGCGATGACCACGATCGACGTCAACACCGGCGGCTTCGTCGGCAACCGCACCTTTGACGACACCGTGTTCAAGACCAACCTGGAAGCGGCGCAGTCGATCGCGCGCCAGCTTCGCCTGCGCAACCTGGGGGGCATCATCATCGTCGATTTCATCGACATGGAGTCGATGGATCACCGCGCCTCGGTGCTGGAGGAATTCAAGCGGGCGCTGGCCCGCGACCGCACCCGGATGACGGTAAGCGGCTTCACCGCGCTCGGGCTGGTGGAGATGACCCGCAAGCGCACGCGCGAATCGCTCGCCCATGTGCTGTGCGAGCCCTGCCCGGTGTGCGACGGGCGCGGCGAGGTGAAGACCGCGCGCACGGTGTGCTACGAGATCCTGCGCGAGGTGCTGCGCGAGGCGCGCGCCTTCCCCGCCAAGGAACTGCGCGTGCTCGCCTCGCAGCAGGTCTGCGACCTGTTCCTGGAGGAGGAATCCGGGGCGCTCGCCATGCTGACCGACTTCATCGGCCGGCCGGTTTCCATGCAGGTGGAAACCTCCTACACCCAGGAGCAGTACGACATCGTGCTGATGTAGCGCCGCGCGCGGCGCGCGGCGGGTCAGCGCCAGAGCCGTTCGCTCGCGATCGCGGCGCCCTCGGCGAGCGCGCGCAGTTTCTTCCAGGCGATGGCCCCGTCCACCCTGGCATAGCCAGCGAAAGTGCCAAAGCCGCAATCGCTGCCGGCAAGGACACGCTCGCGGCCGACGATGCCGGCGTAGCGCTCGATCCGCTGCGCCACCAGCTCCGGATGCTCGACGTAGTTCGAGCAGGAGTCCAGCACGCCCGGGATCAGGACCCGGTCCTCCGGCAGGCGGGCGTCGCGCCACACCGTCCATTCGTGCTCGTGGCGCGGGTTGGCGCCTTCGAAGGAAATGCCCTGCGCGCGGATGCCCAGCACCACCGGCAGCACGCGCTCGAGCGCGATGTCGTGGTCGTGAGGGCCCTCGTAGTTTCCCCAGCACAGGTGGATGCGAATGCGGTCCTCGGGCAGGCCGCGCAGCGCGTGGTTGAGCGCCTCTGCGTGCAGCCCCGCGCGCGCGACGAAGGCCTCTTCGCTGAGTTCCTGGAATCCGGTGTGGCGCCCCATCGCCAGGTCCGGACAGTCCACCTGCAGGATGAAGCCGGCAGCGACGATCGCCTCGTACTCGATGCGCAGGGCCCCGGCCAGCGCCTCGATGTAGGCCTCGTGGCTGGGGTAGTAGGCGTTGGGCATGAAGAGGGCCACCACACCCGGCGAGGCGGCGTTGAGAAAGCCCTCGGCGACCGGCGTCGTCGCCAGCGCGGCGCGGAAGTTGGCGATGTCCTGCTCCAGGAGGCTGCGGTCGCGCAGTTCGACCGGCGCCACGCACTTCATGCGCTTCTCGTGGCGCGGCCCGAGGAAGGCTTTCATGCGCTCGCGGAATTCCGGGTGGTCCCGCATGTCGAGGTGCGTGCGCGGGACATGCTCGCCGCCGTAGCCCGAGTAGCGGTCCTTGATGTAGGTGGAGTAGCTGATTTTGCTGGTCTCGCCGTCGCTGACGATGTCGATGCCGGTCCCGGCCTGGCGCTGCACGACCTCGGCCACGCCCTCGCGCATGGTCCGCTCGAATTCGGCGCCGGCGCCCCCGCCGCGCTCCTTGCGGACCAGGCTATCGACCACGGCCGGCGTCCGCGGCAGGCTGCCGACGTGGGTGACGAGGATGCGGTCCTGGCTGCGCTGCATGGTTCGCGCATGGTACCTCGGGATAAACTCGCGCCATGGACATCCCTTTCTTCCCGGCGCGCAAGCTCGCCGCCCTGATCCGCACCCGCAAACTCTCCGCCACCGAGGTGATGCGCGCCTTCATCGCCCAGGTCGAGCGCCTCAATCCGAAGGTGAATGCGATCGTCACCTTCCTGCCCGAGCAGGCGCTCGAGGAGGCGAAGAAGCTCGACCGGAAGCGCGGAAAGAAAGAGGGGGTGGCTTTTCCTCCTTTCATGGGCCTGCCCATCGCCTACAAGGACAATGTCCCCACCAAGGGCATCCGCACCACATCGGGGTCGCCTGTCTACCGGGAAAACGTGCCCAGGGAAAACCACGTCCTCGTCGACCGGCTGACGGCCGCCGGCGCGATCACGCTGGGAAAGACCAACCTGCCGGAGTTTGCCGCCGGGAGCCACACCTACAACGCGGTGTTCGGCGCCACGCTGAATCCCTACGACCTCACGAAGAGCGCGGGCGGCTCCTCGGGCGGCGCCGCCGCTGCCGTGGCCTGCGGGATGCTGCCCTTCGCCGATGGCGGCGACCTCGCCGCGTCGCTGCGCAACCCTGGCAACTACTGCAACGTGGTCGGCTTCCGCCCGTCGCCGGGACGCGTTCCCCACTGGCCGGCGCCGAACAGCTGGAGCTCGCTCGCCACGCTGGGGCCGATTGCGCGCACGGTGTCCGATGCCGCGTTCCTGCTCTCGGCGATGGCTGGCCCCGACCTGCGCGCCCCGACTTCGATCAGCGAGCCGGGCGCGCGGTTCAACCGCCCGCTGAAACGTGATTTCCGCAAAGTGCGCGTCGCCTGGAGCCGCGACATGGGCGGCCTGCCGATGGATCCACGCGTCACGGCGGTGCTGGAGAAGCAGAAGGCGGTGTTCAAGTCCCTGGGCTGCATCGTCGAGGAAGCCTGCCCGGACTTCACCGGCGCCACCGAGGCCTTCGAGACCCTGCGCGGCGTTTCATTCGTCCAAAGCTATGGCGCGCTGGTGAAGTCGCGCCGCGCCGACGTGAAGGACACCGTGATCTGGAACGTCGAGCAGGGCTGGAAGCTGACGCCCGAGCAGATCGCGCGCGCCGAGAGCCTCAGGAGCGCGCTGTACCACCGCATGCGTGTGTTCCTGGAAACCTACGAGTTCTTCCTCTGCCCGGTGAACCAGCTGCCGCCCTTCGCCACCGAGCTGGACTACCCGCTGGAGATTGCGGGAACGAGGATGACGAACTACCTCGACTGGATGAAGAGCTGCTACTTCATCACCATCACCAGCCATCCGGCGATCTCCGTGCCCGCCGGCTTCACCGCCGACGCGGCGCCGCTGCCGGTAGGCCTGCAGATCGTCGGACGCTACCGCGACGATTTCGGCGTGCTGCAACTCGCGCACGCCTTCGAGCAGGAGACCGGGGCATGGCGGCAACGCCCGCCCATCGCGACCGCCTAGGCCTCCCGCTCACCGCCGCCAGCGGCGAGGCGGCGCGCGCCTTCGACGACACGGTCTGGGCTTACGTCGGCTTCTCGCGCGAGCCGGGCGTGCCGCTCAAGCGCGCGCTGCAGGCCGATCCCGGGATGCCGATGGCGAACATCCTGCAGGGGTACTTCATGCACCTCATGGGCCAGCCGCACCTGCTGCCTGCGGCGCGCGCGGCGCACGCGACCGTGGCGAAGTCCGCGATGACGTCGAGGGAAAGTGCGCACCTTGCCGCGCTGGGCGCCTGGTGCGAGGGCGAACTGGAGCACGCCGCGGCGTTGCTGGATGCCATTGTCGCCGCGCACCCGCATGACTACCTCGCGCTCAAGCTCGCCAACTACCTTTACTTCTACCTCGGCGACGCGACGAACGTGCGCGACGGGCCGGCGCGCGCACTCCCACACTGGGACGAAGGCATGCCGGGCTACAGCCACCTGCTCGCGCTGCACGCCTTCGGGCTGGAGGAGTCCGGCGACTACGCCGCGGCCGAGCGCCAGGGGCGCCGCGCCACCGAACTCAACCCCGCCGATCCCTGGGCGGTGCACGCAGTGGCGCATGTGATGGAGATGCAGGACCGTGCCGCTGAAGGCGTCGCCTGGATCGAGGCCCTGGCGCCGCACTGGGACACGGTGAACTTCTTCCGCTTTCACCTGTGGTGGCACCTCGCGCTGATGCACTGGGACGAGGGCCGGGTGGACGAGGCCCTGCGCCTCTACGACGAGCGTGTGTGGGCGGACGGCTCCAGCGAGAACCTGTCCCTGTGCAACGACATCTCCATGCTGGCGCGCCTGGAAATGGCTGGCGCGGACGTGGGCGCGCGCTGGGACGCCGCCGCGGAGGTTGTTCGCGAACGATCGGGCGGATCGGTGCTCGCGTTCGTCGACGCGCACTACGCGCTTGCCACCGGCGAAATTCCGACGGGCGAGGCGCGTGGCAGCACGGCGCGAGTCAACGATGCGATCGGTCGCGCGCTGTGCGAGGCGATGGTGGCCCGGCGCGCGAAAGACTCGGCGGCCGTCGTGCGCAAGCTGGAAACCGCGTTTCCGCATCTCTGGCGCATCGGCGGCAGCCATGCGCAACGCGACCTGTTCACGCTGCTGCTCGCGGACGCCGCGCGGCGCTCGGGGAACGAATCGCTCGCGCGCGGCCTGCTTGCCGCGCGCACTCGCGCGATCCCGCCCTACTTCGCCTTCGGCACCCGCCCCATCAGGTAGAACTCGTCGTTCGGGCGCATGCTCGCGGCGTTGGCGAGCCGGTTGGACAGGGCGAAGAACGCGGCGATGGAGGCGATGTCCCAGGCGTCGTCGGGCGTGAAGCCTTGCGCCTGGAGGACGCGCAGGGAATCCTCGTCGACGGTGTGGGATTCGAGCGCCACCCGCATCGCGAAATCGAGCATCGCGCGCCACCGCGGCGTGAGGTCCGCCTTGCGGTAGTTGATGGCCACCTGGTCGGCGATGAGCGGGTCCCTGGCCCAGATGCGCAGGATGGCGCCATGCGCCACCACGCAGTACTGGCACTGGTTGGCGCCGGAGGTGGCGACCACGATCATTTCCCGCTCTGCACGGGTGAGCGTGATGCCGGGCCCGGGATCCTTTTCCATCAGGGCATCGTGATAGGCGACGAACGCCCGCCATTCGGCCGGGCGGTGCGCCAGCGCGAGGAAAACGTTTGGGACGAAGCCAGCCTTCTGCTGCACCGCTTCGATGCGCTCGCGGATGTCCGCCGGCAGGTCCTTCAGTTCCGGAACAGGGAAACGGCTGACGGCTTTTGCGCTCATAATTTTTGGTGGCCCCGGCGGAATCCGCGGAATATTTGCCCGCGAATTGCGTATTCTAACGAGCGCTCGAACAACCCCAGAGAACCCCAGAGGAGACCATGCTTAAAGATTCCCCCCCGCAAGGGCTGTGGCAGGACGACCATTTCAACAGCCTCGTTCCCGAGACCCCGATCAACCGGCGCGGCTTCATCGCGGCGGCCATCGCCGCGGGCTTCGCCGTCACGGCCGAGCCGGTGCTCGGCCAGGCGATCAAGACGCCCATGGACGGGCTGGAAGGCGGAGATACAAAGGTCGGCGACATCCCGGCCTACTACGCGGTGAAAAAGGGCGGCGGCAAGCGGCCCGTGGTGCTCGTGATTCCGGAAATCTTCGGCATGCACGAGTACCAGAAGGACATCTGCCGGCGGCTGGCGAAGGCGGGCTATTTCGGCGTCTCGCTCGATCCGTTCTTCCGCTTCGGCGACCTGTCGAAAATGACCGAGATCAAACAGCTGGTCGGGCTGGCCAACCAGCTCACCGACCAGCAGGCCTTCGCCGATCTCGACTCGGTGGTGGCCTGGACGGAGAAGCACAAGCGCGCCAACGCCGGCAAACTGGGCCTCACCGGCATGTGTCGCGGCGGCCGCATGGTGTGGATGTATACCGCGCACCAGAAGAAGATCAAGGCCGCGGTGTCCTGGTACGGCTCGTTGATGCCGATTCCGCCGGCCATGCCAACCGGACCGCTGGATGTCACCGACAAGATCCACGCGCCGGTGCTGGGCCTGTACGCCGGGGCCGACCAGGGCATCCCGCAGGAACACGTGGACCGCATGGTCGCGGGACTGCGCGCCTTCGAGCTGGACAAGCGCAACCCGATCCACGTCTACCCCGGCATGCCGCACGCCTTCCACGCCGACTACCGGCCGACCTACCGCAAGGAAGCGGCGGACGACGGCTGGAAGCGGATGCTGGCGTGGTTCAAGAAGCACGGGGTGGCCTAGCCAGCAGGCCAGGATGTAACCGATCGGTTACATCGGAAAAAGAAAAGGCCGCCCGCGGGCGGCCTTTTTCATGGCGCCGGACCCGGCTCAGTCGGCGTAGATGCCTGCCTTCCTGATGATCGGCCCCCACTTGTCGATCTCCGACTTGACGTGCGCGGCGAGCGCCGCCGGATTGACCCGCTCCACCGGATAGGCGGTCGCGCCCAGGTCGGCGAAGCGCTGGTTCACGGTCGGGTCCTTCACCGCTTCCTGCAGCGCCGCGACCAACCTGTCAATCACCGGCTTGGGCGTGCCCTTGGGCGCATACAGCGCGTGCCAGATGCCGACCTCGAAGCCCCTGAGCCCCAGTTCCTGCAGCGTCGGGACCTCGGGCAGCGAAGGCACCCGCTTGGCCGAAGTCACCGCATAGACCTTTACCTTCCCCGCCTTGATCTGGTTGGTGGTGTTGGTGGTCTGGTCGCACATGAAGTCCACCGTCCCGCCCAGCAGGTCGTTCATCGCCGGCGCGGTTCCCTTGTACGGCACGGTCAGCACGTCGGTCTCGATGGCGCTCATGAACAGCATCCCGCACAGGTGCGAGGCGGCGCCAATGCCGGCATTGGCGTAGCTCACCTTGGCCTTGTTGGCTTTTATGTAGGCGAGGAACTCCTTGAAATCCCTGGCCGGGAAGTTCTGCCGCGCGATGAGCGTCATCGGCACGTCGTTGATCAGCCCGATGTACTCGTAGTCGGTGAGCGGGTTGAAGCGCAGCTGGCGGTACAACGCCGGCGTGGTCGCCATGCCGATGTGGTGGATCAGGATGGTGTAGCCGTCGGGCTTGGCGTTCTTCACCGCCTCGGGCGCGAGGATGCCGCCGGCGCTGGGACGATTCTCCACCACCACCGTCTGGCCCAGGGGCTTGGACATGGCCTGGGCGGTGACACGGGCGACGGTGTCGGTGGGTCCGCCAGCTGCGAACGGCACCAGCATGGAAACGTTGCGGGTCGGGTACTGCTGCGCCAGGGCGGCGCCGGATGCGAGCGCCAACAGCGCTGCGGCGAACAACTGCCTTTTCATGATCAACTGCACTCCTGGTTGGATGGATGAAGGAATGGGACGGTGGCGCGCCCGGCGGGATGAATCTGGGCACTGGTGCGAGATTCTATCAGTCGAGTAGCCGATTGAAACGCTAGGAGAAATCATCCACCCCGCGCGCGTCCGTGGCCGCCGTGCGCTGCGGGGCAGGCGCGCGAGGATTGCTCGCACCAACGCGGGGTCCTCGATCAGCGCAATCACCCTCATCAGGCCATGGCACTTGGGACACATGAGCGGGTCAGCTTCGTAGACTTTGCGGATCAGCCGCGTCCCGGGGAAGGGAGTGGCCCTGTCTTCCCTCCTGGCGCCGATTCGGCGTTCGCCCGCATCCTGGCGCTGGATTACGCGCGCGTCGCAGGCGACACGGCGCTTGCCGCCGCGATCGAGAGCACGCTGGTTCACGTAGCCCTCGTTGCTTTAACGCGGGTGCCGCTCATCGCGTTGACTGCGGGACCGCCATGTCATCTGGCAAGGGCCGGCATTCGTCCACGGCAATGGGCCCGGCGTTGGTCGGTGGATGCAAGCCGATCGCCCGGCGATCTATCGTCCGCGCAGGCCGCACGCAAGCCCGCTGTGGCAGTGCGTGCGCCGGCACCTGCCGGAGCTGCGCGCCTGCGGCCGCGTGCGGCGCGCCGTCGAGAAGAACGTGCTCGAGCGCTTTCTCGATTGCGGCGACCCGCACCGGGGCTTCGCGCGCATCCGCTGCGCGGGGTGCGGCCACGACCTGCTGCTCGCTTTTTCCTGCAAGACGCGCTACTTCTGCCCGAGCTGCCACCAGAAGCGCGTCCTCGCCTGGGGCGACTGGGTCGAGCAGTTCGTGCTGCGGCCCGTGGCGCACCGGCAGTACGTCTTCACCGTGCCGAAACTGATCCGGCCGTTCTTCGCCTACCGGCGGTCACTGCTTGGCGAGCTCTGCCGCATCGTGGCGCGCTCGCTCACCGAGGCCTACCGTGTCGCCTATCCGCGCGGGTGCCCGGGATTCATCCTGTTCGTGCAGACCTTCGGCGACCTGGTCAACTTCAACCCCCACGTCCATGCGCTCGTCGCGGACGGCGTCTTCGAACCTTCCGGTCGGTTCCTGCCGCTGCCGCCGGTGCCCGAGGCGCTGCTCGCCGAGCGGCTGCGCCGAGATGTGCTCGGCCTCCTCGTTCGAAGGGAAGCGATTCCTGCGCCTCTCGCCGCGCAGATGCTCAACTGGCGCCACAGCGGCTTCAGCGTCCACAACCGCGTTCGCGTCGCAGCGGGCGACGCCGAGGGCCGAAAGAGCCTCGCGGGCTACATGCTTCGGGCGCCGTTCTCCCTGGAGAAGATGTCCTACGACGCGGCCAGGGGCGCCGTGATCTACCGCAGCGGGCTGCACGCGACTCTGAAGCGCAACTTCCAGGCAATGCCCGGCGTGCAGTGGCTGGAGCTGCTCTGCAAGCACATCCCGGACAGGAACGAGCACATGGTGCGCTACTACGGGCGCTATTCCAGCCGCACGCGAGGCGCGGAGCGCGAGCCCCCCGAACTGGAGGCCTCCGACACTGAAGTTCAAAGCCCGGCGCGCCAGGCCGCCAAAGCTGCCTGGGCCAAGCTGATCCGCAAGGTCTACGAGGTCGACCCGCTCGAGTGCCCCAAGTGCGGCGCGCAGATGCGCGTCATCGCCCTCATCGAGGACCCGGCCGTCATCGAGCGCATCCTCACTTGGCTTGGCCTCTGGGAGCCGCGACAGCCCGGCGGGCCTTCACCGCCGACCGATCCCCCGAGCCTCCCGTTCAGCTATCACCCCGTCCCCGACATCGCCTGAGCCCGCTCCAACCGGCGCTCGCTGTCTACGCTTTCTCTGAACTTGCCGAAACGCGCCGAAGGGGCGCAGTATTTGCCATAACGCCCCTTGCGCGAGCACCTTGGCGCCGAACGCATGACCGATTGTGGCACCCAACCGCTGCCTACCCGCCCGGATCCCGCCCCAGACGCTCGCTTTGTGCAGCGCGAAAGGGAAGGAAATTCTTATCCCT